>CAYMAS010000008.1:0-111446 GCA_964388485.1 uncultured Tepidisphaerales bacterium | reverse complement strand
GCTCGGCATCGGCCAAAGCATGACGGGTGAGCGACGAAGGCGCAAGCTGCTCTAGTAGATCCTTGCGGACCTGAACGGCTCAACGGTCGCCTTTGCAGGTGAGGCGTCTTCCCGCTAGGTTCGCCAGCATGAGCCGGGAGAACCTGTTCGCTGTTGGTGCACTTGTCGTCCTTATCGCGGCCGGCTCTTCGGCGGCGGGCATGGCCGGCTTTCGGCAGGTGCATGATTTCAACGACTTCGAGCCAAACAAGGGCTTGAACCGCGCCGGGGATCGAGGTCACCTCGACGTTGATGAGATTTTCATCGATTTCGATACGGAAGATGAAGCTGATGCTCGCTTCGGCATCAATAACTACGACTACGAATTCTTCAGGAGAGACGGCATCACCTCCTTCGATGACACTGGGGAGAAAGGCTTCTTCGCCTACGAGCGAACCTCTTCTGACACTGCAATCGCATTTCGTCCGGGACGAGTGACATTAGCCGATACATCCACCCTAACGCTCTTCAAGCACGCGAGAATTGGCTTCCGCTTCACGATCAATAGCGGCATTTCTGCAGCTGATTACCAACTCAGCTTTGATCTGGAGGTCGATGACAGCAGCACGAGCAACGATCTTGAGGTTGCTGCGTTCATAGACTCAGGTAACGGCATCCAATCTGTGCCGGGTCTCAGTGGCACCTTTGGCAACGGGTCCAACTTTGTTGGAAAACTGACCAGTACGGTGTCGCACATCGATGTCGTGCCGGGAGCTACGATCGATCTCGTCCTTGAGGTGGTCGCAGATAAGAACCGCTTCACCTTCGACAACTACGCCATCGACAACGTCACGCTGCAGCAGATCGCGCCCATCCCCGAGCCGTTGGCGACGTTGGGCGGCGGCGTCTTGCTCGGGCTTTTAGCCTCGCGACGTGTTCGCTTCACCGGCTGATCGCCCGACGCTTGACCCGCTCCTGCGGAGCTGCAGGCGTCATGGCTTTGAGGAAACTCTCGTTCGTCGGGTGCTGGCTCACTGCCTGGATCAGCGTCTTCAACGCCGGAATCGGCGGCATCGCGGCTAAGTGTTTGCGGATGTTCAAGACCGCCGGCATGTGGTGCTCGGGGATCAGGTTCTCCTCCTTCCGCGTCGCACTGTGTGCCAGCCAAATCGCCGGGTAGATTCGATCGTTGGCGGCTTTGCGGTCGAGCACGATCTCCATGTTGCCGGTGCCCTTGAACTCTTCGAAGATCACGTCGTCCATCCGGCTGTTCGTCTGGACGAGGCAGGTTGCGATGATCGTCAAGCTCCCGCCGCCTTCCATCTTGCGGGCGGCGCCGAAGATCTTTTTGGGAATCTCCAACGCCCGCGCGTCGATGCCGCCGCTCATGAGCTTGCCGCTGTTGGTCCCGCGGTTGAACGCCCTGCCCAGTCGGGTCAGCGAATCCATCAACACGATCACGTCGCGTCCCGTCTCGGCCAATCGCTTGAACCGATCGGCGGCGATGGTGCAGAGGTCGATGTGCTGCCGAGTGTCGTTGTCGTTGCTCGAAGCGATGACCGTGCCGGGCACGTTTCGCTTCATGTCGGTCACTTCCTCAGGCCGCTCATCGACAAGCAGGAGGAAGAGGTCCGCCTGCGGGTTGTTGGCGTGGATGCCCTTGGCGAGGTTCTGAAGGAGCACGGTCTTGCCGACGCGGGGTGGCGCGACGATGAGCCCGCGTTGTCCGAAGCCGATCGGGGCGATGAGGTCGATGATGCGACTTGTCACCTCCTTCGGATCGTGCTCGAGTCGAACCTGCGGGCCGGGGTCGAGGGCGACCGTTTCGTAGATCGGCCTGACCTGCCGCCAGAGGTCGGGCTTCATGTCCTCGACGAGGCGGACGTCCTTGACCTTGCCATTGGGCCGGAGCTCGAGCGTGACGAGATTGCCCTGGCGGAGGTGGTAGTCGTCGATGAGCCGACGCGGGACGACGGGGCTTCGGCCGTCGTCGGTCCGCATGGGCCGCAGCAGCATGTCAGGGTCCCGCAGGCTGCCGTCGCCGCGATCGCTGGGCGTGTGAAGGACGCCGGTCAGGGTATTCGCACCCGAATCACTCATAAGTCGTCGTGTAGACCTCCATGCGCTGTGGCATGGCAGGCAGTGCCGTCATGGAACGACGCCGGCCAGAATCGGGGTCACCTTGTGAACCGTTCCTGACGCCCCGCCGCTCATCGGCCTCGTGCCGTGGCGGTGGAGTTGCAGCCGACCACAAGTCGGTTGGCGTCGGGCATACGTTAGGCTTCTCGCCACCGCTATGCCCGACGACCCGAACAACGCCGACACCAATCTGATCCCGCGTCTCCAGACCGACATGAAGCTCGCGCTCAAAGCGGGTGAAAAGGAGAAGCTGGGCGTCATCCGGATGCTGCTTGCCGACGCCCGAGCCGCCGACCTGCAGAAGCCGCCATCGACGCCGCAGAAGATGGTCGCCGCCTACCACAAGCGACTCGGCAAGAGCCGCGAGGAGTACCAGAAGCTCAACGACGCCAGTCAGGTGCAACAGCTCGACGCCGAGATGAAGATCGTCGAAACGTACCTGCCCAAACAAGCCGACGCGGCCGAGACCAATGCCAAGGTCGATGCGTTCCTCGCCGAACACGCCGAGTTCGGGCCCCGCGACATCGGCAAAGCCACGGGCCTGTTCATGAAGTCCAACGGCGGCAGCGTCGACGCCAAAGCCGCCAACGCTCGCATCCGGGACGTGCTGGCGAGCCGGGAGGGCTAACGGGACATCGAGTTCAACCGTCCGGATCGTCCAGCAGTTGCTGGAGCCGCTCCCCGAGGACAGGCGGCAGGCGGACGGGCCAAGTGTCGTCGATCAGGCCGACGCCGATCAGGTCGAGCAGGTGAACTTGATCCTTTCGCCGGAACGCGGTGAGCTTCACCCGGACCAGCGCTTCGAGCGAGAGGACGCGGAAGTGCTCCGTCTCCTCGTATTCGCCAACGTCCGGATTGCCGACCGGCTCGTGCTCCCTGACCTTCTCGTTTGCAAGCACCACATGCACCCCTTCCGAAGCTCTGCCGTCGGGCCCGTCGAGAAAGACATCGAGCCCGGCCGCGTGTCGGTAGACGAAGCCAACGGCCTCCAAAGCCCGTCTGGCATCATCGAGATCTTCACGACGCAGCAGAATGTCGACATCTCGCGTGTTCCTTTGTGCACCCGGATCAATGCGTGCGACGTGAGCGGCCACGGCATTGCCGCCAGCGACGGCGTACGGGACACCCGCGGCGTTGAGCGCCGAGGTGGCCCGCTCCAATCGTTCGCGGACAGCTTCCACGGCGGCGAACATACGGTCGAGGATGGTTCCGCTCAATGCGGCAGTCATTCGCGAAGCCTACAACAAATCGTCCTCAACGCTCAGCCCGAAGTGGTTCCTCAGGATCGTGAAGTCCGCCAGATCAATCCGGCCGTCGAAGTTGAAGTCGCTTTGGCTGAAGAGCGAGCCGACGCCGAAGTTGTTACGCAGGGCGGTGAAGTCGGCGAGGTTCACGGTGCCATCGCGGTTGGCGTCGCCGGCGAGGAAGTCGGGCAGGACGTCGAGCGTGGCGGCGTCGAGCTTGACGACGTAGCCGTCGAACGAGCCGCGGCTGACGTCGGCCATGGCGGCTTCGGTCATGCCGCCGATGGTGAGGATGCCGTCGAAGAGGTCGCTGATGCCGCGGTCTTCGTGGGGTGTGCCGAACTGGGTGGCGTCGAGCGTGTCGAGGTGCGTGTCGAACGTGTAGACGATGACGTCGCCGGTTCGGCCGGTAGGGTCGGCGTTGCTACCGGCGAGGTCGCCATAGGTGTAGCCGGTGGCGTAGATCGTGTCGTTCGCATTGATCTCGAGGTAGCGGAACATGTCGGACCGGCTCGTGCCGAACTGCCGGATGACCGGGTTCTGCAGGTTGCTGTCGTACCTGGCGATGAAGGCGTCGCCCTCGCCCTGGTGGGGGCCGCCGAGGTTGCCGGTGGTGTAGCCGGCAAAGTAGATGTTGCCGGCGGCGTCGACGACACTGTCCATGATCCACTCGGCTGACGTGCCGGGCGGCGTCAAGATGATCGAGCTGTCGATCGTCGGCGTCGCGGCGTTGAGGTCGCTGTAGGTCGTGGCGAAGGCGTTGGCCCCGCCGAATGAGATGACCCAGCCGGCGACGACGAGGGTGCCCTCACCCGGAGCCGTCCCGTCGGGAACGAACGTCAGGCCGCCCCACGCTTCGGCACTGGCGGCGAAGCCCTGCTGTGCTGTCGCGTCGAGTTGACGCCAGACGTTGCCGAGATCGCTCGTGCGATGCTTGGCGACGAGGTAGAGGTCGTCGGTTCCGCCTTGGCCGGGAGGCGAGCCCTGGCCGCTGACGAAGAGGTGGCCGGCATCGTCGAGTTCGAGGTTGCCGTACCCGTCGATGCCGGCGTTGCCCCACTGGTTCGTCGCGACGATCTCGCCGGTGTCGAGGCGGAGCTTGAGAATGATGCCGTCCCATCGGCCGGCGTTCGTAAAGCCGGGCAGGGCTCCGAGCGTCCGGCCGGCGACGTAGAGGAACTCGTCATCGGCAATGGCGGCTTTGAGCGTCGAACCCTCGCGCATCGGCAGCTCCGTCACCCAGCCGAGCGATCCGTCTGCGAGGGTTTGACTGACGAACAGGCGGTGGTCGACGTCCGGGCCGTCGATGAAGGTGCCGTCGGTCGCGCCGGCGAGGTAGGTGTTGCCCTTAGCGTCGACCGCGACGGCCTCGACGATCTCCTTGCCGCTGGTGCCGACCTGCGTCGCGTCGCCGACGACGGCCGCGGTTGTCGAGACCGGCGTGGCGAAGATGAACTGCTGCGGGTCACTCAGATCCAGCAGGCCCGTGCCGTTGCCCAAGGCAGCTGTGTTGTTCGGCAGCGCCCCGCTGATGGTCGGTGCGAAGTCGTCGAAGTTGAAGACGAAGGCGATCAGGTCCGGCTGGGCCATCTGGTCGCCGCCGGTGTAGAAGAGATACCACCCGCTCGTCGCGACGCCGTCGGCAGTTTCGTCGAACTGCCGCAGCTCGTAATCGGCGGCTGTGCCGCGGAGTTGGACGGCACCGAACTGGTAGTCGAAGTGCTGGATGACGACGTAGTCGTTGTCGAGGCCGTCCGGGCCGATGCTGAAGAAGGGGACATCGATCTCGTCCGTGCCGAGGATGATGCGGTCGCCGTAAGCCGCCCCGTAGTTCTCGCTCAGGTCGACGTTGAGGACGGTGCGGATGTACTTCACCTCGCCGGTGCCGGGCAGTTCGTCCGAGGGGTCGACCGGCATGAACGTGTCGCCGCCGCCGTTCTCGCCGTCGACGTAGTCGGTATCGAGGAGCGTGATGCCCAGGTCGTTGAACGGTGTGCCGGCGGTGAAGGTCGGCCCCCCACCCGCCCCGCCGACGAACGGAATCAGGTCGGCCGTGTCCCGCGGCATCGCCGGGAAGGCTTGAGCGGCGGTGAGGAGCTCGGCGTCGGTGAACGTCATGCTGAGCAGGCGGCGACGCTCGAGCAACTCAAAGTCGGAACAGGGCATGTCCGCTTCAACGCAGCACGCCTGAAAAGATTGTCTTCCGATCAGATTAGAGCTCCAACGCCATCTCCGGCAGGTCGCTGTAGCCCATAAGATATTCGTCGCAACACCGCGCCGCCTGGCGGCCTTCGCTGATGGCGTAGACGACGAGCGACTGCCCACGCCTGGCGTCGCCGGCGGCGAAGACGCCGTCGGCGCTGGTCATGTAGTCGTCGTTCACCTTCACCGCGCCCCGCTCCGTCAGCTCCAGGTCAAGGTCGCTGATCGGGCCGATCGGGTCCGGGCCGGTGAACCCGATGGCGAGCAGGCACAAGTCGCAAGGCAACTCGAAGCCGCCGTCGTCGAGTTCGGTGACGTGGCGGACGCCCTGCTCGTCCTTGTAGCTCTCGATGCGAACGCCCTTGATCGCCTTGACATTGCCCTGGCCGTCGTCGACGAAGCTCTTGGTGAGCACGGCGTAGTCGCGCAGGTCGCGGCCGTGCAGCTCGACGCCCTCCTCGTGGGCGGCGCTGGTGCGGAGGACCATCGGCCAGTTGGGCCACGTCTTGAGCGGCTCGCGTTCCTCGGCGGGCCGGCGGTTGATGTCGAACTGCGTGATGCTCTTAGCACCCTGCCGCAACGCGGTGCCGAGGCAGTCGGCCGCGGTGTCGCCGCCGCCGATGATGACGACGTGCTTGCCGTGAGCATTGATCTGCTGCTCGGCGAAGATCTGGTCCCCGACCGTCTGACCGAGCTTACCGGCGGAAGCAGTCGGCGTCGGGACGGCGGCGAGGTTCTCGCGGGTCTGCTGCGGCAGGTACGTCATTGCGTAGTGAATACCCGACAGCTCGCGCCCTGGCACGTTGACGTCTCGGGCCTTCGTCGCGCCGTTGCAGAGGATCATCGCATCGAACTCGGCCTGCAACTCGTCGGTCGTCACGTCCTTGCCGACGTTGACGCCGCACCGGAACTCGATGCCCTCTTCGACCAGGAGGTCGACCCGCCGCTGGACCTTGCTCTTGTTCATCTTGAAGTCGGGTATGCCGTAGACCATCAGGCCCCCGGCACGGTCGTCGCGTTCGAAGACGACGACGTCGTGTCCCGCGCGGTTGAGCTGCTGCGCCGCTGCCATGCCCGCCGGACCACTACCAATCACAGCGACCTTTTTGCCCGTCCGCTTGTCGGGATCGGGCTTCTCAGCGACCACCCAGCCCTCCTCGAACGCCTTGTCGGCGATCGCCTGCTCGATGCTCTTGATCGTAACAGGCCGGTCGTTGAGCGACAGGACACACGCCTCCTCGCACGGGGCCGGGCAGATGCGGCCGGTGAACTCCGGGAAGTTGTTCGTGCGGGCCAGCGACTGATATGCCTCGTACCAGCGGTCGCGGTAGACGAGGTCGTTCCAGTCGGGAATCTGGTTGCCCAGCGGGCAGCCGTTGTTGCAGAACGGCACGCCGCAATCCATGCAGCGGGCACCTTGATTGCGAAGCGCTTCTTCGCCGAGCGGCAGGTAGATCTCGTCCCAGTCCTTGATTCGCAACGACACCGGCCGACGCTGCCGGGTCTCGCGTCTGATCTCTTTGAATCCAGTCGGCTTGCCCATCGGCTGGCACTCTACGAGCCGATGGCGGACGGTTCATCCGATTCATTTGCGAACTGGCCCCACCAGCACGATCGGTCCCGTCGGGCTCTCGCTGCCGCCGGCGGGTTCGAGGCTCACCGCAAAGGCGTTCAGCTGCGCCGGCAACTCCACGACATCGTCCGTGGTGATTCGGCCCAGACCGTCGTCGCTCACGGCGAAGATGCCCAACGGCACCGGATTGCCTTCGACGGGCAAGGCCCAGGCCTGATACGTCTGATCGTCATTCGTTGCTGCGAGTCCCTGGACCGCCAATCGTAAGGCGTCGGCTCTGCGGTTGAAGACGGCATCGCCGATGGCATCGGGTCGCTCATCGGTACCCTGGAGCGTCGCGACGACGGCATCGGCATCGGCGGCGAGTCGCAGGTCGGCCTCGCGTTGCTGCAACCGATCACGCGTCTCTTGCAACGCAAGCTGTGACTGGTCGACCCTGGTCCGGATCTGCGTCAGCGTCTGCTCGAGCCGCTCAATTTTCTGGTCGAGCGAAGCGACGCGGCCTTGAGCAGTCTCGAGTTCCTGGCGAGCCTTGGCCAGCTCCACGCGACGTTGGCCCAGCTCGATCCGCAACGCGTCCAGCTCCGCTCCAAGCTCGTTACGTTCAGCCAGATTGGCTTCCGCAGATTCCTTTGCGGCGCTTACGCGAAGCTCCGCCTCCTCCAAGCGGTCGATCTGAGGCCGCAAGACCGAGTAGCCGATGGTCAGTGTCAGCCCCGCCGCCAGCAGTGCCGCGGCGGCGAGATGCCAAGGTCGCACCCACGGCTGCGACGGCATTTGAAGCGCCCTGTCCTGCGTCGCCTCATCGAGCTTCGCCCACAGCCGCTCCGACGGCTCGAGTGGCTCCGGCGTTGCGGCGAGCCCGAGGGTCAACCGGTGCGCTTCGTCCAGCGCCCGCTGTGCCTCGGGTTCGCCCGACGCCAGCCAGTCTTCGACCGCCTGCCGCTCCTCGGCGTCATCGAGCGTGCCGGCGGCGTACAGCAGCACGAGTTCGTCCAGATCCTGCCGCTTCATCCGCCACCTCCTTCAGCGGGATCATGCGATCGCAGGTGGTTCCGCAGCTTGAGCAAGCTACGCCGGATGTGCCCTTTGACGGTGCCGATCGGCGTCTCGGTGGCTTCGGCAATATCGCGATGCGTCATGCCGTCGAAGAAGGCCATGTGCAGCGTTGACCGCTGCGGCTCCGGCAGCGTCTCGACTGCCTGACGAACCGTTTGGCCCATCTCCCGCAACGCCGCCATCTCCACCGGCAGCGACCCGTCTGATGCCGACAGTGCCACCGGCAGCCGCTTTTCGCCGCTGCTACGACGTTTGCGGAGACGATCAATGCACCGGCTCCGCGTCACGAGCAGCAAGTACGAGACGGCCGAACCGCGGGATGCCTCAAATCGCTCGTGCCGATGCCACAGTTCCAACAGCACGTCGCCGACGACGTCTTCGGCCTCGTGCTGGTTCCGCAGGATTCGTACTGCCAGCCCGAGCATAGTCGGCCCATGCCGCTGAAAGAGGATCTCGAAGGCGGCACGGTCCTGTCGGGCGACGGCTTCAAGGAGAGATTGGTCGGTAGCGGAATCCAACGGCCGTCGATACGTCCGGCCAACGTAGCGGCTGGCGGCGTGGCGGGAAGGGGCAAGTTCCAGCGGTGCAAGCAGCTAGGTGCAGCGTATAACCTTTAGGTGCAGCGTGTCGGCCTCGCAGTGGCTGCAACAGCACGATCATCGATTAAAGTGCGTCGATGTGTCCGCTTCGAATTTCATGTCTTTGCGCATCTGAATCAAAGTGGTACACGTAAGGACGTGGGCCGACATGCGACTGCGTGGCGTCCGTGGGTCGAGACATGCGGTGAAGCGTGCACTTCGCGGCAACTTTGGACCGACTGGCGACCCCGATCGCACGATGCGTCCCTTCCGGAGAACTCGCGAGAAATCATGCAGAAATCAACCCTCATCCTCACCACCGTGGCCTCGATGGCTGCCGCGTCTACCGCGTCGGCTGACCTCATCTATGGCCTGACCACTCAGAACAGCATCACCGTCTTCGACTCGGCAGATCCGACCGTCAGCCTCGATGGCGGCTTCGTCAGCGGTCTCAGCGGCGGCGAGATCCTGCTCGGCATCGACTACCGGCCTGGCACGAACGAGGTCTACGCGATCTCTAGCCAGGACAACGTCTACACAATCGACCAGGACGACTTCTCGGCCGACCTCGTCGGCAACTTCGCCCCGCCGTCGCTTCGTGGCACCAGCTACGCCTTCGACTTCAACAACGCTTTCGACGGCGGTAGCGGGGAGGTGGCCGACATCGGCCGCTTCGCTCGCATCATCAGCGACACGGATGATAACCGCGTCATCGACGGCAACACCGGGCAGTACCTCGGTGCTCCGAGCAAGACCGATGTCTTCTACGCCGCCGGCGATCCGAACGACGGCGAGAACCCCAACATCGCGGGCATCGCCTACACGAACGCCTTCCCGCAAGCGCAGTCGACGCAGCAGTTCGGCATCGACGCGACGCTCGGTGTGCTCACCACCGTCGCCAACAACGCCGGTACGCTCGAGACGGTCGGCAGCCTCGGCGTCAGCCCGCTGACGAACGAGCTCGGCTTCGACATCAACGCTCAGAACGTCGCCTTCGCCGCCCTGCAGTCGGGCCCGAACAGCGCCCTCTACACGATCGACCTGGAGACTGGTGCTGCCACCTTTGTCGACACGATCACCTCGGGTGACCTGATCCGTTCGATCACCGTCGTTCCCGAGCCGACCACCGCCGGCCTCGTCGGTGTAGCCGCCCTCGGCTTCCTGCGGCGCCGCCGCTAAAGGTTGCGTCGCGTCCTCATCATCAGGCCGATACTTCGGCCGCGACGGCTCCTAGCTGTCGCGGCCGCTTTGGTTCTGCAGCGGCCGCTTTGGTTCTGCAGCGGCCGCTTTGGTTCTGCAGCGGCCGCTTTGGTTCCGCATCGCCCGCTGCTTCCTCGGGCTCAATGAGGTAGGATCCTCCCGTGACCGGTGTCAACGACCGCAATGCCCTCATCGCCGGGCTCTTCATCCTCGCGAGCGTCGCCCTGTCGTTCGGCGTCGTCTACGCCGTCACCGGCGGCCCGGCAGATGGCGGCGTCACCAAACGCGTCCTGTTCGCAGTCGGCGACGATATAGCCAACCTTGGGCCCGGCAGCGAGGTCCGCGTCGGCGGCAAGGCCGTGGGCAAAGTGACGAGCACCGATTTCGATGACGATTATTCGCAGATCGTCGTCGAAATCAGCGTACCCGAAGACCTGCCGCTCAAGGAGGGTGCCGTTGCGCGAATCCAGCAGACCGTGACGGGCATCGTCTCGATTAATATTGCCGACCTTGGCGACGGCAGTCGATTGGCCGAAGGCGATGCCATTCAAGGTGAGGCCGGCACGTTGAGCGACGTCATCAAGGCGTTCAACGAGGTGACGCCGGAGCTGATCGATATCGTCAAAACCACCCGCAGCGAGACGCTGCCGACGGCCAACAACGCCCTCACCAAGATTGCCAGTGCCGCCGACGCGGTCGACAGCGTCATCGGCAGCGAGTCGTCACGGCAGTCGCTTCGCGACACGCTGGAAAACCTGCGGGTGACAAGTGAAAAGCTGCCGCAGCTGACGGAGGATGCGTCGGCTCTCGTTGCCAATGCCAACGGCGCGATCGATGGCGTTCGCGAGACGGTGCGAGAGGCGAGTGCGTCGCTCGATCGGGTGCTGACGCGGGCCGAGACGGTCGCCGACGATGTCGCCGACGCGGCTCGTGCGGCGAAGCAGACGATGCACGATGCCGACGCTGCCGTAGAGGACGTGCAAAGCGTCATCACCCGGAACAAGCCGCAGATCGGCGTCGTGGTGGATCGTCTGGCCTCGACGGCGACGACGCTCGAGCTGGCAAGCCAGGAAATTCGCCGCAGCCCCTGGCGGCTGCTGTTCCGTCCAGACGGTCGTCAGCGGGACAGCATGAACCTCTACGACGCCGCCCGCCGATTTGCCGAAGGTGCCAACGCTCTGCAGGACGCGGCTGTCGCGTTGGAAGGTGTCGCGATGGACGAGACCGCGACCCCGGACGAGGTCGAGGCGTTGCTCGAACGCGTTCGCACGCGGTTCGATGAATACCGGGCCGCGGAGCAGGCGCTATACGAGCGAATCCGGGAATGACGTGCTTGAATCAGTTTCGGGGAAGTAGGGTGGGCTTCAGCACATCGTCCGGTTCGCACGAGTCCGATGGTGGGCTGAAGCCCACCCTACGACATCTCGAACGGCTCCTGCACCCGGTCAGTGCCCGCCGATGTCGAAGCCGGGGCCTTCGTAGCGCATGCGTCTGCCGAAAATCGGCAGCAGCATCCGACGCAGGTCTTCGACGATCAGGTAGAAGCTCGGGACCAGCAGCAGCGTGATCGCGGTGGCGAAGACGATGCCGAAGCCGAGGCTGATCGCCATCGGAATGATGAACTGGGCCTGCAGGCTTGTCTCGAGGATGATCGGAACGAGGCCGAAGAACGTTGTTACGGTCGTCAGGAAGATCGGCCGAAACCGCCGCAGGCCGGCGTCGATGACGCCCTGCTCGATGCCGGTGTTGGAGTCGCCGTCGCGCATGCGGTTGCGATTGATCAGGTCGATCATGATGAGCGAGTCATTCACCACGACGCCCGCGAGGGCGACGACGCCGAAGAGCGACAGGAACGTCAGCGGCGTGTCGCGGACGAGCCAGTGCATGACCAGGTGCCCTGCCGCGGCACCGGCGAAGCCGAAGGGGATCGCGCTCATCACGACGATCGGCTGGACGTAGCTGCGGAACAGGACAGCGAGCATCGCGTAGATGCCGACGAGGGCGACGAGCATGGCGAGCTGCAGAGAAACCAGCGACTCGGCCTGTTCCTGCTGTTCGCCCTCGAGGCTCCACGTGACGCTCGGGAACCGCTCGGTCATCTCGCCGAGGATTCCCTCGGGATCGTTTTCGTCGTCGGCAGAAAAGAGGGACAGGAACCACTCCCACCAACTCTGCTCTTCGACCGTATCCTGCGTGAGGAGTTCGGCTATGTCGCTGCTCGTGACTTTCGTCACGTCGACATCAGCCGTGACGCTGACGACGCGGCGGCGGTCGGTGCGGCGAATCGCGCTGTAGCCGGTGCCCTCTTCCAGCTCCGCGACGCGGTCGAGCGGAGCCTCGGTGCCGTCGGGCAGGCGGATGTAGAGGTCTTCGACGTCGGCAAGCGATTCCCGCGCATCTTCGGGATATCGCACGTAGACGCGCACCTCGTCGCGGCCCCGTTGCACGCGTTGGGCCTCTTCGCCAAAGAAGGCACCGCGGACCTGGCGGAAGACGTCGCTTGCACGCAAGCCGAGCGATTCGCCCAGGGGCGTCAGGCCGGTCACGCGAACCTCAGGCCGGCCGTCCTCCGAATTGTCGGCGATCTCGCGGACGCCTTCGATCTTGCTCAGCTCATCTTTCAGGAAGTCCGCCGCGTCACGCAGCGCGTCCTGGTCCTTGCTGCGAAGTTCGACGTTGATCGGCTCACCGGCTCGAATGAGGTCGCTGCGGAACTCAACGGTCTTGGGCCCGACGACCGGGCCGACGATCTCTTCCCACATCGCCTGCACTTCGGCGGCGGGCGTGTCGCGACTGGCCCCGCCGGTCAATTCGACGACGATCTCGCCGAGCCGCGGGTCGCGTGAGGCGATGATCGACGTCGCACCCGGACCACCCGAGATATCCGCAATGGGAGTGCCGCCGACGGCGGACTGGATCTGCTTGATCAGCGGCCCGCCGTCCTCGAGCGTGGCGGTCTGTCGAGCCAGCTCCTGGGCACCGGCTTCGAGGCGGTCGATGATCGCCTGCGTCTGATCGGCCGTCGCACCGGGCGGCATCTCGACGTTGACGGTGACGATGTCGCTCTCGACCTCCGGGAAGAACTGCCAAGGCAGGATGCCGCCGCGGATCATTCCGATCGTCAGGGCCATGATCGCGATGCCGCTGGCGAGGGTGACGTACCGGAACCGCGTCGCAAGCGTCAGCAGCCATTTGTAAGGCCCCTGCGTGAAACGCTCGAGCTGCGTCGCCAACCCCGTGCGAATCTTCGTGTAGAACCGCGGCTCCCAACCGTCGCCGCCGCCGAGGTGTGCCGGCAGGATGAGCAACGCCTCGACCAGTGACAAGACCAGCACCGCGATCACCACCACGGGAATCACCGCCAGGATCTGCCCGATCGCCCCTTCGGCAAAGAGCAGCGGCGCAAAGGCGATGACGGTCGTCAGGATCGTCATCGTCACCGGAAGCCAGACCTCGCGTGTGCCGTCGATGGCGGCGTCCATCGTGCTCTTGCCGCGTTCGCGGTGCGACTGGATGTTCTCGCCGACCACGATCGCGTCGTCGACGAGAATGCCGAGGACCAGGATGAAGGCGAAGAGCGAGATCATGTTGATGCTGACGTCCAGCACCGGCAGCACCATGAAGCTCGCCACCACGCTCATCGTCAGGCCAAGCGCCGTCCAGAATGCCAGCCGCAAGTCGAGGAACAAACCCAGCAGCAACACGACCAGCGCCAGGCCGATGAGCGCGTTCCGCAGCATCAGGTCGATGCGGTCCTGCAGGAGGATCGACGAGTCGTTGTACGTCGCGATGCTGATGTTCGGCGGCAGCCGGTTCTGGGCATCTTCCACGTACGCCATCACCGTCGCCGCGACGTTGAGCGCGCCTTCGTCGCCCGTGCGGAAGACGTTGAGCAGCACCGCCGGCTCGCCGTTGAACTGGATCGCGTAATCGTTGTCCTCGAAGCCATCGACGACGTCGGCCACGTCGCGGACGAGGATGCGCGTGCCGTCGCCGAGGGTGCGAATGACGACTTCCTCAAAGTCCACGCCGCGATACCGCTGGCTCGTCGATCGGATCAGCACCTGCCCGCTCGGACCATCGACGGTGCCGGCGGGCAGGTCGAGGCTGCTGTCACGCAGGGCGTTGGCGACATCCTGGAACGTGATCTGGTATCGCCGCAAATCAGCCGGGCGGACGTTGACGCTGATCTCGTAAGGCGGGATGCCGTCGATGTCGACCTGGCTCACGCCGCCCGACTGCTGCAGATCGTCCTTGAGCAGCTCCGCTTGTTCACGCAACGTCTGCCGATCAACCTCTCCGTGGAGGGCGACGGTCATGACCTGGAACTTGTCGCTCGCCTCGCTGACGACCGGCTCTTCGGCGTCGGCGGGAAACGTCGCGATGCGATCAACGGCGGCTTTGACGTCTTCGTAGAAGTCGTCCATGTCGATGCCGCTCTCGGCCTCGACGGTCACGACGCCCTGCCCCTCGGCCGCGACGGCTCCGAGCTTCTTGATCCCCTCGACATCCGCAACCGCCTCCTCGACGCGAAGGATCACGCCCGCCTCGACCTCTTCGGGATTCGCCCCCGGATACGGCACGCTCACCGTCACGATCCGCGGGTCGATCTGCGGGAAAACCTCCAGCTTCGTCTGCAGGACCGACAGTGCCCCGATGACGAGGAGCAAGACGAACAAGAGGTTGGCCGCGACGTGGTTGCGGGCGAACCACCCGATGAGCCCGCGGCCCATGTCGCGTTGCTGAGGTTGATCGTCGAAGGCGTGGCTCATGGTGATCTGAGTAGGGTGGGCCCGGGCCCACCTCTGCAATCTGCCGCTTCTTCTCTACCCGATGGTGGGCCTGGGCCCACCCTACGGGGTTTCTGCCTGCACCGGCATGCCATCGGTTACGACGTCCAGCGGCGTAACGATGACACGGGCGCCGTCGTCCAGGCCGCGGACGAGCACGTCACCCGCGTCGCGGCGGATGATGGTGACGTCGGCAAACCGCAGCTCGCCGTCGTCGGCGAGGTTGACGCGGGATCGATCGTCTTCAGTGCGGGTCACGGTCTGCCGCGGCAACCGGGCCACGCCTTCGATCGGCGTGCCGTCGATGGTCACGCTCACGAACCGACCCGGCACGAAGGCTTCGGGCGGATCGTCCAGGACGACGATCACCTCCACGAGCTGCGTCTGCGGATCGACCTCGCCGCCGGTGCGGGCAACGGTGCCAGACGCCTCGACGTCGCCGGCGGCGACGGTCGCCGTGCTGCCGGGAATCTGGACGAACCGCAGGTCCGCATCGTCCAACGGCACCGCCACTTCAAGTGACCCGGCGTCAAACACCTGGGCCACGGCGACGCCGGGCGACACGGTCTGACCAACGTCGACCGACTCGCTCGCGACGCGGTACGGCCCGCCGTCGGCAGGCAGCGTGACCCTCGTCCGGTCGAGCGTCACCTGGGCCTGCCTCACCGCCGCCTCGGCCAGTCGCAGGTTGGCTTCGAGTTCCGCAGCCTGAGCATCGACTTCGCTCAACGCCGCCTCGGCCGCTTCGAGCAAGGCCTCGTTTTCACGGAGTTGCGGCACTTTCGCCACGAGCGGCGGCACGTCGCGATCCGGGTTGATCCGCACGTACTCCGCTCGACTCACCGCGGCTTCGGCCCGCATCGTTTCGAGGGCCGTCTCGCGTCGGGCGACGTCCGCCATCGCCGAGCGACGACGGGCGTCGAGGCGTTCGAGCGACGCTTCGGCCCGTTCGACGTCGGCCTCGCGTTGCTCCAGGGCGATCTCGTAATCGGTCGGATCGATCTCGAACAGGACGGCCCCCGCGTCAAGGGTGCCGCCGGGGCGGAGGTCGGGGTGGATCGCGACGACGCGTCCGCCGACTTGAGGGACGACTGAAACGTCACGCGACGCACGGAGTCTGCCGAAGCCCTCGACATCCGCCGCGACGGTGCCGACATCGGCGAGGATCGTCTGCACCACCGGCGCCGCCCGAGCCGCGGGGAGACGCGCCGGTGCGGTCTTCTGGCTGACGAGGAAATACGTGACGCCGAATCCGACGGCCAGGACGACAATGGCCAGGCCGATCTGCAAGAGAACCCCCGCCGCCTGATTCCCTTCGTCATCGTCGGCCGCACGACCTTGTTCCACGGTCGCAGCAACGTGCGACGCGTCGGCATGATCGTACGGAACCACCGCAGGTGCTTGCGGAACCGCCGCAGATGCGTGCGGAACCGCCGCACGGTCTTGCGGAGCCGCCGCTGATGCTTGCGGAGCCACAATAGATGCTTGCGGAGACGCCGCTGATGCTTGCGGAGCCGCCGCTGATGCTTGCGGAGACGTCCCGTGGTCGTGCGATTCGCCGGCACCATCGGCTGATTCGTCGTTCTTGCGGATCATGGTTCGATTCGTCGTAGGGTGGGCCCGGGCCCACCTCTGGTGCTCGTCGGCCCGCGGGCCGGATGGTGGGCCTGGGCCCACCCTACGGGAGGCGGTCTTTCATGGGGTCTGGCCGGGAGCGGGTGGGGCAGAGTCAGATAACCAGTCGCCGCCGAGGGCGAGGTGGAGGTTGATGCGGGCGATCCAGACGCGTTGACGGACGAGGGCGAGGCGTTCTTCGGCGGCCCGGCGGCGGCGTTCGGCTTCGAAGACGCTCAGCAAGTCGCCGACGCCTTGCGAATATCGGTCACGCGCCAGTTCTTCGGCGGCCATCGCTTCGAGCAAAGCTCGATCAATCGCTTCGGCCTCGAGGCGGGCACCGGCTTCGCGGGCCAGGGCTTCGCTGACTTCCCGCATCGCGTCGAGCACGAGCCCGGCGTACGTCGCGGCGGCTTCATCGACGGCGGCCCGGCTTTGGCGGACACGTGCCCGCAGACTGCCGCCTTGGAAGATCGGCTGAGCCAGGCGGCCGACGATGCTGTAGACGAAGTTGCCGTCGTCGAACAAGTCGCCGATCGAGTCGCTGCTCGTCCCGGCTGAAGCGGACAAGGTGAGGTTCGGGAACAACGCGGCGATGCTGGCACCCACACGCGCCTGGGCCGCTTGATATCGGAAGCTGCTGGCCAACAGATCGGGCCGACGATCAAGAAGGTCCGCTGGCAATCCGACCGGCGGCGGCGGCAACGGCGGGAGCGTCGACAGGTCCGTGTCGATGTCGACTGTCCCGGGCCGACGCCCGACGAGCACCGCCAACGCGTATCGCTCCACCGCCAGATCCGCCACGAGCGCCGGCACGTTCGCCTCGGCTGTCGCGACGTTCTCCCGTGCCAATCGAAGCTGCACCGGATCGCCGATGCCCGCTTCGTAGCGGCCTTCGACAGTCTGCAGGGTCTGCCGAAGGTTTTCGACGTTTTCCTCTGCCAGCCGCAGCCGGTCCCGCAAGGTCGCGACGGCGACGCGGCCCTGGATCGTGCGGGCGATGATCGTGTGGCTCAGGGCCAACGCGTCGAGCGCGGTCGCCGTCTGCTCGAAAGCCCCGGCCTGTTCGAGACGGGCGAGGCGGCCGAAGAAGTCGACCTGCCACGAGACGTCGACGCTCAGGTCGTAAAGCTCGATGAAGTCGTCCGTCCCCGCCCCTCCGGCGAACGGCACGCCACCCCCGGCCGTCGGGACGAAGCCGCCGTTGTCGGCCAGATCCTGACCGGTGGCGCTGGCGTTGAGGCCGACGCTCGGGAGTCGGTCCCCGCGGGCGACTTCGCGGGCCGCCCTGGCCTGCCGGGCTCTGGCGAGGGCGGCCTTGAGATCGAAGTTGCCGCCGACGGCGCGGGCGACGAGGTCGTTCGTCGCCTCGTCCTCGAACCGCGTCCACCACCGTGCGGCCGGTTGCGGCTCGGCCGATCCCGTCGCCGCTGCAAAAGGCGTGTCCAGGTCGAACGGCACGGTCGGCGGCTCGGGCGTCGGGCCGAGCCGACAGCCGCCCATCACGATGCTCGCGACGATCATCGTCGCGAGTCGCAGGGACGACCTTGAATCGGATGCCTCGGCCACGGTGCGGCGGACCATAGCGCGTCAAGCTCTTGCTCCGCGACGAACCGCTACAGGGCCCGCGACAAGTCGCCCGGCGGGGTTGGGGTTGGGGTTGGGGTGGGGGTGGGGGTGGGGGTGGGTGTGATCTGCCGGAGTCGCGTGGCTTGGGAAGCGCTCTACAGACCTCATGACCGGGAAAGCTGTTGGCGGAAGTGCTTCGCGAGCGACGCCGCTCCGAAGGTGTTTGGAATCAGGTTCTTGATCCGCGACCTAGGAATGGTTGTGCCGCAGACTCGACCCATCGCGCTTCGTGACGGTTGGAAGGGCCAAGTCGTGATGAGCCTGCCGCAGCGGACGTACTTTGCCGGGCGACTGCCTGAGGTCAGCGGCTTCACGATCGAGCAGACGGCATCGTGGCGGGTGCTCAAGGACGACCCGGCAAGCCTGGTCTCTGCCGGCGATCTCGATGGCGTGCCGACCGTGTTCAAGCGGCCCAAGCTCGATGCCCGGAAGCGCTGGCTCGCCTGGTTCCGTCAACCGCGGGCGGTGCGGGCGTTCAGAAAGAATCTTCGGCTGGTGGACGACGGGCTGCCCGTCGAAATGCCGCTGCTGATCGCCCGTCGTCGTACGGACGCGTTTGCCCTGTATGCACGAATCGACGGACGCCCGCTGGACGAGGCGGCGATGGAACCGTCGACGGATCTGCATCCGACCCTGCGTCAGATCGGCAGCGTGCTGGTTGCCACGACGCAAGCCGGCTGGGTGCATCGGGATGCCAAGACGACGAATTGGATGATCACGCCCGCCGGCTTGCCGGTCATGGTCGACTGCGACGGCTTCGCTCCCGCCGGTCGGGATCGTCAGCCGACCCGCGGGCTCGACCGGCTGATCGAGGACATGAACGAGCGACCGGGCTTCGACGCCTCGCACGTCGAGACGCTTCGCGAGGCGTTCGCAGAGGCGCAGCGTCGCGTTTGAACGTTGCACGTGATGAACGGTCGTCCATACTGCTCCGCCCGTGTCGGAGTCGCCGCAACGCATTCTCATCGTCAAGCCGACCGCGTTGGGCGACGTGATCGGCGCGTTGCCGGTGGCGTCGTTGCTGAAGCGGCGGTGGCCCGAGGCGACGCTGGACTGGCTGATCGCCCGGCCGTTCGCGTCGCTGCTGGAGACGCACCCGCACGTCGATGGCCTCGTCCTCTTCGACCGCCTGCGGGGCGAGAGCAACATGCGTCAGATCCTAAGCCACCGGCGACTCGTCAAGGCGGTGCGGGCCCATCGGTACGACCTCGTCATCGACCTGCAAGGTCTGTTTCGCAGCGGCTGGATCACCGGCCGAAGCGGGGCCATGCGTCGCGTCGGTTTCGGCTATGCCCGTGAAGGTGCGGCCTACTTCTACAATGAGCCTGTCGCCGCTCGTGAAGGTCATCGTAACGCCGCCGAGCGGTATCTCGATGTCGCCGAGCACCTCGGCTGTGGCCGGGACGGCGAGGCGTGCATCACGATGACAACGGACGACGAAGCGGCGGCAGAGCGGTTGTTGGAGTCGATCGGCGGCGAGTCGTTCGCCTTGCTGTTGCCGGGCACGAACTGGCCGACGAAGCGCTGGCCGGCGGAGCACTTCGCGGCGTTGGCGGATCGGCTGGATGTCTCGACCGTCGTTGCCGGTGCGAGTGATGCCGAAGAAGCAGCTGCAATCATCCCGGGCTTGAGCCTCGTCAACCAGACGAGCGTCCGCGAACTGGCGGCGGTCATGCGGCGGGCGTCGTTGGTGGTGGCGAACGATTCGGGCCCAATGCACCTGGCGGCGGCGCTGGGTCGGCCACTGGTCGCCTTGTTCGGCCCGACCGATCCGCGTCTGACGGGGCCGCACGAGAAGGCGAAGAGCGTCTTGCGATTGGACGTCGTGTGTCACCCGTGCTTCAGCCGCGCGTGCGTGCACGGGACGTGTCTGCACGCACTGTCGGTCGAGGCGGTTTTCCAGAGGTGCCTTGCGGCACTGCAGAACGACTAATCCGAGCTGCAGACGTCCCCCCGGAGCGGCGTCGCTTGCGACGCGATTGATGCGCTCGCGACGCGATCAACGTGGTCTAACGCGTCGCAAGCGACGCCGCTCCGAGTAGGGAACAATGAGGGGTCTTCAACGTCGGTTGAGGACGCAAGCTACTTCGCCCCGACGGGCTTGCGTTTGGTGATCTCCATCAACCGCCGCATCTTGGCGGCTTCGTCTTCGATCGGCTCGGACTTCGGGTCTGCCGCGGGCGTGTCGGCGGAAGCGGCGTCGGGCATCGCCTCCTCTTCCATCGGCTCGGGCGGGGGCGGCGGGGTCATGTGGTCCTTGCCGACGACGAAGTAGCCATCGAGCTGAGCCCCGTCGCTGATCGAGACGGTGTGCGCCTCGACGGTGCCGCCGAGGGAACTCTTGGGCCCGGCCATGACGAGGCCGCGGACGATCGTCTTGTCACCGGCCCGCACCTCACCGCGAGCCACCAAGCCGCCGCACTCGACCTGTTTGGCGACGACGCGGCCCTTCTTCTCGACGACGAGCGTGCCGACGGTCTTGATCTCACGGCGGGCGTCGTACTTCTTGATCTGCACGTCGCTGACCTGCAGCGGCTTGTTGCAGTGGCGACACGTCACCGTCTGCGCCCGCGAGCCCACCTCCTGCCGGCCGCCGCAGCGGTAGCAGGAGATCTGCAAGGTTCCCGCCTTCGGGGCGAACTTGGTCAGGAGCGAGGACATGGCGAGCCTCGCCTAGTTGTTGACATGCAGGCCGTTGCGGACGGGCATCGCGTCCGACTCGTCCTGCCGCGCCGCCGCCTGACCCTTGACGGCGTTCGGGCCGACCGTGACCTGGCCCTTGAAGACGGCACCTTCTTCGACGACGAGCTTGGCGGCGGTGAGGTCGCCTTCATGGTCGCTCGACTCCTTGAGCTCGATGCGGCCGGCGGCGTGGAGGTTGCCGCGGACGGTGCCGTCGACGCGGACGTTGCCCGCCTTGACGTCGCCGGTCATGGTGGCTTCGCGATCGACGTGCAGAATGCCGCCCGTGCGGACTTCGCCCTCGAACTTGCCTTGCAGACGCACGGCCTTTTCGAAGGTCAGCTCGCCCTTGATCGAAACGTCGGGGCCCAGAACGGTAGTAAATTCTTGATCGGCCATGGTGCCACTCCTTGGCTGGCGGGGATGTTGAAGCCTCGGCGTCCTGCCGATCCGGCTGGCGATAGCTTATCGCAGCCGAGACCGACTGCAAGACGACAATCTGCCGACGCCCCGGGCGGGTACGATCCGGCCATGCCGCAAGGCCCCTTGCTCATCCTCGGTGCCGGCGGTCATGGCAAAGTAGTGGCCGACCTGTGCCGGGCGGCGGACGTTGCGGTCGCGGGATTCATCGACGGCGACGAGGCGTTGCACGGCACGACCGTCGCAGGTCTGCCGGTGCTGGGTGGACCGAATCGACTCGAACACCTTGCCCGCAACGCCGGAGCGACACGGTTTGCCCTCGGCATCGGCGACAATCGGGTGCGGCTCGAGCACCTTCGCGAGGCCTGCCGGGCCGGCCTGGAAGCGGCGACGTTGGTGCATCCTCGGGCTTCCGTCGCACGCGACGCCACCCTCGGTGCCGGCACCGTCGTCTGTGCCGGAGCCGTCGTCTGTGTCGAAGCGACCTTCGGCGAAGCGTGCATCGTCAACACGAATGCTGTCGTCGACCACGAATGCCGACTGGGTCACGGTGTTCACATCTGCCCCGCCGCCGCCCTCGCCGGTCGCGTCACGGCCGGCGACCGCGTCTTCGTCGGCATCGGGGCGAGCGTCATTCAGTGCCTGGACCTGGGAGAAGGCTGCACCGTCGGAGCCGGGGCGACCGTCGTCCGCGACGTCCCGGCAGGACGAACCGTCGTCGGCTGTCCGGCACGGTGAGCCTCTTTGATTGCAAATCGCCGTTGTCCTTCAGCAGCTCACGTCTTGTCCGCCCGGTCCCGAATTCATCGATCCGAATTGTTCCACCTGCAAAGCCGATATTCGCAAGAAGGCGCTGGCTTTAAAGCGCTCCAGATGCACAATGGCGTCGTGCCGAACGTGCTGGTGGAAACTGATGCAAGGGGAACGAATATCTCACACATGAGGGATCACGAGCCGGCGAAGCCACCTCGCTCGAAGCCTCACGTCGAATTTCCTGCCGTCGCCCCCCCCGCCTTCCGTGATGAGGTTGTCGACGTTCTTCGTTGGGCTTCGGTGCCGCTCAAGCAGGGTTGGTCGGGTCTGCAACGCCTTCGGCACGTCCGTCGCCGCAAGAGCCTGCTGAGGGGATACTTTGCGGAGCCCGGCTTCAAGGGCCTGAACATCGGCTGCGGCCCCTCGCCGATGCCGGGCTGGCTCAACACCGACCTGCTCCTAGACCGCCTGCCATGGCGGGCTCCGAGTGAGAACGAGAAGCACTTCGACTTCCCGCTCGACATCACTCGGCAACTGCCGCTACATGACGACAGCCTCGACGCGATCTACGGCGAGGAGGTCATCGAACACATCCCGCTGGAGCGGGCCCTCTACTTCTTCCGCGAGGCCAAACGCGCCCTGCGGCCCGGCGGCACCTTGCGAATGACCACACCCGACCTCGACGGCGTCCTGGCCCTTGCCAGCAACACAGTGGAGGACGCGGACATCGAAAATTATCGACAAGTCTGGCTCGAACCGGTCTGGAGCCGCGAGGTCTGGACGAACGCAATGTTCCACTACTGGGGCCACCAATTCCTGTGGAGTCGGCCTTACATGGAACGCGCCCTTCTCGATGCCGGCTTCACGTCGGTGACGTTCCCGGCTCGCCACCAGACGGACAGCGGTTTGAACGAGCTGTCTGGCATCGAATCGCGTGAGCCGCAGATGCCGGAGCTGGAGGGCTACTTCAAAGCCTTCTGCATGATCGTTGAAGCGCGGGCGTAGGCGAGACACGTCAGTTCAATCCGGCTTCGCCGGCGGGGTCGCCACGTCGTTGACCAGTTCGATCGACCAGAATTGCCGGTCCATCGGCTGGTTCCAGATGAGGCCGAAGCGATGGGTTACGAAGACGCGGGCGTCGGTTGCCATCTCCCAGTCCTCCTTGTCGGCAGGGAACTGCATTCGGATCTCCTCGAACGGCTGATCAGGTGTCGGGGCGATGAGAAGGTCGCTGTAGCGGCTTCTGGCGAGCAGTCGATCTTGGTAGAGCACGACCTGTTCGAGCAGCGGCGGAGCGACGGGCGAGACTTCCTCGACCGTGAGCGCGTCCGGCGTCAGACGATAAATGCCGCCGAATTTCAAATTTCGACCGGCGACGGCGTAGCTGATGCCGTCGCGCTCGAAGAAGTCGCCGATTTGCGTGAAGGGAATGGCCAGCTCCCCGAGAACGCCTGCGCCTCCTGGTGTGGGATCGATCATCAGCGGGCGTCGATCGCTGCCGCGAACGACGAGGAGCGTGGCTGCTTCGTCCTCACGAACCAACCAGAGGGCGGGCGTGAAGGGATGGCCGAGACTGCTGCTGCCTGGCACGAAGGCCTCCTCGGCTTCGCGGACTTCGAGCAGCGTCTGCAACGTCGGCTTCGGATCGAGTGTCGCGATCATGACGTAGTTCCGGCGTTGACTGTCCGAGCCGATGGCTACGGACAGGGCGACGGAACCTTCTTCGAGCCCGACGAGACCGGCTCCAATGGCCGGATCGGGCGGCAGACCCAGGTCGCCGCCGAGAACATGGCGTTGGCCTGACTGCGGGTCGAGGGCGATGAGCCGCGTGCCGGGATCACCGGCAGCAAGGTACCAGAGCCATCGACCGTCGTAGGCGACGGCTTGAAATTCGCC
The DNA here is from genome assembly GCA_964388485.1 of uncultured Tepidisphaerales bacterium. GTDB lineage: Bacteria > Planctomycetota > Phycisphaerae > Tepidisphaerales > Tepidisphaeraceae > JBCDKH01. Next base: position 87,688 of record CAYMAS010000008.1, on the reverse strand, counting down.
ATACACCTCGTCGCCGACATCATGCGGTTCGCCTTCGGGGTCGACGAGATAGAGCCGGCCGGGGCGATCGTTAGTGGTGCTCCAGAAGGCGTCGGTGTGCCGAGTACCGTCAAGACGAAGCCAACCGCAGAGTTCTCCAGTAAATGGTGCCTGGTGGACGTGCTTCCAGGCGACGCCTGAGACGGCGGGTAGCTCACGCGGTTCTGAACGAACGATTCCAGTGGTTGCCGGATCGCGACCTCGCATTCGCGGCCAAGGGCTGTCCAGCCAGCCGAGGATCTCGGCCGCAGCCGCTTGGGCGGCCGGGTGATCGAGCGCGGCCATGTGGTGGAGGGTTCTGCGGACGTGCTTGTTCTCGCCCACCCAAGCCCAGGAGCCGCAAATCACTTTGATGAAGTCGTCCTTTGTCGCCGACGGCATCCTGGCCAGCTCCGCGGCAATGCGGCCAGCGAACGCCATCCGCTCCGGTGCGATGTGCCACCGCAGGTGTCGGTCCTGTCCCTGCTGCGGGTGCGGACCGTAGTGCTTACTAAAGAGTCGATTGGGTAGATGTTCAATACCCCGGATCCAGATATCGCGGTCTTGCCGCGCGTCCGTCGAAGCGAAGATGCTGATCACATCGGCCCGCACAAGTTCGACGATCTCTGGCTCCAGGCGGCTGCCAAGGTGCTCGAGATAGTTGCGGTGAAGTTGTCGATGCTCCTCTGTTGCCGCAACGGCGGCGCGGCGGGACCAGCTGACGAAGTGCCGCCAGCCGCGCAGGTCCATGGCTTCGATTTCGACCTGGCCGGCTGCTCGAGCGTCGGGAGCGAGATACCTGGTCGTCTCCCGCATCGTCTGGGCCGACTTGTAGGCGCTGATGGCGGCCAGCCGGCGACGCTGGGGCGTGTCGTGGAGCACCATCGCCGCCTCAGCCAATCCCAACGCCTGCTGCCAGTCACCCAAGGTTGCGAAGCGCTCGGCCCGGCTGAACAAGGAGACCGCTTCGGCTTCAGCGGCGGCGGCCGGATCGATATCGCCCTCGAACCAGTCGTCCGGCACCGCCTCGGATCGTGACAGCCATCGCGTAGCCGCCCGTCCGTCCACGTCGTGCTCGACGGTCTCGACTCGTTTTCCGCGGCGGTAAATGATCTGAAGCCGCAAGCGGTCGTCATCGATCGCGTCGAACGTGCCGTCGACGAAGGTGGCTGGCGGTCGACGGGCGGCCAGTGGGCCGGCGCTGACCGCGAACTCCGCCAAGGCGGCCCGCGCCTCTTCGACCTCGACCACGAGCACGCCCGGCTCTTTCGCCAGTCGACGGGCTAGGGCCGCGGCGAGAGCGTCCTTGAGGTGGTCCCGCGTCCGCGTCAGGTCGGGCGAGCTGAACGGCATCACGGCGGCAACTTCACGAATGCCGCGGCGATGCTGTTGAATCGAGCGGATGATCGTCGGCATGATTTGGCGAGGCTTGACCGCGTCGCGGCTGAGCCGCAGACCTGTAGCGACGTCGATGGCCGTGACCCGGGTCGCCGGCGGCTGCTGCTCGAGAAGAATGAGCACGTCGGCTCGAAGCAGTTGTCCGAGCTGCAGCCGACCTGCCGCATCGGACGCATTCCCGGCCGCGGCGGCGAGTGCCTGCTCGGCGAAGACGGTCTCCAGAGCAAGTCGATCAAGCAACGCGACATCCGGCACGTGCGACAGACGTTGCTCCGTGATCTCGGCAATGTGTTGTACCTCTTCGCCGACCGGAAGCACTGCGACCCGCACCTCCGCCGCAGTCGCCTTGGCAACCGCTAGCAACAGGCATGACATCCAGAGCATCCGCATTATAAGTCACCCCTTTTGAAGTTCTTCACGCCGCGTAGCCTAACGAGTGGCCAAGGCGGATGGGCAGGTTCTGCATGTCAAACCCGACGACGCCGGCAAGACGCTTGGCAGCGTCGTCAAGCGGCGGCTGAAGGTTTCTTGGGCAGAGGCGGAGATGCGGGTCATGGACCGACGCGTCGCGGTTCACGGTAATCTGTGCCTCGATCCGGCACGACGGCTCAAGGCGGGCGACGTCATTAACCTCCTCGACCGACCCGCGGCCAAGCCGGCGGAGGCGAGGGATCTGGACGTCGTCTTCGAAGATCGTGACCTCGTCATCGTCAACAAGCCGGCGGGTGTGGTCAGTGCCCGGGAGCCGCGGGAAGGGCAGATGAGCGGCAGGCGTCGCGAGCGGCAGCCGACGTTGGACGAGCTCGTCGCCAAGCGGATTCGCCGGCCGCACGATCGAGGCAAGGTCGTCTTTCCGGTGCACCGCCTTGATCGTGACACGAGCGGGCTGATGGTCTTTGCCCGGAACCCGGAGGCGGAAAAGGACCTGGTGCGGCAGTTCCAGGCCCATGCTCTGGACCGGGTCTACGTCGCGATCGTCCTCAACGGTCAGCCGCCGAGGCGAAAGGTGGAAACGATGCTCGTCCGCGACCGCGGCGACGGCAACCGTGGATCTTTGCCCGCCGGTGGCGAGGACAAGTCAGCCAAGAAGGCAATCACGCACGTCCGACCCGCGGGCAAGGTCGGTGATCGCGGCGTTGTCGAATGCAAGCTCGAGACAGGCCGAACGCACCAGATTCGCATCCACTTAAGCGAGTTGGGCCATCCGGTATGCGGCGATAAGCTGTACGGCGAGCGCGGTGAACCCGACCCGCCGCCGCGGCAGGCGTTGCATGCCAAGATCCTGGGCTTCGATCACCCGCGGACGGGTCGGCCGCTGTATTTTGAGCGAGATCTGCCGGCAGACTTATGGGACTGGCTTTATCCGCACCGGCGGCGGTGAGCTACGCGGCGGAACTGTCGCCGCCCCGCTCCCGCTGACGCCGCTCGCGAAGTCGGAGCGTGAAGTCATCACACTTGCGGAGGGCTTCGATCCGAAGCTGCTCGTGCTCACGGACCCACGCCTCGCTGTGGTCCAACTGCGGCGGGCGGGCAGCCAGGAGCAGGTCGCCCGGCAGCATGTTCGCGGCTTTGGCGACTTTTGACAGTTGCCGCGGCTCGAGCGGATGCGTGCCCGCCCTTGCGGCTTCAATCGTGTCCAGTTCGACGCCCACCTGCTCCGCCAGATTGGCCGGATCCACGTGCCGCTGCTCAATGACGTATCGGACGACCTTCGCCGTGGTGCGAGCACGTCGTTCGAACCGCAGGCCGTTGCGAGCTTCTTCAAAGGTCATAGTCGGTCACCTCGTCAATCAGGTAGCGGACGTCCTCGTGGTACGCCTCCATCAGATCCTCATCATCGGCCATGGTAGCCCATTTGAGATCCAACATGGCATCCAGCAGGTCGTCCATGAGCCACGCCAGCTCGTCGTCGTTCTCCGACATCCGCTGGCGAGTCGAGTCTGACGTCCTTCACCCCACAGCATAGATCGCCACAGCAGCATCGCGAACAGGATCAAAGCGGCTTGACATGAGTCGTTGCTCTCGGGAATCTGAATCTAACGCCTATCCCGATGATGCGGCAGAAGTCGGACCAAGCAAGACGCTCGAACTCGCCCGCTGCTTTTCCATCACGAGGCGGTAGTCCGTCGGCATGACCCGCTTGAAGAACGTGATCGCCGCCTCGAAGTGGTCGAGCATGCCGCGGGCTACCGGGCTGTCGGTCAGGTCCGCGTGACCCTGCATCAGCCGCCGGACGGTGGCGAGGTCTTCCTCTTCGTCGACCGGGCCCAGCTCGACCATCTCCATGTTGCAGTGGCTCGCAAAGTCGTCGTCCGGGTCGTAGACGTAGGCAATCCCGCCCGACATGCCGGCGGCGAAGTTCCGGCCGGTCTTGCCCAGGACTAAGACCCGGCCGCCGGTCATGTACTCGCAGCCGTGGTCGCCGCAACCCTCCGCCACCGCGTCAGCTCCGCTGTTCCGCACGCAGAACCGCTCGCCGACGAAGCCACGCAGGTACATTTCGCCGCTGATCGCGCCGTAGCCGATCACGTTGCCGGCGATGATGTTCTCCTCTGCCTCGAACACGCTGACCTTCGGCGGATAGACCACGATGCGCCCGCCGCTCAGGCCCTTGCCGACGTAGTCGTTAGCGTCGCCTTCGAGTTCGAGCGTCACGCCCCGAGCCAGAAATGCCCCAAAGCTCTGCCCCGCCGTGCCGCCGAGCTTGAATCGAATCGTGTCGTCCGGCAGCCCCGCCAGCCCGTGCACCTCGGCGATCTTGCCGCTGAGCATCGTGCCGCAGGTGCGGTTCACGTTTCGCACCGGCACCTCGGCGTGGACCGTCTCGCCCCGCTCGATCGCCGGCATCGCCAGCTCGATCAGCCGGTTGTCCAACGCCCGGTCGATCTCGTGGTCCTGGTCCTTGATCTTCCGCTTGGCGTCGAAGCTGCGCGGCTCGACGTCGTGCAAAATCACCGACAAGTCCAGGTGCTTCTGCTTCGGATGATCCGACAAGTCCGTGAACTTCAGGCAATCGCTGCGTCCCACCATCTCATCGAACGTGCGGAACCCGAGACTCGCCATCGTCTCGCGGACCTCCTCGGCAATGAAGAACATGAAGTTGATCACGTTCTCCGGCGTGCCGATGAACTTCTTGCGTAGCTCCGGATCCTGCGTCGCGATGCCGACCGGGCAGGTGTTGAGGTGGCAGACACGCATCATGATGCAGCCCAGCGCGATGAGCGGGGCCGTGCTGAAGCCGACTTCTTCGGCACCGAGCAACGCGGCGATGACGACGTCGCGACCGGTCTTCATGCCGCCGTCGGCTTGAAGACGAACGCGACCACGCAGGCCGTTCTTCAGGAGCGTCTGCTGCGTTTCGGCGAGTCCGAGTTCCCACGGCAGGCCGCAGTGCTTGATCGAACTCAACGCCGCGTTGCCCGTGCCACCATCGAAGCCGGCGATGACGATGTGATCGGCCTTGGCCTTGGCGACGCCCGCCGCCACCGTGCCGACGCCAACCTCACTGACGAGCTTGACGCTCACGTCAGCCGCCGGGTTGACGTTCTTGCAGTCGTGGATGAGCTGCGCCAGGTCCTCGATCGAGTAGATGTCGTGGTGCGGCGGCGGCGAGATCAGGCCGACGCCCGGCGTGCTGTGACGCACCTTGGCGATGTACTCGTCGACCTTCTGACCGCCCAGTGCCCCGCCTTCGCCGGGCTTGGCACCCTGGGCGACCTTGATCTGGATCTGGTCGCTGTTCCGCAGGTAGTTGCCGTGCACGCCGAATCGGCCCGACGCGACCTGCTTGATCGCCGACCGTCGCGGGTTCCGTTTCGCCGAGCCGTTCGTGCCGAGTTGCACGTACCGCTCCGGATCTTCGCCGCCCTCGCCCGAGTTGCTCTTGCCGCCGATCTGGTTCATCGCCAACGCCAGCGTCTCGTGCGCTTCCTTGCTGATTGAGCCGAAGCTCATCGCACCGGTCGCGAACCGCTTGACGATCTCCTTGGCCTCTTCGACTTCCGCCAACGGCACCGGCTCGTTGACGTGGTCGAACTCCATCAAACCACGCAACGTGCTCTTGGCCTTGGCGTCGTCGTCGACGAGCTTGGCGTAGCTGCGGTAGGCCTTCTCGCTGTCGACGCGGACCGCGTGCTGCAGCTTCGCGACGGTGTCGGGATTCCACTGGTGATATTCGCCGTCGCGTCGCCACTGGTAGTAGCCGCCGGCGTCGAGGACGCGGCTCTTCTCCGCCTCGACACGCGGGAAGGCGCGTCGGTGCTTCATGAGCGCTTCCTGGGCAATCTCCGGCATCCCGATCCCGCCGATGCGGCTGGGCGTGTCGACAAAATACTGATCGATCACCGGCCGGCCGATGCCTAAGGCCTCGAACACCTGAGCCGCCCGATAGCTCTGCACGGTGCTGATGCCCATCTTGCTGGCGACCTTCAGGATCGCCTTGTGGCTCGCCTTGACGAAGTTGTACTTCGCCTCCTCGGCCGACGTCTCAGGGGGCAAGAGGCCGTCGGCGTCGAGGTCGTCGATCGTGTCGAGCGCCAGGTACGGGTTGATCGCCCCCGCCCCGTATCCGAGCAGGCAGCAGAAGTGGTGGCCTTCGCGTGCTTCGCCTGTTTCGATGACGATGCCGCACTGGTTTCGCGTGCCGTCGCGAATGAGGTGGTGATGCACGGCACTCGTCGCCAACAGTGACGGAATCGGGGCCATCGTCTCACTAACGCCCTTGTCGCTGAGAATGATGATGCTCACGCCGTCATGCACGGCTTCGCTGACTTCGTGGCACAGCTCGTCGACCGCCAACTCCAACGCGACGGCCGGCTCCGTCTCGCCATCCTCGCCGCCGGTCACGTCGAACAGGCAGGAGATCGTCGCGGTCTTGAACTCTTCGCGGCCTTCGGCACTCTCGCCGAACTTGCGAATCCAGGCCAGTTCTTCGTTGTTGATGACCGGCCCGCGCAGCTTGAGGAGCCTGGCGTGCTCGGGCGATTCGTCGAGCAGGTTCCGCTCGTGGCCGAGGTAGGTGATCAGGCTCGTGACCATCTCCTCGCGAATCGCATCCAGCGGCGGGTTCGTGACCTGGGCGAAGAGCTGCTTGAAGTAGTTGAACAGCGGCTGGGGCTTGTCGCTCAAGCACGCCAACGGCGTGTCAGCACCCATCGACCCGACCGCTTCGGCACCCGACGCCGCCATCGGGTAGAGGAGCATCCGCAGGTCCTCGTTCGTGTACCCGAAGGCCCGTTGGATCTTGAGCAGATCCGCATCGGGATCCGTCGCCGTCGTCTGACCCGGCACGTGAGACTTCCGCGGCATGGAGTCGGTCGACATGCCGTCGAAATCGGCGACGACGTTGGCCGTCACCGCCGGCTCGAAGAGCCGCCGCGGCTTCTGCAGCGTGCCGCCCTTTTGCTCCTCGGCCATGCGGGCTTCGACGTCGATCAGGCCGTCACGCACCCAACGCGACCAGGGCCGCATATCGACCAGATCCTGCTTGACCTCGTCGTCGCTGACGATGCGGCCTTCCTCGAAGTCGGCGAGCAGCATCTTGCCCGGCTGGAGCCGCCACTTCTTGACGATCGACTCCGGCGGCAACTCGATCGAGCCGGCCTCGGAGCCCATGACCAGCAGGTCGTCGTCCGTCAGGTAGTACCGAGCCGGACGCAGACCGTTGCGGTCGAGCAGTGCCCCGAGTTGTCGGCCGTTCGTGAACGCCACACCCGCCGGACCGTCCCACGGCTCCATGAGTAACGCGTGATACTCAAAGAAGGCCCGCAGATCCGGGTCCATGTGCGGGTCGTTCTGCCATGCCTCGGGAATGAGCATCAGCATCGAGTGGGCGATGTTCCGGCCGTTGACGGTGAGGAACTGCAACGCGTTGTCGAGCGTCGCCGAGTCGCTGGTGCTGCTGGAGAGGATCGGAAAGAGCTTGTCGAGCTCTGCGCCGAAGCGGTCGGATTTGAGCGAGCCGTAGCGGGCCCGCATCCAGTTGCGGTTGCCGCGGATGGTGTTGATTTCGCCGTTGTGGGCCAGGTAGCGGTACGGATGAGCCAGTCGCCACGACGGGAACGTGTTCGTCGAGAAGCGGCTGTGGACGACCGCAAAGTGGCTGGCGAAGTCGGGCTGCTGGAGGTCCTTGTAGTACGTGCCCAGCTGCGGGGCGGTGAGCATGCCCTTGTAGACGAGGCGGTTGGTGCTGAGCGTGCAGAGGTAGAACTGCTCCTTGACGGTCTGCGGCCAATCGCGGCCGTCCCCGTGCTCGACGTGGTTCTCGACGCGTTGGCGGACGAGGTAGAGCCGGCGGTTGAAGTCGCTGCGGTCGAAGAAGGACCGCTTCATGCCGACGAACGCTTGCCGCACCTCCGGCTCTGTCTCCGCTGCATCCCCGCCGAGGACGCTTGGATCGACCGGCACATCACGCCAGCCGATAACGTGCATGTCGTAATCCGCCAGAACCCGTTCGAACAGCCGCTCGCACTTGCGGCGGTGCACGGTCTCGCGTGGCAGGAACATCATCCCTACCGCATACTCGCCCTGTGGCGGCAGGTCGATCTTGACCTCCTGCGCCGCCCGCCGCAGGAAGGCGTCCGGCATGCCGAGCAATACGCCCGCGCCGTCACCGCTGCCCGGATCGCACCCACAGCCGCCTCGGTGCTCCATGTTGGTGAGCATCTCCTGCGACCGCTGGACGAGTTGGTGGGACGGTTTGCCCTTGACGTGAGCGACGAAGCCGAAGCCGCAATTGTCGTGCTCGAACCGCGGATCGTACAGGCCTTCGGCGACGGGCAGGCCGTCGAGGGTGCGGTGATAATTTGGCAGCGTCGGCTTCGTCGTCGGCTTCATGCGTTACATCCCGTCCGGCGCCGGCCGGCGGTCGGCCGTCACCCTTGATGGTGGTGGAAGTGGTGGTGCCACACCCTACGACCCGCGGGGCGGCGTGCGGGTCAAAACTGGTGGAGCCGATCCTGTGGATTCAGCTCTGCTTGCCCTCGATCGCCATCAGCAGCAACGCCGCTGCGAGACCGAGGCGGCGGTCGATCTTGCCGCCGGTGTCGGCGGAGAAGTCGCAGTTGAGCTTCCTCACGAACGGGTTGAAGTTCTGCTTCATCACGAACAACGTCCGGCCGTCGATTTCGCCGTGGAACGCCTGCGGCATGAACGCTGAGGCCGCTTCCACGAACCGCCGGACGATGGCCTTCACTGCCGAGTCCTCCTGGATCGTCGCGATGAGCTGCTCGTTCGCATCGAGCATCTCCCATGCGTCACGCAGCAGGCTCTTCATGCCCTTGCGACGCAGCACGCCGATCTTCACGTCGCCGGCCGTGGCGTCGAGGACGTCGTAGCTGGCGCTGAAGTCGATGACGCTCCGCGCCCTGATCCGCAGCATCGGCATCGACTGCTCCTCGCCGGCGAAAACTTCGATGTCCTCCTTGAGCCGAAAGCCCTTGAGCTTGCAGAAGAGGATGACGTTGTCCTGCGGGTCGTAAACGTGGAACTTCTGGCCGATGAAGGAGAGAACTTTGGCCCGGACCATGAATTGGTCGTGGGCGGTGGCACGGGCGAGTTGCGAGGTCTGCGGGCTCATGCCGCCGAGCGTATCAAACGGGCTTCGTGCCGACATAGATGACAGCGATCCCAAATGTCAGTGGCGTCTGCGTCACCTTCTCGAATCCGGCGGCTTCGAGCTCTTGTTGCATGACGCCTCGCGGCTTGAACGTCTCGACGCTGCTGGCCAGGTAGCGATAGGCCCCGGTCTTGTCCCGGGCCACGAGCGACGCCAGGCGGGTCAGGACGTGGTTGAAATAGAGGTCGTACCCGAAGCGGATAACGCCGTTCGTCGGCTTGGAGAACTCGAGGACGACGACCCGCCCGCCGGGCCGCAGGACGCGGTGAAAGTCGCGGTAGGCGACGGTCGAGTCGGCGACGTTGCGGATGCCGAAGGCGATGGAGACGACGTCTGCCGACGCGTCCGGCAGCGGCAGCCGCTGGGCGTCGCCGTTGACGTAAACCGCGCCCGTCTTGGTCTTCCGCACCGCCGGCGGGAGCATCTCGTGCGTGTAGTCGACCCCAATCGCCGCCGGCCCGCCGCCGAGCTTGGCCAAGGCATCGGCATAGAGGATCGTCAGGTCGCCCGTCCCGCAGGCGACGTCGACGACCTGATCGTTCGCCCCGAGCCGCGACAGCTTCACCGCCTTGCGTCGCCACGACTGGTCGATGCCCAGCGACCACAAGCGGTTGTTCAGGTCGTAGCTCGGCGCGATCGCGGCGAACATGTCACGCACCCGCTTCTGCTTGTCCGCCTCGGCGTGCGGGTTGGCCAGCCGCTTTTGATCCCAGATCGCTTCCGCCTTCGGCACCGCCCACCGTACGCGACGCCGCACCGCCGCCTTTCAGTCTGCTAAGTTGCCTGCCATGCAAGGACAACTGCCCATCGAGACTTACGAGCCCGTCCCCGGCCGCTGGGAGACGGGCCGCATCAACCGGTGGTACGACGCCCTGCCGTGGCTCGTCGGCTGCAACTACTACCCGGCGACCGCGATCAACCAGATCGACATGTGGCAGGCCTCCACCTTCGACCTGCCGACGATCGAGAAGGAGCTCGACCTCGCCGCTTCGATCAGTATGAACACGCTGCGGGTCTACCTCCACGACCTCGTCCACGCCGACGACGAAGCCGGTCTGTACGAGCGAATGGACCGGTTCCTCGACGCCTGCACACGACGCGGCATCCGGCCGATGATCGTCTTCTTCGACGACTGCCACTACCCCGACGCCGCCCTCGGCAACCAGCCGCCGGCCGTGTCGGGTTGGCACAACAACGGCTGGGTCAGTTCGCCCCGCAAGGACGTCCTGCTCCGTTACGCCGCGGGCGACAAGGATGAGACGCTACGTCGGTACGTGGTCGAGACGATCCGCCACTTCAAGGACGATGATCGCATCCTCGCCTGGGAGCTCTACAACGAACCGGGCCGGGGCGAAGTCGGCGGCGTCATCGTCGAGACGACGAACCAGCCGGTCGGCCAGGTCGGCGACGCGTCGAACACGCTCCTCCACGACGCATGGACGTGGGCTCGCGAGGTCGACCCGTCCCAGCCGATCACGTCAACCACCCTCGGCTGCGTCGGCGAGGGCAACCTGCACATCGGCCGGGTCAACAGCGACTTCCACTCAATCCACCTCTACAACCCGCCGCCCGCGACGCTCCGAGAGATTCGTGACTACCAGAACGACGGCCGCCCGATCTTCGCGACCGAATGGCTCAATCGGCACCAGGGCAACCTCGTCGAGACCATTCTGCCGCTGCTCAAGCGGGAGCGTGTCGCGGCAGTGCACTGGGGGTTCGTCCTGGGCAAGAGTCAGACGCACGTGCCCTGGTGGAGCCGCCAGCGACTCGACGACGATGGCCAGGTTGTCACGCTCCAGGACCTCCGCAACGCCGGTCACGTCCACCGGGATGGCGATCCGTGGCCCGACCCGCCGCTGTGGTTCCACGACCTGTTCCGCCCGGACCACACGCCCTACGACCCAGCGGAGATCGAGGTTTTTAGGCGGCTGACGCAATCTAGCTGAGCAGTGCACCTCAACCCGGAGCGGCGGCACTTGTGCCGCGTTGAGCCCGTGCAGCGAATCGTGGCGCGTGCTCCGATCCACCGCGGCACAAGTGCCGCCGCTCCGGGGACTGATGCTGAAGCAGATGCCGGCTGACAAGCACGGTGCCCGCGTCGCGGCTACGCTGTGAGAATCCGGGTCGTTCCGGAAGAGCTTTGTAGGTGCATCTTGAAACGTCGGCTCCAGATCTTCGTCGCGGCCGTCGCCGCTGCGGCGGTGGGACCTGTGCGTGCGCAGCCGACGACGCTCGTCCAACCCGCCACACAAGATGCTCAGTCGCCCGATCCGATGGCCCGCATCGGATGGCTTCGTTACCTCGCCAGCGTACCGGTGGACGAACTCGCCGACGCCGCGACGACCGTTCGTGACGAAGCCACGCCGAGCGAGCGGACGCGTTGGCTCAAGCTGCTGGCCGAACGCGACGACCTGGCGCCCGCCGCCGCCGACGTGGTGCTGCCGTTTCTGCTCGACGTCACGGCCGTCGGCGCCGACTCCAAACAGGCCGCCGCAGAAGCCCTCGCCGCCACCGGTGATGTCGCGGCGCTCGCCGATGCCACCGCCGCGGGCAACACCGCCGCCACGCAACGCGCGGCTATCCACGGCCTGACCCTCGTCGGCACCGTCGACGCCGTCGATGCCCTCGTGCCGATGCTCGGCGACGCCTATCTGTCCGAGATTCGACGCGACGCCGCCCGCGGGTTGCGGACGATGCTCGCCGGACTCGACGGGCCGCTTGATCTCGACATCAGCGCCTGGCAGCAATGGGCTCAGACGCAGGACGACCGTGCCCGACTCGCCGACGTGCTGCGTCGGGCCTCGCAACTTCGCCTTCGACAAGCCGCCACGGGTCGAGAGGACCTTGCAAGCCGGCTCGAAGCCTTTGCCCGTGATCGCTACACCGCCACGCCCGCCGAGGAACGGCCCGCGTTGCTCGAAGCCTGGCTCTGCGATCCGGCCGCTCCGGTGCGACTGGCGGCGGGTCGGATCGTCCTGGACAACCTCAGCTTCGGCGACCTGCCGAGCGAGACGGCGATGCGTGCCGTACGCATCAACCTGACCGATCCCGAACCGGCGGCACGCGTGCTCTTTGCCCGCATCGTCCGCGACCGCGGCGAAGAGTCGGCCGACGACTTGCTCCTGAGCCGGCTCTTCCTCGAACCGCTGGCGGACGTGCGGCTCGACCTGCTCGACCTCGTCGCCCCGACGGCAGATGCGCAGGACTCGGGAACCTTGCTGCAAGTCATGCGACAGGACGGCTCGTCGCTCGTCCGCCTGCGCGCTGCCGATCTCGCCGCACGCGTCGCCGCGGCATCGGACGATCTGGGCCTGCTCCGGCGAACCAAGGAGGCCCTGCTCGCAACGGCTGACGATGCTCCGGACGTCGCCACCGAACTGGCTTACCTGCGGGCATTGGCGAAGTTGCCCGACGCCTCGCTGACGCGCTTGTGGGTCGATCGTCTCGCGGCATTGGGTCAGGACGACGCGGCGAATTCAATCCGCATCGAGATTGCGTTGAGTGGTTTGGCGGCGTCGGGCGATGCGCGGGTGGCCGACGTGCCGGTGAGTTATCTGCGGCATCCGGAACTGAGCGTTCGCGTCGCGGCGGTGCGGGCGTTGGCGGCGACGGGCGGGTTCGCCCGCATGGCCCGGCTCGAGCCGTTGTTCGACCCGCCGCCGGGTCAGCCACGCGACGCCGCCGGCGATGCGGCGCGGGAGGCGTTTCTCGATGCCCTTCCCGCGGCGGACGTGGCGGCGTTGGCGAGTTGGCCCGACCGGCTGCAGGACGCGGCGTTGCGGCTGGCGGTCGTGACGGAACTGGCTGAACGGGCGCGGGCGGCGGGCGACATCGTGCGACTCGGGTTTCGGCTGCAGGAGCGGGCGGAGCTGTTGAGCGATCGCGTGCTGGACCGTCCCGCCGAATCTGCCGCGGCGTACGAGGAGGCGTTGCGTCTGGAGCTTGATCGTCAGGACGCCGCCGCCGATGGCCAGGACACGCGTGGCCTGTCGGTGACGGCCTCCGCCTTGACGCGTGCCGGCGGCGCGATGAGCGGCTATCTCCTTGCCGGCAGCACCGCCGACGCCCGCCGGCTGGCCACCATGATCGTCGAGCGTCGCCCGAGCATGGCATCGGATGTCGGAGCGATGGTGCGTCGCAGCGTCAACGCGCTGATCGAAGCAGGCCGACCCGACGAGGCACGCCGGGTGATCGAAGACGTCCTGACCTGGGACCCACCCCTCGACGACCTCAACCGCCGCCGCCTGGCCGAACAAGCGACGCGGCTGGCGAATTAGCCGAACTCGCGATGCCTGCTCCTTCGCCAACCGATCATCAGACACTGATCATCATGAGTCGACCTGGAACACCAAGGCCTGATTCTGCCCTCACCTCAATCGTGCTGGGCTAGGTCGACGATGGCGACATCGACTTGGTCCCGCACCGTGGTGGTATACGTCATGATCCGGCTGTCGGCCGCGAAGCTCGGGTGCGGATCGATGTGGTACTGGCGACCGCTGCTGAGGTGTTCAGGATTCTGGCTGATGATGGGCCTGGTCGTGCCAGACAGGCGGTCGTGCAGGTGGACACTTGAAGCACATCCGCGACCCCATGCTCCTTCGGCGCGATCTCCGGCGAGCCATCGGCCGTCAGGCGACGTGTGGGCGTGCCAGTACTCGTCTGTCATCCACTTGAGCTCGAGGTCCCTTAGCCGCAGCCGCCAAGTGCCACCGCGGTCGTCGAGAGGCTTAGGCTTGCCGACGAACCAGATGTGCTGACCGTCGGTATCCCACCATTCGTGCGTGACGTGGACCGGCGTGTCGAAGACTGGCTTAATCGCCTCGCCGCGACGGAGCAGCCAGAGGCGGTTGTCGAAGGGCGTCGTCTCGCCGGTGACCGGGTCGTCGACGAAGTCCCAAGCGAGCAACGCCAAGTCCGGATCCGTCGGGCTCATCTGGCCGTGGTTGAAACAGCGCTCGCCGCGGTGCCACAGCTCGAAAGGACCACCGTCCAGTGGTAGCAGGCCGACAATGCACTCGCGACCGACGTAGGCATCGATAAGAACAGCCCGCCCATCGGCGGTCAGCGTCAGATGCGTTGCTGAGCGGACCATGCATCGGCTTGGCCGCATGTCCCGTTGCGTCATGCCGATGAGGTCGCCGGGCAGCTCGTTAAGACATGTGACCTCGTCGTCGGGCCTCGGCCCCCGTTGCCAAAGAGCTGATTCGGTCATCCACAGGCACGAGCCATCGAGCATCACCATCGGTGAAGCGTCGCTGAAGCCGGTTTCGGGGTATCCGTAAACAGCACCTGTTTCGAGGTTCAGGACCCCGAGCCACCGCCCCGCCGCCGGCGGTGCGGCGCAGTAGAACCAGAGCCACCGGCCGTCCGGCGACAGGCCGTTGTTCGTGAAGTAGAACGTTTGCTGCAACGGAGCGACCCGCTCGGTCAGAACGTGGCTGACGAGGCCAGAGTCGGGCTCGACTCTTCGTTGAAGAACAGAGCACTGGTCGAGCGACATGATTCGGGTAATGGGATCAGTTCGTGGTCATCCGATTCAAGCAGTCGGACAGGCTTCAAGCGGCGTCGCACTGATGGTAAAGCCGCGGCACGAGGCTGTGCAACGTTGTAAACCTCCCGCTCAAGCGTTAGAGTGGGGAACGCAACGTTTGGAAGCTGCCGAGACCTCCAATGAATGCTGCTACGTGCATCGTCTTCGAAGCTGCCGAGTCCATCGCGTTGCGAGACGTGTATCTGCCTGATCCCGGCAGCGGTGAGGTGTTGGTGCGAACCGACTACTCCGCCGTCAGCCCGGGTACCGAGCGACGGGTGCTTTCGGGCGACCAGCCCGGCAGCCGATTTCCCCTCGTTCCCGGCTACAGCTCGGCGGGCGTGGTGATCAAGACGCGATCGGATCAGTTCGCGGAAGGTGATCGCGTCGTGCTGGGTGGTGGCGATTTGCCCGACGAATTGCAGCGGCTCTGGGGCGGCCACGCCTCTGCATCCTTGTGTGTCGCCTCAGACGTCCGGCAGATTCCCGATGGCGTGGAGCTGGTTGAGGCGAGTCTTTCCAAAATGGCCGCAATCGCTTCGCACGGCGTGGATCGCGCGACGCCGCAGCCGGGGGAACGTGTCCTCGTCTTGGGTCTCGGCCTGATCGGGCAGATCGCGTCGCGGCTGTTTCACATCGAGTGCGAAACAGTCGCTGCCGATGTCAGCCCGTCCCGTTGTCGCAAGGCCGTCGACGCCGGTTTAAATGCAATAGTCATCGAGCCCGGCCTCGACAAACCGCTAGGTGAAGACGCCGTCGAGCGTTTCGGCTACTTCGACATCATCTGTGATGCAACGGGTGTCGAGCGGGTCCTGCCGCACGCCATCTCGCTGCTCAAGAGCCGCGACTGGGGCACCCGCACCTTGCCGCCGCGCTACCTGATCCAAGGGAGCTATCCCGGCGACTTCAGCATCCCGTACAACTTGGCGTTCATGGTCGAGACGACGTTCCTCTTGCCACGCGACGAGGGGCCGGCTGCTCGAAAGCGAGTGCTGCGGCTGATGAGTGAGGGGCGTCTGCGGCTCGACGACCTCTACGGAACGCCCTTCTGCCCCGCCGAAGCCGATTCGGCCTACGCAGCGGCATTCGAGACAAGAGGTAAGCGGGCGACGAGTGTCTTCGACTGGACCGACTGAGTCACACTTCGTTGTTTAGCCACCGGGCCGGCATGGTGCCGGCGGCGACGGTGCGCTTACGTGTAAAGCTCGACGCACTCGCGAAGCCGACCGACGCTGCGACTTCGACTAAGGCAGGTCGTTCAACGGGGAGCGTCGACTACGCCGTTTGCATGGGTGTCGACACTGGTGCAGCCACCTACGGCGTCAGCGTTAGTATGAACGGCGACTTCGGTCTCAGGAACAGCGGTCGGCGACCTGTGATCTCCGGGCGAATAGCCTAACGCTCTGCTGGACCTGTACTTTGACGGACGACGATCTCGGGTTTAATGACATCCTGCCGCTTGTTGAGTTCGCGGACTGCCGCAGCGGAATCTTCGGCTTCCAGCGCGTCGAGCAACATCCGCCCCGCCCGCCGGCCCATCTGGACGAGCATCTGGTTCACGCTCGTCACCGGCGGATCGAGATAAGACGCCTGCAGATCGTCGAAGGAGACCACGCTCACATCCTCGGGCACCCGCAGGTTCGCCCGTCGTAACGCCCGCAGCGCGCCGGCGGCGGCGAGATCGCTGTAACAGAGGATTGCCGTGTAGTCCCGCGTCTTGTTCGCCCGGAGGTGCTGACGCAACGCAGCTTCCGCGGCGGCGGCGTTCCTCTCGGTGACGGCGTGACCGCTGTCGGCAGAGCTCTTGATGGTGGCGTCGTCGAAGTTGCAATCTTCGAAGTAGACGCGTCCGCCGCCCCGGACGCCGCAGTCCCAGCCCATTTGCATGACGAGCTGCTCGCGGATGATCGGGCTCTGCAAACGGCCGCCGGCGGGGGCGAGCCAGAGGATCTTGTCGTGGCCGAGTTGGACGAGATGCTCGACGGCGAGGCGGACGCCGTGGGCTTCGTCCCAGGCGACGCTGCCGATCTGCCGGCTCAGACCCCGCGGCGGCTGGTGGAGGACAACGACGGCTTCGGTTTCGAGTGGCGGATGCTGCTCGAAGAGCGGCTTGTCGATGCCGTCGAGCGTCACGCCGATCGCCACCACGCCGTCGACTTGCCGCTGCCGCAGCATCGCCACGGCTCGGTCGGGCGCTAGCAGCGACCCCTCGCTCGGCACGACGATCATGGAGTAACCGGCCTGCGCCAGCACGATCTCGACGCCGCCGACGAGCGAGCCGAAGTACTGGTTGCCGAGCCGGGTATCGCTGACGACGGCTGCCGGTTCCGTATGCAGTGCCAGGGCAATGGCCTGAGCCCGCCCCGTCTTCATGCTGCGGGCGTGGTAGTTGGGCACGTAGCCCAGCTTGCGGGCCGCCTCCATGACTGCGGCAGTGGCTTTGACGCTGGCTGCCTTGCGACCAGGCCGCTTGTTCAGCACTAGGCTCGCCGTCGATGGTGAAACGTTGGCTGCCTTGGCAATATCGATGAGGGTGGGCATAGTTCGCACTTAAAGTGCAGACTCTCGACGCAGATCGCAAATCCGTGGCACGTTGTACCATTCGGTCACACGTGATGACATTGCCGGCCGATGCGATGCCGTTCGCGCTGAGGTCGCCCTCCGAGTTGGCTCAGATGATGCCGGTGGCAACTCTGCGGACGCCAGTCGCACCTTCGTATGGGATGCCAGTCTGCGCGAACGGTACGGCAGCGGCCTGAACCGACCAGCGACGGCGGCAGGTCTTGGCGAAGCGGCAGAGCTCAACGCGGCCGCATCGGATGGACGAACCAGGTTGGCCGCTCACGTCTATCTTAAAGTGACCTTGATTCCGAAGGTGATCTGTCAGGTGTTACATGCGGCACGTTGCGATTCTCAGCCAGTTCAACCTTCCGCTCCTCATCGCCCTCGCCCGCGGCATGAGCAGCGTCGGCCGCCAGAGAGACGGCTGGAACGTCGAGATCGTGCCTTCTGCTCTTGAGCCCGCAGCCGTCGACCGCCTCCGCGTGATGCCTATCGACGGCCTGGTCGTGCTCCCGCGGACTGAAGCCGAGGTCGCCGTCGTCGCGAAGCTGGACCTGCCGATCGTCAACACGTTGTACCACACGGTCTTTGCAGAAGCGTCGGCCGATCCAGAGTCTTCGGGCGAGGCGGTGCTGCCGTCGGTGCTGCCGGATGAAGAAGCGGTGGGTCGGGCAGCAGCGAGGCACTTACTCGACCGCGGGTACAAGCGGTTCGGCTGCCTGAGCACACGCTGGCGGGTCGGGCGACTACGGCAAGTCGGATTCGTCGCCGAGATCGAGCAGGCCGATGCCGATTGCGTCACGCTGGGTGACGCCAGATTTCCATCTGCAGAGGGAGTTTTGCCGGAGCTTGTCACACAGGAGCACGCGGTGAGCGTTCTTCACCGGGTCCCGTCACCCGTCGGCATGTTCGTGGTCGACGATCGGGCGGCGATCGTGACGCTTAGTGCTGCCGCGTCGATCGGGCTGCGCGTGCCGGACGATGTTGCCGTCGTCGGCGTGAACAACGACGAGCTGCTGGCGGAGTTCGCTCGCACGCCCTTGTCGAGTGTCGATCTCGACGTGGAACAGGTCGGCCGCGTCGCGGCAAAGCTGCTCGATGCCCTCATGAACGGCCGGGACGTCGACACGGTCGCGGGCGGTCGTGGCAACGTCTGGACCGTGCCGCCCAAGGAGGTCGTCGGCCGGCAGAGCACGCAGATGCTGGCCGTGCAAGACGAGGCTGTTCGCGAGGCGTTGACGCATATGCGGCGCCACGCGTGCCGGGGGATGACAGTGGGCCAGCTCTGCAAGTCGATCGCGGTGAGTCGTCGCTCGCTCGAGCGGAAGATGGTCCGATCACTGGGCCGCACGCCGGCTGAGGAGATCCGTCGCATCCGGATCGAGGCGGCCCGGACGCTGCTTCGGCGGCAGGACATCGTTCTGGCAGACGTCGCCCAGGCGGTCGGTTATGCGAGCCAGTCGAGCTTCACGAACGCCTTCGTGCAGGTCTGCGGCATGACGCCCGGCCGGTGGCGGCGCGAGCGTCTGGCAGAGGCGTCGTGACGGAAGGTTCGCCTACTGCTCTAGTGGCTCGCCGAGCATGTAGGCGACTGGGCGGGCGGCGGGCGGCGTCGAGCCGGTGGCGTCGTCGGTCGCCAGGTGGAAGTCGCCGACGAACGGACGCCACAGCCGGCTGCGCGGGCTGCTCAGGCCGTAGCCGGCACTGTTGAGGATCGGTTCGTCGCCGGGCGTCGTGATGAGCACGTTCGTTGAGTTCTCGATCTCGTAGATCGCGTCGCCCTTCTTGAACGGCCCACCGATGCCGGCGTAGCCGTAGACGTAGATGCCGTCGCTGTCGACGATTCGCAGGAACGTGTCGTGCACTTCCTGCTTGGAGCCGTAGAAGTGGACGTTCTTGGCACGGCGGACTTCAAACTGGGCGTCGGAGCGTTTGTGCTGGCCGTGGAGGTGATAGACCTCGAAGCGATTGGTCGTGTCCTCGACGAGCAGGATGCGGTAGTCGCTGGTGACCGGGTCGTAGCCGTGGTTCCAGAACTGGAACCACTGCCCGCCGCCGTTGCCGCGGACCTGGACGAGCGGGTGGCTGATTGGGCTAATTGGGTATGAGCCGTCGGGACCCGGGCCGCTGCCGTAGCCGCCCTTGCCTTCGGGGTGCGGAATCTCCCAGCCGACGCGGGGGTCGAGCTTGCCGAGCTCGTCGGACTGGTAGTACTCGTCGAGCTTCGCGTCGTCGGCGTTCAGGTGGAGGCGAAGGACTTGGCGTTCCCACCAGTTCGTGTTGAGCTCCGCCTTGGCCTCGACGCCGAAGACCTTGCCCTGGCCGCTTCGCCACTCGAGGGCGTAGATGCCGATGGGTCGCGGGTCGTGGGAGCCCATCGACCGTGCGTGCCGAATGCCGATCATGCCGATGACGGTTTCGTCGTCGGCGGCATCGACGGTGCGGATGACGGGTTCGCCCGTGGTCGGATCGTCGTCCTTGCCGAAGCGGCCGCGCTTGTCGTCTTCGGCCCCGACGATGTTCGACAGCTTGTGATGCACGCCGATGAGCGTCTGGTTCGGCAGCAGGTCGAGCGTGTCCGTCGTGACGAAGACGCCCTTGGGCACGAAGACCGTGCCGCCCGGTCCGGCGGCCCGAATCGCCTTACGGATCGCGGCGGTGTCGTCGGCGGTGCCGTCGCCAATCGCGCCGTGATCCTTGATGTTCTGGGCATCGTCCATCACCGGCAGGACATCGCCCATCTGGTGCCGCGTCGCCACGTCGGCCGGCGGCTGGCTGACGCCGGTCGACTCGTACAGGTAGTCACCGATCGGCTGGCCGTCGACGTAGACGCGTTCGTCGACATCGACCGTCACTTCCTTCGTGCTGCCGTCCTCTTGCTTGACCTTCGCCGTCCGCGGCTCGGTCCAGAGCTCCTTGGCGATGCCGAGCGCCTTCACGTGCGTCCAAGGCTGACCCGAGGCGGCTGGAAAGCGTGACTCGCCGATGTGGGCGGCGTTCTTCACGTAGACGTCTTCGAGCCAGACGCTGCGGCCGGCGTCGAGGACGGTGTTGTCGGGTGAGGCCGACTTGTACTCGATGGTCGCGTCGATGAGGGCCAGGCTGCTGCCGTAGGGATCGCCCCACCAATGCTCGCGGGTACGGATGACTGGGCCGTTCTTTTCGGTCTCGATCGTGATGCCGACGGCGACGAGGTTGCCGCGGTTCTCGTGGGCGATGGCGTAGAGCTCCTGGTCGATCAGCGTCATGCCCGCGATGGTCGGGCCGGGCTGGGTATGCGTGGCACCTTCGAAGTCGACGCCGTCCGACCCTGGGAACTCGTCGCTCTGCACGCCGACCTTGCCGCCGATGACGGTGATGTCGAAGGTTCCGCCGCCGGAGCCGGGAAAGCCGTTGATGCCGCCGTTGGCTCCGCGGGCGTCGATGACCAAATCCTGCATCGTCGAGCCCTCGGCCGCCTGGAAGCTGATGCCCCACGCTCCGGGGTTGTCGCCTAGGACGAGCTCGAGGCCGTGGACGAGGTTGCCGTAGTTGACGGTGTTAGAGTTTCGACTGATTTTGCGACCCGTCTTGGGCTCGCCGACCCGCTGGACGTAGATGAGCGGGCGGGTGGAGTCGGCGTTGGGAAAGCTGCCGTCGGCCAGGACGATGCGGGCCCGCTTGCCGTCGTTGGTCTTTTCGCCGACGACGTAGACGCCGTACATGTCGGTCGTGCTAATCTTGCCGTCGGCCATGCGGGTCGTGCCCTGGGCCAGGTGCAGCGTGTCGCTGACGTTGTACTCGCCGGCCGGGAGGTAGGTGACGAGCTGGTGGTCGCGAGCGAAGTCGATCGCATCCTGCAGGACCAGCGTGTCGTCGCGGCCGTCGTCTGGTTTGACGTTGAAGGGCGCAGCGGTGACATCAAGATAACCGAGCTTCGCCAGTTCGACGTTGCCGAGGCCATCGGGGTACCCCGGCTTGAAGTATCGCTTCTGCCAGCTGCCCTCATTGGCGTCGCGACGGTCGGCACTGTTGAGGAACGGCCGATATTGATCGACGAGCTCCGGACTGACGCCGTCGCGGACGAGGCGATCCTTGACGATCTTGAAGTCGGCGTCGCTGACCTTCCAGTCGCGAAAGCCGTAGTCGTTGCCGCTGCGTTCGGGCAGGCGGTCGTTGAGATTTTCCTCGGCCGGCTCGGCAGTCGCAACGGCGGCGACGGCCAGCGACAGAATCGCGGTGGTGGTGATCGTCTTCATAACAAAGGTGTTTCGAATCGGCTTCAGGGCAGGCGGGTGATCCGCAGGAAGTTCGTCGGCGGCGTCCCTTGATCCATCACGTTCAGCGGGAAGCGTGCGGTGACGAAATCCCCCGGCTCGGCAACGATGTCGTTCTGGTATCGGCCGTTGAGCGTGATCGCGCAGTGATCGGGCACGTGGAGCTTCGACTCTCCTGAGCCGGCTTCGATCCAGGTCTCGACGATTTCGTGGCGACGTTTTGTGTCGCGGTCGAGCTTGTACTCGATGCCCTCGTCGTCCCATTCCTTCAGGATGGAGCGGCCGTTGACACCGTCGGTGTCGTAGTCGTGCCAGGCGACGGTGACTTCCCGCGTCTGGGGATCGACCGCCGTCACGCGGCCGCCCCGCCAGATGATCCTCGTGTTGGCATAGGTTTCCTGGCGATTGTGCCGCTTCTGGTCACGCAGGCCCATGATCTGCGTACCTGGCAGGACGTCGATGCCGTCGAGGTCATCGAGCAGCAGGACGTGCTGGTCCATCGAATTCATGTGCCCCAAGCGGCGGCCGACAAAGGTCCGGCCGTCCTGTTCGAGCGTCATCGGCTCGCTGAGGCGCTCGTGCCCGACGTCCGGCCATGCGAAGCTCACGCCAGGCATCACCCGGCTCAGCCGCGAGAAGACGATCGCCTTGTCGCCGACCTGCAGGTCGTTCAGCTCGGCCGGTTCGTGGTTCAGCGTGACGCGGGCGTGCTCGGTCGGCTCGACGCGGAACGTGTTGCCGTTCCAGCTCAGCTCGATGCCGTCCGAATCGACCTTCGTCACGTCGGCCGAGGTGATCAGCAGGTCGGGGTCGCTCGGGGCGAAGTAGGGCAGCTTGTCCGCCTCTTCGACGACGCCGGTGCCGCCGTTCTCGAGCAGTCGGATCATCGCGCCTTCGGCCACATTGAACTCGTTCGTCGCCTCGAAGGGTCCGGCGTTCTCGTGGCTGATCACGCCGTCGTGGCCGACGAGGTAGTACCGGTTTTGCCCGCCGTTGCCGGCAAAACGGTCCTTCGTGTGGTCGAACATGTTGTCGACGCTCGCCGGGAAGACGTCACTTTGCGGCCACTGGACGAGCATGACGCTCAATCGGCGGGCACGCTCTTCTTCGTCCCACGTGTGGTGGTGCCCGACCCGAAGACTGCCGCTGGGATTGGCGAACTCGTAGAAGCGGTTGGAGGCGTAGTTGCGGTCGTGGATGCCAACGGTGGCGAAGTGGAAGTCGAAGACGTCCTCGTACGCCTTCATCACGACCGGCACCATGTCGATCGCCCGCGTGAAGGGCAGGTCGACCGGGTCGTTGTGGAAGAAGAGCACCGGCTTGCCGTCGACGATCTCCTGCACCGAGACGGTGCCTTCGCCGCCCGGACCCGCGAGGTTATCGGGCAGCTTCGCGATTGGCGTGCCGTCGACTTCGCTCATCTCGTACCCGCTCATCGGAACGAGATACTCCAGCACGCCGTCCGGCCGGACGAGAGAGCGGAAGCCACGGGCGAAGTCGGGGATTTCGGTGTAGCTGTCACGTTCGCGGACGGCTTCGAGCGTCGCCCGCCGGACGTCCGGTGCTTTCGTGCCCGGCAACTGGCGGCGGATCTCGTGGCCCCAGGAGAAGTCGCCGTCGGGCTTGCTGCGCGGGGCGAGCGGGTGGAACCCGAGCTGCGCCGGCAGGTACATCTCGCTGATCGACTGGCCGCTGTACGCGATGCGCAGGTCTTCGATCGCCTGCAGATCCTCGGCCGTGAGCATGCCGCCGTCGAGGTAAGCCTGGCGGAGCACTTCGATGCCGTGCTCCCTCGCCTTGCCGAGGTCGGCATACGCCTGCCGCATGTCGTCAGCAGACAAATCGAGCTCGTCTGCGAGGTAGTACTCGTGCTCCAGCTCGCGGTCCTTCTTGATGTCGGACCCGGCGCTGTGGCCGACGCGGTACCAGACGGCCAGGACAACGTTGCGGTACTTCTGCTCCTCGTCGGTCAGCGCTTCGCCCGCCCGCACCTTGGCGAGCAGAGCCTTGCCCTCGCCGGCCATGTACTGCTCGAGCGCCGCGGCGGCTTCGGGGAAGCCGGTCTTCTCGGCCGTCTCGCGGGCACCCTTGTTGCTGAGATAGACGCCCGCCGCCAGCTGCAGCTCGGCCAGCCGCTCGTCGTTCTGCTGGGCCTGCTGCTCGCGTCGCTGCTCGATCCAGTGATCGACGGGCTTGGCTTCCTCGGCCGAGGCGACGGCAACCCCGCCGAGCAGACAAGCGGCGAGGGCGAGACGAACGCATGAAGTGAGACGCTTCGTCGGGCGGGTCATAGGTTCCTCCAGGGTGTCACAGCCGGCAGGCGGTGCAACGTTGCACCAAGGTACCCGACGCTCGGCGCCTCGTCAAGAAGTCAGAGCCCGCCGAGGTTGATCAGGTTGTAGCCGCTGCTCGTCAGCCGCTGGTTCGTCCGGTAGGTCGCGTCGGCATACCGAACCGTCGCGGCGGGCGTGTCGACGGCTCCCGGGCAGTGCCACGCTGTCAGTCCGCCGTCGGCGTGGTAGCTCAGCAGTTGCTCGCCGGGCAGGTCGAGGAAGCGGCTGAGCATCGCGACCGGCCCGCCGAGGTCGAAAAGCAAGTTGCCGTCGCTGTCTAACACCTCACCGCCGCCGCTGGCCTGGCCGCGAACCAGTTCGTGTCGGCCGTCGCCGTCGAGGTCGACCGGCAGCGTGCGGTAGTGCGAGAAGCCCAGCTCGATCGGCTCGCCGGTGATCGTGTCGAAGGCGAACTCCTCGATCGCCTGATGAAATCGGCCGTCGGGGCCGCAGGTCTTCTTGCCGATCTTGATCGCCGTCGTGACGAGCCGTCCGCCGGGGCCGATGCGTGCGGTCCAGCCCATATCGATGTGCCCGCGGTCGACGTGGCCCCACAGCCGGCGGCCTTCGCCGTCAAACATCACGACCCGCGGGCTCGCCTCGTAGTCGTCCTCACGACAGGTGAAGATCCGCCACGAGCCGTCGTCGAGCCGGATCGGCTGGACGACGTCGCTGTGGCCGCGGTAGACGTCGCGGTCGCAGCAGAACAGCTCGCGACCGTCGCTGAGCCTTATGACGCGTTCGCCCCAGAGCACCTCGTCGATTCCGTCGCCGTCGAGGTCGACGATCGCGCACATGTGGCTGCCACGGGCACCGGGCGCATCCGCTGTCATCTCCGTCTGCCATCGCTGGTTCATCTGGGCGTCGAAGGCCGTCAGCAGCATGTTTTCGTACGTGCCTTGCCCGGCAACGAGGACCGCCTCGCCGTGGACGAAGGCCGGCATCAAAAACCGGCGATAGACGCTCGACATCGCCTCGTGCCCGAACTTGATCGGCCACTTCCACCGGCCCGTGATCTCACCCGTGGCCGCGTCGCGACGCTCGAGCTTTGCGTCGTAGGCCGTCATCGGATGGTCCGGCTCGCCCGTGACGAGCCAGATCTCGTCGACGCCGTCGCCGTCCAGGTCGAACGGCAGCACGGGGCAGAACCACATGCCCGGAATGACGCCGCGGCCCAAATCCTGCCGCCAGATCACGCTGCCGTCGACGGCGTCGAGCAGAACGAGCTTCAGCGTGTCCCTCGGCAGGAAGAACATCTCGCTGAATGGGTCGACGTCGAAATCGCCACCGACGACGACGAGAATCGCGTCGATGCCGTCGTGCCCGCCGCCGCTGCCGAGTCGCACCGGCACGGCCCGACACTGGCCGATCGGCTGGCCGAGGTCGACGCTCCACGCCGGCTTCAGGAAGTCGTCGCTCACGACGCCTTGGGCTCTTCGGGCGTGACATCGACCTGCCGGCCGGTGCGGCTGCTCTCGTAGATCGCGTCGAGCACCTTCTGCACGGTCAGCACTTCGTGGTCGAGGCAGCACTTGGCCTCGCGGCCGAGGACGGCGTTGATGAAGTTGTGGAAACGGTTGCAATGCTCGTACTCGAGCGGCACGCCGATGCTGCCCTGCTGCGAGCCTTCGCCCGCTCCCTCGTCGCCGATGGTCAGCGTCTCGTAAACGCTCTTCGACACGTCAGCCGCGTTGGGATCTGAACCGTCGGCCTCGGCCTGCGGGGCGGCGACGCCTTCGGCCAGGCGGTGCAGCTTGGCCGGGTCGACACTCGCGCCGGCCTCGGTGCCGAACAGCTGACTGCCCTCACGGCTATCGACCTCCATCATCGCAGCCCAGGAGACGTCGACCGCGAGCGTCATGCCGTTCTCGAAGGTGACGAGCGCGCTAGCGAAGTCGTCGACGTCGAAGCTGAGCGACGGGTCGGCATCGCTGAGCCCCCAGCCGCCCTCACCGATGCCGCGCGGGCCGAACTTCGTGTAGGTTTTGGACAGCACGCTCGTGGGCCGGAAGTTGTCGGCGAGCCACATCGTCAGGTCGAGCATGTGCACGCCGATGTCGAGCATGCACCCGCCGCCGGATGCACTCTTGTGGCCGAACCAGGTGTTGAGCTTCGGGATACCGCCGCGTCGCATCCAGAAGCCCTTGGCGTGATAGATCTCGCCGAGCACGCCGTCGCGAACGAGTCTGCGAACACGCTGACGACCCGCGCCGAATCGCTGGTTCATGCCCAGCATGAAGGTTTTGCCGCTTTCGTCTGCCGCGTCGACGACGCTCTTGGCCTCGGCATAACTGAGGGCGAACGGCTTTTCGAGCAGGCAGTGTCGGCCGCTCTGCAGAACCGCGCGGGCGGTCTCGGCGTGGAACTTGTTCGGGACGGCGACATAAACCGCGTCTAACTCGTCATCCTCGAGCAGCTTCTGCCGCGAATTGTGCGTCCGCGTGATCTCGCCAAGCTCTTGGAGCGAGGCCAGTCGCTCGGCGTCGGGATCGAAGGCGGCGACGATCTTGACGTCGTCGTGCTGGTTGATGCTCTTGACCGCCCCGCGGGCGATCATGCCCGCGCCGATGACGCCGATGTTCAAGGATGCCATGATTCGTGTTTGAGGGAAGGAGCAGCGGCAAAGGACGACCGAGGCGTTCCATAGACGAAGCTGTTGCCACTCGTGCCAAGGTAGACACGACCGAACACGTCCATGTCGCCGCTCAGGCAGGTGATCTTGTCGAGAATCCCGCCGGGTGCGTCATCGATCTTAGGCCCAACTTCGACCGTCGTTGATCGAGCGATAGAGGCCGTAGTCCTGGCCAACGACGCCGTAGACAAACACGGTCGCCGAGTCGCTGCCCGGTGCCGCCTTGCCGAAGCCGATTTGGATCGGCTTTTGGAACGGCCCGACGCGCTGGAAGGACTTGCCGCCGTCCGTGCTGTGGTACAAGCCACCGTCGGTCGGGTTCTTGATCTGATCGATGTCGCAGATCCACAGGTGCCCGCTTTGTCCAGGCGTGACGGCGAATTTTCCGTGGACGAAGTTGTCGAGTCCGCCCTCGGGCAGGCCTTTGCTGACGATTGGGCTGAACGTTTTGCCGAAGTCGTCACTGCGAAGGATGCCGCCATCGAAGTGGTGGTTCCACAGCCAAAAGACGTTGCCCTGGATCGGGTCGGCCGCCAGAGCTTTGACGTTGCGGTAATGGGCGCCAATGAGGTTGCCCGGTGTCCCCTTGCTGGGCTGCCACGTCTTGCCGCGATTGGCCGTCACGTACGGCACGTCGCCGGTGCCCGGCAACCAGACCATGCGGTCGACGTCGGTCGCACTGACGGCGATGTTGCCGAACGACAGCCGCGGCGGGTGTGTCTCGTTCGGGTCGTCCTTGCCGCGAAGCTGCGGGTCGCCGATGGATTCGAAGACGTTCCACGTCTTGCCACCGTCGTCGCTCCAGCCGCTGAAGTGCGGCTTGCGGTCGCGGTAGTCTTCGCTGATGATCGCCACGAAGTCCGAATTTTGAGCTGAATAGGTAACATCCCAGCCGCTGGAGAAGTCGTTGCCGCCCTCGACACCATCGCCCGGCAGGTGATCGACCGGGAACGCGTCGAGGTTCTCGTGCCGGTAACCGGTGCGGTCCCAGACCATCGTGATCGGGTCCCCGCCCGGCGGAGCGATAACGGCGTTGCAGACCAGCTCCTCTATGCCCGCCGAGACGCCAGCCCAGGTGACTTCGTGGTCGAAGATATCGCTCGTCCGCCAGACGCCAATGCCTTGGGCGGTCCACAGGCGATTTCTGACGTGCGGATCGAAGGCGATGTCGGCGGTCGAGAACCAGTTTTCGTTGGTCCATGCATGCCATGGCACGTCGACTTCACCACGCGAGACGGCTAGACGCTTGCTCCACGTTGTGCCGCCGTCGAGACTGCGGAAGCTCTGGCCATTGCCGAGCGCGACGTGGAGGTGGTTGGCGTCAAACGGGTTGACGGCCAAGTCGATGTAGGAGGCCTGGTTGCCGGCGGGAGAGATCTCGCTCCACTTCGATGATTTAGCGTCGAATCGCCACACGCTCGCCGACGCGTTGCCGGAGATGCCGCTGGTTCGATCGCTCAGGACGTACAGCGTGCTGTCTGGTCCGAGATCAGCATCCCGCCAGTCGTTGCCGGTCGGAGGTTGATCCGGGCCGCCGGTGATGGCGGCGAATGTCGAGCCGCCATCGGTCGAGCGGTAAACGGCATCTTCGCGGGCGATGCAGTAGACGATCGCCGCCTGCGGATCAACGAGCACTTCGCGGACGTCGAGATCCTTCGCAATGCCGTTCGTGATCTGCTTCCAAGTCGCCCCGGCGTCTTGACTCTGCCACAGGCCATTGTTGTTCGAGCCGTAGAAAAGCGTGTTTGGGCGTTTGAAATCCACCGCCAGCCGCTCCCCATCGAGTCGGCCTAGGCCATTGGGTGCGATCTTGACCCGCAGGTCGCCAGGCGTCCAGGACGCTCCGCGGTCGGCGGAGCGGTAGATGGTACCTTCTTCGTCCGGAGCGGCAAAGGCCATATAGACGACATCAGGGTCTGTCGGGTCAACCGCGATCGACGCCACACCATGGGACCGCGGCGGCATGCCAGCGGGCATCGACGCGTCCGTGATGAGCGGTGTCCAAACCTCGTCGTCCTCGCTCCACCGGTAAGCGTTGCCGACATCGGTTCGGCCATAGATCAGGCCTGGCTCCTCTGGATGCAGGACCACCCCGGTGACGAAGCCTCCGGCACCCATCAGCAGGGGCTTCCACTCGTAGTCATGGCTCAGATCGAGCCGGTCACGATCCTGCGCCTTGGCAGCATGCGGACCTGCCAGCATCAGCGTGATCAGCATCGCCAGGAGGCTCGAACGTGGCAGTCGCCATCTCGAGGTCTTCGACTTGTTCATCGCTTGAAATCCTCAGCTTGCGAGCTTCGAGAAAGCCTCGAGCTGTTCGTCGAAGAACGGGCTGGACATCGGCCCCTCCAACAACGGGTCGTTCGTCTGACGCATCCACGTCGCCAGCCGCTGACGCATCTCGGCGGCGGCCTCGTCGTGACCGGGTTCCTTCAACAGGTTGAACCGCTCGTTCGGATCGGCCTCCAGGTCGTACAGCTCCTCGATGGCCCGGCGCCGGAACCCGTCAGCCATGAAGTGCCACCGCTCTGCCGTCGCCAGCCGCAGGTCTTCGAAGATGCAAACCTCGAAGTAGCGGATGTATTTGTACTTCTCCGTGCGGATGCACCGCATCGGGTCGTACGTGTCGTGGTAGGTCTTTTCTCCGAAGATGGCCTCTCGCCGAAGAGGCGAACCCTCACCCGTCAGCAGCGAGCGGATGTCGAGTCCGTCCAGATCCTCCGGCACATCGAGACCGCACGAGGCCAGCAGCGTCGGCACAAGGTCGATCTGGCTGATCTGTGTTTGCACCCGCCGACCTGCCGGCCAACGTCCAGGCCAGCGGGCAAAGAGGAACGTCTCGAGCCCTGAATCAAACAGCGTGCCCTTGGCCCGCGGCATGTCGATGCCGTGGTCGGTCGTGTAGATGAAGATCGTGTCCTTCGCCAAATCGTGCCGGTCCAACACGTCGAGCATTCGCCCGACCTCCTGCTCCAGCCGCCCAATCGCTCCCTGAAACTCTGCCAGCTCCTGGCGAACTTCAGGAATGTCGTTCAAGTAAGGCGGCACCGTCACGCCCAACTCGTCGTCCGGCTCCACACCATCTCGCAGCCACCCACGGTGCGTCTCGTGACAGCCGACCTGCATGTAGAACGGCTTGTCGTCGTGACGCCCTTTGAGAAACGCGTCGAGCTCGTCCGGATGCTCCCGCAGGTCGCCGCCGCCGTTGTACCAGCCGCCAGGGCCGCTGATCGTCCGGTCGAAGCCGAGTTCTTCCCAGTGCCTTGCCTCGTGCTCGAAGCCGCAGAGAATCGACTCGTAGCCGCCGTCCTTGAAATGCTGGGCGACGTGCTTGACGCCGTCGTGAAACTGGAAGTGGCCCAGCGGATCGCCGGTGAGGCCGTTGACACCGTGCCGGTGCGGGTAGAGCCCCGTAACGCACGAGGCCCTTGCCGGCGAGCAGAGCGGCGACGTGCAGAACGCCTGCTCGAACATAACGCCCTCTCGCGCTAACCGTTCGGAGGTCGGCGTACGAACCGTCTTAATCCCGTGCGGCGAGACATATCGCCCGGTGTCGTGAGAGATGAAGAGGATGACGTTGGGCTGGTTCATCACGATAACGGCTTCACCATACAGCCTTCACCCAAGAACACAACGTTGCGAGTCCAAACCTACCTGAGACGCTTGCCACTACTCAATCCTTTCCCTGATCCTGCTCAATAGGCTCGCTTCGCTCGGCCTGGACCAACGGAGATGCCGTGCCTTCGACCGTGTTGTCCGAGATGCGAATGCCGCTGTGAACCGGATAATTCGACAGCTTGTTCTCGGGCTGGGCGTTGATGTCGATCACCGCCTTGCTCCAGCCGCCCTCCGTGCAGCCGCGGAAGGTGTTGTTGCGGATCGTCAAGTCTCTCACCGCCCCGGACTCGTGCCAAAGGCCGAGCCCCGCGTGCACCTGCACCCCAGCTCCGCCGCTGTAGATGACGTTGTTCTCGACCACGTTCCGCCCGCCGGTCGAGACGAGGAAGCCGCGGGCGCGGTTGTTGCCCGCGCGGTTGCCCCGCACGATCACGTTCGGCGACGCCGTGACATTCTCGAAAGCCAGATCGTCCGGCAACTCGCCGATCGCCAGCTTGAACCGAAGTCGCAGTCGTTCTGCATCTATCTCCTCGACCTCCGCCACGATGCCCCGCCCGATCGGCCGCAGCGTCGCCGGCTCGAGCCAACGCACCTCGTCGCCAGGCCGCGCGAACTCGGCCCCCTGCTGCTGACGGTGCACGCGACGCAGCACGAACCCGTCATCGCCTTCACGTTGCACGAGCCGGACATACATGCCGTGAAAGTTGCCCGGGTCATCGAGCTGTCCCTCGAAGTGGCCGTCCTCCAGCACGACGGTCCCGCGGCAGTTGGCACAGTGGGTCGCATCTGCATTGGCTGAGACCAGCCGCCCGTCTGCCGGCAAGACGCGGCAGCGACGCATCGTCAGATTCTCGACCTGCTCGGCCACGATCGCCATGCCGGGGCTGGCGTGGATCGTGACGTCCTCGAGCGTGACGTTCTCCCCGCCAAGGACGTGAATCGCGACCGCCGGCCGATGGTGCGGGTTGAGCACAACGATCTGCCCCACCTCCGGCAGAACGTCGAAATTGCCACGAAGCAGGACCTCCGCTCCGTCCTGCGCGAACTTGAACGGCGTGCCCCACGGCGATCCGAGATTGTCGCCCGTCCCGCGGGCCGGTCCACGCGTCGCCGGATCGACCGCCAGCAGGTGCCGCACGTCTTTCTCCCACCCGTCCCCGGCCAGCCACAGATCCTCGCCGCGTACCTCAAACGAGGCGTCTTTCGGCATCGTTAGCCGCAACTCGCCGGGACTCGCCCGCACGACCCGCGCCTCGGCCACGAGCGGCTCTTGCCAGTCGATCGTCAAGCCACGCAGCGTCACGTTGCGACAATCGACGAGCGAGAGAGCGTTCATGTACCCGCTCATGGAGAACCGCACGCCTGTCGCGTCGATTGTGAGGTCGCGAAGATGCTCCGCATGCATCGCGACCGGCCGCGGGCCGTCGTCGTTGTTCGTGACGTGGAAGTGCCGCACCGGTGAGTCAGCCGAATTCAGCCGATACTTCCCGTCCGGCATCCTGATCGTTGCGATCGACGGGTCCCGCAACGCCGTCACCAGACGAGCTAGGGGCTGACCGGCCTTCATCTCACGTCGCACCGCCGTCTGAAGATCGCTGTGAGCGGTATCGAGCTCTACAGGCAGCATGGTGTCCTCGTGAGTCGTGGTGACCATGAGTTCAGATGAGAGGCTGGAAGGTTGCGCCACGACTGCATGACGCACACGCTGTATGAGCATGACGGATTTGCGTCATAGAGACGCTTCTATTGCGGCATCCTGGTCGATGAGGTAGAGTGGTCTACAACGTTGCAGCGGCTGTCGCTGCAGCATGAGTCTAGTCCGTAGAGGAGAAACATGAACCTACCCACCACCCTCGGCCTCGCAGCCGCCACCGTCGCCGCCTCGGCCGTCGTCGCCGACGCAGCCCTTGTTCTCGAATACGAGTTCAACGGTACCACCACGAGTTCGGGCACCGCGGTTGACCTCACCCTCGCCAACGGCGCAGTCTTGGGTGCTGCAGGAACTGGCGTCACAGGCGCGGCGGGTGACCAGGCCCTTGATTTGACCGACGCTATCGGCATGGGCAATGGCGGCGACGAAGGCGCGGGCAACGGCCCCATCGCCACTGCGAGCAATGTCAACGTTTTGAGTGCGGGCGACGACTTTACTGTCGCCGGTTGGTACAAAACCTCGGGCGCTTCAATTGGAGGTGACACGCGTCTCGTCAGTTACGGTGATGGCAACCCGTTCCAGCTCCTTGGCCGAAGCGGCGACCTCCGGTTTGCCACTGGAAACGGGCAGAACTTTCAGGTGGGCAACGACCTAACCGATGACGTTGATACCTGGGTGTTCTTTGCCGCCACCTTCAGCGAAGACGGCCTCGACGCTCTAGTCGACGCAGGAACGGTCGAGCTGTTCGCGGGCGGCATCGATACGCCGGTCGTCAGCCTCGGCACCTCGACGATCACGCTGAACGAGCAACTCGGCAGCAACGAGAATTTCAACGTCGGCAACCGTGACGACACACGCCGGCCGTTTGACGGCTTCCTCGACAACATTCAGGTCTACAACGAAGCACTTGACTTGAACGCGCTCGAAGCAGCCCGGGCTGAGGTCATTCCCGAGCCGACGAGCATCGCGGCGTTCGGCCTGATGGGCCTGCTCGGCCTGCGCCGCCGCCGCTGATCGTCTGTTCGGGACTCGCTGAGCGATATCCGGCCTCCTCGACGCCGGCACCGGACCTGGATCCGGTGTCGGCGTTTCCACGTCAATGACGTCGCCTTAGTCTTGAGCTCAACGGGTCGTAGCCGATCTGGAGAACGAGACTTGAGGCGGATCGACTTGAGGCGGATCAAGTCGATGCACGAAGGATTGACGGCGGCGGAAAAATATCGTAACGTTGTGAGTGACGGCCTCTAGCCGAGACGTTTTTCAGGAGGAACACATGAATCAGGTCAAGAGTATCAGGCGCAGCGGTTTCACGCTCGTGGAGTTGCTTGTGGTCATCGGCATCATCGCGTTGCTGGTGTCCATATTGCTGCCGACGTTGAGCAGCGCCTTCGCTTCATCGAAGAACGTCGCTTGCAAGTCAAACGTGCGTCAGCAACTCGTCGGCCTCCTCTCATACGCCAACGAGAACGAGCAGTGGCTTCCGCCGCTGACCAGTGGCCGGCTTGAGCGGAACGGACAAGTACTTCTCGAGCAGGCTGCTTGGAGCAACACCGGCAATTGGCCCTTCTACATCGCGAAGTACCTAGGGTTCCCCGAAGAGGTTCAGCCTTACGAATCCTTCAATCCGGGTCGTGACATGATCCGCGACTTTCTGCCAATGAAAAACTCGGTACTGACCTGCCCGGGCGTATCCGACGATTTTCTGTATAACAGAAGTTCGAACCCGAATCGCTACTCGCGCGGCATCCTCCGCGGCTACGGGATGAACCGAAACATTCCGCCGGGTGACCTCAAGTCGCTCAGCATTCGCTTTGGCCTCAGCCAAGGCGACTTCGGTGCTCAGCAACGCATGCCCGGACGCATGAGCAGCCTCATTGGTCCCGCAACGCAGTGGCTGGCAACGGCCGACGGTTTGGAACGTATTGGTGATCTGGAGACCTTCTACCAAGCGCGGAGCCAGAATTCGACCAATCCGGATCGTCGCTCGGTTGATTTTCTTCGACACGAAGTGCAGTCAACGACTGCCGCTAACTTCGGCTACCTGGATGGACACGCCGAAACGATTGTCGCTTTAGAAATCAAGAACCGGGCTCTGACGGAAGAGGCATTTTCCGACAACCGACCGGACAAGCTGCAGGGCAGTCGGACGCTGTTCGCCCCAAAAGAGTTCTACCAGCGGTAGGCCCCATCCGCCGCGAATCGTCGGGGAGCAGCCGCAGACCCTGTCTGCGGCTGCTTTGTCGTTGCCTCGCTCTGACGCGGCTGCGTGACGCGTAGGCGACGTCGCCCGCCGCACAACCGGTCAATTCGCCACGTCATATCCCTTTTCTTGACACGCCTGTTACCTTGAGGTACAACGTTGTGCATGCGTGGAGGATGGCAGAGGGTGACGTGCAACCCGGCCCAGATAGCGACCGGCTTAGCGGTCCTGTCCCGGCGACAAATGTGCCGCCCTGGGGGCGAAGCATTTCGAAGGAAGTGGGTCGAGCCTCTGTTCATCTACTGACTGCACGCGACCCGTTCCCGTAGCTGCTCGGTCTCGAGGGGTGCCGCCTGGCACCGGAGCGAGCGGCATCTCACCCCTAGGAGGACTCAGTGAAGACCCTAAAAATTCTTGCCCCGGCCGCAGCGGCCGTTTTCGTCGCCTCGTCGGCCCAGGCCGCCGTCGTTCCGTACTTCGAAGACTTCGACAGCCAGGTCCTGGGGTCGGCAGCCCCGGTCGACAACGAATCGCTGACTTACACCGAGAACCCGGCTGGTGACTTCTCCGTCACCGACGCCGGTGGCGGCGACAACGTCTACCGCTTCAGCTACACGGCGACGGGAAACAACTCCAACCGCAGCCCTGGCTCGACCTTCGCAGTGGACGCCGCGGATCGGCCTGCTGCCGGCTTCGTCTTCTCGACGGAGTTCGACGTCACCGCGTTGTCGGGTGGCAGCGGCTCGACCAGCCGCGTCGGCCTCGGCGTGCTCGGCGACACCGCCGGCTTCGGTGGCGACTACTACCTCGCCGACTACATCGTCAGGGGCGGCAACGTCGGCGAGTTCCGCATTGCCGAGGAAGGCAGCAACGGCAGCCAGCTCGTCACGTCGAGCTCGACCTTCAGCTTCGATGCCGCCGACACCTACGAGCTCGTGCTCACCGGTGCCTATGACAGCAACGACGACCTCACCCTGTCGCTGCAGGTGTTCAACCTTACCGAAGGCACCAGTTCCGACATGATCAGCACGGTCGCCCTCGACATGCCGCTCGCTGGCGACAACTTCGGCATCCGAAACAGCGTCCAGCGGAACGACCCGACGTTCACGGTCGACTACGCCAACCTCTCGCTGACGGCGATTCCGGAGCCGAGTTCGTTGGCCGCGATCGGCCTGGTGGGCCTTCTGGCCTGCCGTCGGCGTCGCTGATTCTGTGACGTCCTCTGACAATCGTAATCCTGTCGAGGCCGTCTATCGCTCGGAGGCCTCATCGCTTCCTCCTCAGACGCGTTGCCGGTGTTAACCTCGCCGGTGACGCTTTGGGCCAGCCTCTGGCCAAACCTTCTCCTACGAAACGGACGTCCATGTTCTCGCGACTCTCTGCCGCCGCTTCGGCGGCCGTCGTGGCCAGTCTCTTCGCGGCCACGCCTGTCTCCTCGGCACAAGTCGGTACCTACGGCACCTATGCCCAACGCACGGCCGACACGTTGCTCCAATTCGGTACCGATCGTTATGGAACGACGAGTCAGCCGATCCTCGTCAGCATCCTTGACGTCAACACGCTCTCGATGCCGAGCAGCCCGTTGGCGTACGACGAAGATTGGCGGGTTGACCGCCGCGGCCGACGCAATCCCGGCGGTGCCAACTTGGCCACCGACCAGCGGACGCTCGAAGCTTTCCGCCACCTCTCGAGCCTGACCGGCGACAACCGTTATTCCGACTTCGCCGACACCTACACGACCACGTACACGAGCAACTTCACCGACGCCGGCCGTACAGACAAAGGATTCATCTGGTGGGGCTGGCACCGCTGGATCGATGTGTCCGACGAGTCGCGCAAGAGTGCCAACGGCAACCACCACGAATTGCATGCAATCCTGCCCGTCGAGTGGGATGACCTGTGGCGGGCTGCTCCGGCCGTGGCCCAGCAGCAGGCGGATTCGGCATGGCAGTTCCACGTCGTCAACAAGACGACCGGCGAAATCAACCGCCACGACACGCCCAACCGGGGCCACTCGTTCGCGATGACCAGCGGCGAGTTCGTTCGGCAGTTCGCCCACGCCTATGACGCCACCGGCGATCAGAAGTGGCTCGATCGCTCGCTTCTCGTGGGCAACTATCACTGGAGCCGTCGCAACACGACGACGAACCTCACGGTCGACGACGCTGCCAATCTCGGTGGCAACAGGTTCGACGGCAATCGGTTCATGACCGGTCTGACCGGACCTCACGCGGCCGCCCTGCTCGATGCTTATGACCTCGTCGGTGATGATGCCGCCGAGCTGCGTGATATCGCCACCGGCTACCTCTCGGCGTACGCGGAATATGGTTATGACGATGCGACGGGCAAGTTCTGGGGCTCGCTTCGCACCGACGGCACACCGGTCGCCGGCCCGCGGCTCGACAACGACTCCTACGCCGCCACGGAACCACGCGGCCATCTGGATCTGTGGCAGCCGTACACGCTCGGCTACGAGCACCCGCTGTCGACGGCCAACAGCTTCGTCCTGGGTTACGACCTGACCGGCGATGCGAACCTTCTGGAAGCCGCCGAACGGTTCGCCGTCTGGATCAAGTCCGAACTGCCCGCTGACGAGACGCTGCAGGATACGTGGTACGACGGTTACTCCGACGACTGGGCACCGCTGGGCGCGCACGCGGAGACGTACGGCCGAACCATCTCGTTCTTCGCCTACCTCTACGCCGTCACGGGCGAGGAGGAGTATCTGCTCACGGGTCGGGCGATGGCTGACGAGGCGATCAACAAGCTGTGGGTCGACGGCACCAGCATCTTCCGCGGCCACGCCGGCAAGGACTACTACGAAGCCGTCGACGGCATCGGCCTGCTGATGGAGAGCTTGCTCGACCTTGACGCTGTTGCTGCCGACCGCACGTCGCTGCTGGCTAATCGTTCCGTAACCGTCGTGCCTGAGCCGGGTGCCGCGACCGGTGGGTTGCTGCTCGGACTCGTCGGACTGCGACGTAAGCGGCAGAATCTGTCGGCCCAATTTCGCCCCATCGGTTGAACCTGGTAACGAGCTGAAGCTTGGAGCTTGTCCCGCGTCCACGGCCTGAAGCCGTGGACGTTTTGTTGGTACGGCCACGTTGGGAGGGTCAGGACGGGACCGAATCCCCAACGAACGACCGCACCGCCTTACTTGGGCGGTGCGGCTCGACCTTGCTCGACGTCTAACCGAGTTCTTGTTCGCTGCCCACGACGCAGCCTAACGACGGACGGTTCGAGACCGGCGAAGCAGGATGCCGGCAAGCGGAGCCAGTGCAGCTGCCGCAGCAGGCTCAGGAATGGGTGTCAGGACGTAGCCCGGCACAAGCCCGGTCGGGGCGTTGCCGGATTGTCCCGGTCGAAGCCAGCCGACGCTGAAGTGGTCGTCGCCGCCGGACTCCTTGTGGAGCAATTCGAGGTAATACCTTTCGCCCGCTTCCAGCGTGAGCGACTGCGAACGCTGCGACGCGAACTTGTCCCACTCGCGGAAGTCGGTCGCACTGGTCAATTCGGCGATGATCGTCGCACCGTCGACCGCCTCGCCGTCAAGGTTGAGCGACAGCCGCACGCTGTCGTCGCCGCTGACGAAGAAGGTGTACTCGCCCGTTTCGGGTGCTGTGAAGTAGCCCTCGATGCGCTGGGCGTAATCGTCATCAAGCCCTCGCCATTCGGAGTCATCTTCCCAGTCGACGCTCTCGAGCAACTGCAATTTATCCTGCCCGGTCGGCGTGTCGAGTCGGCCGGAGTCTGCGAGGTCATCGACGTCGGCGCCCGGCAGATCGGTCCAGTAGGTGCGGGTGATCGAGCCTTGGCCGGGCATCGAAAAGTCGACCTGCCGCATCGTGCCGTGGCGGAAGTTGTTGGGCCCGTACATCAGCTCGCTGATGTCCTGGAAGTTCTCGAAGTCATCGGTTCGTACGGCCTTGAGCTTGCTGCCGTTGTTGCTGCCGCTGGTTTGGTCGTAGTAGACGATCGTCTTGCCGCGGATGTCCACGGGCGAGGGCCCTTCGCTGTTGGCGATGTTGCCCGGCAACCGGCCGCTGACCTTCGTCCACGGTCCGTCGCGGTTGGGCGATTGGTAGACGTAGATGCCGTCCTTCTGCTTCGGGCTCACGTCGGGGATGACGTTCTCCCGCTTGGTGAACATCACGTAGCCGTCGTCGGTCGGGTGGACGACGGCATCGATGTCGCGGATCGGAGGGTTGTCGCCGAAGAGGCGGACGGGCGTGGTGAGGGTCTGGAAGTCGGTTGTGCTGACGCGATAGCCGTTGAAGTCGGCGACCGTGCGTTTGTTGGGGTCGAACGATTCGTTCGCCTGTGAGAAGATGATGTCGAACCGTTCTTCGTCGGGGATGTAGGTGATTTCCGGGGCCCAGGTGAAGAGCATGCTCTCACCCTGGAAGGGACCAATTCGCGGAATCTCGATGAACCGCTCGTTGCCCCAGTTGACGAGGTCCTGGGAGGTGGCGTAGCCGAAGCCGTCGTTGCCGGTGGTCCAGACCATGTGGTAAGTGCCATCGGGTCCACGGTCGAAGCTCGGGTCGGCGAAGTTTTGCCAAGGCCCGACCTGGGGGCGGAAGTTAGGAATGTTGATGCGGTTCCAGTGAAAGCCGTCGTCGCTGCCGGCGATGGAGAGGCCGCTCTGGCCCGGGGCGCGATTGCCGTCGAAGTACGTGCTGATGTAGCGATAGCCGTCGGGCGTTGAGACCTGCGCTTCGGCATTGGTGGCAAAGGCGGCGGCGAGCGTAACGGTGGCGGCAGCGGCAATGCTGCGGATGGAATGGTTCGTTTCAGGCATAGGGTCCTCCAAAGGTTCAGTTGCAGCGACGGCGCCGGGCGGTCAGCACGAGGCCGGTCACGAGGCCTACCGCGGCCGTCGATGGCTCGGGAATGGGCGTGATGACCAAGGCCCAGTCGCTCGTCGCGTCGCCGGGGAGGTCGTAGTTGTTCAGGTCGAGGACGATGTCCTCCAGTGCGAAGCCGCCGAGGTCGATCTCGTCGTACGACGCCAACACGTCGACGAGCGTCAGTTTCACGCCCGCCGCAAAGTCCGGGTCATCGATCTGGCTTAGATTCAGCGTAATGGTGTCCGTCTCCTCGGCATAGACGACGGCCAAATCTTCGGCCTCACTCAGCAGGACGTACTGCAGCGTGTCGCTGCCGCCGTCGAGCACGGTGTTACCGGTAATTTCATTAGCCGGCTCCATGTCGAGCTTGAGCCGGTTGTTGTCGGTCCAGAAGGTGCGGAACGTTTGCAGCTGCGTCCGCAGCGGCTCGGGATAGCCGCCATCGACGGGTGCATCAGGCTCTCCCGGCGACTTCGGGAAGAAGCCCCACCAGTTGCCCACGCCGCCGGCGATCGCCCCGAGCCAGTGGAATTGCCGCGTGCGGTCCTGGTTCCAGTAGCCGTTGGAGCGGTTGAAGGTGAAGCGTTCCTCGTAAAGGTGCGGCTTGTCAGGTCCGGCTCGCAGGTCGCTCACGATCTCGGCGTATCCGGTCGGTCCGAGCGGCGTCGTCTCCAGCCCGGGCCCCTCTGGACGCGGGTTGCCGCTGCCGTCGAAGTCAGTTTCGGTGGCGTACGAGTGGCCGCTGAGGTTGTCGGCCCGACGCGAGTTGCCGCCGCCGCCATTGTTGACGTCGGGGCCATCGCTTGCGGCGTAGTGGCGGGCGAAGAGCAGGTGGTCACGGGTCGATTCACTCTGCACGAAGCCGGCCCAGTCGTTGATCTCCGAGTCGTCGGTCCACTCGTTGAGGTCGAAGCCGTAGCCCATCGACCATCCCGGCAGCGGCGCGAGCCGATCGGCGATGTACTCCTGCAGGCGCCGGTCGTTGGTGCCGTTAACGTCGAGCGACTTGTCGTCGCCGGGCGGGGTCCATCGCCGACGACTGGAGTCGTCGCCCCACGCCCACATGTGAAGGTGCACGCCTTCGCGTCGCGCATGCTGAATCGTCTCCTCGAGGATCGCAAACGTGTCGAGGTCCGGGTTGAACGGGCCGGTGCCGGTGAGTTCAATCCGCTTCTGAGTGCCCAGCTCGAACCACTCGTTGTTGAGCGCGACAAAGGCGGCATTGGAGCCGTTGGCCTTGACTTCGTCGAAATAAGCTTGACGTGTCGACTCGTCGGCCAGCGTGGTCAGCTGCTCGGTGTTGTACGCCGTGAGATTCATGTAGACGTTGAACAACTCGCCGCGGACCTGGCCGTCGTTGCCGACCTGGCGGGCGAACTTGTTACCGACGTTCGTGAGGAAGCCGG
Organism: uncultured Tepidisphaerales bacterium; assembly: GCA_964388485.1. Lineage (GTDB taxonomy): Bacteria > Planctomycetota > Phycisphaerae > Tepidisphaerales > Tepidisphaeraceae > JBCDKH01. The sequence goes on along the minus strand of CAYMAS010000008.1, from coordinate 47,619 downwards.
TAGCGTTGCCATTGGCATTGGGCGCGACGGTGAAGCTGCCCGTCTGCACGCCTAGGTCGCCGGAGGTGGCAACGTTGTAAGTTTGGCCAGCTTCGATGCCGGTGAACCGGAACTTGTAAACGTGCTGTCCGCTGCCGTCGATGCCGTCATAGAACACGCCCGTCTCCAGTGCCGCCCCGCCGTCGACGGGCGTGAAGGTGGCGGTGGCATCGACCTCGTAGGGGTTGGCCGGGGCTGAGCCGGTGGTGAGGGTCCATTCCTGAAATTCGAAGACTTCGGACGATAAATCGCCAAGCTGAGCCGAGACGCTTCCAGCGGCGAAGAGCGGGCAAACGGTGGTGAGCAGCAGGCGTGCGGCCTGGCGGCGGTGATGGGCTGTGATCATAGATTCCTCCTGCAGATCGAGCCGGCGGGCAGAGGCCGACTCATATCGCCATCACCTTACCCAACGAGCAGTCGCATTGCAACGTTGCAGCGAGAGTGACGAAGGGTGCGTTATGGCTTGAGCCGGCGATCCAGAACCGACACCAGCGCCGAATGTGCGAAAAAATCTGTCTGATGAGGCTGGTGGGATTGCAACGGCTTGCCCATTTCGATAGGTTCGCATCGTTGCGATCTTTTCGCCGGTTCGGCGGCGTTGGAGGAGGTTGTGGCGATCATCAGGTGGGAGAGCCTGCCGGCCTCAATGTGGGGCCGGCGACGTCCTAATCGTCTGGAGGATCCGATGTTGAACCCCTGTGCCTTCATGGCTGGCCGTACGTCCCGACAAGCCGCCGCTCTTGAACCTGCTCCTGAACCTGCCACGTTGCGGCTTCACCGAGCGGCTGTCGAAACCCTCGAACACCGCCGCCTGCTCGCTGACATCAGCGGCAGCTACACCTGGTCCGACATCGACATCGGTGGAGGCGGGTTCGTCACCGGCGTCGTCATTCACCCGCTCGAGCAAGACCTGGCCTACGTCCGCACCGATGTCGGCAACGCCTACCGATGGAGCGAGAGCGACGCCCGCTGGACGCCGCTCATGACGCAGGAGTCGTTGCCCAGCTCCTTCGCCGGCGAGGTCGGTCACGGCACCGGCGCGATCGCCGTCGACCCGCAGGACGTCGATACCGTCTACACGACCTTCAGTGCTCCCGACGGATTGGCAACCGTCTGGAGGAGCACCAACCGCGGCGACACCTGGACGGCCGGCGACTTACGCGTCGACATCGAGCCCAACGGCACCGGTCGACTCGACGGCGAACGCATCGCCGTCGACCCGCAGAACAGCAACAACCTCTTCTACGGCAGCAACTTCGACGGCCTCTGGCAAAGCACCGACGGCGGCGACACCTGGTCCAAGCGGACCAACGGCGTCGGCGGCAACGCCGGCATTCCCGGCAATGCAGACATCCGCGAAGTCATCATCGACGCCGACAGGACCAACCAAGGCGGCAACGGCGACGTCGCCCGCTACGTCTACGCGATCGAGCGGGAAGGCGACATCTGGCGATCCGAGAACGCCGGCTTCAGCTTCGCCAAGATCTCCGGCGGCTCGGGCGAGCCCGAGACCGGCCGCGACTGGCGTGATGCCGAGTTCACCGCCGACCGCAAGCTGTACGTTTCGAGTGACAGCCGAAGCAACCACCCTGACTGGAGGATTCAAGTAGACCTCAATAACGACGGCGACTTTGGAGACAGCGGCGAAACGACCTACATTAATGCCGGCAGCGTGTGGGAGTTCGATGCCAACGTCGGCACCTGGCGCGACGTCACGCCGCGCAACGCCGGCGACTCGTACCTCGACATCGCCGTCAACCCGTTCGACACGAACGACGTCTACGTCGTCAACGGCGGCAACACGATGTTCCGGAGCACCGACGGTGCCGACACCTGGGACAGGGCCGGCCTCGAGCGCAATTCGGCCGACGTGCCGTGGCACATGTGGACGAACGAGAACTACCTGTCCGCCGCCGACATCGCCTTCGACCCGCACGTCGACGGCCGGATGTGGTTCGCCCAGGGCATCGGCGTGTGGCGTTCGACCGATCTCAGCGACAACAGGATCGGCTGGAACGGCATCTCGGCGGGCATCGAGGAGATGGTCGCCACCGATGTCATCGCCCCGCCCGGCGGCGACATCGTGACCAGCGTCTGGGACCGCAGCGGCTTCGTGCACGAGGATCCGGAGGTCTACCCGGACCAGCACCTGATCCGCGATAATGCCGAAGCCAACGGGCTGGGAACGTTCAAGGGCAACGACTTCTCGAACGGTTGGGATCTGGATTACAGCCACCAGAACCCCAACTTCGTCGTAATGATCAGTCAGGACAAGCCTAATGTTCCTCGCCCGCCGACGCACTACAGCGGCTGGAGCGACGACGGCGGGCGAACCTGGAACGTCTTCGACTCCATCGGCGTGCCCAAGATTTCGGGCGATGCCAGTGAGAATCACCCGAACGCCCTTCGCTACGGCAACATCGCTGTCAGCTCCACGAATGTGGATCGCATGGTCTGGATTCCCGGCACCGGTGCCGAGGCCTACTACACCGACAATCGTGGCGACTCGTGGAACAAGGTTTCAGGTTTGCCCGGCGGACTCATTGGCTCCTACTTCCACCACGCCAAGCTCCTTGTCGCCGACCCGGTCGATGGCTCGACCTTCTACGCCTGGCGAACCTCTGGTAATGGTGACATCTACCGAAGCACCGACTTCGGCGAAACGTGGTCCAAGATTAACGACAACCCGCCCGGTGGCTTCCAGTCCAACTTCGTCCACGGCCGAATGAAGGCCATGCCCGACAAACAGGGCCACCTCTGGATCGCCGACGTCGACCAGATCAACAACCGCACCAACGGCGGCCTGCACCGCAGCAACGACGGCGGCGTTACGTGGGACCGGGTCGGGCCCTTCGATCAGGCCCTCAACGTCGGCTTCGGCAAGGCCGCACCCGGCAGCAACTTCGCCACCGTCTTCGGCTACGGCTTCGTCGACGGCAAAGCCGAGATCCACCGCTCGATCGACAACGGCCAGACCTGGGACAAGATCGACAACGCCCCCGGCGGCATTCTCGATGAGGTCCGTGCCTTCAACGGCGACATGAACGTCTTCGGCCGCGTCTACGTCGGCTTCGCCGGCAACAGCTTCGTCTACGGCGACTCCGACGCCCCGCCGCCGCCGGCCGGGCAATCGCCATTCGGCGGCTCGGCCTTCGACGTCGATGACAACGCACTTCTACAACTCGAAAACTTCGACAACGGCGGCCAGGGCGTCGCGTACAACGACGACGACGGCAATAATCGCGGCAACAGCAGCTATCGCTCCGGCGAAGGCGTCGACATCAGCAACAAGAGCGGCGCTACGAACAACCTCGCCGTCGGGTACAACGAAAGCGGCGAGTGGCTCGAGTACACCGTCGACGTCCAGGACGCCGGCACCTACGACCTGGTCCTGAATTACGCCAGCGGATCGAGCAACCCCGGCGACGTGCGCGTCAAGCTCGACGGCAGCACGCTCGGCACGTTCACCAACCTCACCAACACAGGCGGCTGGAACACCTTCACGACGACGACTTTGTCGAACAAGACGCTTTCGGCCGGCGAGCAGGTGCTTCGTCTCGAAATCATCGGCGGCAGCTTCGACCTCGACGCCATCACCTTCGAGAAGCAAGGCTCCACCGGCGGCGGTTCGGGCGACCCGATCCGCATCAACTTCCAACCCGGCGGCGTCTCGACGCCTGGCGGCTACCTCGCCGACACCGGCGGCAGCTATGGCAGTCGCAACGGCGAGACCTACGGCTGGCTCGGCGGGTCGAACAACAACACCCGTGACCGCAACGCCGACGCCGATCAGAAGTGGGACACGCTCAACCACTTCGCCCTCGGCAGCTCGCGCACCTGGGAGCTGGCTCTGGCCAACGGCACCTACGACGTCGTCATCGGTGCCGGCGATCCGAGCTACAGCAACCAGATCAACTCGCTGAACGTCGAAGGCACGTTGTTCGCCGATCCCGACGGGCAGGACAATCGCGACACGCTGGTCGGGTCGGTAAGCGTCACCGACGGCCGGCTGACGATCAGCCAAGGCACCGGCGGCAGCAACGCCAAGATCCAGTGGATCGAAGTCACGCCCAGCGGCTCGTCCGGCGGCAGCGTCGGCAACGTCGCGGTCGGCGGATCGGCCGCGGCGTCGAGTGAACCCGTCGCCAACGAGTCGGCCGCCAAGGCATTCGACGGCAACACGTCGACCAAGTGGCTCGGCAACACGACCAGCAGCGGCGCCTGGCTCAGCTACGACTTTGCCGGCAGCACGAAGCACGTCGTGACGAGTTTCAAGATCACCAGCGCCAACGACCGGCCCGAACGCGATCCACGCGACTTCGTGCTCCAAGGCTCCAACGGCGGCTCGTGGTCGAACGTCGGCCAGACGTTCACCGACGAGACCTTCTCGAGCCGATTCCAGACGCGGACGTTCGACGTCTCGAACACGACGGCCTACGAGCGGTACCGCCTTCAGATCCTCGACAACAACGGCAGCACCGAGAACGGCCTGGGCGGCACCGGCCTGGTGCAACTGGCCGAACTCGAACTGCTCGCCGGAACGGGCGGCGGAACCCCCGGCGGCAGTGGTGCATTCCAACAGAACAGCAGCGGCCTCGTCTCGATGCAGGCCGAGAGCTTCGCCAACAGCGTGACCCGCAATCCATACAGCTGGACCAGCAAGTCCGGCGGCAACGGCGGCAATCACATGGAAGCCGGACCGGACGACACGCAGAAGCGGTTCGAGGCCAACGAGTCGTCGCAGAGTCCGCGGCTCGACTTCGAAGTCGAGTTCAACCGCACGGGCACCCACTACGTTTGGGTCCACGGCCGAGCCGGCGGTAGCGATCCTGGCGAAAGCGACAGCCTTCATGTCGGCATCAACGGCTCGGCCGTCTCGACCGCCGACCAGATGAACGGGTACGGCGTGAACTTCAACTGGAACCAGAACACGATGGACGGCTCGGTCGCCACGGTCAACGTGCCGAGCATCGGCGTTCACACGATCAACGTCTGGATGCGGGAGAACGGCTTCGACTTCGACCAGATCGTCCTGCACTCGTCGTCGAGCTATACGCCCAGCGGCAACGTGCCCGAGAGCAGCAAGACGGGCGGCGGCGGTGGCGATCCGCCACCGACGGGCAACGGGCAGACGCCGCAGTTCTGGGTGGATCAGATCGAACAGCAGCCGGAGCCGACGGGCCTGCTGGCGGACTTGCAGTTGGCGGCGGGTGTTTATGTGACGCGTGACACGGCCGACACCACCGCCGCCGACAGCCGCTATCCGCAAGCCGCCGCCGCGTTGGAGACGTGGATCGATACCGGCGGCGGACGGCAGTTGCTCGACAAGTTCATCAACGGCCAACCCTTCACCGCCGCCGAAGAGCCCTTTCGCAGCGTCGTCGTCGGCGTCTGGTACGCCATCGGCCGCGACGTCGAGCGAGGCGGCCACGATCATTACCTCGCCGATGAACTGAATCTGACCGACGCCGAGCTCGACCAGGCCGAAGCAGATCGCGACCTGATGCTTTCGGAGAAGGTCGACGAATCACGCGGCCTCGCCAGCCTTCGCAACGGCTACGTCAGCGGCCTGCTCACGAGCGAGGACGTCCAGAACATCAGCGACTACCGCATCGCCAAGAACACTAAATCGGGCGGCGAGAGCTTCCTGCCGGCCCACCTCGGACTGCACCCGCTCGATCTGCGAGACAATGTCGTCGGCTTCGCCTTCGACCGCGTGAGTGGGACCGAAGAACGCTTCATCGGCGAGTCGCTGCCGGACTTTCACGTGCGGGAGTTCGACGATGTGCGTCAGTCGAGCACGTTCAACGAGGTCGGGACGCCGGATGTCGGCTTTCGTCGGCCTCTGACCGAGCAAGGCGTGCTCGAGTACCTCTGGCCGATGCGTGCTTTCGACGTTTCGAACAACGCGTCGGGCAAGCCGGTCGCGACCGTCAAGTCGCAGTTCGAGGGGCCGACGTCGGAACCCGGGATCGTCTCGGTGCAGGAGTTACGCGATGGAAAGCCGCTGATCCTCTTCTCCAATGCGGGCACCGACATCCCGTTCGCCCGCGGCATCGGCATGATCCCGCTGGCGCTGGACAACTTCGGCGACGCCATCGACTGGAAGTTCACCGCCACCACCATTCACGACTTCTACTACGCTGCCAGAGACTACAACGACTACACGAAGACCGAGGGGCCCGACGAGCAGCATCACTCGTGGGACGAAGAGGAACGCGCTCGCCGTCTCTCGCAGGTGCTCGTGCAGCACCCGCAGATCGACGACATCGACGTCTACATCGATACGAACGAGCAGCTCTACAAGGACCGACTCTTCGCCGGGGGCGGACAGAACATCTTCTACCTCGTCGACGAGAACAACATCGTCCAAGACGTCAGCGGCGGTGCGTTCCAAGCGGTCAACAACTTCAACGACACCGAGTTCCAACTGATCGAGCTGCTCGATCAAGGCGGGACCGGCGATACGACGATGTCGACGCTCGAGCAACGGCGGACCGATTCGGCCGACGACCCGATCGTGATGCTCGCCAACGCGACCGTCACCTCGATCGACGGCGACGACGTGCTGGTCGATTGGCAAGGCCGATCGCTCCGCCTCGACAAGCTCGCCCACACCGTTTACGAGGACGACAGAGACGCCGGCTCGTTGGCAGACGTCGTCGTCGGCGAAAAAGTCGCCGCCTTCACACGCCTCAGCAGACTCGCGCCGAACCACAACTTCGTCTGGCCCGAGATCACCACTCGAAGCGGCGACCAGCTGTCCGAAACCTTCTCCCGAAACCTCGGCAACGGGATCACCATCGACGGCAGCTTCATCGGCGACGGAAACGTCATGGAGGAACTCGTCCTCGTGCTCGACGACCTCTCCGGCGGCAACGGCGTGGTGCCGACCGAGCGGATCCGCGTCGTCGACTTCACAACCGGCGACGAGGAACGGGCGGCTTACTACGAAGCCGATTCCATCTGGCGGTCCGGTCGCGTCCTCTCCGTCAACGGAGGCCAGCGAACGATCACCGTCCGCACCGACCTCTTCGACAGCAACGACTCCAACGGCCGCTCCATTCGTGACCAATGGGATGCGGCCAACGTCGATTACAACCTCGACCCGCAGGCGATCCGGCGACACCAAATCGTCGACAACTGGATCGCCGGCTCCCGCGACGTCACCTACCGCGTCCCCGATGGCCACTCGTTGACGCTCAACGGTCAATACGTCACCGGCTTCGGCAACGTCCAGGTCAACGACCGCGTGACCATCAGGATGCGGCTGTCCGACGCCGACGCGGCGGAGCCGGTCTCGACCTTCACACGCGTCACCCGGCTGCCCTCGAGTTCGTCCGATGCGTCAACCGGCAATGCCTTCGAAGACAAGCGAGTCGAGCATACCGGACGCGCTCTGGGCGTCACCTCGCCCATCAGGAGTCTGTTCGATGACGAAGGCAATGCGTTGGACGTCTGATGCGTTCAGACATAGGTCCAAGAGGCTAGCCGGCATGGCCGTCGCAACGTTTTGCCTACGTTGCTCCTCAGGAAGACCGTGACCCTTTCTGATTCGTGGACGCTGCACCTCGTCGACGGGCCCGACAACGTGCCGGAGCCCTTGAAGCAGGTGTTTCAGAAGAACACGAGCATGGGGGCCACCGTGCCGGGTTGCATCCACACCGACCTTCTGGCCGCTGGCCTGATCGATGACCCGTACGTCGCCGGCAACGAGCTCAAGCAGCACTGGATCGGCCATACGACGTGGCGGTACGAGACGACCTTCTTTCTCGACGCCTCCCTGCTGAAGGCGGAGCACGTGGAGCTCGTCTGCGACGGCCTCGACACGTTCGCGACGCTCACGCTCAACGGCGAATTGATCGGCAAGGCGGACAACATGTACGTCGTTCACCGGTTCAACATCAGGCCGATGCTCGCCGAAGGCGACAACCGACTGGCGATCAAGTTTGCGGCGCCGGTGCCCTTCGCGAGGCGGCAGGAAGCCGAACAAGGGTCACTGCCTCACCGAGGCGGCGTTCCAGGACGGCGGCATCCGTACAACCACGTCCGCAAGATGGCCTGCAACTTCGGCTGGGACTGGGGCCCGGAAGTACCGACGAGCGGCATCTGGCGGCCGATCCGCATCGAGGCGTGGGACGCGACGCGACTGGCAAGCGTTCGGCCTCGGGTGACGCTTCCATCGGCGGATTTCGCACAAGTCGAGGTGCACGTCGATCTCGAAGGGCAGACGCGGCCAGTCGTCGCCCGGCTCAGCGGCCACGGGTTCGACGAGACGATCGAAGGCGAGTCGCCGTTGACCTTCAGGGCTGCGTCGCCGGCGTTATGGTGGCCGCTGGGCCACGGCGAGCAGCCGCTGTACGACCTGACCGTCACGCTCCCGGACGCAAGTCAAACGTGGCACCGTCGCATCGGCTTACGCACCAGCCGGCTCGACACGTCGCCCGATCCCAAGGCATTCGGCAATCCCGTTCCCGACGAGCGCGGCGCGACGATGACGCTCCTCGTCAACGACAAGCCGATCTACTGCAAAGGGGCCAATTGGATTCCCGACGACTGCTTCCCGCACCGCATCACCCGCCAGCGGTATCGGCATCGCGTGACGCTCGCCTGCGATGCGAACATGAACATGCTCCGCGTCTGGGGCGGCGACGGTCAGTACCGCAGATACCTGGGCCACTACCCACGCATGGCCACCGAGTTCGGCTATCACGGCCCACCGGCCTGGCCCACGCTCGCACGCGCCGTTCCTGCCGATCAGCGGCAAACTGCCGGCTGCGCCGGGTCGATCTGGCGGGCAAGACGCTCGATGAGCACGTCGAGGCCGTCGCAGTCGCGCCACGGTCGCTCGCCAAGTTCGACGTGCCGCCGGGTCTCTGCTACGCGACGTCTGCCTCTTTGCGGATCGGCTTGACTCGCGTACGGATGTGAGCGATCAGCAGGTCACGCTGCTGCCGGGCGATACGATCGACTTCGCGATCCGCCACGCCGCCCCGCTGGATGCGGTGGCCTTGGTCCAACCGCCGGTGCTCCGCGTCGCCAGCACCTTCGGCAACAACAGCCGCTCGGCCTGAACAGCGTCGACGCTCCACGCGACGTTGCACGGCCGAGTCGGTCCATCGCACGTTATCATCGGCTATGAAGCGTCTGTTCCTGTCGGTGCTCCTGACCTTCGGGCTTCTCGGCTGTGGTGAGGAGGCGAGTGACCCGGTCGTGCTCTACACGAGCGTCGACAGCCGGTACAGCGAGCCGGTGCTCGAAGCCTTCACCCGCGACACCGGCATCGCTGTCCGGCTCGTGACCGATACCGAGGCGACCAAGAGCGTCGGCCTGGCCGAGCGGTTGCGGGCGGAGCGGGACCGGCCGGTGGCGGACGTTTGGTGGGGCAACGAGCCGTTCCGCACGATTCGGCTGGCGGACGAGGGGCTCTTTGTGCCGTACGTGCCGGCGGGGGTGGCGGGGGTGGCGGGGGTGGCGGCCTTGTTGCCGACGTACGCGGATCCTGATGCGAGGTGGCACGGCAACGGCGTGCGGGCGCGGGTCGTAGCGGTGGACGAAGACGGGCCGGCGGAGCTGACGATGGAGGATCTGGCGGACGAGCGGTTCCGGGACCGGGTCGTCATCGCAAGGCCGACTGCGGGAACGACCGGCAGCCACGTGGCGGCGATTTACGCGACGGTCGGCACGGAGGCGGCAGACGACTTGTTCCGGCGGCTGCACGCTAATGGGGCTCGGCTCGTCGCGGGCAACTCTCACGCCGCCGAAGCCGTGGCGGTCGGCGACGCGGATCTGGGCCTGACGGACAACGACGACGTCTTCGCCGCCAACGACAACCTCGATGCCGGGTTGCGGGCGATCGTGCTGGATCAGGGTGAGGGCGGCCTGGGCACGCTGACGATTCCGACGACGGTCGCCCTTGTTCGCCAGCCTGGGACCGTCGATCCGCGGGCGCAGCAGCTAGTCGATTATCTCGCGTCCGCGGCGGTGGAGCAGCAGCTTATCGACAGCGGCTTCCTCCTCGGCAGCACGCGGTCGGGTGGTGAGTCGGCGATTCGGCCGATGGACGTGCGGTACGCGGAGGTGGCGGAGGCGTTGCCCGAGGCGATCCGACGGGCGACGGCGTTGCTGGAGGGTCGGGATCCGGGTTGAGGGTTCAGGGTGCTGTGACATCCTGTCGTCCCATGAGACGATCCAAAACCCGACCGCCGCCTGAACTTTGGCGGGCGGAATCTGCACGCGACCTGCATCTGGCGAGGGTTTTTGCGACTGGTTTCTGTACGTCCATGACCGCCGCCGGACGTGTCGCGGCGCTCCACGTGGAGCGCCGCCCACCCGATCGACCCCCGCCGGCGTGGCCAATCGACGTTTCGCGCGCTCCACGTGGAGCGCCGGCCTCCGACCCTGCCGCCGCGGCAACGCCGAGAGCCACCCTCGGCGGCCGCCGAAGCGCAACGCGTCAACCTGTCGCTCATCGTCCGGCGAGGATCAATCGTCGGGCGTGAACTCGATGGCCCGGCCGCCGTTCGGCCCGACGGGGGGCGTCGTGATCTGGTAGCCGGCTTCGCTGTCCATGGGAATCCAGGTCGGATCGGCACTGGTGCGGACTTCGAGGAAGTCGTAGCCCCCGTATTCTTCGCTGGATCCGTCGCGAGCGACGCGGCTGAGGTAGAGCACGAACGGTTCGCCGCCTTCCTCGAAAACGTACCGGTGAGCCCGGATCAGGGAGGCGGAGTCGTCTTCGTACATTTCGGTGAGCTCACCGACGCGGTACTCGTCGCCGCCTTCCCAGTACCAGACCTCCGCGACGCTGGGTCCGCTGCTGAAGAAGCCCAGCTGGTAGAGCATGAAGAGCAGGGACAGGAACAGCACGCCAGCCGTGATGCCGGTGGCGACGGCGGGTTTCTCGTTGATCTGTTCGCGGATGCCCATAACTCTTTACATCGCCCGAACGGGCTGGTGGCACCTCCTCGTGCCGTCGCGGCAATGTACCGATTCGCGAGCGGTCGGCAACATCCGGTTTCCGACGCACAGCGGCAACACGTCGAGCCGCAACACGTCACGGGTTGCCGCTTGGGTCGGGCTGGCGTTAGGTTGGCTGCGATGCCGGCCTCGTACAAAATCCCGCCGACATCCGAGATCCCGTCGCCTCCCGTCCAGCCGGCGGTGCCTGTTGCGGACGATTCGCTCACCGCCCCAGCAGCTGGCGATCCGCTCGAAGCCGGCGAGCGGGCGACTCAGAATCCCGGGCCCGCTTTGATCAGTGGGCTCCAACGCGTCATTCGTGATCGGCCCCTCACCGCGTTGGCCGTGGCGGCGGGCGTCGGTTCGCTGCTGGGCATCAAAATCAAGCGATAGCCGGGCATCAAAATCAACCGATAGCCGGGCATCAAAATCAACCGATAGCCGGTCCTTCTTCACCCTCGCGACTCTCCACCTCAATGGCAGACCCTGCCGCTGACCCCATCCCGAATCCCCCACCACCCCCGCCACCCCCACCGCCATCACCCCGGACGCCGGTGGACGACCTCCGCGACGCGGGTTCGGCGGCCAGGGAGATGCTGGCGTACGCGTCGCAGTACGTCTCGGCCAAGCTGGGCGGGGTCGCGTATTCGATCAAGCGGCTGGTGCTGCTGCTGGTGCTGCTGGCCGTCGTGGCCCTCATCGGCATCACGGCCCTCGTTACGGCAACTGCGTTGCTGGTCGTCGGCTTGGCGATGGCGTTGGCGGCACCCATGCCCGACGGCTGGGGCTGGCTCGGCTACGTGCTGGTCGGCCTCGTCGGGGCGATCGGGGCCCCGCTGATCGTCTGGATCGGCATCAAGATGATCGCCTCTTCGGGAGCGGCCTCGGCTCGCAAGGCCTACGAGGAGCGGCTGGCGAGGCAGCGGGCATCGTTCGGCACTGACGCCGAGGTCCGGGCCCGGCAGGCTCAAGTCACGAAGGAGGCCAACGATGCCTGAGATCGACCAAGCAAACGAGCTTTCCCCCCATGCCGGCCAAGGCCGGGTGCTGCGTCACGAGGCCAAGCACGCGCGTCTGGCGATGACCGCCGCGGGCAGCGACCTAGCGACGCACCTCAAGCACGCGGTGGAACCCGGGCGTCTCGTCAAGCAGCACCCGCTCGCTACGACCGGCATTGCGGCGGGACTGGGCCTGGTGGCGGCGTTGATTGTGGTGCCGAGCCCGACGCAGCAGGCAGCCAAGCGGCTGCGGATCCTGGAGCGTGCGGCTCGTCTGGAAGCCAAGGCCGCGACGGTCAAGGGCGGTTCCAGTGGAGGATTCGGCAAGCGAGCCTTCGGGTTCGGGTTTCGAATGCTCAAGCCGATGATCGTGCGATCTTTGCTGACGGCGGTCACCAGCGCTGGTGGAGCCGCCGCGGGGGCGAAGGCGGTTCACGAAGCGGAGACACCGGACGATTCGTCGCCAGTAGACGACGTCACCTAAGCCGCAAACCGTCGTTCAGCGGTTCATCAGAGGGTCTCTGGAGGGTCGTTTGGACGACTTCCGAAGAAATTCCGTGTCGTCGGCCAACCTTCGGGTTGCCGAGGGGTCGCCTTTGGGTTATCCCTAGAGCGTCGCGGAATCTTTGCCACGGACGCTTGTTATGAAGATGCACCTCACCATCGTCGCTCTCGCTGCTGGTTTCATCGGCACCCATGCCGTTTCGCCTGAGGCCGACTCGACAAATCTGCCGGCGACGAATGGGATGTACGATTGCGACGTCGTGGTGCCAAGTCAGGCCGAGGAAGTTCAGGAGACACAAGACGTCGCCGAGTCGACGGTCCGCCTCCGCAAGCTCCACCTGGTCCGACCGGACCTGATTCCTTACCCGCTGGCGATCGACACGTACTGCTGATCGCTCCTCTAGCGGAGTCAGCCGCCCGCGTTCAGCGGGCATTTTTACGCTGAAGGAGTCTCTGACGTCCGCAGAGAGCGATGTCTCTCGCGTCTGGTAGCTGTGGAGCCTGTCAGAAATCGCGACCCTGTTTCAGCTGCTTTGTGACCGTCGCGACCCGGCCGCCGTAGATGCGGCCGGTTTCCAGGTCGCCCTTGCTGGGTCCCTCGGGGCTGCCGTTGGCGCTTTTGGCCATGACGCCGATAAAGCTGCCGATGCGGTTGACCTGGTCCTTGTCCGGGGCTCCGTCGTCGCCGCTTTGGGCGGGCATCTCGCCTTGGCCGACCCAGATCATGCCGTGCTGCATCGCGTTGACGTGGAGGGCTTGGAGGCAGCCCTGCTTGTCGCCGGCCATCGAGCCGCTGTTGGTGAACCCGCCGGCGACCTTGTCTTTCCACCGCTGCTCGAGCCACCGCCCGCTGGCGGCGTCGATGAAGCCCTTGAACTTCGCCGCCGGTCCGCCCATGTACGTCGGGGTGCCGAAGAGGATCGCGTCGCAATCGTCCAGCGGAGCCAAGGCGTCGGCTTCCTGCAGATCCTCGGCATCGAACAGGTGCGCCTCGACCCCCTCCTGGGCCCCGACGCCTTCGTGGATGGCCTGGGCGAGCTTCTTCGTGTGGCCGTAGCCGGACCAGTAGACGGTGGCGATTTTGACAGTCATGAGCGGGTAAAACGGGTCTCGTTGACGGCAACAAACGGCGTTGCCTGTGCCAACAACCATGCCGTCGCACCGACCGACCTGTCAACGCTCGAAGTCACGCCCAATTGATGCTCAAGGTCACGCCAATCCCAACGCATCGCGAATCCGCTGCTTCGCCTTGTCGCTGCCGATGTCCCCTTTGCCGAAGCCGGGGACGGCTCCGGCGGCTTCGGCGTCGGCTTGCGTCTTCTCGAAGTTGCTGATCATCATGACCTTCACGTCGTGCTCGGCGTGCGTCTGCTTCATGAGCGAGACGCCGTCCGAGTCGTCGAAGCCGCTCTCAAGCACGCGGTTGAACATCATCAGGTCCGGCTTGGCGTCGACGGCGTCGGCGAGCTCGCGATGAGTGTCGGCCATCGTGATGGTGGCTCCAGGGGCGGCACTGCTGATGGCCATGCGGAGGAACGAGCTGTCGGGGCCGCAGTGGCCGACGAGGGTGACGACGGGCTTCTTATCGGTGCTCATGTGCAACGCTATGCGGGGTCATTGGCCGGCTCCGACACGAAGACACGCCAGCCTTGCGGGAAGTCGTTTGGCGTCACATCGAGCCATCCGGCGGCGGGTGGGACGTCGGCGGAGACGGTGTATTGACTATCGGCGTTGTAGTTGCTGAAGACCTCGTGCCACAGGTAGAGCACGCCCGGCGGCCGATCCTGGACGAGCTGCCGCGATCCGCCGGAGAAGGGGCCGATGTCGACGACGAGGCGGAAGACCGGGTGATCGACCCGCGTGTGCGGAAACCGGTAGCGAAGCTCGGCCGACTCCGGCGATTGGTACCACGCGGCGACTTCCTTGGCGGCGGTGGCTCCGTTGTCGTCGCCGAGCGGCACGACCGGGTAGGCCAGCTGCAACAGAATCATCGGCACCGCCGCCAGAAGCACCGCCGCGCGCGTCATCCGTTCGATGGCCAGCCGCTCGCACAGCCAGATGAGGCCCCCCGCCGCCAGCAAGCCCCAAAACGGCCAGACCGCGACGAGGTAGCGGACGTCGCCGCTCGATGCCATCCGGCCCGTCCAGTGCAGCAGGCTGTGGACGACGAGGACGATGCCCGTCACCAGCCCCACCAGCAGCCACGTGCGACCGGCATGGTCGTTCCGCCTCGTTGGCAAGGGCCAAGCGACCCGCAGCGACAGCCACCACCCGACCAGCACCGCCGGGAACAACCCGGGCCCCACCGCCGCAGGCAGCATGCCGACGAACTTGAGCAACGGCCCGCTCGCGTAGGCGCTCTCTTCAGAATAAGGCCACGCCGCCAGCAGCCAACGCACCGCCGCCATCGGCCAAACACCCGGCTGGCCGCTGATGAGCCAACCCGCCGTCGCCCAACCCAGCGGCCCGACCAGCAACCACGGCAACGCCAGCCAGCGACGATGCAGCACCAGGCCTGTTGCGATCATGAGGATGAATCCGATGCCCTCCGGCCTCGCTGCCGGCAGCAGCCCGCCCAGCAACGCCAGCAACCACCACCTGCGCCTCGCGTACGCCAGCAACGCCGCGATGCACACCAAGCCGAACGGCAATTCAGTCAACTCCGCGAAGCTGTGCAGGAACACCAACGGCGACCCGAGGACGCAGACCGCCGCGACATCGGGTCGCCGTTGAAGCAGCGGAAGATCGCGGGCGACGAGATACGACAGCCACGCTCCGACCAGTGCCACGGCCAAACTGGTCCATCGCACCATCACCAACCCCTCGTGCAGGCCGCCCAGCTTCAACGGCACTGCGGCGGGCAGTGCGTGGAGGAGCTTGACGATCGGCCGACCCCACACGTCGGTCAGAATCCACGGATACGCGAGGCTGGCCTCGGCGTAGAGGAAGTGCGTGATGCCGTCAGCTTCGAGGAAGCCGATGCTCAGGATGGCCATCAGACCCGAGAGAATGGCGAAGCCGACGACGTAGCCGAGGGCCCAGCGGCGACTTGCGGCTCGGGACGCCGGGGACATGTGGCACGAGCCGTGAGACATGTGGCACGAGTCTTGAAGGGTATCGTTCATGCAGGGCGTTCCAGGGCCAACCAGCCGAGGCGCGGGGATGAGGATGGTCGTTGCCGCCGACAAGTTCAAGCACGCCGTCACTGCCGATGCGGCGTGTCAGGCGATTCGTCGTGGGATCCGCCAGGTGCTGCCCGAGGCCGAGGTCGATCTGGCACCCATGGCCGACGGGGGCGAAGGGACGGCTGAAGCGTTGTCGGCGGGACTGGGCATCGGGACGAGTCGATCCTGTACCGTCACCGGCCCCCTGCCCGAGACGCAGGTCGCGGCGACGATCCGCATCAGCGACGACGGCACCACGGCGGTCATCGACATGGCCGACGCGGCCGGCCTCAAGCTGCTATCAGGCCAAGAGGCCAATCCCTTGAAAACGACGACCTTCGGCGTCGGCGAGTTGATCCGCCACGCGGCCGACGCGGGATGTCGACGCATCCTCGTCGGCCTCGGCGGCAGCGCGACCTGCGACGCCGGCCTCGGAGCGGCGCAGGCTTTGGGCATGACGTTCCGCATCGAAGGCGAAGGCGACATCAGCCGACCCTTCACCGGTGCCGATTTGCTGCGGCTAGAGCACGTCGAGGTGCCGACGGTCGGGCTCGGGGCTCGCGTGGTGTGCCTGGCGGACGTTGACAGCTTCCTGACGGGTCAGGCCGGTGCCGCACAGCGGTTCGCCAGGCAAAAGGGTGCCGACGATGATGGCGTGGCGGTGCTGGAGCGTGGTCTGGAGCGGGCCGTTGAAGTGTGCGGTCGCAGCGGCAACGAGAAGCACCTCGGCGCAGCCGGCGGCTTGGCCTACGGCCTCGGCATGGCGTGCAAGGCGGACGTGCAGGCGGGCGTGGATGCGGTGACGGAGACGGTCGGCTTGCGTCGAAAGCTTCAGGAAGCGTACCTCTGTTTCACCGGCGAAGGCCGATTCGACGCCAGCTCCCTCGACGGCAAGGTCGCCGCAGGCGTCGGCAAGTTGTGCCGAGAGGCGGAGGTGCCGTGTGTCGTCCTGGCCGGCAGCGTCGACTCGGATACCGCCGAAGACGCGTCGTCCAAAGGAATTTCGGGCGTCTTCTCGTTGACGCGTGAGCCGCAGTCGCTCGACGAAGCGATCGCGGCGACGGAGGACCGGCTCGAACAGGTCGCGGCCCAGGTCGTGCGATTCATGTCCGACGTCCGGCGACGCGCAGGCCTGGACGCTTAGCGACACCCGAACCATCCCGCTTGTCTTCATGATCCCGCGACTGCGTAGCTTGCTGGATGCCCCCGGTTCTGATCTACGACGATGAGGGCGCCGGACCGTTCGTCACCTCCTGCTTTGAGGCGGCGTTGACGGATCTGGGTGTCGAGTGTCGTCGTGTTGCTGCTGGCGTGCTGCGGGGTGACGATTGGTATCAGGCGTCGGCACTGGTGATGCCGGGCGGTGCGGATCGGCCGATGATCCGGGCGCTGGGCGACGACGGCTTCGCGTCGATGCGTCGATACGTCAAGCGTGGCGGGCGGTACTTCGGCTCCTGCGCCGGCGGGTATCTGGCGGCGAGGCGGATCGTCTTCGAGTCGCCGGACCTCCACACACAGGCGGACCGGCCGCTGGGCTTCTACCCTGGTACCGCCTCCGGTCCGCTGCCGGATCTCTCCCCGCCGTTCCGCGACGATCCCGCCGTTGCGAGCGTGGTCGACCTGACGACAACCGACGGCCGGCGGCTGCCGACGCTTTATTGGGGCGGCTTTGAGCTTCGGCCGGACGACGGTGCGGAGGTCGAGACGCTGGCCACCTACACCGGCGAACGCCTTGCCGCCGCCCGAGTGGCCAGTGGCGACGGCACCGTCGTCCTCTGTGGCTGTCACCCGGAAGTCTCAGGCGATGCGCTGGCCACGCTGCCGGGACACGAGGCGAACGCTGCCGCGACGCTTCGGGAGCGCGACACCGAGCGGCGGGAGTTGTTCCGACTGCTCTGGAAGTCGCTTATGACACACTAAGGCCGCAGTTGAGCTGGACGCGTTTCCTTAACCGTCTCTCGCAGCCGGCTCCTCCAGTTCCAAGCAGCTTGCGTGATCCCCGCAGGCTACCTGCTCAGTCATCTCGATTCAAACGGCTAGGCGGGTGGCGGCATCCGCACGATGAAGGGGCGGAACGCGACGAGACGCCACCGACTCGACTGGCCGAAGATCACGGCCAAGACGCCTAGCAGGATGCAGCCCGCGGCCGGGTAGAACGCTACACGCGGCCACTCCCCTAGCACCGGCACCGCCAGCATCGATGCCAGCACCACCTCACCCAAGACGGCAACCGCGACGGTTTGGCCGCGAAGGTAAACCATCGCCACGTTGAGTACGCTGTGCCCGATGGCGGTGGGGATGACGCCAAGCAGCAGGAGCAGCAAGCCCTCGCGGTAAGGATCAAGCTCCATCACCGCCGCCTGAGCAAGCTCACCGCTGGCGACGCTGTAGCCGAAACACAAGGCCGATGCGACTAGATACAGCGGCACGATGTAGCTGAACATCGCGTCGCGTCGATTGCTGCGTCGAGCCGACACAAGGTACCCGACGGCAAGGAACATGCTCAGGCCGCACAGCAGGTCGCCATTGAGGCTCAGCAAGCTGACTTGCACCGAGCCTCCGGCCAGCACGATCAGCCCCAGCAACGCCAAGCCGCTGCCGACGAGTTCGGCACGATTGACCCGCTCCCGCATCGACAGGTAGAGCCAGAACGGCATGACGACGGGCATCATGTTCGCGATGAGCGTGGCATTGGATACCGACGTCAGCCGCACGCCCGCGAACAGCGTGACGAAGTGCCCCGCCAAGAACGTCGCGGGCAACGCGACGGTTACGACCGACCCGTAGGTCACCGCCTTCCGTGATGCGCCCGAGCGTCGACGCTCCATCAGCATCAGCGGCGTCAGCACAATGGCCCCGATTAGCAGCCGGGCCGCCGCGGTTAGACCAGGTGGCATCTGGCTGAGCTTGACGAGCACGACCGCCGTCGACAACGCGAGGATGCCGATGCAGAGCAAGGTGCGCGGCCATTTCATAGTGGGGGACGTCCACAAGCCGGGGCCTCAAACTCGACAGCTCCCGGCACGTTGTTCCGTCAGCGTAGAGCAATGATTCCGCTGTGTCGAACTTCAATCAGGACGTCTCTGCCTCAGTCGGTGATCGACCGTACTTCTGCCGGTAGCGTCGGCTGAAGTGAGGCGGGTCATGGAAGCCGCAGGCATGGGCGACTTCCTTCGCCGACAGGTTTCCCGACCGAAGCAGGTGAGCAGCGTGTTGCAGCCGCACGTCTTCAGCGTGTTTGGCTGGCGACGTACCCAGCGACTGGCGAAACAGTGTCGTCAAACGCGGCTCGCTCACGCCCGCCGCCTCGGCCATTTCTTCGACGCTGATGCGTCGATGCAGGTTTCGCCGCACGACATCCGACGCGGCCCGCACACGCGCGTCGAGCCGCCCCTGAGCCGTCGCCTGCGTTGCACACCAAAGCAGCGTCTCCTCGACCGCGTTTTCGACGAGTCGCTCGGCACCCGGCAGCGACGAGGAAGCCAATTCAACCGCATGCCGCAGTGCCGATGACGCTCCCTGCCGCGCCTGCGGGTCGACCAGCCGCACCTTCGCCACACCTGGCAGCGGCGTCGGCCAGTCGAGCGACGCCCACCACTCGGCTCGCGGCATCGCGTGTGCCCATCGAAAGCTCCAACGCCTCGCCTCCGGGCACGTGCCGTAATCCTGGTCCGATTGCGGAAGCCACACGGCCGCCTCACCCGGTTGAAGCGTCAGCGAAACCCCCTTGGATTGAAGAAGTCCCGCCCCCTGCTGCGTGACGATTATCAGCAAATCCGCCTGCCCGCCGCGACGAACTCTGTAGGTAGGGCCGCACTCGAAGTAGCCCGGCGATGCAACACGGACGGGCGTCCGCGGTCGGTTGAGCGTGTCGCTGTCGACACGAATCGGACGGACGGACATCATCGAATTGTACAAGCCTTTGATCGCCCGATCCATTGGCAGGTTGACCCCCGCCATGTACGTTTTGCGGCATGTCAACCACTACTGACCCCTACGCCATCCATGACGGTGTGAACGATCTGACGGTCGCCGCCGGCCTCGAGATCACGGAGCTGTCCGCGCCGCCGACTCCCGACGAGATGGCCGACTTCGAGACCACCGGCGTCGGCATCGTCCGGTCGCTGCTGTCACCAGACGAGGTCGCCGACATCCGCGACGTCTTCCAGGCCGCCGGCGACAAGGGCCCGATTGAGGGGCTCGCCGACGCGAATATGCTCGATACGGACGGTGCCGGCCGCGACGAGATGTTGCGTCGATTCCCGCGGATGCTCCACCCGCACCGCCACGCGGAGCAGGACTTTGGCCGCCTCGCCCTGCGTTGGATGCTCGACCGCCGCGTGACCGATGTCGTCGCCGGCCTCTACGGCGAGCCGCCGGTCGCGGCACAAAGCATGTACTACTTCAAGGGCCCCGGTGCCCGCGGCCAAGCGTTGCACCAGGACAACGTCTTCCTCTCGATTCGCCCCGGCACCTGCATGGCCGCGTGGATGGCGATCGACGATTGCGACGAGGAGAACGGCGCGATGGCCGTCGTGCCCGGCAGCGGCGGTTGGGACATCATCTGCAACGGCAACGAGACTTCCAAGAAGAATGCCGACGAGTTCTGGGGCGAAAGCTCGCTTGCGTTGCCCGACGGCGTCGAGCCGAAAGTCGCCCGGATGAAGGCCGGCGATGTCTTGTTTTTCAACGGCAGCCTCGTCCACGGCAGCTACCGCAACCGCTCGGCTGACCGGTTCCGCCGGTCGCTCATCTTCCACTACGCCCCGCGATCGTGCCGGCAAATCGCCAAGTTCTACAACCCGTTGCTCGACCTCGACGGCAGCCTCGTCGAGTACGATGCCTCCCCCGACGGCGGCCCCTGCGGCGGCGGCGGGCTGTCGATGATGGCCCACTGATCGGCTGACAGCACGACCGAATCGGGATCAGGCCGTTGTCTAGCCGTCATCGATCACTCACGCGTTGCCGCTGAGGCAACCTTCGGCGCAACGCCTAAGGCGACTGCGTCACAAGCGTCGGCATCGGCGACGTCGAGCGTGATGACATATGCCCTCTCCCCGACCTGAGTTCGCGCCGCTTCGGCGGCACACCTGCCGGAGCGGAGCTACGCAAGCGTCTAGCCAAAGCCTCGAAAGTAATCGACTGTGACCTACAAAAGTAGCCGCTACCCGCGAACGGGATGACGCGTCACAGCACGCCGTAACGCTCGTAGGCGTCGACGGCCGACATGCCGTTGAGAATCGCTTTGCGGGCCAAGCTTTCGTCGCCGATCTTCTCCTTCGCGAGGCGGAGCACCTCGTCGGCCACGTCACTCGGCACGAAGACGACGCCGTCGGGATCGGCGACAACGATGTCGCCCGTCCGCACCGTTACGCCGCCGATCTCGACGGGAACGTCGACGGCCGCGACTCGCTGGCGGTGCTGGCTGTCGAGCGGGCTGATGCCGCGGGCGACGCAGGGAAAGTTCATCTTGTTCATCTGCCGGGTGTCGCGGACAAACCCGTCGACGACGGCACCGACGCAGCCGCTGTTGCGGGCGGCGGTGCTGAGCAGTTCGCCCCAGATGCCCGAATCTCCGGTGCCCGACGCAGCGGCAATGAAGACGTCACCCGGCCGGCAGCCGTCGACGGCCTGCAGTTCGAGCTCGTAAGGCGAGGGGTCGTGATCGTCGACGCCTTCCCACTGCGTGGTGCGGCAGCGGCCGACGAGAATGCCCTCGCTGCTGGCGAAGGCGAAGCCGGGGCCGGCCCACTGGTGCCGTCGGCCGAGCTGGTCGAGCGCGTCACAAGCCAGCGCAGTCGTCACGTCGGCCCACTGCTCGATGGGCGACCAGTTGTCACCAGCTTCGGAATCAGCGTCGTGGCGGCGGCGGGCGGAAGGGGGATCCTGGAGAAGCATGTGGGCAGGTGGATGAAGTGCAAGCGTTCGGTCTGACGGAATGGTACTATCATCAGTAGCGGAACGCAAGCGGAAGCCGAGAACTCGACCCGGATCCATGCGGCAATTCGTCTGAGTCGCCTAACGGTAAGGATGCCGCTTGACGGAATGCATGATTCCGGTAGGGTTCGTCGTCTTGAGTCCTCCAGCCGACTATCCGGCGAAGCCTCGCATGCTGCTGACGGGTGCCGCCGGTCGCATCGGCCGCGAGATCCTGCCGACGCTCGACGCACGCTTCGATCTCAAGGCGACCGATCAAAGCGACGGCCGATTTGCCGGCGTCGACGTCACGGCCTTGGACATCTGCGACGCCGCGGCCGTGCGTGAGGCTGTCGCCGGGTGCGATGTCGTCTGCCATCTGGCGATTGCCAATCGGTCGAACCTGCAAGCGAGCGGCATGACGGACGACGACGAGCTTGACCGGGCGGAAATCGACGTCAACGTGTGGGGCACGCGCAACGTATTCGCCGCGGCGGCCGGGGCGAAGGTGTCGCGGGTCGTCTTTATGTCGTCGCTGACGGTGCACATGGGCCGCGACCTCATGGAACCGGTCGGTGAGGAGTCGCCCGTCAAGCCGCTGAACCACTACGCCGTCACGAAGCTGTACGGCGAGCACCTGGCCCAACTCCACAGCCGCAAGAGCGAGTTTTCTGCTGTCTGCCTCAGGTTGGGTCAGCCGTATCCGGTCGAGCACTACAACGAGACGCACATCAGGCAGGACGGCTGGCGAACGCTTGGCATCACCTTTGGCGACATCGCCCGCGGCATCATCACAGCCGCGACGGCGGACCTGACCGACGGATTCGCCGTCGCCCCGCTGCTGTCGGACACGGACGAGCAGGTCTATGACATGACGCCGATGAAGGCGCTCGGCTACCGATCCGCCGACCGCTTCGGGCCGGACGGCGTCACCCCTACCGGAGCGGATGAATGAGCGACAAACGCATCGCCCTCATCGGCACGGAGTACAGGGAGAACTCGCACGTCGACGTCATCGCCGCGCGATGGCTTGAGGAGATTCCCGAGGACGTCGGCTACGGCTGGCCCCCGCCGAACGGGCGGCAGTCGACGCTGGCATCGGTCTACCTCGACCAGTTCCCCGACAACGACCTCGGTCGTCAGCGACTTGGCGACGCGGGTGTGCCGTTGCACGACACGGTCGATGCCGCCCTGACCGACGGCGACAAGCTCGCCATCGACGGCGTCCTGCTCGTCGGCGAACACGGCGACTACCCGTACAACGACCTCGGCCAAAAGCTCTACCCGCGTGAGCGATTGCTGAACGACATCCTCGCCGCCTTCGACCGCGTCGGTGGGGTCGCACCCGTCTTCTGCGACAAGCATCTGTCGTACGACTTCGAGATCGCCCAGCGGATGGTGCGGGCGTGCGAGGGGAGCGACGTGCCGCTGCTGGCGGCGAGCAGCTTGCCGTTGTGCCCAACGACGCCGAACCTGCGCGACCGGCTCGACGGTGCCGACCTCCGCGAGATCGTCGCCGCTTACCCGCAGGTCAACGGCGGCCAGATCGAGAGCTACGGCTACCACAGCCTCGAAGTTGCCCAGCATTTCCTCGAGCGTCGCATCGGCGGCGAGGCCGGGGCGGCGGCGGTGACGCGGGTCGAGGAGGATCGTGTGCCCGCCGACCAGCTCGCGGCGGCATTGGATGGTGTTCCGTTGGAACCGCCGCAACATCCCCGCAAATGCTTCCTGATCGAGCACCGCGACGGCGTTCGGCAGTGGCAGGTCGCGATCGACGGCAATCGCCACTTTGCCACGAGCTTTCGCCTCGCCGACGGCACCGTGCTCGCGTGCCGTGACGACGAGTCGGTGCCGAGCGGCCGATACAGTAACTTCGGGGCGCTGATGCGACTCGTGACCGACTGGATGTTCCGCGACATTCGCCCGTGGCCGACGGAGCGCGACCTGCTGACGTGCGGCCTGCTGCAGGCGATGTGTCAGGCCGAGCACGCCGACGGCGAAAGCATCGAGACGCCCCACCTGGACCTGCCGTACCAGCCGTCGCCGCATCGCGTCGGTGTCGACGTTTGGGCCGATACCCGGAGAAACGCATGAAGTGGCAGCATCTGCGTAGCGACGAGATTGCGGCGAGGGACAAGCGTCGGGCGGTCCTCCTGCCGATCGGGGCAATGGAGCAGCATGGCCCGCACCTGCCGCTGTGCACCGACGCGACGCTCGCCGAAGCGATTGCCGACGCGGCGGACGCGAAGCACGACGGGCAGCTGCTCGTATTGCCGACGATGTGGCTCGGCTGCAGCCAGCACCACATGAACCACGCCGGCAGCCTGTCGGCCCAGCTCGACACGTTCGTCGACGTGCTCACGCAGATCGGCACCGGCGTCCTGCGGCACGGCTTCGAGAACCTGCTCCTGCTCAACGCCCACGGCGGCAACGCGTCGGCCCTCGGCATCGCCATCGAGAGGATCAGCCGCGAAAAGCCGGGCCCGCTCGTCGTCGGCGTCTCGTGGTTCGACTTCGCCGACGAACAGATGTGGAAGCTGCGACGCACGCTGATCGGCGGCGCGGGTCACGCGGGCGAGGTCGAGACGTCGATGATGCTCCACCTCGCGCCCGACCTCGTCGACATGGACCGTGCCGCCGCCGGCGGACGTCAGCCCGAAAGCTCTTTCGGCAAAATCGACCTGTTCGGCGGCGGCGGCGTGGCGAGCGTCTATCGGCCGTTCGAGCAACTCAGCGACAACGGCGTGTTCGGCGACCCCAACGCCGCCGACGCCGACAACGGCCGACAGTGGATCGACCTGGCCGCCGCCGGCGTGGCCTCGCTCGTGAGCGACATGGAAGCAGGCAAATTATGAGCAGTTTCGACTGGATCGAGTGTGAATGGACGAAGCTCACCGGCGACATCGCTGGTGCCGAAGGGCCGATCTACGGGCCGGACGGCACGATCTACTGCGTCTCGCCGGGAGCGGGCAAGGTGCTCAAGCTCGACGGCAAGCAGGTCGTGACCCACGCCGAGACCGGCGGTGCGCCCGCCGGTTTGCAGGTCGCGGCCGACGGCACGATCTGGGTCGCCGACATGAAGCTCGGCCTGCTTCGCATCACGCCCACCGGCGACGTCGAGACCGTCGAGTCGATGCGCGGCTGCAACGATCTGGCCCTCGACGACGACGGCAACCTCTGGTTCACCGCCCCCGCCGGCTCGTCGCTCGAACGGCCCGACGGCGAGGTCCACTGCCGCCGCGCCAACGGCGAGATCGTGCAGATAGCAAACTGCTTCGCCTTCCCCAACGGCGTCGCCGTCTCGCCTGATGGCCGCACGCTCGTCATTGCCGAGACCTTCACCTACGACCTGTGGGCCTGGGACATCATCGGCCCCGGTGACGTGACGAACCTCCGCCGCTTCGGCCTCGTCCCCGGCGATCAGGCGACCGGCGGCGACGGCATGGATTATGACAGCGACGGCCGCCTGATCGTCGCCGACTGGGGCGGCAACACGCTCGACGCCTTCGACCCCGACGGCCGGTGCGTCCTGCGGATGCGACTGCCGTTCGACGCGCCGAGCAACCTGCACTTCGGCGGCGACGACGGCCGCGACTTGCTCGTCACGGAGCACGGCACGAACGGTTTATGGCGCGGCCGCTGGCCCGTTCCAGGCATCCGACTGCATGTCGCCTGCACGGCCCGATCCTCGTGACGGGCCGAGATGCGGCTAACGTCATGTCGATGGAACGAGGTGTGCTAGCCAAAGCCTTTGTCGTGCTCTCGACGCTCGGCGTCAACGACCGACCGCAACCGCTGGGCGTCGTGACGCAGCAGACCGGCTTGAACAAGCCGACGGTGCACCGCATCCTCAAGGAACTCATCACCCTCGGCTTCGTCGAACACACCGGCAATGGCCTGTACAGCCTGACCGGCAAGCTCCGCCGCATCGCCGACGGCCAGGATTACGAGCAACTCGTCAAAGTTGCCGAGCCGCACCTCGACGCCCTCCACGCTGACACCGGCGAAACCGTCAATCTCGGCGTCCTGTGCGGCACCCGCGTCGCCTACCTGAAGGTCCTCGAGACGAACCATCCCCTGCGTCGCATCGAGGATCCGGGCATGCTTTACCCGTACTACTCGACCGCGCTCGGTCGCGCGATCGTCGCCCACCTGCCGAAGGACAACTGGAAGCGGATGACGACGGACATCAAGCTTGAGGCACACACCGTGAACACCATCACCGATCCGGCGAAGCTACGCCGCGTGCTGCAGGAGACGCTCAACGACGGGTACGCCATCGAACGCGAGGAGAGCGACATCGGTGTGATGTGCCTGGCTTATCCCATCGTCATCGACGACGACGTGATCGCGGCGGTCAGCATCACGGTGCCCGTTGCGCGGGGCGAGAAGATCGAAAAGCAGTTGCTCAAGAAGCTCAAGAAGACGGTGTCACTCATCAAGGTCGATTACGCCAAGAAGTAAAGCGGGCTCCGTTCGATGCTCGCAATTGTCATCGCGTTAGGTGCCCCCTGCGCGTAAAAAGCTGCAGCGGCGTCGACGCCCAGGACAAGCTCCGCGGCTCAGGGATGGTGACCTGATCGCACACGAGTCGACTGGCCTTTGATCTAGTTCCGACGGCTCCACGCTCCCGCGGCGACCTTTTTTGTTTCGTCCGGCCTGTCCGGCTGGCAAACGAATAAGAAGGTGTTATGGTTTCCTCTGGCGGAACGTCATGTTCCGCCCGCACCGTCATGCGATACATCCGCCACCGACACGAGGGTCACGTTCAAGCCGCCGCCGATCCGGCGGGCGGCGAGGCTTACCGATTCGCCCGCGGCCTGCCGCCGAACGTCGAACTCGACGATACTCCCGCAGAAGTCAGCGACCTGCTCGCCCCCGTCGAGCCGACCTGCATCATCGGCATCGGCCTTAACTACCGCCGTCACGCCGCCGAGGCCGGCATGGCCGAGCCCAAGCGGCCCGTCGTCTTCTTCAAGTCGCCCCGCAGCGTCCAGCACCCCGGCGGCGACATCCGGCTGCCGCGGAACCTCAAGAGCACCAAGGTCGATTACGAGGTCGAGCTCGCCGTCGTCATCGGCCGCGACTGCCTCGACGCGACTGAGAGCAACGCGCTCGACTTCGTCGCCGGCTACACCGTCGCCAACGACGTCAGCGCCCGCGACTGGCAGCTCGAGCCCGACAAGAGCGGCGGCCAATGGTCGCGGAGCAAGGGCTTCGACACCTTCACGCCGCTCGGCCCATCGCTCGTCACGCCGGACACGCTGGACGACCCGCAGGCCGTCCGCCTGACGACGCGGCTTAACGGCGAGACGGTGCAGGATGACACGACGGCCGACATGATCTTCAGCGTCCGCCAGATCATCGCATTCCTCTCGGCCGACACGACCCTGCCGGCTGGCACCGTCATCCTTACCGGCACGCCGCCCGGCGTGGGGATGGCCGCTACGCCGCCACGCTTTCTCCAGCCGGGCGATGTCGTCGAGGTCGAGGCCGAGGGCATCGGCACGCTGCGGAACACGGTCGTCTAGCCGCTTCACCTCATGTTCAGGCCGTACCTCATCCTCCTCGGGTTGCTCGCGTTGGCCTTGCCGACGGCGGCGCGGGCGGACGACAAGACGACGATCCGCGTGATGGGCCTGCCCTCGCCGGAGAACGTCGACGCGCGGGCGCTAGCCGTGCGCGGCGTGGTTCGCGATTTCGCCGAGGCGCGGCCCGATATCGAGCTCGAGCCGTTCGTGATGCCCAAGATCGCCGGCGGCGGCATGGACAGCGGCCCGCTCATGGCCATCGCCGCCGGCGTGCCGCCGCACGCGATCTACATCAATTTTCGCCAGAGCAGCACCTACATCGAGCAGGGCTTCCTCACGCCCTTCGAGGAACTGCTAGCCCGACTCAAAAGCGACGACGAGCGGCTTCGCCAGACGGACGACGACGGCAACTGGCTCGCCGACCCGACGCGTGCCGAACTCGACGCAGCAATCGAGCTGATCCGCGAGCGTGTGCCCGACGCCGCTTGGCCGGTCGTTTATCGCCCCGGCTTCGACGACAACGACACGACGCCGCACGCCTGGTCGATCCCGACGACGGTCACGGTCTACGCGCTGATGTACCGCCGCGACCTGTTCGCCGAAGCCGGCCTCGACCCGGACCGGCCGCCGGAGACGTGGGACGAATTCCTAGATTATGCGAGAAAGTTGAGCGATCCAGACAAAGGCCGCTGGGGCCTGATGGTCGACGGCGGGCAGTACCTCTCGTGGTCGGCGTACGCCCTGTTCGTCGGCAACGGTGCCCGCGCGATGGAGCGGGACGAGGCGAGCGGCGAGTGGCGGGCGACGTTCGACGGCGACGAGGCGGCCGAAAGCCTGGCGTACCTGTGGAAGCTCACCCGCGAGACGTTCACGCGCGACGGCCGCACCATGCCGCCGCCGACGCGCGTGATCCTCGGCAACGAGGGGCCGCAGCTGTGGGACCGCGGGCAGATCGGCATGGTCTTCGGCAGCGTTCAGGAGGACCTCATCGCTCGCAGCAACCCGCAGCTCATCGGCCTGGCCCCGCTGCCGCGCAGCCCCCGCGGCATCCGCGGCGGCGAGCTCAACGCCCGCATGCTCGGCGTCTACAGCGGCGGCTCGCCCGAGCAGCAGCTCGCCGCCGCCAGCTTCATCTGGTTCCTCACGGGCGACGACAGTCGCCGCCAGATGGTCCAGGCCTACGTCGACAACGGCTACGGCGGGTTCGTCAACCCGCTGTGGCTCGAGGAGTTCGGCTTCACGGACGCGCTTGCCGACGTGCAGCCGGGCCTGCGCGAGGTGTTCGAGGCGGGGCTAGTCGATGGCGTGCCCGAGCCGTACGGCCGCAACACGCAGCACATCTACCGGTTCATGAGCCGGCCGATGCAGGAAGCTCTGGAGATGGACCTGGGCGGCATGACCGATGCCGAGCGGGCGGCGGCCGTCAAGCCGCTCTTGACCGCCGCCGTCGCCGAGACCAACAGCAAGCTGCTGGGCCGCAGCAGCCCCGAGGAACTGCGGACGAAGCGGGCCGTCGGCTGGGTCGCGCTCGTCCTGCTCGTCGTCGTCTTCGGCACCGTGATCGTCTCGATTTGGCGGTCCTTCGGCAGCCTCGCCGTCGCGCCCGCCGGCGGCGTCGGCGGCAGTCGGCGGTGGGTGCCGGCCGCGATGGTCCTGCCGGCGCTGGGCCTGATGGCGCTGTGGATCTACCTGCCGCTGGGCTGGTCGCTGGGTCTGAGCTTCACCGACTACCGCCTGGCCAGCGAGAGCGAGTACGTCGGCGTGATGAACTTTGCCGAAGCCCTGTTCGACCCGGCGTTCTGGCTCGGCCTGTGGCGAACACTCCTGTTCGTCGCGCTCGTCGTGGGCCTTGGATTCTGGCCGCCGGTGCTTCTGGCGATCCTGCTCGACGAGGTGCCGACGACCGGAGCCAAGTACTTCTTTCGCACGCTGCTGTACCTGCCGAGCATCGTCAGCGGCGTCGTCGTGATGTTCCTGTGGAAGCAGCTCTACGAGCCGACGCCCAACGGCGCGATCAACCGCCTGCTCTTAATGCTCAACGAATTGGGTTCCGTTTCAGCGACGCTCGTCAAGCTGATCGCGATCGCCATGTGGCTGTCGCTGCTGGGCTTCTCGTTCCTGCTGGCCCGCGGCTTGCGCGATCTCGACGGCGCGGGTAAGGGGTTCGTCCTGTCGCTTCTGAGCCTGACGGTCGCCGGCACGATCGGCCTGATCTCCGCCATGTTCGACGGCGGCCTCGACGCGGTCGGCGGACTCGTCGGCCCGTTCAACCTCGAGCCGCTTCGCTTCATCGAGTCGCCGCAGACGGCGATGCTCTGCAGCGTGCTGCCGCTCGTGTGGGTAGCCGCCGGCCCGGCGTGCCTGCTCTACCTGGCCGCGCTCAAGACGATCCCGGGCGACCTGTACGAAGCGGCCGAGATCGACGGCAGCGGCTTTTCGACGAAGCTCCTGCACGTCACGCTGCCGCGCATCAAGCTGCTGCTGGCGATCAACGTCATCGCCGCAGTCGTCGAGGCGTTCAAGGGCGGGGCCGACTTCATGCTCGCCCTCACCGGCGGCGGGCCCGACGGCGCGACAACGCTGCTGTCGCTCGAAATCTTCACACGCACCTTCATGGACCTCCGCTTCGGCCTCGGCACCGCGATGGCCTGGCTGCTGGGCCTCCTGCTCGTCGGCATCACGGCGATCCAGATCCGCCAGATCGCCAAGGCCCAGTTCACCGCCAACACCTGATCCCGCCGGACTTGAAGCGCCGGAGACGTCCTTTTGTGCAAGGTTGCCTCACCCACTCTCTCACTCACCTCTTCATTATGTGGAACACAATCTTCAGTCTCAAGAGCCGGATCGTCGGTGCGGCGGCCTTTGTGCTGCTCTTAAGCACTGCTGCCTCTGCGCAGGATGCCAAAGAGAAGGCGATCGTGAAGGTCGGCTGGGACGGCACGACGCCGGCGAAGATGCTCGAGAATCTCGAAACGATGAAGCAAATGCCGCTTGACGGCTACACCTTTCGGTTCCAGTGGCTTCCCCGTCCCAGCGGCCGAGCCATGCCGTTGCAAAACATCTTCACGCTCGAGCCGCTCGACGACGAGCTGTTCGAAATCCACCGCGAGCCGATGCGGGAGCTGGCCCGCCGGGATCTCGGCAAGCTGACCGACAACCTCGTCATGATCTGGTGCACCGGCACCGACGGCTGGGACTGGTTCAACGACGACCACTGGAACGCGGTCAACGAGAACTGGCGGCGCCTGGCGGAGCTGGCGTCGCTTTCAGGATCCAACATCCTGCTCGACCCCGAAAGCTACTACACGCACGTCGACCCCGACCTCTTCTGGGTCTTCAACTACCAGGATAATCCCCGAGCTGACGACAAATCGTTCGCCGAATACGAGGAGGTCGTCCGCGAGCGGGGGCGGGAGTTCGTGCAAACGCTTCGCGACGTCGACCCGGACATCGACATCCTGAGCATGTACGGGATGAACACGATGAGCGATGAAGTTCTGGCCACGACGAACGAAGCCGATCGGCTCGAGGCGCTCGAGGCTCAGACCTTCTACAACCTGCTGCCCGCGTTCCTGCTCGGCGTGCTGGAAGAAGCGCACGACGGCTTCGAGTTCCACGACGGCAACGAGCGGTCGTACTACTACACGACCGACGAGCAGTTCGCTGACTCCCGTCTTCGAATGAAGCGGGGGCTCAAGTCGGTCGTGCCGCCAGAGCTGCACGACGAGTTCGACGAGCACTACCGCGCCGGCCACGCCGTTTACGCGAGCGACCTCTACCCGGCCGATCCCGAATCGACGCCCTACCGGGCTTTCTTCCGCCTTGAATTGCCACGCGACCGGGCTGCGGAGCTTGTCGCTCACAACGTCTACCACGGGCTGAAGCAGTCGGACAAGTACCTGTGGATTTACACGGAGAACGACATCGACTTCTGGACCGGCGACGTGCCGCCGGGCATGGCAGAGGCCATCGAACGCGGAGCCTCGATGTACCGCAGCGGCGAGTCGTTTCCTGAGGGCATCGAAGAGGAAGTGGTCGCCGCTCGGCAGCGTCATCAGGAAAAGGCGACCGGCGGGCTCGCTCGCGGCACGGGCACGCTCGTCAACCTCGGAACGCCGCCGACCATCGACGGCCGCGGTGACGATGCCGCTTGGCAAAACCTCGAGCAGCACGGACCGTTTCACGAGACGGTTCAGGAGACAGGCGGGACGACCGACAACGACGCGTTCGTGAAGTTCGCGGCTGACGGCGACTTCCTCTACGTCCTCGTCGAGGCACAGGACGACCTGTCGCCCGACCTCGACAGCCGCGGCACGGAGCGAGACGACGACGTCTGGGCGGGTGACGATGTCGAGGTGCTCGTGCGAGACCCGAATCAGTCGGACGTTGCCTACCTGCTCATGGTCAATCCGGCGGGCCTTCGCTATGACGCCCGGCTCACTTTTGGCGACGACTCTGCAATCGACTTCGACACGAACGATTATGACCCGAAATGGCAAGCCAAGACGCACGTCGGCGAGGGTGTCTGGTCGGTCGAGTTAGCTATCCCCTGGTCCGCCATCGGCGGCCGGCCGCGAAACGATCAGCCCTTGCGTCTGAACGTCGCCCGCTCGTTCGGCGAACGCGGCGGGCCCGGCTTCATCACCTGGAGCCAAGTCATCGAAGGCTTCCTCAGCCCTGACCAAGTCGGCGAACTACGCGCTGCCGGCAACTGATCCGCCAAAACACTGGACTCACCATGACAAGCCGCTCCTTGCTCATCGCTCTTGGCGTCGCTGCCGCAGTCGCACTCCCGGCTTGGGCCGACACGGAGGTTCGCGACGGCCTGCTGTACGACACCGGCTCGCCGACGCCGCGACTGCCGATCGGCATGTTCGTCGAGGGCGGCCTTGCAGAGCAGGAGGACGCACTCGAGGCGTTGGCACCCGAAGGCATCTCGCCCCGCTGGTTCACGCCCGGCGGCACGAGCGAAGTGCTCGACGCCAACGAGCGTTTCATGGCTGACGCCGACGCTGCGGGCATCGACGTGATGCTGGGACTGTGGGATGACAACCCGGCCGGCGACGCGGCCTTCAACCGACCGGGCATCTTTCAATCGCCCGCCCTGCTCGGTTACTACCACACCGACGACGCCGACGAACGGCTGACGCCGGCCGAGGTCATGGCACGCGACGCGGCCGTAAAGAATGTCGACGCGACGCACGTGACCGCCTTCTCCCTCACCGTCACCGGCACCGACGATGCGGCCGTCGTCCAGTCCTACGCCAACGGGGCTGACCTGCTGATGGGTCAGAGCTACCCGATCACGCGGCAGACCTACGCGGCTCCCTACTTTGACGCGGTCCGCCTCGCAGACGCCGCCGCGACGAGCGGGGCGGTGCCGATCACGATCCTGCAGACCTTCAACTGGGCCGACTTCAACGACCCGAACCTCGGCACGCGCCTGCCGACGCCCGACGAGCTGCGGGCGATGAACTACCTCTCGCTCGCCGGCGGTGCCAAGGGCGTCTTCTACTACACGTTCAACGCCACGCCGACGCCGCTCGACGAGAGCGCGCCGGACTTGTTCCAGGTCGTCGCCGACTTCCCCGACGAGGTGCAGGCGTTCGAGCAGGACGTCCTGCTGGGCGTGGATACCCGCATCCTCTCGGGGGAGGACGGCTTGTTTCTGACCACCTTCGAGAACGAAGGCCAGACGCTCGTCATCGCCGTCAACGGCGGCGACCAGGCGGCGAGCTTCGACGTCGCGTTGCCGGACTTGCTCGCGGGCGACGGCTTCGACGTCTTCGGCGATACATCGCTCCTGAGCTTCGACGGCACACGCCTGACCGGCACGCTCGGTCCGACCGGCGTGCAGGTGCTCCGTTTCGCCGTCGTGCCCGAGCCGAGGCTGGCCGCCTTCGCCTTGCCGGGTCTGGTGCTCCTGCGGAGGGTCCGCTGATATGGCGATTCTCAGCGTTGTCGAAGCTCGCACGTGGCGCGGCCGCCTGATCCGGGCGGGCGTCGTGATCGCGCTCGTCCTCGCCGGCATCGCCGCCGCCTACCCGTTCGTCGTGATGGTCGCCGGCTCGATGCGGTCGGGTGTCGACGCGGGCGAGAACAGCCTGTTGCCGGCGTTCCTCTCCGACGAGGAAGTGCTCTACCGCCGCTTCGTTGAAGCCAAGTACGACGGCGAGCCGTTGCGGCTCAACCGCACGCACCTGTCGAACGTCTTCAGCTTCGCCCAGGTCAATTTGCCCGCGGCCGATCCCGAGGCGGCCGCGGCGGGCGAGGCGTTTCTGGGCGACGACGAGTTTCCACTGCACTGGATGACGCTCGGTGCCGCCTACGCGCCGCGCGAGGCACCGAAGTATCAACGCGAGCTCCGCAATCGGCTTCGCGAGGAGTATGAGACGTTGCCGGCCCTTTCGACGGCGCTCGGTGCCACGGCGACGTCGTGGGCTGAGGTCCGACTGCGGCCGCCGGACTGGATGGAGCAGGGCTTCGCCGCGCCCGACGGGCCGGTGTGGGAGGCGTACGTCGACCTGCTGCGAGGGAGTCATCCGGCAGAGCGGGTGCCGGTGTCGCTGACGGGTTACTTCCTGGAGACGATGGTCGTGCCGACCTACGGCCGCAGCGACGTGGCGGCATTCAACGCGGCGACCGGCCTCGACCTCGACCACTACGGCCAATTCGATCTGCCGGCCTCGCCGCCACAGCAGCCGACATTGCGGTCGCTGTGGGTAAGCTTCGCCCGCGATGTGCTGCACCCCGGCTTCGTCCGCGTCGCAGGCGCGTCCGACGCGGAGTATCAGAGCTTTCTTGATGACCCCGATGCCAAACTACCCGGGGAACGCGAGCGACCTGCGGGGGCCAACCGGCTTGCGTTCGCCTCGTTCATCGACAGCGTCCCCGACGACCGCCTCCGTCTCGTCGGCCCCGACTTCGCCATCGAACGCGAGCACGGCGTGGCGTTGCACGAAGCAGTGCCGGCCCTCGAACGCCGGTACGTTCTTGAAAAAGCCGGCACCATTCGCGGCGGCTACGTCTGGCAGAACTACGCCGCCGTCCTGAGCGAGCTCTTGCTCGAAGGCCGGGCGCTCTTCAACACCGCCGTCTTCTGCACGCTGTCAGTCCTCGCCTCGCTGCTGCTCAACCCGCTGGCGGCCTACGCGCTGTCGCGGTTCCAGCCGCTTTGGTCGTACAAGGCGTTGCTTCTGCTCATGGGCACGATCGCCTTCCCGCCGATGGTGACGATGATCCCGCAGTTCGTCCTGCTCCGCCACGCCGGGTTGCTCAACACGTTCGTCGCCCTCGTCCTGCCGCTGGCCGTCAACGGCTACATGATCTTCCTGCTCAAGGGCTTCTTCGACTCCCTGCCGCGCGAGCTCTACGAGGCGGCCGACATCGACGGCGCCGGCGAGATGCGCATGTTCTTCCAGCTCACGCTCTCGCTCAGCAAGCCGATCCTCGCCGTGCTCGCCCTGGGCACCTTCACGTCGGCCTACACGCAGTTCCTCTACCCGCTGCTCGTCGCCCCGGATCAGGACATGTGGCTGCTGAGCGTCTGGCTCTACCAGTTTCAACAACGCTCCAGCAGCGGCCTCGTCTACGCGTCCATCGTCATCGCCAGCGTCCCGACGCTGCTGATCTTCCTTTTCACCCAACGCACGATCATGCGCGGCATCGTCGTGCCGACTGAGAAGTGACGGACGCTTCATGAACGACCTGCTCGCGAAAGTTCACGCCCGTCTCGCCGAGGCGATGCCCGACGTCGACGTGCCCGCCCGCTTCGCCCGTCACCTCAATCGCCTGCACCACGACCTGAAGCACAAGGCCGTCCGCAGTCACAACAACCGCCGCGACCTGCTCAACGGCTACAGCTATGACGTTTTCTACGACTGGGACGCCTACTTCGAGAACTGCTACCTCGCCCACCTCGGCGAAGCCCGCTTCTGCCGCAACAATGTCGAGGCCTTCCTCGACGAGCAACTCGCCTGCGGGTTCATCAGTCGCTCGCTCGGCCTCGACCGCATGCGGCAGCACTTCAAGCCGTTCCTCGCCCAGATGGTCTGGCTCGGCGTGCGGCAAGGGATTGACCCGCGCTGGCTCCGCGGCCGTTACCTTGACCGGCTGGCGAAGTACCTCGACTACTGGACGTGGTTCTGCGACCACGATCGCAACGGGCTCTCCGTCTGGGACTCGGCTGACCACAGCGGCATGGACAACCAAGTGTCCCGCGCCGGCGAGCACTTCGCCCAGACGCGTGAGGGCGTCGACCTTAATGTCTACATCGCCCGCGAGTTCGACGCGATCGCCAACCTCTACGAGCGACTCGACGACCATCGTACCGACGCCGCTCGAGCCGAGGCTCGAGCGCGCCGCGAGAAGATCAACGACCTCCTGTGGGACGACGACGCCGGCTTCTACTTCGACCGGGACGAGCGCGACGAGCGCCTCGTGCCCGTGTACAGCGTCGCCGGCCTGCTGCCGCTGTGGGACGCCGTCGCGCCTCCGGAACGGGCCAAGCGGCTCGTCGAGGAGCACCTGACCAACCCCGACACCTTCTGGCTCGACTGGCCCGTTGCGACGTGGGCGAAGACCGAGCCCGACTACTACCAGATGCGTCGCGATCACGAGTGCACCTGGCGCGGCGCGTGCTGGGTGCCGACGAACTACATGGTCTTCCAGGGCCTTCGCCGCTGCGGCTTCGACGACCTGGCCGGCACGCTCGCCTACCGCACCTGCGAGATGGCCCTACGCGAGGACGCGCTGCGCGAGTTCTACAACGCCGAGACCGGCGTCGGCCAGGGGCTGAGCCCGTTCTGGGGTTGGTCGTCGCTGGCCTTCGCGATGCCGCTGGAGTTCGAGAGCGGCGTCGACCCGACCGACCTCTCGCCCGACGCCGCGCCGCTGACGCCGCTGCTCTGCGAGGCGTTCAACCTGCCCAATCCGTTCGACAAGCCGACGGTCCGCCCAGCCAGGCCCGGCGTGATCTGAGCCGCGGTGGTGGGCTGAAGCCCACCCTACTGGAGCGCCGCGTCGAAGACGTCGAGGCCGCCGCCGTTGAAGACGTGTGCGCCGGGGAAGTCGTGGTGGTGAAACGTGCCGCCGGTTTGGGCGAAGGCGGCGCGGGTTGCGGCGACGGCTTCGGAAACCGCCGGCGGCGGGAAGATCGCGTCGGCGTCGCCGGCCTCCGTCACGAGCGTCCGCGGAGCGATCAGCGCGGCGACGTCGCTGACGCGGAACCACGTCGCCAGGTCCGGCACGAAGTTGCAGACGCAGTGGTGCATCGCCGCGATCGAGCCGGTCCAGGCGGCGAGGTAGCCGCTGACGTAGGCGGTTGTCACGCGGTCGGACAAGGCGGCGGTCATGAGCGCGACGGTGCCGCCGCCGCTGATGCCGCACAGGCCGACGCGGTCGATGCCGGGTTGTTCGGCCAGCCAGTGCACGGCCGCCAGCGCCTCGGCGACGCGCCAGCCGAGCAGCGTTTGGCCCATCAGCAGCGACGCCGTCGCCGCCTCGTGGCAGTCGAGCTCGTCCGGGCCCTTCGCCCTCGCCCGCTCGCTCCGCCGACGGCCGAAGGCGACCGGCTCGAACGCCAACACGAGGTGGCCACGACGGGCGAGCGTCAGGGCGAAGTCGTTCTGGTACCCGCCGTCGGTCCCGCGGCCGACGAGGCCGTCGACGCCCTCGCCGTGGCCGGGCACGGCGAGGACGGCGGAGCGTGTTGGCGTTGCAGGTCGCGGGAGGTAGCCGTCCGCCGGGTCGTCTGTCGTCGCCTCGACAACGATGTTCGCATCCCGCTCTTCGACCCGCGCCACCTCCCGCACGTCGCCCGGCATCCGCAGCAGTTCGCGCAGCTTCGCCCGCGCCGCGTGACGCCACGTCTCCGTCGGCTCGAACGGCAACCGCGGATGCGTCGCCGCCAGACGCCGGCGGGCGATCGTCGCCGGGTTGGTCATGCCGCGTCCCAGGCCCGGCGGATCAGGTCGAGGGCCTCGCCGAGCGCTTCGGCGTCCTGCTGCCAGTTGCCTTCGATGCTGATGCGGCCGTCATAGCCGTTGTGCTTGAGCGGGCGGAAAAAGTCCTCGTAACTCGCCGGGTTGGGGGCGGTGCCCTTGCCCGGCACGCGGCGGCCGTGCTCGTCGGCGACGTGGACGTGCGCGATGTCACCGCCCGCGTCGGCGATGTCGCCGATCGGCTCCTTTTCCAGCCAGTGGTGATAGCTGTCGACGAGGCACTTGACGTGCGGGTGATCGACCTCACGCACGTACGTCATCGATTCGGCCACGCCGTTGAGCACGTTGCACTCGCCGCGGTTCAGCGGCTCAATGACGACGACGACGCCGTGCCGCTGGGCGATCGGCCCGATCAGGCGGAGAAAGCCGAGGATCTGCGAGCGGGCCTCGTCGCGGTCGAAGCCGTCGGGAATCATCCGGGCCGCCCCGCTGCCGAAGACGAGCGTCTCGACCTTCGCCTCGCCCGCCCGCCGCAGGACGCGCTCCATGTACGTTTCAAGCTTGCTCGCGTCCCGCTCCGGCCCAGTCACCTTGAGATGCCCCGGCACGAGCATGTTGCACGCCGGCGCGGGCAGCACGTCGCTCGCCTCCCGCTCGTAGTCGTCGTCGGCCGTCTCGCCGCGCAGGTATTGCTGCACGCTCGGCTCGACGTAGTCGAAGCCGGCGTCGGCGAGAACTTTGGCGTCTTTAATCGCGGTGCAGAGTCCGAAGGTGGGCATGAGCCTATTCTGGCAGGTGGAACACGAGATTCAAGTACTGAGTGACGGTGTCAGAGCAGGCAAGGGGTCTGACGTCGCCCGCGAAGCAGATCTGAAAGGCTGAACATGCTAGACGGGTGACTCCTGAACTGTCGTTCTTGCGCAT
Organism: uncultured Tepidisphaerales bacterium; assembly: GCA_964388485.1. Taxonomy (GTDB): domain Bacteria; phylum Planctomycetota; class Phycisphaerae; order Tepidisphaerales; family Tepidisphaeraceae; genus JBCDKH01. The sequence continues at coordinate 9,640 of CAYMAS010000008.1, read as the reverse complement.
TTGTTCCCGCCGACCGCCAGTCGTTGGGTTGCCAAATGCGGCGCTCGATCGTGGACCTGTCGCCGTTCGACGCCCGGCCGCGGCGCATGGGCGTCGCCGCGGCAGACGTACCCGGCGCTGACGCACCTGCAGATGACGCCACGCCTCGGGCTGTGACCAGTTGCCGAAAAGCGCTAGAATCTTCGCCTACGTTCATGTATCTTGAACGCCATGTTCCGTTTTACTAGATGGTTGTTCGTGTTCGTTGCGCTCCTGCTCGTCGCCACGGCGGCTGCTGCGGAGGAGCGCAAGAAGCTCGTCCAGCTCGGCTGGGACGGCGGGACGCCGGGCAAGATGCTGGCCAACCTCGACCGCATGAAGGACGGGCCGTTCGACGGCTACACGTTCAAGTTCCCCGACGTGCCCGACGGCAGCGATCGGCCGTTGCCGTTGCAGAACATGTTCACGATCGAACCGCAGCCGGACGCGCTGTTCGAGCCGCACCTGGCCGACATGCGCAAGCTCAAGGAGCGCGGGCTGGGCAACATGACGAACAACCTCGTCAAGGTCTGGTGCACCGGCCGCGACGGCTGGGACTGGTTCGACGACGACCATTGGGCCGCGGCGGAAAGCAACTGGCGCAACCTCGCCCGCCTCGCCAGCGCCGGCGACGCCGACATCATGTTCGACCCCGAGAGCTACTACACGAAGATCAACCCGAACTACTTCTGGGTCTTCAACTACCAGGACAACCCGCGGGCCGACGAGAAGACGTTCGCCGAATACGAAGAGGTTGTTCGCGAGCGCGGCCGGCAGTTCGTGCGGGCGCTGGCGGAGACGGACCCGGACATCGACATCCTCTCGATGTACGGCCTGAACAAGACGAGCCAGGCGGCGCTCGACGCCGAGACGCCCGAGGCAGTCGACGCGGCGCTCGAGGCTCAGCTTTACTACAACCTTTTGCCGGCCTTTATCGCCGGCATCCTCGACGAGGCGCACGACGGCTTCACGTTCCACGACGGCAACGAGATGTCGTACTACTACACGACGCCCGACGAATTCATCAACGCGAGCGAGCGGATGCGCACGGAGCTCAAGAACATCCTGCCGCCCGATTTGCACGACGACTACGACGACCACTACCGCGTCAGCCACGCCATCTACGCCAGCGACCTCTATCCGTACAATGAAGACGACGGTGCTTTTCGAGCATTTTTCCGCACCGTGATGCCCCGCGACCGCGCGGCGGAGCTTCTGGCGCACAACATTTACCACGCACTCGACCAGGCCGACGAATACGCCTGGTTCTACAACGATGGCGAGATCGACCACTGGACCGGCGACGTGCCGGCCGGCATGAACGAAGCGATCGAGCGGGCGCGGAACCTGCTGGTGGCGGGCGAGCCGTTTCCGACAGGCATCGTCGACGAGGTCGAAGCCGCCAAGGCGGAGTACCTACGGCAAACGGTGGGCGACCTGAAGATCGCTCGCGGCACGCTTGACGTCGCCAACACGCCGCCGACCATCGACGCCGTCGTGGACGATGCCGTGTGGCAACAGGCAACGCGACACGGGCCGATGCACCCGCCGTCAAATAATCCGAGCGGTCTTCCGGCCGAGGACGCCTTCACGCGCGTGGCCGTCGATGCCGACTTCCTCTACGTGCTCATTGAGGCGACGGATTCCCAGACGGACAACCTCGACCTTCGCGGCGAGAAGCGGGACGATGATGTGTGGGCCGGCGACGACGTGGAGGTGGCCGTGGGCGATCCCGGGGACGTGAACCGCTTCTTCCTGTTTATGGTCAACCCGGCCGGCACGATCTACGACGCCGAACTTCGCGTGCAGGATAACGGCTCGCTCGCCTTCGACACCGGCGGGTACAACCCCGACTGGCAGCAGGCGGTCAAGGTGCACGACGGCCGATGGGTTGCCGAAATCGCAATCCCCTGGTCCGCCGTCGGCGGCCGGCCGCGTAACGACCAGCCGGTGCGGCTCAACGTCGCCCGCACCTACGGCGAACGGCCGGGCCCGAGCTTCGTCTCGTGGAGCCAGACGATCGACAACTTCCTAGCCCCGTCGCTCTTCGCCGAGCTCCGCCCGGCGGGGAACTGACCAGAACTCGTAGGGTGGGCTTCAGCCCACCGTCCGCCGCTCGTGTTGCATTCAACGGTGGGCTGAAGCCCACCCTACTTGAGCACCGCATAGTCGTCCGTGCGGTGGAAGTCGGCGACGGGCAGCGGCGGCCAGCACGACAGCTCCGGCCGCGGGAGCCAGCGGGAGTAGTTGTACCGGCCGACGAGCACGCGCCATTCGCCGGGCATCGGGTCGCCGTATTGCGTCAGCTCGATCAGCGGGACGCGGAGCGTAGCCGACCAGCCGCGGTCGCGGGTGCGCCATTTGTTGAGCGTGCCGTCGACGCTCGCCTCGACGGTCGGCGGCGCGATCGGCGTGTAGTCGCAAGACGAGCCGAGCCCACGCCGGCCGGGGCCCGGCCAGAACAGCACGGACCAGTAGCCGGCGGGCGTCGCGTAACACTCCCAGTAATACGTCGCGTTCGCCGGCTTGAGGAACAGCTCGGCCGTATCGCCCAGCTCGTAGTGCAACTCGCCGTTTCGCGTGCCCTCGGCAACGACGTCGCCGTCGGTGAAGTCGAACGTGGCGACGAAACCATCGGCGTCGAGCAAGAACCGCACGCGGCCGGCGTCGGCGGGTGCGTCGCCGCCGGGGAGGGTGAGGTCGTGCCAGATGTCGAACCCTGCGATCATGCTTCAAGAAGTTGTCAAACAACCCGTAGGGTGGGCTTCAGCCCACCGTCTGACTGACTGGTGGGCTGAAGCCCACCCTACTTCGACTCGCGCTGGAGGCGGAACCAGCGGGTCTCGCCGAAGGGGACGTCGACGGTGGCGGACGTGGCGTTCGTGGCGATCGTCTCGCCGGTCGTGCAGTCGATGAGGTCGGCCTTGCCCTGCCACCGCAGCGGCGTGGCGGCGTCGTTGTCTTTGCCGTGGACGACGATCAGGCCGTTGCCGGCCATCGTCATGTCCCCCTCGGGGCCGGTCGGCGTCACGCCGGCTTCGGCGGCGAGGTTGCGAAGGAACCGCGGCGTCAGCGCGCCGGGCACGGCGATGTAGACGCCGGTCCAACCATCGTGTCGCTCGACGGCGGCGGCGACGTGATCAGTGCCGGCGTGCAGGGCGATCGGCGTGCCGCTCATTACGCGGATCAGCGGCGTCGACGTCTGGTGGCGGTGGAAATCGATCTGCTCGGCGAGCGGGTCGTCGCCCGTCGCCACGAGTCGGCCGCCGACCGTCTGCGACTCGTCCATCTCGACATCGATGCCGACGAGGCGGCGGACGGTGTCACTGACGCCGCCCGCGTAGGTCCGGCCGGCGGCGTGCATGACGACGACGATGTTGCCGTCTCTTTGGAGGTTTTCCTCGACCCAGGCGACTTGCCGGGGCGTCATCGTGACGGCCGACAGGAGGATCGTGATCGGGTACTGCGGCCGATCGGCGTGGTCGAGGTCGGTCAGCAGGTAAGGGTCGTAGCTCAGGCCGCTGGTGCTGAGCGGGTCGCGGCTCATGTTGCCGCTGAGCTGAGCAGTCATCAGGTTGACGATGTCCTTCTGGCTCATGTGCGTGATCGCCCGCTCGTCGGCGAAGGTGGCGACCGGCGGCAAATGTTCATCGAGTTGCGGGTTTTTCGCCAAATGCTCAGCGACGGCGGCGGCTTCGCCGAGGGCGTCGACGTACGGCTCGTGGCCGAATCCTTGGCCGCCGAGGCCGTAGTGCCAGCCGCCGGCGCCGAGCGCGAACGCCTGGCCCCACTCGCGGCGGGCGGCGTGGACGGGATCGAGCGGGTCGATGATCTGCCCCAGCCAGTCCTGATTCTCGTTCGCATCGTCGTTGCCCCAGGCGTGCGGCGTGCGGTGGTCGACCTCGGCGATGAACGCTTTGCCGTGCAGGCGAAGCGACGCGGCGGCGCTGCTCATCGAGCCGGGGCGGCCCTGGCGTCGCCAGTTCTGGTAGTCGGCGATGCTCGCGATCGCGTCGAGCGCGTCGACCTGCAAGAGCTCGGCCGTCGCCCAGTGGTCGAGGTCGTGGCCGTGGTAGATGTCGGACCAGTAGACGCTGTTGTACGCGGGCCGGCCGATGCCGCGATCGAAAGCTTCGAGGAGGTGGGCAATCGTGTCGACCTTGCCGACCTGAATGAACGTCGCCGTGTCGATCATGCGGCGGTCGCTGCCGACGGCCGGGTCGAAAAAGGCGTGATCTGCGGTAAAACTCGCATCATCGGCCGGCATCGCGGTGGCGAGGGTGACGCGGTCGTCGTCCCATGCGGCTTGCAGGCCGGCGTCATCGCCATATTGGTCGCGGAGGTAGTCGCGGAAGGCGGCGACGTGTTCGGGGCCGAAGTCCCGCATGCCGTGGACGCCGTGCTTGTTGGCGTGCGGCAGCCACTGGCCGTCGTGGCCGCCGATGAGGTGGATGCCGATGACGCGCTTGCCGACGTCGTTTTCCTCGAGAAACCGTCCGATCCGCTCGAAGGCGTCGCCGGACAGGTCGCGGAACGTCGCGCTCGCGTAGCTCGGCGAGACGAACTCCGTGTCGCCGACGTCGTCGAGGTCGCGGAGCGGGGCGCTGTGGGTGTAGCCGGTGACGACTCGTCCGTCGGCCGTGCGGAAGAGCGCGTCGGGGTGATCCTTATGAAAGCCGTAGTAAGGTTCGGGACTGAGGTTGAGACGAATGAGCGCGTTGGGGTCGCGGCGGAGCGTTTCGATGATGCGCTCTTCGATGATCGAAAAGTCGAAGTCGCCCGGCCCCTGCCAGACGGCGTCTTCGACGTCGTCGCCGCCGCCGAGCGGGTCGCCCAGGGCGATGGGGATCGTGTGGATGCGGACGCCCTGCTCGCCGACGGCCCCGTGGTACTGCGGCTGGCCAGATTCCCAGTCGTAGTAGCCGGGGTTGAAGCTGAAGTTGCCGACGGGCTCGCCGTCGACGTGGAGCGTCGGCTGGCCGTTGACCGTCTCGATGCTGCCCGATCTCGGTGATTCGGCGGCAAGTTGGTCGCGGACGGCCTGCTCCGACAGCTTCGCCGGGCCGGCGGCATCAGGTAGCGGGTTCGACGGCCGCTCCATCGCGGTAGGGGCGGCGATGATGCGGGCGTCGTCCCAGGCGACGGTGATCGGGGCGGCCGTGACGCCGAACCAGAGTCGAGCGGTCGTCTCGTCGGCTCGCGGGGTGAATCTCGTAAACGCTCGCCGCCACTGATCGGGTCGGTTATCCTGGATCGGGTTCATCCGATGATAATCAATAAATCGGCTTTCACCATCATTGCTGATTATTTCGACGGCGAAATATCCCATGCCGCCCCACGCCAACTGCTCTACATGATAGAAAGCCTCGGCGAGATATTCGATATCAGGTTCGACGGCGACGGCGGGCGAGTAGGCGTAGGCCTCGCCGCCGGCAGTCGGCTTGTGGATGCGGACGGCGTCGGAGCCGTCGCGGCCGATGTCGTCAACGAGGTTGACGCTCATCGCCTCGATGTCGCCGGCATCAATCTCGCGGGCGTCGGTCGTCGTGAAGTCGCTGTCCCACCCGGCCGGCAGCCACGTCTCGCCGCCGTCGAACCTCTGCATCAAGGCGGCATCGGGGGCGGGTTCAATGAGAACGTGCGTGTTGACCGCCCACGGCAGGTCGAGCGTGACTCTGTTGCCGTCGGCGACGAGCACGCGCGGCGGCTGGTCGGTTAGGTTGGCCCAGTATCGATTGCCGTCGATGATCCAATCGGCGGCGACGGTTGCAGAGACGGCGGAGGTGGGCGTGGCACCGTTGATTCTAAAGGTGACCGCCTGCGCATCGTTGTCGACCACGGTGGCTTCGCCCCCGACCGCCGTGAGCATCGGATTCGCACCAGTTCCGTCTGCCGATGTCATCAAGATGACGCCCGCGATGAGACAAACTAGAACCCGGGGTGTCGCTGGATGGAACTTCATGTCGTGGTTGCTTCGGTTGTGGAAAATCTCAGCGGCATCGCTCCCAGAGACGGGCCATTTCAATGAGCGGATTGTGGCCGAGGTAGTCGCGGCACGGCTGGTTCGGCAGGTCGCTGAGGTAGGGCTTGCGGGCGACGGTCTCGGGTGGGTCGCCGTCGGGGTGGTAGAACTCGAAGATCGTGCCGGTACGGTCGAAGTGCTTCGCCGCGTTATCGAGGGCACGCTCGCTGATGCGGCTGGCGGCGTCGCCTCGGCCGTATAGCTCGCAACCGCGGCAGGCCCACATCGTCATGCTGTTCCAAACCGGGCCTCGCCACATCCGCATCTCGTAGCCGTCGCTGTCGGGCGAGACGGTTCGTATCGGGTGCGTCGCGAAGAGCTTGTCGTTGTTCAGCAGCCAGCCGTCGATCACGCGGCCGGCCTGGTCGTCGGTGGCGATTCCGGCGACGAACGGCCAGATTCCCTCGAAAGCCCCGATAAGGCGCCTGTTCTCGATCTGGTGCGGGTCGTGGAAGAAGCCGCTGTCGTTCGACCACATGGTCGTGCGGACGATGTCCGCGAGTGTGTCAGCCTCGCGTCGGGCCTCGCTTTCGTCACCCCATCGGGCGATCGCGTCGAGCAGCAGCCAGACGTGACAGCTTGCGTCGACGAATGGCACGAGCGTGTCGCGCGGCAGGTCGTCGCCGAGAAACCGCACGCCGTCGTCGACGCCGCTCTCGAAGCTGCCGGCCTTGACGAGGTCGAGGTAGCCGAAGGCGTTGCCGGCCTTGCGGTTGTGGCGGAACCAGTCGGCCTGCTTTCGTGCGACCGGCAATGCCTCGGCCCGCAGGTTGACGCCGTGCTCGACGAGCGCGTCGACGGCGATCGGCCAGACCGGCGGGTGCGTTTGATCCGGGGCGTGATACTCAGGCTTGCCGTCGCGGACGACCATCCAAACGGGCATGCGGCCGTCGTCACGCTGCAAGGCGAAGAGGTTCTGCAGCTGCCGGGCGGCGTGTTTCGGCTCTTCGGGCAGGGTATCGAGGCAGGCGTGGATGATGTCCCAGTGCCCGAAAGCGGGTCGAAACACGTAGCCGGGGCCGATTTCTTCCCAAGGGTGTGGCAGGACGCCGAGCGTGTCTTCGAGAGTCGAGGTGCCGTGTAGCTCTGCGACGTAGCGGAGCATTGGCCTCCACTCGGGCTTCCCGAGGTGGCTGGTTGCGTCGATGAGGGTGCTGAGGATGGTCATGAGGTTGATGTGGCGTAGTGGCCGTCGATGCTGGTTCGGGCGTTGCCAGCGGATCAGATGCCTGTCGCGTCGCTACGAAGGTCGGCAGCTGCTGGCCAGTTCAAACGCGTCCTTCGTTCAAGAAGGATCGCCCGATCACCTGCGTTGTTGATGGCGGCGACCACCGTCACCGCGACGCCGGTGGCCGCTTCTGCGATTGAAACGATCCCGGTCGGCTGTTCCACTTTAATGGCCACACCTGTACAGTATGATGGAACATCCACCGCTGCAAGCTGCCGTTTGGTCCAACGAGGACGGGGCGGCCCGCGTTAGATGCATGCAAGTCGTTTTCCTGCAACATGCTACAGAAGAACGCAGAGCCGTTCGCTTTCCGCAACGTAGATGCGCCTGCTACGCTACCGCGACGACGTCAGCCGGACGCCATGCTACTACCCATTGCGACTGCCTCACGGCGTGAGGTGCATCATTGGATCGTCTCACTAGATGTACAGAACTATCGAAGCGATGAAACGCGAGCTGTCGGCCGCTTCGAGGCCGGTGAGATAAGAGCCGAACGACGATAGTTCCGAGGAGAACGCAGCAACCTAGCCACGCACCTCGTTGTCGGCCTGCAACAATTGGTCTGTTTCGAGAGCGACGCTACAGGAAACGCGTGGCTTTGCCGCCGAGTGGTTGCAAGTCGCGATCACCGCGTGCGTTACCCATCTCCTTTACCAACCGGCGGCCAGATGCATTGGCTGAGGCGTTCAGGCCGGCCCTTGGATGGCGGCCGACGGCTTCATCATTAGCTGATTTGCCTAATCCAACTTGTATAGATCGAGGTCGAAGTTGCAGGTTCTATGTTGTTCCGCGAGGTCCTCCTGTTCTTCAAGATGACTGCACCGGCAGCGTGCCAGGCAGAACAGCTCCTGTTTCGCCTCGCCATGCGGCGAGTTGATCGCGGAGTTGACTCACCTTCTCAGGCATCTCAGCCGAGAGATCGACTTGTTCGCCGATATCCTGTTCGAGGTCGTACAGCACATGCGTGGCGGCACCGCCCGGCTGGAACGTCTCGATTAGTTTCCAACGGCCCTGCCGAACGCAGCCGGACGGCGTGCCGCCTTGGTTGCTGTGGTGCGGGTAATGCCAGAAAAGCGGCCGATTCTGGTTGCCGTTGTCGGACGGGTTGCGAATCGCCGGCAACAGGTCGATCCCGTCGCAAGGTTGATCGGCAGGTCGAATGCCGGCGGCGGCGAGCAGCGTGGTGGTGAGGTCGGGCGTGATGCTCGGCGTGGTGCGGGTATTCGGCACGATTTCGTCCGGCCAACGCGCGATCAGCGGCACACGTAGTCCACCCTCCTCGGCCCAGCCCTTGCCTTCCCGCAGCGGCGCGTTGCACGTTGGGGATCCTTCGGCGGTGCTGAGGCCGCCGTTGTCGCTCGTGAGGATCACCAGCGTGTCATCGGCGACGCCGAGGCGGTCGAGTGTGTCGAGCAGCCGACCGATGGCGGTGTCGATGTGCTCCACCACTGCGGCGTAGGTCGGATCGCTCTGCAGCAGCCGGCGAGGTTGACGTCAAAACCGTGGTCGCACGGGCCGTGGCCAGCGGCGGGCGAACCGAGGTGCCACTTGCCGACGTGCAGCGTGCGATAGCCGACCGCCTAGAGCGCATCAGCGACGGTCCGCGTGCCCGGCACCAGCGTGGTTCGCGAGACCGGCGGCTGCACAGACGCCCATGGCCGTTGTTTGCGGTGTAGTTCGTCACGCCGATGCGTGCGGGCGTTTGTCCGGTCATCAGGCTCGACCGCGTCGGGCTGCAGACTGGGCTGGCGGCGTAGGCGTCGGTGAATCGGGTTCCCTCGGCCGCCAATGCATCGATTCGCGGCGTCTCGTGGAACGAGCTGCCATAGCAGCCGAGGTCCGACCAGCCGAGGTCATCTAGCAGAATGATCACCAGATTGGGCCGACGCGGGGTTTCGGATGCCTTGGCCATCATGGAAGTCTTGGCCTCTCTTCCTGCAGCGGAGCGTATACCTGGCCTGCCAGGATCTGGTAGACGCTTGCCGACCAGGCTTAGGCCGGGTCGAAGTGGGTCTTGCCGAGGATCGGATCATGGTTCTCGGCAAGGCCGTGCGTCTTGACTGTGCGGCAAAACGGATCGTCGAGCTGGGCGGCAAGATCACGGCGTTCGGCGTCAGCGAGACCGTCAATGACCATCATCATCATCGGCGGCGGCCAGCTTGCCCTGCGGCCGCAACCAGCCGCGAACCCGCAGCTTCGTGCAGGTCCATCGGGGAGCTCATCGGAAGTCGAAAAGGTCGCCGATGCAACTGCTGGCGGATCTGGGCGAGTTGTTCAGGTCGCACAGTCGACCGACGGCGATCATCGGTCAGAGCGTCTAGAGCAGATGGCGTCTTGGTCGCTCATGAGTCGTAGCCACAGCTTCGCAGGAA
>CAYMAS010000007.1:35920-111551 GCA_964388485.1 uncultured Tepidisphaerales bacterium | reverse complement strand
TGACCCGCTGCGTCGCCTCGACGAGCTGCGCGTTGACCTCCTGAAGCCGGGCATTGGCTTCCTCCAATTCCTCGGCCTGCTCCCGCGCGATCTTCTCCATCGCGAACCGCTCGACCGCGTTTTCCAGCACCCGCCGCAAAAACGGCGGGCTCAGCCACTGCTTGGCGATCCGGTCCTGCGCCCCGGCCCCGAAGACCGCCTCCGCCTTCGTCGCCCCGTCGCTGCCGTTGAGCACGATGATCGGACACGGCAGCTCCCCGCCGCAGGCGTCCGCGATGCGGTGCAACGACTCCGGCACCTGCACCCCATCGAGGTCGCAGTCAATCATGACGCAGTCGAACATCGGCGTCCGGTCGCTGCTGCACCGCGACTCGATCAGCGCGATCGCCTCTTCCAGGTCGCCCGACTCGGTGATCTCGACCTGCTTCTGCAACGCCAGCTTGAGCAACCCCCGCGTCATGTCCCGCCCGCCGTCGTCGGCATCGACAAGCAACACCCGCCGCGTCGGCGAGACGTCCGGCACGGGTTGCTGAGTCACATCATCCATGGAGGAGCCGCAGTCTAATGGTCACGGAGTTCGCTGGCCATTATTTCGAACGCCGCACGCCGTGGAGATGCATGCCGGTGAACCGGGACTCGGGATCCTCTTGAACTGACGCCAGTGACGCCGAAGTTGAGCGTAATTTGGCGGCGTCGGCGCGGGTCCTGCCGTCATCGAGAGCGATGAACTCGACCTTCGTCGCGAGGAAGGCCCGCTCCAGCGAGGCCTCGGTTGGCAGTTGACGCTGACGGGTCGTCATCGAAACCTCGGTCAGGTTGACCGTGCTCATCAGGACGCGGTCGTGCCCGACGATCGCTTGAGCCGTCATGTCCGCGCTCGGTTCGTTCAAGAACGACGCCAATACCGGAGCAGCGTCCAGAACCAGCACCTGCTGCGACAAGATCACTCCTTCGCCTCCTTGAGAATCAGCGGCTCGAGCATGCCCTCCTCGTACAATTCGTCTTCTTCGTCCGGCGAATGGGGAAGCTGACCCGGTGTCTTACCGTCAAACTTGACCTCGATCGCTACTATGTTACGACTCTGGCGAACAAACTAAATAATGCTGCCCTTTGATCCCAGAGATGATCCGGCGGCCGACGCCCGACGATCTGCAGTTATCTGAACGCATGCAGAAACGGTACAGCAAGAAGCTGGGGTACTTCCCGGCGAAACGGTGCGAAAGATATCTGGAGCAGGAGGCGGTTCTTGTTGCGGAGGCGCGTGACGACGAGGCACGACCATTAGGGAGTGTGACGGGCGCAGCCCGTGTCGGCGGCGATGCACGACCCGATCCGACATCGGCTTCGCCGATCGCTCTCCCTCACGGTCGTGCCTCGTTGCGGACACCGATCGGGTTCATTCTGTACAAGGACCGTTACCTGAAGCGTGACGAGCTGGGTGTCGTCTATCAGTTGTGCGTCGACAGGGATCGGCAACGCGGGCTGGTCGGGGCGGCGCTCTTGAAGGCGGCGTTTGAGCGGAGTGCTTATGGGTGTCGGTTGTACTGTTGCTGGTGTGCGCAGGACCTGGCGGCGAACAAGTTTTGGGAGGCGATGGGGTTCGTGCCGTTGGCGTTCCGAGCCGGGTCGGAGAAGAAGGGGCGTGGGGGGCGGACGCACATCTTGTGGCAAAAGCGGATCAGCGAGGGAGATGACGTCACTCCTTACTGTTATCCGTTTCAGACGACCGGCGGCGCGATGCGGGCGGATCGGCTGGCGTTCCCGATCCCGCCGGGGACGCATTGGAGCGAGGTCGAAGCGGTGAACGTGCCGATGGTCGATGCGGATGGCAATCCTGTGAAGGCACTTCCACCCGCGAAGAAGCCTCGCCGCAAGGCGAAGGCGAAGGTCGCCCCCACCGCCACCGCTCCCGCGATGGAAAAAGTGACGGTGATGATCGGCGGCAAGATGAGAACGATCGAGCGATTGATCAACGCGACGCCGTTTGCTTCATCAGATGCTGCGCCCGTGCAAGCCGCCACGCCGCCAAAGCCGGTCGAGACGACGGAGCTTGCCGCGGTCGAGAAGCAGCCGGTAGTGAAGGTCGATCCGCGGTTCGTGAAGCTCAACCGGGAGCTGCGCGACCGTTATCTCGAACGTCTGAATGCCGAGCCGGATGCGTTGCCGAGGTTCGGCAAGTACGACGCGACGCGGGCGCTGCCTGCGGCGTCGCCGGAGTTCGTTTATGGGCCGCACCGACTCGACACGCAGGAGGCGAAGGCACTGCCTCTCGCAGCGTGAGGCGAGTGGAGCAGGCATCACAGCAAGGATGAACGGCGACGCGGCCGAGCAGATGGCGCGGCTCGCGCCGTCTTCGGTCCGGCTCGTCTTCGCCGACCCGCCGTACGATGAGGGCTTCGACTACGGCCCCGGCCGGGATGCCGGCCGCCGCGGCGACGACGCTTACTCCGCGTGGTGCCGGACGTGGATCGACGTCGGCGTGCAAGCACTGTCGAACGCCGGCAGCGGTGTTCCAGGCGTTGAAGGCGGCGGGCCTGCACTTCCGCGATTGGATCATCTGGGCCGAGTCGTTCGGCCAGCACCGCGCCGGCAACTTCGGCCGCTGCGGGCGGCACCTGCTCTACTTCTGCAAGTCACCCACCGCCCGCACCTTTAACGGTGCGGCGATTCGCGTCGAGTCGGCCCGCCTAACCGTGTACGGCGACAAGCGGGCGGACCCGGACGGCAAGGTGCCGGGCAATGTCTGGACGGACATCCCGCGGCTGTGCGGCACGTCGGCCGAGCGGGTCGCACCGCTCGACGCGGAGCACAAGCTGCCGACGCAGCTGCCGATCGCGCTCGTCGAGCGGGTCGTGCTGGCGGCGAGCAACGCGGGCGACGTCGTGGCCGATCCGTTCTGCGGGACGGGCACGACGGGCGTCGTCTGCCGCCGCCACGGCCGATCGTTCGTCGGCATCGAACCCGAGGCCAAGACGGCCGAGCTGGCGCGTCGGCGTCTGGCGGCGGCCGATGCCGAGCAACGGAAGGCGGCGGCGTAGTGGCATTGCCCGCGATGAAGCTCGTGCCGGCGGTGCCGGTCGCTCCCACCATGCCCGTCGAGCCGACGCCGAACGGCGACGGCTGGACGGGCGTGCTGCCGCTCGGCCACCAGGCACCGCCACGTGGTGCGGAAAAGATCACGCTGCACGAGGCGTGGCAGCGGATGCGTCGCTACTGGCGTGGCCCCGGCTCGCCGCCGACGAAGCGGGCGATGCAGCTGACGTGGTGCCCGCGGTGGGAGAAGCAAGGGCTGGCAGTCGACGAGAACCGCGGCACCGGTAAGAAGCGGCGATGGCTCGTGTGGACGCACGCCCACCCGGCGATCACGGTGCCCTTCAGCGACAAGTCGTGCAACTACGACGACACGGTCCTAACCGGCTGGCAAGGTCGCATCCTGCACTGGAAGCGGGCGATGATCGTCGCCGCCGCCGACGTGCGGGCGAACGCTCGCCGTCGCGGCGAGCGGGAGCATGACGCACTGAAGGCGTGGCTGAACGCCGTCGCGACCGTGTGCGGGCACGCCCTCATGCCGCCGCCGCAGGCCAAGGTGCCGACAGTCCGCACGTTGACGACGTGGGAGCGGGTCTACGACCGCGGCGACGACGACGGCCGGATCGGTCTGGCCGCGCTCGTCGACGAGCGGTGGGAGCGGGCGATCGACGACGCGGCCGCCGATGACGACGAGCAGGCCGACCCGTACCTCGAAGAGCTGGTGCGGCTCTACCAGACGGACCGCGGCCGGACGATCGGCCACACGCACCGCAGGGTCGAACTGATCGCGCAGCAGGAGGGGTGGCAGCGGCGCAGCTACTCGACGGCCCGCCGTCAGCTGTTGCGCCGGCTGCCGGAAGCCGCCCGGACGCTCGCCCGCCGTGGTGGCAAGGCGTACGAGGACCTGCACGAGCCGCACGTCCGCCGCGACTACACGACGATCACGGCCGATGCAATCTGGAACAGCGACCACAAGCGGCTCGACGTGTTCGTGAAGAACGACAAGGGCCAGAACGTCCGGCCGTGGCTGACGGCCTGGACCGACGTACGCAGCCGCCGCGTGCTGGGCACGTACGTCTCGTGCGACGACCCGAACCAGCTGGCGATCCTGCTGGCGTTCCGCGATGCGGTGCGGAACGCCAGCGGCCGGCTGCCCGACGCAGTCTACATCGACAACGGCAAAGACTACGACGCGGTCGCGTTGACCGGCGTCACGAAAGCGCAGCGGCAGGCGATGCGCGGCAGCGACGAGCCGGCAAACGTCGACCCGGAGGCCGCCTAAGAGCTGTGCCGCCACCCGAACCCGAAGGTGATGCCGGCGGAGCAGCAGGTGCGGAAGCTGAACCTGCCGTCGAAGCCGCTGGCGGTGCGGCATGGATGCGTGCAGCTCAAGCCGTACGTCTACAAGAACCGCGACTGCTACGAGCTGCACGAGCTGGAGGGCCAGAAGGTCCGCATCGCAGCCGATGTCGAGTGCCAGGGCCGGGCGTGGGCGTACACGCTGGAAGGCCGTTACATCGGCGAGCTGCGGGCGACGGACCGCATGGCGTGGAACGCGACGGCCGTCTCGACGAAGGCGGCGATGAGCGACGAGCGGAAGCACCGCAAGCAAGTCGCCAAGACGTTCAACCTGCCGCCGCGGCCGAGCTACGACACGGCGACGCTGGCGGCGATGAAGGCCGACGAGACAGGCGAGCGGGAACGCCGGGAGCTGGGCGAAGCCGAGCCGCCGGAGACGTACCGGCTCGTCGGCACCGACGACGGATATGTGGCTGGGCCGCAGGCGAGCTACGACGACGGCCAGCCGTCGATGCGGATGCACCGCGCAGACGATCGTCCGGCTGAACCGGACGTGCTGTCGACACTCTCGGCCGCCTACCGCGCCCGGCGGGAGGCTGACCACGATGCCGAGCCGGAGCCGAACGGGCTGATGCAGCTGTACAAGTACACGTCGGCCGACGACGAAGAGCATGGCAAGCTGCCGCACCCCGACGACCTCGACTGGTCGCACCTTGACGACGTTGGGGACGACGACAAGCTGCCGGACGACGGCACCTGCCCTAACTGTGGCTACTCGGAATGCGCCGGTGCACGGGGTGGCCGCTGCGACGACGTCTCCGACGACGAGGAGGACGCGGTATGACGTTGTCCGCCCCCGACGTCTACGCCCGCGACCCGGCAGTCGGTGACGTGCCGGCGTTGACCGAAGCCGATGCGGAGAAGGTCCGTCTGGACCTGGCGGCGCACCTGGAAGCCGTCGGCCGCAGCCTGTCGGACGTGGCCCGTGCGTGCGACGTGTCGGCCTCGACGCTGTCGTACTTCATGCGGCGGCGGTACTGCGGCAACTGGCGACGCATCGCCTGGCGGGTGGCCGATCACCTGCTGGACGAGAACCGCCGCCGCGGGGCGGACCGTCCGCGGTTCGTCGAGACGCGGGTGGCGGCCGAAGTGCTGCAGGTCGCCGGCATCGCGCAACACCTGGAAGGGATCGGCCTCATCTACGGCCCGTCGGGCCTGGGCAAGACGTCGGCGCTGGCGGAGCTGGAGCGACGCGACGAGGCGGCCGTGATCGTTCGCCTGGAGACGGCGGCCACGTCGGCGGGCGGCGTCATCGAGACGGTGGCGCGGGCGTTCAAGCTCTACCCGCCGAGCCGACGGACGGTGCCGACGCGGGAGGCGATGCACGCGATCAAGCAACGCATCGCCGAGCGGGAGACGTTGCTGCTGATCGACGAGGCGCACAAGCTGCTCGGCACGACCCGCGACCGCGGCCTGCACACGCTCCGCGACCTGCACGACAGCACCGGCGTTCCGATGCTGTGGTGCAGCACGGTGGACGTGCGGACGTGGCTGGAGCGGAACCAGACGGGCGGGCTGGAGCGGGAACCGCTGGCCCAGATACGCAGCCGCATTGCGGTTGGACGTGACCTGATGCACGCGGCCGGCAAGGACGGGCCGTTCACGGCGAAGGAGGTCCGCCAGCTCTTCGACGGCCACCCGCGGAAGCTCACGCCGCCGGCGGCTCGTGACTTGGCGGAGCTGGCGAATCTGCCGGACGGCGGGCACCTGCGGGCGTGTGCGGCGGCGGTCAAGATGGCGTCGCGACTCGTGCCGGTCGGCGGCGAGCTGACCAGCAAGGCGGTGCGGGACGTGATGGGCCTTCTGGTCAACAGCCGCGGGGCGAGTCACCTGTCGAGCTTCAGCAGAACGGAGGCCGCCGTTGCCGCGTAAGGCCGCTTCGCCGCTGGGCAAGAAGCTCAAGGCGTCGCCGCCGGCCGGCTTCGTCACGGCGGCCGCGCATGCGGTGGCCGTGAACATGTCAGTTCGCAGCGTGCAGCGGTGGGCGGCTGAAGTCGGCGAGTGGCTGGGCCTGGCCGTGCGGGTGCCGTCGTCGCGTGGCCGGCCGTTGTGGTTCGTCCACCCGTACGCCCGCATCGACAGCAGGCCGCCGTCGGTGCCTACGCCGCCGCGGTCGCTCGACGGGTGGAGCAACCTGCCGGCTTACGCGAAACTCGACGCCCGGCGTCGCTACGTCATCGCCCGCGAGTGGGACCGCCGGCGGCAGGCAACGCCTGCGATCCGTCCGCACGGGCCGCGATTGGCCGATGTCATGACAACGTACGTGGCCGAGCTGGCCGGCGCCGGCGTGCGTGTGACCGAACCGCTCGTGCGGGCCTGGCACAGCGAGCGGACGCGGAACAACTACCCAGCGAGCCTGTACCAGCTCGTGCAGGGCAAGCGATTGAAGGTCCGCAAGGGAGGCCGTCGTGCCACGTGAGGAACGCAACCACCAGCCGCGGGCGACGCCGATCGAAGCGTTGCCGACGGGCTTGTGGATCACGGCCGACGAACGCGCCGACCTGGTCGGCATGAGCCGTCGCGGCATGACGCGCTGGTGCAGGCGGCACGGCCGCCGTCGCGTGGTACAACCGGCGAGTCGAAAGCGGGTATGGCGACAGACGCCGGGCGGCTGACGAACTGCTCGCGGAGCTGCGGGCGTCGGACGTGCGTGTCAGCCTTAGCAGTCTCTACCGCTGGAACCGCGTGTTCATCGAGTACCCGTGGCCGCTTCGGCTCTTCGAGCTGGTGGACGTGCGTCAGACGCTGATGGAAGACGACGGCTTCTGACGTCGACACAAACACCGGTCGATGCCGCTTCGAACGCGGATCGACGGGTCAGCGAGGTGGTTGCGCGAACGCCTGCGACGGCGGGCGCGGTGGGAGCGCGGGGGCTCGCGGAAAAGTAGGTGCCACGGCGGAAAAGAAGATCGCCGAACTACAACTGGCCCAGTTGCGGTAAGGAGCGGGCTTCGTCAGTTTCATTACCTACGAAACTGTCGGGAACGTGAACACCAGATGCGTTCCGCACCTTATGTTCGAAGTGTCCGCGGCCCGATCCAGGCTGCGACAGCCTGCCTTATGAACGCTTCCGCTCCCGTCATCCAGCCGACTCGCCTCTCTGCTCAGACGCGGCGGGGTCTGCCGTCGGGCGGAAGGGACGCGTTGCTCAAGCAACTCAATGCGTACCTTGGCGCGGATCTGGCCCGAGTGGATCATGTCTTCGCCGAGGAACTGCAAAGCGATCTGGCCTGTGTGAACTCGCTCGTGAAGCACGTCGCCCGGTTTCGCGGCAAAATGCTCAGGCCGATTCTGTTGCTCCTATCGGCCAAGGCGCTCCAAGGCGACTGCGAGGCGACCGAGGCCCAGGTGCGGTTGGCGGCGGTCGTGGAGATGGTCCACATGAGCACGCTCGTCCACGACGACGTGCTCGACGAAGCCGAAATGCGTCGCAAGGGCGCGACGATCAACCACCTTCGCGGCAATGAGGCGGCGGTGCTGTTGGGCGACTATCTCATCAGCCACAGCTACCACCTCTGCAGCGAAGCCGTCGCCCCTCCGCCGCTGGAGGCGAACTGGGCGGCCCGGCTTGTGGGGCGGACGACGAACATGCTCTGCGAGGGCGAGCTGCTGCAGTGCTCGAACCGCGGCAACCACGATCTCGACGAGGAGACGTACTACGAAATCGTTCGCCGCAAGACTGGAGCCCTCACGGCCGCCAGCTGCCTGCTCGGGGCACGGTTTGCTGGTGCCGATGCGGCCCTGGGCGACAAGCTCTACCGCTACGGCGAATTGATCGGCATGGCGTTTCAGGTGCAGGACGACGTGCTCGACCTCGTCGGCGACGTCCGCGAAGTCGGCAAGACCCTCGGCATCGACGCGGAGAAGCAGAAGCTGACTTTGCCGTTGATCCACTTCCTCAAGACCGCTCCAAGGGAGCACGCGGATTTGCTGCGTGGCCTTTTGTCAAGCCGTCGCCTGGATCGGGCCGAGCAGGTGCAGCAACTGGTTCGGCCGTCGGGATCGATTGACTACGCTCGATCCGAAGCTATCCGCCTCACCCGGGAGGCGGCGGCGTGTGTTGAGGATCTGCCGGCCGGCTTTGCTCGTGATACGTTGCTTGGCATCTGCGACTACGTCGTCGCCCGGGACGCGTGACGTACGCTGGTCACGTGTCACGTCTCTGGATGTTACCGGCTTTAGGCTTCGTTGCGTACCTCATCGCGGCCGGTTGTGCGATCGGCAGCGACCGGGCCGGCTTCCTGCAGGAGGACGGCGTCCAGCTGGGTGAACTGCCGCCACCGGTCGAGACACGATCCTACGAAGACATTGACGGCCTGCCGATCCTCGCGGTCGGCATGCAGGTGCAGCGGACCGACTGGATCGACCGCTACATCGAGAGCATCGACGAGATCGCCGACCTTGGAGCCACGGCCGTCAAGATCGTCTGCGACGCTCGCCAGGAAGACGGCACGAGCAACAAGATCTACCTCGACCTTCGCATGACCCCGGGACCCGACGATCTGGGCCGGTTGTTCCGGCATGCCGAGTCGCGTGGGCTCGACGTGATCTTCATGCCGATCGTCTTGATCGACGACCCCAAGGGCGACGAGTGGCGAGGCACGTTGTCGCCTGAGTCGTGGGACACGTGGTTCGCCTCGTATCGCGAGATTTTGGGCCACTTCCTATGGATCTGCGAAGGCAACGGCGTCGACGTCTTCGTCGTCGGCAGCGAGTTGCTCAGCACCGAACGGCAGGAAGCAAGGTGGCGCGAGACGATCGCATTTTGTCGCGAGCGGTTCAGCGGCTTGTTGACGTACAGCAGCAACTGGGACCACTACGAGAGCGTGCCGTTCTGGGACGCACTTGACCTGATCGGCATGAACAGCTATTGGAAGCTCGGCGGGAAGGACCCGTCGGTCGAGGAAATCGTCCAGAGCTGGCAGCCGATTAAGGCGGACGTCGGCGAGTTCGTGCAGCGCACCGGCAAGCCGCTGATTTTCTTGGAAGTCGGCTGGTGCAGCCTGGAGAATGCCGCCCGGGAGCCGTGGGACTACACCAAGCCGGTGCCGATCGACCTGGCGTTGCAGGAACGCTTGTGGCGTGGCTTTTGGCAGACGTGGCACGGCACGCCGTGGCTTGGCGGCATGAGCGTCTGGGAGTGGCCGCCTGGCGACGGCGGCTCTGACGACCGCGGCTACACGCCGGAAAACAAGCCGGCCGAAGACGTCATCCGCCAGTGGTTCGCCCAGGAGCGATGGGACGTTGCTTCGTAGGACCCGGCTCATGCCGGTTTCTGGAGCCGCGATGATTCGCGACCGCCGGTAGTCGGTCCTAATCGATCACGCCCGTCATGGCGGCGGCGAAGTCGGGGGATCGGTTGGCGCGTTCGAGACACGCCAGTGCGCCCGCTTCGTCGCCGAGAGCTTTGAGGCACAGGCCGTACAACGCGACGGCGGACGGATCGTTGGCCTCTGCCATCTCGTGCAAGCCGGCGGCGGCGCGGCGGAAGTCGCCGGCACGGAAAAAGACAAGGCCGCGAAGCAGGTCGGCTTCGATGCGTTGATCTGCCTCCGCAAGAGCGGCCGCGCGTTCAGCGGCGGGCACGGCGGCGGCAGGTTCGCCTTGGTCCAGCAACGCCTTGGCTACACCGGCCCAGGCGGCGAAGGACCGGCGCTCCAGCCGCACCGCCTCGCGGAACGCCGCTTCGGCACCGACGGCATCACCGGTCAACAACCGGGCCTGACCCAAAGCAACCCGCAACGACGGCCGCTCGGCGGCATCGGGCTGCACGACCAGACGCTCCAAAGCAGTCGCCGCCGCCGCGGGCTGATTCGCAGCGAGCAACGACAACGCCCTTCGTTCACGCAGGTCGACGTCCTCGGGCGCAAAGACGCTGGCGGCATGAAATGCATCGGCTGCTTCGACGTGCCGGTTCAGGAGCGACAGCACTTGGCCGTAGGCGTCGAAGACCGCCGCGTTGCCTTGGAAGGAGGCGACCGCCTGGCTCAGCATCGTTGCCGCTTCTTCGGGTCGGCCGTCACCGACAAGGGCTTCGGAGGCGGCGACGAGAAAGGTCGCGTCGCTCGGCACCAGGTTCGCGGCGGCGAGGTAGTGGTCGGCGGCTTCAGTCGTCTTGTTCCACCGCTCGGCGACGACGCCCTTGAGGTGGTGCATCTTGGCCCGCTCGTCCTCGCTCGCCTTGGACACTTCACAAGCTTCCAGAGCCTGCTTTGCGGCGGTGAGGTCATCTTGCTCAATTGAGATGCGGGCCGACAGCAGCCACAAGTCGGCCCTGTCGGTGTTGACGGCCAGCCCCTTCTCGACGGCGTCCTTGGCTTCGGCCAGTTGGCCATTGTCGAGCTGGTCGGTGGCGAGTTGGGCGAAGACGCCGGCGCGGGCGTCGATCCACCGGCTCGTCGCCGCCTCCTTGTGCGTCGGCTGCGTCGCACATCCCAAGAGCGGCATGGCGGCGAGACAGGCGAGGACGAGGGCTTTGCTGGCGTGGGACATGACCCCGTGATGTCGCATTCAACGTCAAGCTGGGCAAATTGATTACGTCCGGCGGCATCAACGAAACATGGCCCGACCCACGCGGGCCGGACCATGCTTCACACGCCAGTGTTTCCTTACATCACACGCCAGTGTTTCGTCGGAACGCTCACTCGCTGGCCGACTCGGTCGGGGCGGCGACCGTGATCAGGTCCGGCTCGTCGCCCGGCAAGGCGTCACGCGGCTGCTCGAGCTTCGGGTCGTCGTCGGGCATCTCGCGTTGCTCCTGCTCGTCTTTCGACTCCTGGGCCTCGCGGATCTCGTCGCGGATGGCCCGCTGGACAAAGCTGCGGATGCTGCTGCCGTCGGCGGCGACCATCGCGTCACCCGTCAGCCGCTCGCGAAGCTCCATGGCTTCCAGGAACGATGGGTTGAGGTGCAGGGCCGCGTTGAGGTGGTAGCGGGCGCGGCCGGGATTGGGATCCTCACCGCTCATGGCGTCGATGGCCTTGCGGTAGTTGGCCTGGGCCTGACGCTCGCGACCCCAAAACATCATGCCGCTCCGCGTGCCGACGCGAAGCCGCTCGGCCCGGACCCGCTCCTTCTCGCCCATGGCCGCATAGGCGTCGTCGTCCTTGATGACGTGGGGCGTGAGCATGATGATGATCTCTTCGCGAACCATCGCGTCCGCCTGCCTCCCGAAAGCGCGGCCGAGGATCGGAATGTTTCCAAGGATCGGCACGTGAGCCTTGGCAACGATCGTGCTTTCCCGGAACAGCCCGCCGATGACGATCGTGTGGCCGTCCTTGACCATGACGTTGCTCGTCACCTGCGTAGTGACCTTGCTGGGCAAGCCACGCTCATCGACGCCGCCGGCGGAGTCCTCGGGGTGAATCTCGAGTCGGACGTAGCCGTCACGGGAGATGAAGGGGCGGAAGACGAGTTTGGTGCCGGTTTCGAGGAACTGGACGTCCTGCGTCGCACTGGTCTCGGTGAGCGTCGTCGTCAGGTAGCCGTCCTGGCGGCCGACGAGGACTTCGCCCTTCTGCTTGTTGACCGCCAGCACCTTCGGGTTGGCAAGCACGGTCGAATCCGTCACGCCTTCGAGGGCGGAAAGGAAGACTGATGCGTCGCCGGCGACGAAGCCGACCTTGAGGCCATTGTTGGTGGCACCGGCGAAGTTGGTCCCCGTGCCGCCGCCATAAACCGGCAGGTCGGCTCCTGTGTCCGTTTCGACACCGCCCGAAGCGAGCTGTCCGCCTGGCAGGAAGTTGACAAGATTGAAATCGACGCCGCCCACCAGGTTGAAGTCCACGCCGAGTTGGTTGTCCTCGGTGAGCGTCGCTGACAGGATCGTTGCTTCGACGAGCACCTGCTCGGGTCGGCGGTCGATGTCTTCGAGCAGTTCCACCACCTTGTCGAGGTTTTCGGCATAGTCGCTGACGATCAGGACGTCGCCGGCCGAGTAGGCGTAGCCGCCGCCGTCGGCCGCGTTGCTCGCGACGCCTCCGACCGGATCGTCGCTGACGCTGATGATCGCCTGTTCGCTCAGCGCGGGAGCGAGCATCGACGCGGCCATGCCCGGAGGCGTGTGATAGAGGCGAAAGGCTCGCGTCTCGATTTGCCGGTCCGCTTCCTCGAGTTCGTCGAGTTCTTCCTGCGTGTAGACATAGACGAAGCGGCCCTCTTCCTTCATGGCGAGGTTGTTCGTCTTGAGGATCGCGTCGAGGGCTTCGGCGAGCGTGACGTCGTAGAGATTGGCCGATACAACGCCGGCGACATTCTTGCTGGCGATCAGGTTGCGTTCGCTCTGCTCGGCGAGCATGCGGAGGATGTCGATGAGGTCGGCGTTGCTGACCTTGATGTCGAGCGTGTCGGTGGCCGCGTCGTAGGCGACGGCACCGTCGGTTTCGCTCGACGGCTCGGGGACGACGGCGGCATCGGCGTCGTCGGCAAACGGATCGTCCGGCAAGGCCGGCAGCGTGGCGGGGACCTCGACAGGCTCGTCGCTCGTGGCCTTGGCCTCGAAAGGGTTGGCGGCGAGGTGGCCGCAGAGCGTCGCCACGGCGAGGCCGGCGGCAAAGGCAATGCGGCGGCTGGCCTTGCGGGCCGTTAAAGCGTTGGGCTGGAGTTCCATCTGGCGCGACATGGGCGTTCCTTCGTGTGTGAGTCGTCGTCGCGAGCCCTGGCGTGGTGGCGGAATCGTCCGCCGGCTCACTGCGTCGAGGGGAAGGTCGAATACGAAGGGCGTCTTGCCAATTACCCAGCTTCACGTTGGTCAGGGTCCGGTAAGTCTGTCGCGCGGGGAGCGAGGAAGATTGCGTCGTCCGTGAGCCGCGGACCCACGGTCCGCCGGTCTGACGATGTTGATCGCTGCAGCACGTCCCGCCTTCTCCCAGAGCAGTCTCTTCGCGAACGAAGCATTTCCGGGAGAAAGCGGAAGTCGCTGCAGGTGGCTTCATCGTCAGACCGGCGGACCGTGGGTCCGCGGCTCTCAGACAACGGGCGATCCAAGACTGAATGCAACCGAGCGGCGTGACGGGGCGCGGCCGACTGTCCTGCATGATTAGGTAATCATCGAAACATTCTAAAACAGGTGTTTGCCAGAAGGGCTGCTACCGCTAGCGTGCAGGCGTGACCGCCGCTCGGATCGTCTTAAGGACGCTGGTTCTGCTTTGCCCCGTCCTGGCCTTCGGCTGCGGCGGCGACGACGAGCCGCAGCAAGGAGGACCACCCGGCGACCAGCAGGGCCCACCGCCGGCGCAGGTGCGGTTCGCTCCCATTCGCATGGAGTCCGTCGCCCAGACCCGTCGCGTCACCGGCAGCCTGCGGGCCAAGCAGCGGAGCAACGTCGCCAACATCGAGCCAGGCCGCGTCGTTGCCGTCGAGTTCGACGAAGGGCAGACGGTCGAACTCGACGACGTGCTTATCCGCATCGACTCGCGGCGTCTCGATGAAGAAGTTGCCGGCATCGAAGCCGACGTCGCCGCGGCCGAGGCCACGGTGGCCGAGCGTGAGGCGGAGCTGCAATTGACCCGCACGGACCTGCAGAGCCGCGAATCCGCCGCCAATCGTGCACCCGGTGCGGTGAGCGAGATCGAGCTGCAAACGGCCCGTACCGCCGTAAGCGTCGCCGAGTCCCGCGTCGAAGCCGCCCAAAAGCAACTCGCCGCCGTCCGCAAACGACTCGACGGCGTGCAGGTGCGACTCGAAGATACAACGGTGCGAACGCCGTTCGCCGGCTCCGTGTTAAGCCGCGACGCAGAGTTGGGCGAGTTCCTCAACTCTGGCGACACGATCGGCACGGTTATCAGCGACGGCACGTACGAGGCGGTACTCGATGCACCCGAGTCGCTCGATCCGCGATTCCTCGACGAGGCGACTGCTGTCATCCGGCTCGACGTCGGCGGGACGGAGTTGGAGATCGAGAAGTTCCGCGTGGTGGGCGACCTCGATCCGCGGTCGCGTCGCTACAGCATCGTGGCGGACGTGCGGGCACCGGACGGCATCGACCTGCTGCCGGGCATGAGCGTGACCGCGGAGCTGCCGGCCGGTGGTGATGCACCGCGATTGATCGTGCCGACCGACGCCCTGCTGCGGAACGCGAACGGGTTCTTCGTCTACCTCGCCCTCGACGACGAGAACGGCACGATCGGCATCCCGCAGCCGGTCGACGTCGCTTTCCGTCGGAGCGGCGACGCAATCTTGACAACGGAACCCCAAGGCCCGTTCCAGCCGGGCATGCGAGTCGTTCGCGAAGGCGGCGAGCGAATCTTCTTCCCAGGTCAGCCCTTGGCCGAAGCTCCGCCCATTGGCGGCGACGTGACCGCCACCCCCGCCACCCCCGCCACTCGTCCGGAAGGAGCCGGCCGGTGAATCCGATTCAGCTCGCCATCAAGCAGCCGATCACCGTGGCAGTCGGCATCCTGCTGACGCTCCTCAGCGGCTACCTCGCCTTCACCGGCGTGCCGGTGGAGATGACGCCGCAAATCGAAAAGGGCGTCATCAGCGTTACGACGGCCTACCCGAACGCGCTGCCGCAGGACGTGGAGAACGACATCCTCGTCCCGCAGGAGGACGTGCTTCGCGAGCTGTCGGGTCTTGAACGGATGACCAGCACCGCCAACCGCGGGCAGGGCCAGATCCGCATCGAGCTGGGCTTGGGCGTGGATGTGCAGGCGGCGACGTACGAGGTCGACCAGCTCATCAGTCGCGTGCCGGGCTATCCGGACAACGTGCTTCAGCCGGTGGTCGAAGCGGAGGATCCCGAGAGCAACGACTACATCGCCTGGGTCGTCGTAGAGCGGGAAGAGGCGGACGGCACCCCGATTCCGTCGGCGGACGTGCAGGAATTCTTCGACTTCGTCGAGAACAACGTCGCCCCGCGACTCGAGCGGCTCGAGGGCATGAGCAAGGTCAACGTGCTCGGCGGCCGGGAGCGGGAGCTGCAGGTGCGCGTCGACGTCGAGGCCTTGGCGCGACGTGGCATCACGATGAGCGAGCTCGTCGCGGCGATCCAGTCCGCTAACGCCGACTTTTCCGGCGGCGCGTTGGCCGAGGGCGATCGCGACGTGAGCATTCGCGTGCCTGCGAGGTGGGACAGCATTGCCGAGGCGGAGCAGACAGTGATTCGTCAGGACGATTCGGGTCAGGTCTTTCTCAGCGACGTGGCGACGGTCGAAGAAAGCTACCGCGAGGCGAGCAGCTTCATCCGCAGCCGCGGCGTGCCGGTTTTGGCGATGAACTTTCAACGCGAACTCGGCAGCAACGTGCTGGGCGTCATGCGGCGGATGCAGGCCGAGATCGAGATGATGAACAGCGCCGGCGGCCTGCTCGATCAGTTCGCCCAGAGTCGCAACCTCGAAGGCACCGTCCGGTTGCGGCAGGTGTACGACGAGACGATCTACGTCGAGCAGGCGATCTCGATGGTGCGGAACAACCTGCTCATCGGTGCTGCCTTGGCGGTGGTCGTGCTGCTTCTGTTCCTCCGCTCCATCCGCAGCGTCGGCATCGTGGCGTTGGCGATTCCGACGAGCGTTCTTGCGGCGAGCATCGCGATGATTCTGCTGGGCCGGACGGTCAACGTCGTCAGCCTCGCCGGGGCGGCGTTTGCGATCGGGCTCGTGGTCGACAACTCGATCGTGGTGCTGGAGAACATCTATCGGCACCTGGAGATGCAGAAGTCGCCGACGCGTGCCGCGTACGACGGCACTAAGGAGGTGGCTCTGGCGGTCTTGGCCAGCACGCTGACGACGGTCGTGGTCTTCGTGCCGGTGCTGCTCATCCAGCAGCAGGTCGGCCAGCTCTTTCGCGACCTGGGCATCGCGATCTGTTCGGCCGTGCTCGTGAGCTATGTCGTGAGCGTCCTGGTCATTCCCAGTGCGGCCGCGTTGCTGCTCAAGCCGCAGAAACGTGAAGACGATACGGGTGATCTGCGGCCTGTTAGGAAGAAGTCGACGTTCGAGAAGCTCAACCCTTTTTCGAACGTGCCGGCCTACTTCGCCGATTCGATCCACATGATCAACGGCTCATGGATCGGCCGGTTTGCAACGGTGGGGACAGCGATGGTGCTCGTGGTGATCGGCGTCGTCGCCCTGCTGCCGCCGTTCGACTACCTGCCGCAGGGGAACCGGAACATCATCTTCGGCCTCATCATCCCGCCGCCGGGTTACAACGTCGAGAAGCTGAGTGAGATGGGCGAGCAGGTCGAGGCCGATACCAGCACCTACTACGACGCCGGCTACGAAGTCGTCCGAGGCGACGTCTCGCTCGACGAGGCGGCAGATAACTTGCCGAGCGTGCAGGCAATGGGACCCGACGGCGAGCCGTTCGAAGTCACGCCGCCACCGTTGGAGAACTACTTCATCGTGGGCCTCGCCGGACAGGACACGATCTTCCACGGCGCGATCAGCCTCGACGACCAACGCGTGGTCGACATTCAGCCCTTGTTCCAGAAGGCGACCGGCGACGTGCCTGGCACGTTCGCGTTCAGCTTCCAGCCGCCGATTTTCCGCCTTGGCGGCGGCAGCGGTGCGGCGGTGAGCATCGATGTGACGGGCGAGAATCTGGAAGAGGTGCAGAACGCCGCCGGCGCCCTCTTCGGCGCACTGCGGCCAAAGGTCGACTCGGTTCAACCCAAGCCGGCCAACTTCAATCTGCAGGGCCCCCAACTGTCGGTCCGGCCTGACAACCTCCGGGCCACCGACGTCGGCCTGACTCCGGCAGACGTCGGCCTCACCGCCAGCGCCCTCGGCGACGGCATCATCCTCTCCGACGCGTACCAGTACCCCGACGAGCTTCGCGACGTCACCATCGTCACCGCCGCCAGTGTCGGTGCGACGGACGGAGCCTCTGCGATCGACCGGCTCGCCGACGCGCCCGTCGCGACGCCGCGAGGCTCGCTCGTGTCGCTGAGCGAGGTGGCTGACATTGTCGAAGCACAAAGCCCCACCGTCATTCGTCGCGTCGCTGGTGAAAAGGCGGTGACGCTCGAAGCCACCGCCGCCAAGGGCGTGCCGCTGGCCACAGCAATCAGTGACATCAACGGCACCATCAGCGAGCTTCGCGACCAAGGTGCGATCCCCGAAAGTGTCCGCACCAACGTCGCCGGCACGGCTGACGCCTTGAGCGATATCCAGCAGACGCTGCTCGGCGACGGCTCGATCCTGGGCACGCTCGGTTCGAGCGCGGTCATTGCCCTCTTCATCGTCTACCTGCTCATGTGCGTGTTGTTCCAAAGCTGGAGCTACCCGTTCGTGATCATGCTGACCGTGCCGCTGGCGACGTTCGGCGGGTTCGTCGGCTTATGGCTGATCAACTTCTGGACCGGCACCGACCGCTACATGCCGACGACGAATCTCGACGTGCTGGCGATGCTCGGCTTCATCATCCTATCCGGCACCGTGGTCAACAACGCGATCCTGATCGTCGAGCAGACGAACAACTTCCTCCGCATGACGCCCGACGAGCTCGACGAGTCGGGCATCGACTGCCACGGCGACAAGACCAACGACGGCATCGGCCCGCGACGCGCGATCACTGAGGCCGTCCGCAGCCGCGTCCGGCCCATCTTCATGTCGATGCTCACGAGCGTCGGCGGCATGCTGCCGCTGGTCCTCATCCCCGGCAGCGGCACCGAGCTCTATCGCGGACTCGGTGCCGTCGTCGTCGGCGGGCTCTTCGTCTCGACCGTCTTCACCCTCTTCGTCACGCCCGCCATGCTGTCGATCGTCATGGACCTCAAGCAGACCCTCGGCCTGCGCGTCCGGCCTGATCCCGAAGCCGAACGGTTCAACGAAGGCCCTGTCGTTCAAGGAGTGCCCGCTTGAGCAAGTCCTCTCCTGCAGGTCGTGCTTCAGCACGATGCCTCCGCCACATGACTCGTCGCACGCTGAGCGTCGTGCTGAAGCACGACCTACGGGTTCTCGCATTCCCGGTCCTCCTGTCCGGCTGCATGGTTGGTCCCGAGTACGATGCACCCTCGCCGGCCGAGATGCCGTTTGTCTGGGCAGGCGTGGATGGCGATCCGAATGTCACGACGACTGAGCAGGACTTGACCGACTGGTGGACCCGCTTCGGCGACGAGCAGATGACCCGCGTCGTCAAGCGGGCCGTGGTCGCGAGCCCGGACGTGCAGGAAGCCGTCGCCCGCTTGCTGGAGAACCGCTTCCTGCGTGCCGCCGAAAACGGTGCCCGCGTGCCGAGTATCGATCTCAGCGCCGGCTACACGCGGAGCCGCATCAGCGAGAACCTTGACGGCTTCGCCGCAGTCACCGGCGGCGACAGCAGTGAGGGTTTCGCCTTCCAGCCGGAAACGGACCTGTGGGAAGTCACCGGCGGCTTCTCGTGGGAACTCGATCTGTTTGGCCGCATTGCTCGACGCGTGCAGGAAGCGGACCGCCTCGTCGAGGCAAGCTTCTACGACCTCCAAGCCATTCGAGTCGCCCTCGCCGCCGACGTGGCCGAGGTGTACGTTGAGATTCGCGAACTGCAGAATCGCCTCCGCATTGCCGAAGAGAACGTGCAGATCCAGGAGCGGTCGCTGCGTCTGGCCGAGGCTCGGTTCGAGGGCGGGCTGACGACGCAACTCGACGTGTCGCAGGCTTTGTCGAACGTCCTGCAGACCCGCGCGACGGTGCCGGCACTGCGGGCACAGTTGCAGGTGGCCCGCAACCGACTCGCCCTGCTCGCCGGGGAAGAGCCGGCCTACACGGACGAAGTCGTCACCGGTGACCTGCCCGTGCCGACGACGGACGGAGAGATCGCTATTGGCCTGCCGGCGGATTTGGTGCGGCGTCGACCTGACATCCGCCGCGCCGAACGCGAACTCGCCGCCGCCTTCAGCCGCGTCGGTGCCAGCGAAGCCGACCTGCTGCCCCGGTTCAGCCTCGCCGGCAACTTCGGCTTCGCCGCCGGTGACGCCGACAACGTTTTCGACTGGGACAGCCGCACCTTCGGCATCGGCCCGGCGGTCAACTGGCCGATCTTTCAAGGCGGCACGCTCCGCGCCCTCGTCGGCGTCGCGGATGCCCGCGTCGGTATTGCCCGAGCCGAATATCGCCGCGTCGTCCTGGAGGCCTTGAGCGAAGTCGCCGACGCTTTGACGAATCTGGCCCAGGACCGAGCCCGACGTGAGATTCTCTTCAGCAGCGTCACCGCCGCCCGCCGCGCCGTCGAGTTGGCCGAGGCTCAATACACCGATGGCCTCGTCGATTTCGACCGAGTCATCGATACGCAGACGCTGTTGTTCCAAACGGAAGACGCCCTAGCGATCGCCGAGTCGGCCGTGACGCGCGACACCATCGCCCTCTACCGCTCCCTAGGCGGCGGCTGGCGGGTCAACCCGCTGCCGGCGGACGATTGAGTGAGGAGTGAGGAGTGAGGAGTGCGGAGTGAGGAGTGAGGAGTCAGGCAGATTGGAGTTCGCCTCGCTCCTTACTCCTGACTCCTCCTCCACCCCATTGCCTCCGCCCCTCGAGGCGCTACCATGGCGGCCCCTTTGATCCCGCACCATGGCTGCCGACACCGCAACGACGCTCGAATCCCGCCCCGGCCAGACTTTTGAAGTCACGGTCTCCAAGACCCTTGTCAGCGAAGGGGCTCGCAAGACCGTTCAGCGGCTGTTCATGTCGGACCCGGAGTTTCGCGCTCCCATCGATGCCCGCACGAAGCACCACAAGGATCGGCCCAAGCGTCGCGGTGGCCGGATCTACACGAAGTACACGCGGAAGGTGCATCCCGATCTGCCGGTTGGTGCCTCCGCCAAGGTCGCCGCGACGACGCAACACGCCCGCGATCTCGCCAGCGTCAGCCGGTACGTGACGGTGAAGTGAGCACGACTGCGGTTCAACGAGATTGATCAATCCTCCGGTCCGCGGCTGACCGACTCCGCTTGTTGACGACGGCGAAGCAGGACCAACGTCGTCGCCAGCAGGCTCACCGCCGCCGGCTCTGGAATCGCCGGACTCGCCAGCGGCGGGTTGAGGATCGCGTCGATCTGGTCCCGGTACGGCAAGACGTAGCTCGACAGGCTCAGGTACGACTCGTCTGCCGAAGGCGGCAAGGTGCCGGTGGAAGTGACAACGGCATAGTGGACGCCAACCACCGTCACATCGCCGTCGTCGGTGACGTGCAAGGCCGCATGCCCACTGTCGCCGCCGACCAATCCGATCTCGTCTCCGCCGACGCCGCCCGTGCCGCCGTTGATGGTGGTGTCGAAGTCATAGGCGATAGCCCACGTCGCCGCGTTGCCGCCACCGGCCAGGACGACGCCGGTCGTGCCGACGACGCCGTTCGGCGTGCTGATGGATCCGCCGTCGAGCACGTTGCGGCCCATGCGGTTGTTCTGGTCATAGGCCCAGATCGTCTCGAACTGCAGCTCGCCCGGCAGCAGCGTCGTCAACTTGATCGGCGTCAGCCCGTCCGCTGCGGTAATCGGCCGCGAAAGCGTTGCGATCGAGACGTCGCTGCCGAGGGCGACGGTCTGCGGCTCAGGCTCGCTGAAGGTTGCACTGCTGATCGGCTGAAGATCGACGCGAAGCTGATCGTTGCCGCGATCATCGACGCGAGGAGCCAGTCGCGGCTGACTCGTGCGGACGTCGGTGGTGAGCCGCGTGTGCTGGTCGACGCCGATGGTCACGGTCTGTCCGGCGGCGTTGACGAAGCTGTAGCTGCCGCCTTTGTAGTGGTCTGCGACGAGGACGTGTTGGTCGCTGATGAGGACGCCGCCGTTGGTCCCGACACCGACGCCCGTCAGATCCACACCCGCCAGAAGGAAGTCGGGGTTGGCAATGTTGCCGCTGAGGAAGCGGTCGTGTTTGGCCGGGTTGTAGACCGCTAACAACGCTGCCGACGCAGCGGCCGGCCAGACGCAAGCGGCGAAGACGGCGAGTCGGATGAACATGACCACCACATTACGTCATGATGCGGGTAAAAGGTCGCCTCCGAAGCGTCTATGGCGGCTGATCGGTTTGTAGCAGAGTCATCTGATTTTGAAGCTGCGGCGTCAGGATGACGAACCCAAACCGACTTGCAACGTTCCTGAAGACCCTGCAGGATCAACCCGCACTCGCCGCGATGATGGTCCGAGGCTCGTCCGTTCCACTCGACTTTATGCATTCCTCCCTCCGCTTTGCCGTCGCTGCCTCTGCCCTTGTCGCCGCTGCTGATCGCGTGGCCGCCTGCACCGTCTGCACCTGGGGCGACACACCGGTTCACCCGGTCGGCGGCAGCGAGCAGGTCATCGCCGACCGGATCGCCCACTTCAACGAGAACCTCAAGCACGGCGGCATGCCGCTGATCGAGGGCGAAACCTTCGGCGACATCGACCGCAGCATCGGCCGGCTCGGGCCGGGCAACACGACGCAGCAGGTGTGGGTCGACTTCTCGCAGGCCGCTAACGGCGTCTTCAACTCGAGCGAGCGGGCGGCGATCGTTGCGGGCCTCGAAGACGTTTACACCGGCTTTGACATCTCGTTCAGCCAGAGCGTTCCGAGCGGCAACTTCACGCGGCTGTCTTACGACTCGCAGGGTCTGGGCGGGATCGCAATCACCGGCATCGACTTCCGGAACACAGCCGCTAACGATGTCGGCCTCATCGGCACCAACGGCCTGCAGTCGGAACCTTCGGCCAATCAAATCAACTACAGCATCAACGTTGGAGCCCACGAGTTGGGTCACACGTTCGGCCTGCGGCACCACGACAGCTTCGGCCCCATCGGCAACGGCGTGCCGAACACGGCCGGTGGCCCCTTCGGTCAGCCGATCGCCGACATCTTCCAGCCCGACTTCGACGGGCCCCGGGCCGGATTCGACTTCTTCGAGAACACCATGAGCACGCCCGCTCTCGGTGGTAGCTTCAATTTCTTCTTCGATGGTCGCACTGCTCTATCCGAGCGGTCGCTCATCAAGCTCCAGTACGCCGCCCAAGGCACCATCGACAGCGAAGCGGGCGACGCGGGATCGTCCGTCGGTTCGGCTCAGAACCTGACGCTCGAGTTCCTCGACGTCCTCAACACCCGCCCTGCCGGCACGAGCGTCGGCGATTCGGGCTTGCCTTACCTGCCGAGCCGAGCCGGCGCCGTTTCGGGGGCCATCAGCAGCTTCAGCGACCGCGATACCTTTGCCATCGAAGCCTTCGCCGGCGACTTCCTCAGCGTCGAGGCGATCAGCACGTCGATCAACCAGCGCATCT
Source organism: uncultured Tepidisphaerales bacterium (assembly GCA_964388485.1). Lineage (GTDB taxonomy): Bacteria > Planctomycetota > Phycisphaerae > Tepidisphaerales > Tepidisphaeraceae > JBCDKH01. Next base: position 88,999 of record CAYMAS010000007.1, on the reverse strand, counting down.
TCAACACGGTCAACACCGTCATCCGCGTCGTCGACGCTTTCGGCAACGAGTTGGACTACTACGGCCAAGGTGCGGACAACGACGAGGAGCTTGAAACGAGCGACTCGTGGATCCTCGACTTGATTGTTCCCGAGGACGGCACCTACTTCGTGCAGGTTGATGGCTTCAGCAGCAGCACCGGCTTCTACGAGCTGTTCGTCTCCAGCTACGGCACCGGCCGCATCGCGGGCGATGCCAACGGCGACGGCACGGTGGATCTGGCGGACTTTACGATCCTCCGCAACAACTTCGGCAGTGCCGCTCGCTTCTCGACCGGCGACTTCACGGGCGACTTGCTCGTCGATCTGGCCGATTTCACGGTGCTGCGGAACAACTTCGGCAACTCGGCGGACCTGGACGTGCTCGATGCCTGGCACGCGACGGTCGTGCCGGAGCCGACGACGGCTGCTTTAGCGGGTCTCGGCGGCCTGACGCTGCTGCGTCGCCGCCGTTAAGCAGCTTCTTTGACCTGAATTTTCTGAGCCGCCCGCGTCAGCGGGCGGCTCATTCGCGACCTGCCATATCGGCAACCGTGCTCCCACCGTGTTGCCGCCGTGGCAGTCGACCTACTTCTGCTCGACGTCTGGCTTATCATAAGTCGTTGCTTTGCAATTCACTCTTGAACCTTCATTGGCTGGCATGCCCGTTGTTCAGCGTTGGGTCATCCCGCCGCTGACCTCGTCGCGGCGGTTGATTCAACGACACCACCTTCAAGAACCATAACTCACCCATGGCCGCTAAGACGCTCCAGTTCGATACCGACGCCCGCCGCAGCCTGCTCACCGGCGTCGAGAAGCTCGCCCGTGCCGTCAAGACCACCCTCGGCCCCCGCGGCCGCAACGCCGTCATCGACAAGGGCTGGGGAGCCCCGACCATCACGAAGGACGGGGTGACCGTCGCCGAGGAAGTCGAGCTCAAGGACAAGTACGAGAACATCGGTGCCAAACTCGTCAAGGAGGCTGCCACCAAGACCGGCGACGCCGCCGGCGATGGCACGACGACCGCGACCGTCCTCGCCGAAGCCATCTACGGCGAGGCGTACCGGCACCTGACCAGCGGCACCGACGCCATGGCGATGGCCCGCGGCATCCGCGCCTCGGTCGAGGCCGTGACCGCCAACCTGCTCGAGCAGTCGCGTCCCATCGACGCCGCCAGCAAGGACGATATCCAGAACGTCGCCACCATCAGCGCCAACAACGACCCCGAGGTCGGCAAGATCATGGCCGATGCCTTCATGCGGGTCGGCAAGGACGGCGTCATCACCGTCGAAGAGGGCAAGGCGCTCGACACCACCGTTGACGTCGTCGAGGGCATGCAGTTCGACCGCGGCTATCTGTCACCGAACTTCATCACGAACCAGGACGACATGGAGGTCGAGTTCGACAAGCCCTTCATTCTCGTCCACGAGGAGAAGATTAGCTCCGCCGCCAAGCTCTTGCCGTTGCTCGAGAAGGTGCAGGACAAGAAGCGGCCGTTGCTCATCATCGCCGAGGACGTCGATGGTGAAGCGCTTGCAACGCTCGTCGTCAACAAGCTCCGCGGCATCCTGAACGTTGCGGCCGTCAAGGCACCTGGCTACGGCGATCGTCGCAAGGCGATGCTGCAGGACATCGCGACGCTCACCGGTGCCAACCCGGTCATGAAGGACACCGGCTTCGACATCGAGAAGGTCGAGCTGAGCGACCTCGGCATGTGCAAGAAGGCGACGATCGACAACGACAACACGACGATCATCGAAGGTGCCGGCGAGGCCGAAGACATCCAGGCCCGCATCCAGCAGATTCGCGACGAGATCAGCACGACGACGAGCGACTACGACGTTGAGAAGCTGCAAGAGCGGCTGGCCAAGCTCGCCGGCGGCGTGGCCCAGGTGAACGTCGGTGCCGCGACCGAGGCGGAGCTAAAAGAGAAGAAGAGCCGCATCGAGGACGCCCTGCATGCCACCCGCGCCGCGATCGAAGAAGGTGTCCTGCCCGGCGGCGGCACGAGCTACATCAAGGCGATGGCCGCCCTCAACGGCGGCAGCAAGCTGAACCTGACCGGCGACGAGCTCGTGGGCGTCAAGATCATCCGCCAGGCCCTGATGGCCCCGGCTAAGCAGATCGCCGTCAACGCCGGCCACTCGGGCAGCGTCGTGGTCCGCCAGATCATGGAGTCGGACGGCAAGGGCTTCAACGCCCTGACCGGCGAGTACGTCGACCTCGTCAAGGCCGGCATCCTGACGCCGACGAAGGTCGAGCGAAGCGCCCTGCAGAACGCCGCCGAGGTGGCGTGCTTGCTGCTGACGACGGACTGCATCGTCGTCGAAGCCTCAACTGGCGGTGGCGACGATCACGACCACGAGGGCATGGATGACATGGACTTCTGATCGCGATGCCGACCAGCTTCCGACTCGACGGTTACCGCTTTTTCTTCTACTCGCTGGAGAACAACGAGCCGCCCCACGTCCACGTCCGGGCGAGCAACGGCGAAGCAAAGTTTTGGCTGATCCCGACGGTCGAACTCGCCGACAACCGCGGCTTTGCCCGGCACGAACTGAATCGACTGCTTCGACTTATCGAAGAGCACCGCGAACGCATCTTGAAGGACTGGCATGAGCACTTTGACGACTGAAGCTCCAACCACCGCGGTTGAACCCACAGCCGCGCGTGTCACGGAAGACACACTCTCTGTGGACCTTGCCGACGGCCGAACCGTCTCCGTTCCAACCGCGTGGTTCCCACGGCTTCGCCACGGCACTCCAGCGGAGTGGGCGAACGTCGAATTCAGCCCGTTCGGCCTCCACTGGCCAGATTTGGATGAGGACATCAGCGTCAGCGGCCTCCTCGAAGGCCGCCGCTCCAGCGAGTCGGCCGGTTCGTTCGAGCGGTGGTTGAACGAGCGCAAAGAAAGGTGAATGAGGGAAAAGGGGTCGCGAGCCTTTACCAGAACCACCATGACCACGCACGAAGCCATCATCGATGACAAGGGCCGCGTCTCGCTTCGCGAGGCGGTGCAGTTGCCGTCTGGACGGCGGGCACTGGTGACCGTGCTGGATGAGCCGGCGTCAGCCGAGCAGGCGGGGAGCGGCATCGAGTGTGCTCTGATGAGTGAGGCGGCGTTGGCGGAAGATTGGCTGCGACCTGAAGAGGATGAAGCGTGGGCTTACCTCGACGATCTGCCGAACCTCGATGACGAGGATGAGCCGAAGGAGGCCGAGTGACCGCGGGCGACATCGTGACGATGGAGTTCCCGTTCAGCGACCTCTCCGGCAGCAAACGACGCCCCACCATGGTGCTCGCACTTGCAGGTCGGCACGACTTCATCGCCTGCCAGATGACGAGCTTCTCCGATGACGCGCAAGCCATGAGCATCAGCCCCAACGACACGCTTCACCGAAGGCTCCGCGGCAACGGCTTCGCCCGGCCAAACAAGCTCTTTACCGCGGACAGGAAGCTCATTCTCAAGACCATCGACCGCCTCGAAGGCCGCGCGCTCGTCAATATCCCGCGGGAGGCAGCGAGCGTCATCACCGGAAACCGATAGAGCAAATGCACTTCCAACCTCCCCGAAAACCGCCACCTCTGTCATCATCCCCCGACGACTTCATCGCCGCGACGCGCGGCTAGTCACCAGCTCTACTCGGAGACATCCAGACACATGTTCCACACCCTCACCAAATCCCTCGCCCTCGCCGCCGCCTGCGCCGTCACGCTCGGCTGTGCGACCACCGCTACCGCTGACGATCACGGCGGCGACAAGGCCAAGACCGGCGGCGAAGCCCTGACTCGTCTCATGGAGGGCAACCAACGCTTCGTCAACGGCGAGGCCACTGCGACCATGAGCGTCAAGGAGCGGGCCGAGCTCGCCAAGGGCCAGAGCCCGTACGCGATCATCGTCTCCTGCGCCGACTCTCGGGTCGCACCGGAGCTGGCCTTCGACGCCAACCCGGGTGACCTGTTCGTCATCCGCGTCGCCGGCAACGTGGTCGACGATTACGAGCTGGCGAGCATCGAGTATGCCGTCGCCGTTCTAGAGTCGCCGCTGCTGGTCATCATGGGGCACGAGTCGTGCGGTGCGGTCGACGCTGCCGTGAAGGCCGAGAAGGGTGAAGCCAGCTTCCCGGGCCAGATCCATGACCTGATCGAAGACATCCGCCCCGCCGTCCGCAAGGCGATGGAGCACGAGACGGACAACCTGCTCATGAAGGCCATCCAGGAGAACGTCCGCCTGGTCGTCGATCAGATGGAGAACTCGCAGCCGATCGTCGGCGAGGCGATCAAGAGCGGCAAGCTCAAGGTCGTCCCGGCCGTCTACGACCTCGACACCGGCAAGGTCAGCGTCGTCTCCATGGATGACATGCACCACGAAGGTCACGGCCACGAGGGCCACAACCACGGCAGCTGATGCTTCCATTTACCCTCCCGCCCCGGCCCAACCGCCGGAGCGGGATTTTGAGCCGGTCCACTTCGGGCCGACTCCACCACTAACGACTCACCTCTCCCGACACAGCAATGCCGACCCTCAACCCTCTTAACGACCGCGTCGTCGTCCGCCAGCTCGAAGCCGAAGAAACCACCAAGAGCGGCATCGTCCTTCCCGACGCCGCCAAGGAGAAGCCCACCCGCGGCAAGATCGTCGCCGTCGGCCCCGGCAAACTCGACGACAACGGCAAGCGCACCCCTGTTTCCGTCAGCGAGGGCGAGACCGTCGTCTACGGCAAGTACAGCGGCACTGAAGTCGAGATCGACTCCGAGAAGTTCGTCCTGCTCCGCGAGAGCGACCTGCTGGGCGTTCTTGAGTAGGTCGCCACTTGTTACTCGTTACTTGTGGCTTGGGTCGAGAGCCCGAGCGTCCAGGTAACGAGCAAGTTCTTCGGTCCAAGTAACCAGTAACAAGTACACCAACAACGAAACCAACCATGCCAGCCAAGCAAATGAAGTTCGACGCCGATGCGCGTCAAAGCGTGTTCAAGGGCCTGCAAAAGCTCAGCCGCGCCGTCAAAGCCACCCTCGGGCCTCGCGGCCGCAACGTCGTGTTCCAACGCTCCTACGGCGGGCCCCGCGTGACCAAGGACGGCGTGACCGTCGCCAAGGAAGTCGAGCTGCCGGATCCGTTCGAGAACATGGGCGCCAAGCTCATCAACACCGTCGCCAGCAAGACCGGCGACGTTGCCGGTGACGGCACGACGACCGCGACCGTGCTGGCCGAGGCCATCTTCGAGCAGGGCCTGCGTTACCTGACGGCCGGCGTCAATCCGGTGAAGGTTCAGCGTGGCATCACCGCCGCTGCCGACGTCGCCGCCGAGGCGATCACGAAGATGGCCAAGCCCGTCAGCGGCCGCGATGACTACGCCAAGGTCGCCACCGTTAGCGCCAACGGCGACGAGGGCATCGGCGACCTGCTCGCCGAGGCCATGGAGAAGGTCGGTAAGGAAGGCGTCATCACCGTCGACGAGGGCAAAGGCCTCGAGAGCACGCTCGATTACACCGAAGGCATGCAGTTCGACAAGGGCTACCTGTCGCCCTACTTCCTGACCAATCCTGGCACGCTCGAAGCGGAGCTGGAGGACGCCTACATCCTCATCCACGAGAAGAAGGTCAGCAACCTGCAGGACCTGCTTCCCTTGCTCAACAAGATCGTCACGAGCGGCAAGCCGCTGCTCATCATCGCCGAAGATGTCGACAGCGAGGCCCTGGCCGCGCTCGTGGTCAACAAGCTGCGTGGCGTGCTGAATGTCTGTGCCGTCAAGGCTCCCGGCTTCGGCGATCGTCGCAAGGCGATGCTCGGCGACCTGGCCGTCCTCACCGGCGGAACGTTCGTGAGCGAGGACCTAGGCGTGAAGCTCGAGAACGTTGAGGTCGAGCACCTCGGCACTGCCAAGAAGGTCGTCGTCGGCAAGGACAAGACGCTTGTCGTCGAAGGTGCCGGAACGGCCGATGCAGTCAAGGCGCGCGTCGATCAGATTCGCAAGCAGATCGACTCGACCACCAGCGACTACGACCGCGAGAAGCTCCAGGAGCGCCTTGCCAAGCTCACCGGCGGCGTCGCCGTCGTTAAGGCCGGTGCCGCGACCGAGACGGAGATGAAGGAACGCAAGGACCTCATCGACGACGCCCTCCACGCGACCCGCGCGGCTGCCGAGGAAGGCATCGTTCCCGGAGGTGGCGTCGCGCTGCTGCGTGCGATCGAGGCGGTCACCAAGGCCAAGCCCAAGAGCGGCGACGAGGCGATCGGCTACGAGATCATCGCCCACGCGCTGGAATACCCGGCGCGGCAGATCGCCGATAACGCGGGCGAGGACGGCGAGGTCGTGGTGGCGAAGGTGCTCGAGCAGTCGGGCGGCTTCGGCTACAACGCCCGGAGCGACGAGTACGGCGACCTCTTGTCGATGGGCATCATCGACCCGGCCAAGGTGGTCAAGACCGCCCTCCTCAACGCCGCCAGCGTCGCGGGCCTGGCCCTGACGACGGACGTGCTGCTGACAGACGTGAAGGAGACGGGCAAGGACAAGGACCTGACGCCGGTCGCCGGCGCGGTGGCGTAGATCCAGCAACCCAATCCTCTAAATCCCCGCTGACGCTGGTAATGCTGCGTTAGCGGCTTTCATTGTCGATAGAATCCAACCGACATGCTCCAAGCTCTTCGAGTCACGATTACCTCTGACGGTCGCGTGGAAGCGAACGAACCGCTGGATTTTCACGGCCGCCGCAACGCGATTCTGACCTTCTTGGACGAGGTTCCCTTGTCGCCCGAAGAGGAAGACGCTTTGATTGCTGAGGCTCAAGTTCGTGCAGCGACACATGTTCTTGAAGAAGAGGATTTTAGCCACTGGCCTGGTCATGCTGAAGCCGTGGCTCTAGCCGAGGAAAAGCGTCGTGCGGATTCCTAGGCGCGGCGACTTGTACTGGGCAGACTTCGATGAGTCTCTCGGTGTTCGGCCGTGCGTCATCGTCACAAGCGACCGTCTGTTGCCACACCTCAGCAACGTTACCTGCGTTCCCGTGACATCAACCGTTCGGAACGTGCCGTCAGAGGTGCTGCTTGACGCTCCCGAGCATCGGCTCGCTCGTACCTCTGCTGCCAATTGCAGCAATCGGATGACCATCGCTCGGACGAGCCTGCTGAACTTCATTTCGCACTGCGATCAGGACGAAATGAATGCAATCGTTGAAGCCATACACGATGCGCTTGATCTGGAGTGGTAACCCTTCCCTCAGCCCACAAAGCTGACACGCTGCTGAACTCAACGCTGTAAGACCTCATGTCAGCCACCAGCACCAAACGCGACTACTACGAAGTTCTCGGCGTCGAACGCTCGGCTTCCGTCGTCGAAATCAAGAAGTCGTACCGACGGCTGGCGATGAAGTTCCACCCGGATCGCAACGGCGGCGATGCCGAGGCGGATACGAAGTTTCGCGAGTGTGCCGAGGCGTACGAGGTCTTGTCCGACGACCAGAAGCGGGCTCGCTACGACCGCTTCGGGCACGAAGGTGTTCAAGGCGCCGCTCACGACTTCCGTCATGCGGACGTCTCGGACATCTTCTCGATGTTCGAAGACATCTTCGGCGGCGGGTTCGGCGGCGGCCGGGGGCGACGAGCTGGGCCCAGGCCGGGGATGGATCTGGAGACGACGGTCGAGTTGACGCTCGAAGAAGTCGCCGCCGGTGCGAGCAAGACGCTGGAGTTCGAACGACTCGATCGCTGCGACACGTGCGACGGCCGCGGGCTCAAGAAGGGTGCGACGCCCAAGCAGTGTCCGACGTGCCAAGGCCAAGGCCGCGTCGCCCAGCAGGGCATGGGAGGCATGTTTCGGATGGTCGTCGCCTGCCCGACGTGTCGCGGCAAGGGTGCCGTGCCCGAGGACAAAGACGTCTGCCGCACCTGCGACGGCACCGGTCGACAGCAGGTCAGCCGGAAGGTCACAATCAAGATTCCTGCCGGCGTTCACGAAGGTCAGGCGGTGCGTCTCGCTGGCGAAGGTGAACCCGCAGCCACTGCCGATGCCCCTCCCGGCGACCTCGTCTGCTACGTTGCCGTTGCCTCGCACTCGGTCTTCACCCGACATGACCGTGACCTCGTCTGCCAAGTGCCCGTCAGCTTTACGACTGCCGCACTCGGCGGCACGATTGACGTGCCGACGCTTGCCTCGCCCGACGAGGATGCGAACATCGGCCGCTCCACCCTAGACATCGACGCCGGCACGCAGCACGGTGAAGTTTTCAAGCTTCGCGGCAAGGGCCTGCCTGATATCCGCGGCCTGCGTCGGGGCGACCTGATGGTCCAGGTGCTCGTCGAGATTCCCAAAAAGCTCAACGACACCCAACAGGATCTGCTCCGTCAGTTCGCCGAAACTGAAGAAGACGACCACGCCGCCATGCCGCAGCGCAAGGGCTTTCTCGATAAACTCCGGTCGATGCTCGCGGGCGACTAACCGGCACAACCTACAACATGGCCATGAGCGATCCGCAAGACGAGCAGATTCAAGACGTCCCTGACGACGTGGTCGAGGAGGCCGACATCGCCGACACGCCCGAGGTCGACGTCGGCAACGACGACATCGAAGCGTTACGAGAAGAGAACCGCCAGCTCTTCGAGAAGCTTGCCCGCGTGCAGGCGGATTACCAGAATGCCCAGCGTCGTCTAACGAAGGACGCTGACCACCGTCTGAAGGTCGCCGCCGGTCACTTGATGCGGGAGATGCTGCCGGTCGTCGACAACCTCGAACGGGCACTGGACGTCTCCGCCGACGCCGATGTTCTGAGCGTCCTCGGCGGCGTGCGTGGAACGCTCGACCAGTTCCTAGCGGTCCTCAAGACCAATGGCGTAACGCCGGTCGCTCCGAAGGAAGACGATCCGTTTGATCCGGAACAGCACGAGGCCCTGATGCAGGAGCCGCGAGACGACGCACCGGAGTCACCAGTCGTGACGCGGTTGCTTCAAAAGGGCTACGCCTTTGACGGCCGCGTTATTCGGCCTGCCCAGGTGGCGGTGAGCCGATCCGCTTGAGGAGCGGGCGCGAGGGGGCCTTCGCAAGTTGTGTCACGTTCAGGCCGCGGTCCAGCCGCCGTCGATGGGCAACGCGACGCCGTTGAGGCTGGCGGCGGCGTCACTTGCGAGAAACACGGCGGCGGCGGCGACCTCGCTCGGCTCCACCATTCGGCCGTGAGGCTGGGTCGCGCTCATCTCGGCGAGCGTCTTGTCTGGGTCGTCGCTTTCTAAAAGACGCCGCTCAATCCACGGCGTCTTGACGCGGCCGGGGCACAGGCAGTTGCAGCGGATGCCGTCGGCGGCGTGATCAAGGGCAATGCACCGCGTCATGCCGACGACGGCGTGCTTGGTGGTGCAGTAGGCGAGGCGGTCGCGAATGCCACGAAGCCCGCCGACGCTGGCAGTGTTGATGATGCACCCGCCGCCCGCTTCGATCATCGGCGGGAGAAAGGCATGGGTAAGGTGGAAGACACCGGCCACATTCACCCGCCACATCTGATCGAGATCGTTGGCTGTTGTCGTAAAACCGTTTCCCGCCGAGCCGATGCCGGCGTTGTTGATCAGGACGTCGATTCGGCCTTGAGCCCAGACGGTCGCCGCGACGGCGTGACAGGCATCGACGTCGGCCACGTCTAGCATCGCCACAGCCGCCTTGCTGCCGAGCTGCAAGCGAGCAGCTTCAGCAGCTTCGGCATCGCGGTCACAGATCACGACAGCTGCCCCGGCGTCGTTGAATTGGTGAGCCATGGCCAGCCCGATCCCGCTCGCCGCCCCCGTGATTAGCACGCGGCGACTGGCTGTTGAACCACTGAGCGACATGTAAAGTACCATATGTTGAAACGCCCAATCTTTCAAGGGCAGCTTGTCGCTAATTCGTCGCTGGTTGGCTTGGCGATGAGTTGGAGCATCGACTCCGACCGGCTACCTTCGACCCATGGAATCTGGCGTTCTGGCCAAAGCCTTCCTTGTGCTCGAAGTGCTCGCCGGCAGTGACGGTCCGCAGGCCCTTGGAGCGATCACCAACCAGCTCGGCCTCAACAAGCCGACGATCCACCGGATCCTCAACGACCTGGCGGCGTTGGGATATGTCGAGCAGGTCGGTGCCGGCAAGTACGGCCTGAGCGGCAAGCTCGGGCGGCTCGCCGCCGGGCAGGATCATGGCCCGCTCATGTCTGCGGCCGAGCCCCATCTTCGCACCCTGCACGAAAAGACGGGCGAAACCGTCAACCTCGGCGTCCTTCGCGGAACCCGCGTCGCCTACCTCCGCGTGATTGAGAGCACGCACCCGCTGCGTCGCGTCGTCGAGCCGGGGACGCTCGACCCGTTTCATTCGACCGCTCTGGGCCGAGCGATCGTCAGCCACATGCCCGACGCGACGTGGTCGCGTCTGCTCCGCGGCGTCACGCTCGAAGCACGCACGCCCAACACGATTGTCAGCACGAAGAAGCTGCGTGAGTTGCTTCAAGAGGCGCGGGAGAACGGCTACGCCGCCGAGCGTGAAGAGAACGACATGGGCGTCATGTGTTTGGCCAACCCGATCCGCGACGAATACGGGGTTGTCGGAGCGATCAGCATCACGGTTCCCGTGGCCCGTGGCACCCCGGCCGAAGCGGAGCTACGCAAGCATCTGGCCAAAGCCTCCAAAGCCGTTGAACGCGATTTACAGGCTTAGGACGTCGGCATGGTGTATGTCTTCGGAGCGGCCACAAGGCATCGGCCGGGCGAAGATCGAGTCTTCGCCGCCTCGTCCCGCTTACAAGTTATCATCTGTTGAAATCGCTGTCTTACCAGACCTTCTTCATAATAATTCTGACGGCGCAGCATGACAACGCAATCAAGCCAAGGCGAAGCAACCGCTATGCAAGGCGTGGCCGGACGCAACGTGACGGCGACCGAAACTTACGTCACATTGCCGACGTACGAGCCGGCCGAGCCTTGCCGGCATCCGATGTTCTTCGAGCGGCGGGTTTATCAAGGTTCCAGCGGCCGGGTCTACCCGTTGCCCTTGGTGGAACGCATCGCCGAGACGCCGACGCTGCGTCGTTGGCGTGCCGTCTGTCTCGAGAACGAGCACCTGGAAGTGATGATTCTCCCGGAGATCGGCGGCCGGATCCATGGGCTGCGGGACAAGCGGACCGGCTTCGACCTCATCTACCGGCAGCACGTGATCAAGCCGGCGCTGGTCGGACTGGCCGGACCGTGGATCAGCGGCGGGATCGAGTTCAACTGGCCCCAGCACCACCGGCCCGCGACCTTCACCCCTGCCGAGTGTCGCGTCGAGAACGAACCGGACGGCGCAGCGGTCGCATGGTTGACCGACCTCGACCCGCTCAGCGGCATGCGTGGCACGCACGGCGTTCGGCTCCGCCCCGGCTCGGCCGCGTTGGAGATCGAGGCCGTCGTCCACAACCCGACGGAAGTCACCCGCCGGTTCCTTTGGTGGATGAACATCGGCATCGAGGTGCACGAGCGGTACGAGTCGCTCTTTCCTGATGACGTCGCGTGGGTGGCCGACCATGCCAAGCGGGGCGTGGCGAGCTTCCCGAGGGTGAGCGACCGGTACTATGGCGTCGACTACGGCGGCCGCGGCAAGAGCGGCGTCCCCGACGACGAGCAGCCGGCCCAGTATCGCCCCACCGGTGACTATCCGCCGGACGACTTGCGGTGGTACGCGAACATCCCGGTGCCGACGAGCTACATGTGCATCGGCAGTCGCCACGACCACTTCGGCGGCTACGACCACGCCGCCGGCTCAGGCTTGCTGCACGTCGCCTCTCGTCATGTCGCACCGGGCAAGAAGCAGTGGACCTGGGGCAACCACGAGTTCGGCTACGCCTGGGACCGCCTACTGACCGACCCCGACGAGCACGGACGCCACCGGCCCTACATCGAACTCATGGCCGGCGTTTACACGGACAACCAGCCGGACTTCTCGTTCCTGCTGCCAGGCGAGACCAAGCGGTTCTCGCAATACCTCCTGCCGATTCACGATCTGCCTCGGCCGGACCAGGCCAGCACCGAGGCTGTCCTGCAGCTCGACACCGATGGCACCACCGCCACCGCCCGCGTCGCGACCACCCGATCGCTGGTCGGCACGTTGCGGCTCACCCGCGGCGACGCGGTTGTCGGCGAGACACCCGTCATGCTCGAGCCGACAGTGACGCAGGTGCACGACTGGTCGACCGAAGCAGCCCGCGACGAGCTGACGCTGACGCTGCTTGAAAACGGCCGCCGGGTGCTAACGCTTGAGCCGCCGGCGGAGCCGAGCGACGAGCCGCTGACTCCGGCGCGGGAGCCGGCGGCACCTGACAAGATCCCGACCGCCGACAAATTATTCTTCACCGGCGTCCACCTTGACCAGTACAACCACGCCACCCGCGACCCGGCAGATTACTGGCGCGAGGCCCTTCGCCGCGACCCGGCCGACGCGCGATGCAACACGATGCTCGGCTGGTGGCACCACCTTCGTGGCGAGTTCGACCAGGCCGTCGAGCACTTCGCCGCGGCAGTCGGCCGAGAGACGACGCTCAACCCCAACCCGCGTGACGGCGAAGCGCACTACGGCCTGGGCCTCGCGTCGTGGCGAATCGGGCGGACCAACGCGGCGATAGACGCGCTGCACAAGGCGGCATGGAACCGCCAGTGGGTCGGGCCGGCCTGCTTCAAACTCGCCCAACTCATCGCCGCGGCGGGCGATCAGGTGGAGGCCAGGCGTTTGATCAGACAATGCCTTCTTGCAGAGCCGGCCCATCCGGCAGCGCTGCGGCTGCGGGCGTTGCTCCATGGCGAACCGATGCCACTTGCCGACGGAAACGACAACCGGTCCCGCACTGCCGCGGCATACGACCTGCTCAACGCCGGCTTCACCCGCGAGGCGGCCGACGTGCTCGCGGACGAACCGCAAGACGAGGACCGGCTTCCGATGTGGCACCTGCTCCGCGGCCGCATTGCCGAAGTCGCCGGCGAGTCGGCCGAATCGCACCTCGATGCCGCTGCAGCGTGTGCTGCCGACCGATGTTTCCCGTCCGGGCTTGATGATCTGGCGACGCTGCAGTGGGCGATGCTCCGCCGGCCGGACGATGCGGCTACCCACCGAATGCTGGGCAACCTGCTGTTCGACGTCCGCCGACGCGAGGAGGCGTTGGTTCAGTGGGAGACGGCGACGGTGCTCAACCCGCAGGATGCGGCGGCTTGGCGAAATGTTGGGTTGGCCCGCTTTAACCTCCGCGGTGACGCTGCAGGAGCCGAGGCAGCGTACCGCCGAGCCGTCGCCGCCGCTCCGGACGACGGCCGGCTGTTCTACGAGTACGACCAACTTCGCAAGCGTCTAGGTCACGAACCCGCGGATCGGCTCGCGGCCTTGCAAGCTCGGCCCGACCTGGTCGCCGCCCGCGACGACCTGAGCCTCGAGCTCGCGACGCTGCACAACCTCGTCGGCGACCACGAGGCAGCGCTAGCGGTGCTCGGCAGACGCGCGTTCCAGCCGTGGGAAGGCGGCGAGGGATCACTGCTCAAACAGCACGAGACCGCCCACGAAGCATTGGGCGTCGCGGCCGAGGATTCCGCCGTTGCGGCTGATCACTTCCGTGCAGCGCTGCACTGCCCGCCAAATCTCGGCGAGGCCCGGCACCTGCTGGCGAACGTGGCCCCGCTGCACTATCGGCTCGGACTCGCGACCGGCGACGACGCATTGCTCCGCCGGGCAGCCAACTTCCGCGGCGACTTCCAGGACATGCAGGTCCGGCCATTCTCCGAAGCGACATACTTCTCCGCGCTCGCCATGCGGCAGCTCGGCCAGGCCGACGAAGCGGACACCTTGCTCCGCAGTCTGCTCGACCATGCCGAAAAGCTCGAGCACGAGCCGGCGACGATCGACTACTTCGCCACGTCGCTGCCGACGATGCTGCTGTTCGAGGACGACCTGCAACGCCGTCAAACCGTTCACGCCAAGCTGATGCAGGCCCAGGCTCATGCCGGCCTCGGCAACGTCGCTCACGCCGCCACCCTACTCGACGACGCCGCAGCCCTCGACCCGAACCATCTCGGCATCCAGACCTTCCGTCGCGAGCTCACGCAGGCGCCCGAATCATGATCCGATACGACGACAACCGCCGCATCTTCGCCATCGAGGGCGGGACCACCTGCTACCTGCTCGGGCTCGACCCCGACGAACGGGTGGTCCACCTGTACTGGGGCCCGGCCCCGCGGCTCGGCGACACCCTGCCGGCGATCTCGCGAGACCGCGAGTTCGACCCGATGAAGCACAACTCCAACCAGCAGGTCCGCCGCGACGAGCTGGTTGTTTTCGGCGACACCGTCTACCACGAGACGGGCCTGAAAGTCGTCACACCCGAGGTGCCCGTCGGCGAGGGGGAGCTGCCCCACTTCCCGGTGCGCGACCTGCGGCTGCGGTACGTCTCGCACACCATCGGCGATGACATCGCCACACCAGGCTTCGCCCCGACGCACGGCCAGCCGACGCTGAAGAACGATCCGCGGCCGTGCTTGCGGATCCAGATGCGAGACGAGGTGACCGCCGTCTCCGCCATGCTCTGCTACCGACTCGACGCGGCACACGACGTGATCGAGCGTTGGACCGAGCTGACCAACGGCAACGTCGCGACGGTGACCGTCGAGCAATTCGACTCGGCGACGGTCCATCTGCCGCGTGACGCGACAAGACTACGGAGCTTCTCGGGAGCTTGGGCACGCGAGTTTCAGCAGCAAGACGAGCGGCTTGCGCCGGGCCTGCGGACGTTGCAGGAGCGGGGTTTGTCCAGCGGCCATGCCTCAAATCCGTTCGTCGCCCTCTCGACCCCCGGCGAGTCGGGCGAGCACGTCGGCACGACGTACGGCATCGCGTTGGCGTACAGCGGCAACTGGCGGCTGGCCTGCGAAGTCGGACACGAGGGCCAAGTGCGTGTTCATGCCGGACCCAATCCCGCCGACGCGACGCTCACCCTGCCGCCGGGCGGGACGATCAGCACGCCACCGGCCGTTTGCTGCTGCGCAGACGACGGACTCGGCGGTCTCTCACGCCGCCTGCACCGTCACACCCGCGAGCGGATTCTGCCAAGGAAGGCTGCGAACCTAGAGCAGATCTCGGTCCGGCCGGTGCTGTACAACAGCTGGGAAGCGACCGAATTCGACGTGACGGCGGACAACCAGCTCGCCTTGGCGAAGCGGGCGGCGGGGCTGGGTGTGGAACTCTTCGTAATCGACGACGGCTGGTTTGGCAGTCGGCGTCATGACCGCGCGGGACTCGGCGACTGGGTGGTGAGCCCCGAGCTGTTTCCCGACGGCATGGCAGCCTTTGCCGAGCAGGTGCGGAAACTTGGAATGCAGTTCGGGCTGTGGGTCGAGCCAGAGATGGTCAATGTCGACTCGGACCTGTACCGCGCCCACCCGGATTGGGTGCTGCACATCCCGTCGCGGCCACGTGTAGAGGCACGGAACCAGCTGATCCTCGACTTCACGCGTCCACAGGTGGTGGAAAATATCTTCGGCCAGCTCGACAAGCTCGTTGCCGAGACCGGCCTGACGTTCTTCAAGTGGGACATGAACCGCTACGTCACTGAACCCGGCTCGGCCGTCGGCGGCGGCGTCTACCGGGCGCACGTTGCGGCCGTCTACGACATTATGGATCGGCTGCGAAAGAACCATCCGAACCTTGAGATTCAAAGCTGCTCCAGCGGCGGCGGCCGGACCGACTTGGGCGTCTTCGGCCGATGCGAGCAGGCGTGGGTCAGCGACAACACGTGCGCCATCGACCGGACGGCCATTCAAGAAGGATGCAGCCTCGTCTACCCCGCCGAGACGATGGAGGCGTGGGTGACGAACACGCACAACGCGATCTCCGGCCACACTGCCAGCGTCCCGATGATGTTCGACGTGGCGATGCGCGGCGTTCTCGGCATCGGCACCGACTTGACCACGCTCGACGACGCTACGGCCGAGACCTATCGCAACTACATTCGCTTTTACAAGTCGATCCGCCACGTCGTCCAAGGCGGCGACCTGCACCGACTCCGCACTCTCGCCGCCGGCCCGCAGCAAGTGAGCATCATCCAGTACGTGCTGCCGGATGCGTCCGAAGCGGTCTACTCGCTGGTCGCGGTCGACTACCCGGCCCACCTCGCTTTCGGCCCGGTCGCCCTACGCAACCTCGATCCCGCCGCGGACTACGACGTCCGCGACATCCAGAATCACACGGTCCAGACGCTTAGCGGCTTCGACCTGCTCACGCGAGGCCTACCAATGCCGCACGATCTCAAGAGCAACACCAGCTTCACCCGCCACCTGGTCCGGCGTTAGCAAGACCACCTTCGTCTTCGTCACTATCTAAGGGTAGCAGGCAGCCCTCATACACGATTCTGGCTTCTCATGCGGCTCGGCATCAGAAAGATCACGGGGTCCAGCTGCCTCTGTCGCCTTTGCTCAATACCGCCGGTTCTCGATCTGTGTGGCGAGATACTGAACAATCGCTTCGTGGTTCTGCTTCGTCGTCCGGATGGTCAACGTGCGGCCGTCGACGGTCAGACGATGCGGGCTGCCCCCGGCGTTCCACCGTTCGGGAGCGACGGTGTTCTGAATCGTCTCGGACCACGTCGCGACCTCCGCATCCATGCCGGGCGCCAATGCGTGCGTGCGGACCTCGATCTTGTCATTCGACGCACAACCGGCAAGGAGCAACAGGAGCGGGACGATCAGTGGCAGGAGGGGTCGAATCTGGAGCATTGCGGAACATCCTAGCTGATCCGCCCGAACATCGACCGGATGGGGCTGGAGTCGATGTCAGGCCGATAACGAGAAGGTGTCGGCGGACGATGATGCACAATCTGGTGAATGCAAGGCTGCATGGTGGACGCTGCCGTTGCTGGCGTTGGGGTTGGGCATCGTCGCGTGTGCGATTCTGATCCCGGCGGCGGAGGAAAATCGGCTTGCGGAGGCGGAGCGACGTCGTTTGACGGCGGAGGTCGAGGCGCTGGCGCAGCGAGCGTCGCTGAACGAGGACTTTCTGGCTCGCATTCATCGGGACAAGCACATCGCTAAGCGTCTGGCACGTCAGGCCGCCCCGCCGAAGCCGGACAGCCGACTGGTCGTGCTCGCGGCGGGGCTCGACGCGTCGACGATCTCGAACCCGCTGGCGATGCTCGAACCGCAGCCAGTTGAGCTGCTGCCGCCGCCGCCGCCGGCTGACGGGCTCTTGCCGCGGTGGTGTCTGGATTCGCGTGGCCGACTGGGCGTGGCGGGTGCGGGCTTATTCGCTTGTCTGGTTGCCCTGCTTGCGGGCGATCGACGCGTGCCGAGAGGTGTTCCAACGTGAAACAGCCCCGCACCAAGGTGCGGGGCTGAGGTTCGTCGAACTAGACGGGTGCGGGACTAGAAGAGGCGGGTCGGCTCTTCTTCGATGGTCTCGCCATCGCTGTTCTCGCTGTCGAGCATGACCTTGAACTTCTGGCCACCGGCGGCTTCGGTCGCTTCGACGGTGACCCACCAGGTGACGCTCTCGCCACTGGCGAGCACGTCCACGGGGGCGAACGCGATGCTGTTGCCTTCTTCCGTCGTCTCGGTATCACCCTGCGAGCTGACGTACTTCAGGCCTTGTGGAAGCTCTGCCTTGACCGAAACGTTTCGGTCATCGCCGCTGCCTTCGTTGATGACGGTGATCTCGTAGACGGTCTGCGTGCCGACCTGGACCGGGTCGTTCTTGTCGACGACCTCGAGCTGCAGGGCACTGATCGTGCGGATCTCCATTTGGGCAACGGCTTCAGCCTTGGCGAGCTCCATGCCGCTACCGGCACAAACGGCTTGGGCGACGGCACCGAACTTGACCGTGGCCTCTTCGTCCGGCAGGTCGACGTCGACCGTCACGGTGCGGCTCTGGCCAGGGTTGAGCGTGCCGACGAAGATGCGATCCTCGTCGTCGATCTGGATCTGGCCCTGATCGTCCTGTTCCGTGCCGTAGACGCCTTCGATCTCAGCACCCTGGCCGGCGGCGAGACCGACGACGACGCGGTTGGCGACGACATCGCTGTCGTTGCGAATTTGGAGGTTGAAGCGACCATCTTCGCCGACGTAGGTGAACGGATTGACCGCAGTCGCCTGGAGCTGGAGCTTCGGCTCGGCAAACTCGATGTCGACGTTCTGGCTCTTGACCTCCACGAGCTCACTCTTGGCGACAGCGTAGCTGCCGAAGGTGTCTGCCTGGGAGGCCTTGACCATGATCGACTTCTCTATCGACTGGCCCGGCTCGATATTGCCAAGCTCCATCTCCAGCTCCCGCTCGCCGCTGTCGGCGAACATCATGCCGTCCGGCAGCATGTCGTATAGCAAGACGTCTTCAGCCGCGGAGTCACCTTCGTTCTTGACCATGTAAACCAGTTCGACCGGAGTACAGACGCTGAACGGGCCCTCGCCTTCGAGCTGTTTCGTCAGGCGAAGCTCCGGATTGACGACCGTGAGCATCGTGCAGACGCCTTGATCGAACTCGTACGTCGTGCACGCCTTGAGGTCGCCCAGCTTCTGGGCCGTGCCGTTGATGGTGATCTCGCCGTTGGCACCGTCGCCAAGTTGACTCACGTTGAACATGAGCTTGTTGCCGTCGACGCTCGACGGCTCGGGGTTGGCACTCTCGAACTGGAAGCCTTCGGGAAGCTCCTCGGTGATGACCAGGCGCGTCAGGTCGCCGCCGGAGCTGTTCGCGTAGCGGATGGTGTACGAAGTCGTCTCACCGAGGCGAATCTCGGAAGGCATCGACTTCTCGATTGCAATGTCACCTTCGATCTCGGCGACGTTTTGCTGCAGCACCGGCATGAAACGGGCGCTTTGCGTGTCGAGTTCGACCTCGTCGTCCTCGCAGCCGACGGTCGTGGCGACGAGGCCGGCTGAAGCCAACGCCGCGGTGGCAGCGAAGGCGAGGCGGCGGGCGGAGGGGAAGGTGTTTCGAAGGGTGTCAAAGCTCATGATGCGGATCTCCAGCAGGGGACTGATTCGGGAAACGACAAGATCGTCGTGGTTCGTCTCCCATTGCGATGCCCGTGCCAGCGGCCTCTGGATCGGCTTCTCGACGGGAGAAAGGGTGTCAATGCGACGACGTTGCGCGCTAACGGACAGACTGGCACCGTCAAGGCTGCTGCTGGACCAGTTGCCGCAATAGGCTTGGCCGTGTCGGTGTCACTGCCGAGTGACGACCTGTCGGACAGCGACGTGCAAAACGTCCGCCGAAACCTCATTCGCTGGTACAGCCAGCACCGACGAGATCTGCCGTGGAGGGGCGAGGGGCAGACGCCCTACCACGTCCTCGTCAGTGAGTTCATGCTCCAACAGACGCAGGTGGCAACTGTCATCCCTTACTTCCAGCAATGGATAGAGCAGCTGCCGACACTTAAGGACGCGGCGGCTGCGGAAGAGTCGACGGTGCTTCGGCTGTGGCAGGGTTTGGGCTACTACTCGCGGGCGAAGCGGCTGCACGCGACGCTCAAGCAGATCGTCCACGAGCACAAGGCGGTCGTGCCGCGGGACGTTGAGACGCTTTTGACACTGCCGGGCATCGGGCGTTACACGGCCGGGGCCATTGCGAGCATCGCGTACGACGAGCCCGCGCCGATTGTCGACGGCAACGTCGTCCGCGTGCTCGTTCGGCTGCTCGGCATTCGAGAAAACGTTTCCGCTCCCGCGACGGTGCGTCGCCTGTGGGCGGCGGCGGAGCGACTGGTGGATCCGCAGCAGCCGTCGGAGTTCAACAGCGGGCTGATGGAGCTGGGTGCGATGATCTGCACGCCGCGCTCGCCCAAGTGCCTGCTCTGCCCGATCAACACGACTTGCCGTGCAAGGCTCGGCGGCTTCGAGGAGGCGGTGCCGGTCATCAAGAAGAGCAAGCCCGTACCCGTTGAGCGGCGTGTCATCTGGCGCGTGTGGGATAAGGAGGACCGTCGCCTCGTCGAGCAGCGGCCGCCTAGCGGGCGTTGGGCCAGTCTTTGGCAGTTTCCGACAAGGGCGTCGGATGATTCGCCGGTGCCGGTCTCCAGTTGGGAACCCGCGGGAATCATTCGACACAAGCTGACGCACCGTGCCTACGTCTTCGAGGTGAGGGACGCTGTCACGTCCGAGCCGGCACCGATGCCCATGATGTGGGCTGCGGCGGCGGAGCTTGATGCGCTGCCGATGTCCAAGCCGCAACTTGCCGCGCGTCGTTTACCTCGAGCCGCGGCGGCAGAGAATGTCGCGTAGCCGGTCGTGGCGAAATTTGAACATCTTTCGCAGCTGAGGCCCACTACCGACCTTGTCCGCCAAGAGGCCCAGCGGTCCGAGCGGCATCTCGTAGCGAACGTCATCGATCGCCCAGACCTTCGTCCGGCCCTCGTCGATCGTCTCCTCGAACCGGTGCAGGTGACGCCATGACTTGAACGGAAAGATCTCGGCTTCGTCGACAAACCATGCGGCCCGATGAGGTCGGCTCCCCGTCGGTGGCTGCCACTCCTTGTAAACGGCCGTTACTTTCTGTCGGCCGATGGGCGTCTTGACGCGAACCACCACCTCCGCCCCGACCGCCGGCAAATCGGCCTTCGTCACCTGCACGTCGCTGCCGGGCGGCGACAACTCCGTCAGGCCCCGCTCGGTGTCGGCGTGGAACTCCCAAACGGCTTCGAGCGGCGCGTCGAGCAACGACTTCATGTAGACGCGAGGCATTGCATCGAGGCTATGCGGTCGCCGAGCTTCACCGTCTGCTCATACAGAAGGTCTAGCCTTCACCCATGAGACTTTGGCTGCTGGCGATTCTTGTGACGGGTCTTGCAACTTTGACGCGAGGCGAGACGGGCAACGTGATCTTCATCCACCCTGACGGTGCCGGTGCCGGAACCTGGGCGGCGGCACGGGCGCTGTACGTCGGGCCAGACAATGATCTGGAGTGGGACCGACTGCCTGAGATCGCGGTCTACCGCGGGCACATGCTCGACCACCTCACCGCCAGTAGCAACGGCGGCGCGACGGCGCATGCGTTTGGCATTCGCCCGTTCCGCAGTGCTTTTGGTCAAGATCGCGGTGGCGAAGACGGGCGCGAGCCGGTCGACTTCCGCGGCGAGTCCCTGAGCGTCGCCAAGCAGGCCATTCGCAACGACATCGCCGTCGGGCTCGTTCAGTCGGGTAGCGCGATCGAACCGGGGACGGCGGCCTTTGTCAGCAGCGTTCGTGCCCGCAAGGACCACGAAGAGATCGTCGGTAAGCTCGTCGAGAGTGGTGCTGAAGTGATGCTCAGCGGTGGCGAGGAGTGGTTCCTGCCGGAGGGCGAGCAAGGCGTCTACACGGTGGGCAAGCGGACCGACGGCCGCGACCTGCTTCAGGAAGCTCGCGATGCCGGCTACGTGGTGGTGCAGACGCGGGAAGAGCTGGCTCGGCTGCCGCGGGATGCGACGAAGGTGCTGGGCGTCTTCAGCGAGAGCGCGACCTTCAACGATCAGCCGGAGGAGCGGCTTCAGGAGCAGGGCCTGCCTCTGTTCGATGTCGGTGCCCCGACGCTGGCGGAGATGACGGAGGTGGCCATCGAGGTCCTGAGCCGGAACGGGCAGCAATTCCTGCTCGTTGTCGAGGAAGAAGGCACCGACAACTTCGGCAACAACAACAACGCCAGCGGCACGCTCTTTTCAGCCAAGCGGGCGGACGATGCGATCGGCGTCTGTCGGTCGTTCCTTCGCGACAACCCCAAGACGCTGCTGGTGACCACCGCCGACTCGGATGGCGGCGGATTGCGGATGGTCGGCATGGCGGTCGAAGAAGACGGGTCGATGCCCAGCAACGTGCCGGAGAAGAATCCCGGCGGTGGAACGTTCGACGGCATTGACGGCACCGGCGGGCGGCCGTTCATCGCTCAACCCGACCGCAGCGGCAAGCGACTTCCCTTCGCGGTCGCGTGGGCAAGTGGCTGGGACGTCTCCGGCGGCGTCCTCGTTCGGGCTGAAGGCTTCAACAGCCACCTGGTTCGCGGGTCGATGGACAACACCGATATCGCTCTGCTGATGCGTCGGACGCTCTTCGGCGGCGAGGTGCCAACGACGCGCCCGGTCGAATAACGCCAACTTCAGCCCACGCAGAAGGCCCCGCGTTAAGGCGGGGCCTCTTCTTGTTAAGGTATGGAGCTACCGAGATTCGAACTCGGACTTTCTCGATGCGACCGAGACGTCCTCCCATTAGACTATAGCCCCGGGGAGGAACGAGGCTAGGTCGCTCCGCGAGTGAATCAAGGGCTCAACTCGCGACGAAGAGACAAGATCTGATGGAAAATCTCGCAACAACATGATGTTTTTGACTGATTAAGTTGTGCTTCCGGGATGATGTCTTTAACCTCCGTGCGATGACAGGCGCAAAAAAATCGATGCCGGGGGATGGCAGCGGCACCGGGGAACTGGCTGGACCCATGCTCTCGCTGGAACGCTCAGAACTGTCCCGACTGTCCGAGCTGTTTCGCCTCCTTGGCGACAGCACGCGGCTGTCAATCCTGCAGTTGCTCAGCGAAGGCGAGAGAAATGTGGGCAAGCTGTGCGATCTCCTCAAGCTGCCGCAACCGACCGTCAGTCACCACCTAGGCCTGCTCCGTGTCAGCGGACTCATCGATAACCGTCGTAGCGGAAAGCAGGTCTATTACAAGCTGAACGGGCGCATCTCCCCCGCCGCTTTGCCCGCCGACAACGCGACGCTTGCAGCGACTAAGGGTGGCGACGAGGTCCTGGAGGACGGGAACGGGAACCCGACGGATCCGACTGGAATGCAGATCATCGGCCCCGGCTTCGCCGTCCAGATCCTGGCAGGCGATGACAATGAGCCGAGCGATATCGCGGTAAATTAAGCGTCGTCGCGTGTGAAGTATTCTTCTTCCAGCTGCTGAAGCTCTTTGCTCAGCCGTTCCATCGTCGCCGAACGCTCCCTTGCTTCGGAGGCATCTGTCGGTCCGACGGCGAACGCGGACTGCAGGTCCGACAGTTCGATCTCGGTCTCAGTGATCCTCTCCTCCAGCGCCGCGGTGGCGAGGTAACCGAACGGCCGGAGGTACTTGTTGCGGGAGGCAGTCGTATTTTGTGTCGACGGCTTGGCGACGGACTGCTTCTTCGCCGGTGATGTCGGCTGGTTTTTCTGCACGTCGCGACGCTCGAGCCACTGACGCCAACTGCCGCGAAAGTCGACCGTGCCCGGCGGATCAAAGATCAAGAGACGGTCGCTCGTGCGGTCGAGGAAGTAGCGATCATGGCTGACGCTAATGACGGTGCCGTCAAACTGCTTCAACGCCATCTCCAACGCGTCGCGACTGGCAACGTCGAGGTGGTTCGTCGGCTCATCGAGCACCAGCACGTTCGCCTGCCGCAGTAGCAGCCGCGTGAGGGCGACCCGCGCCCGCTCGCCGCCGGAGAGCAGATTGATCGGCTTGAAGACTTCGTCGTCGCTGAACCGCATCGCCCCCAGTGCGTCACGCAGTCGCGCTTCGCCGAGCCCTTGTTCGACGGCAACCGGGTAGAGCTCGTCGAGGATCGAGTTGTCGGGATCGAAGTCGTCGAGCCGCTGGTCGTAGTAGCCGATGGTGAGCTTCGGCGCCCAATGCACCTCCCCGGCGTCGGCATCGGCTTCGCCGACGAGGCAGCGGAGGAGCGTGGTCTTGCCGCAACCGTTGGGCCCGACGATGCCGAGCCGCTCGCCGGGGGCGACGACGAAGCCGATGCCGTTCCAGAGCGTGGAGGCGTTGAACGACTTCTGTAGGCCCTTGACCTGCAAAATCCGGTCGCTTTTGACGAGATCGCCGCTAAAGGAGACGTTCATCGCCTCGCGGTTCTTGCTCTTTTGCAGCAACTCGTCGCTGCCGAGGAGGCGGTTGAGCCGCTTCTCTCGCCCCTTCGCCTGTCGGGCCCGTTGACCGGCTTTGAATCGGCGGACGTATTCGGCCTGCTTCTCGATGTCCTTCTGCTGCTTCGTTAGCGCCCGCTCCAAGGTGAGCTCTTCGGCCTCCTTCTGCTTCAAAAACGCAGCGTAGTTGCCGGGATATGTCTGGACGCCGCCGCGACGCAGGTGGTCGATGCGAGTGGCGAGGCGGTCGAGGAGGAATCGGTCGTGGCTGACGAGAAGGGCCGCTCCTTCGTAGCGGTCCAACTCGCCTTCGAGCCATTCAATCGCCTTGAGATCGAGGTGGTTGGTCGGTTCGTCTAGGAGTAAGACGTCGGGCCGATTCACGAGCAGCTTCGCCAACTGTAATCGCGACCGCTGGCCGCCGCTGAGACGGTCGACCTGCTGGTTCCACGAGTCGCGCGTCAGACCCACCCCGTCGAGGGCTGCTTCGAGCCGGTGCCGCCACGCGTAGCCGCCGGCCTCTTCGAAGCGGTGCGTGATGCGATCGTACTGGGCCATGACGTCGTTGCCGTCGGCCATGTCGTGTTCGAGCCGCCGCAACTGTGCCGCCAAGTCGTGAAGTTCCTGGAAGGCTGCCTCCGCTTCGTCGAGAACGGTGTTGCCCGGCTCGAAGTCCGGATCCTGCTTGAGATACCCGACGCTGGCCCGGCGGGCGGTCGCGACGGTGCCGTCGTCGGCCTCCATGTCACGAGCGAGGCATCGCAGCAGCGTGGTTTTGCCGGTCCCGTTGTCGCCGATCAGGCCAATGCGATCACCAGAATCGACGCGCAGTGAAAGCCGATCGAAGATCCGCCGGGTGCCGAACGACAGGGTGAGATTCTCCGCGGACAGGAGCACGCGGCACGCTACGACGGTTATGGAAGGGGCGGCGGGCTTGGGAAAGGGGCGTGATCTGCGGGGAAATGTGCGGCGTGCCAGTCACGGGCGCGGGCGAAGTTTCGATTTCCACACAAATCCGCTAGATTTGCCCGGATGCCCCACCTGCTTGGCATCGACATCGGTACCAGTGGTACAAAAACGCTTGTTCTCGGCCCCGACGGCAAAGTCGCCGGCACCGCGACGTCT
This sequence comes from uncultured Tepidisphaerales bacterium, assembly GCA_964388485.1. Lineage (GTDB taxonomy): Bacteria > Planctomycetota > Phycisphaerae > Tepidisphaerales > Tepidisphaeraceae > JBCDKH01. The sequence continues at coordinate 64,036 of CAYMAS010000007.1, read as the reverse complement.
CCTCACACCCTCACAACGCCCAAGCCCGGCTGGGCCGAGCAAGACCCGCTCGAGTGGTGGTCTGCCGTCCAGAAGAGCATCCGCGCCGCCCTGCGTGATGCCAAGGTCTCCAAAGACGACATTACCGCCATCGGCCTTAGCGGCCAGATGCACGGCAGCGTCTTCCTGGACGAAAAGGGCCGCGTCCTGCGTCCGGCGATCCTCTGGAACGACCAGCGAACCGGCGAGCAGAGCGAGCAGATCACGGAGACGGCCGGTGGGCCGCAGCGGATGCTCGACCTCGTCGGCAACCTGCCGCTGACCGGCTACACGCTTCCCAAAATTCTGTGGTTCAAGAAGAACGAAGCCAAGAAGTTCAGCCGGCTTCACAAGGTCGTCCCGCCCAAGGACTACGTCCGGTTCCGCATGACCGGCCAGTACACGACCGACGTCGGCGATGCCAGCGGCATGTGTCTGCTCGACGTCCGCGGCCGACAATGGTCGCAGACGCTGATGGACATGCTCAAAATCGACCGAGCGATCCTGCCCGACGTGGTTGAGTCGACAGTCCAGACGGGTGTCCTCGAGAAGGACGCTGCAGCGAATCTGGGCCTCAATCCCGACACGCCGGTCTTTGCGGGCAGTGGCGACGTGATGACCGGTGCCGTCGGCATGGGTGTGGTCGAGGCCGGCCTCATGAACGCGAACCTCGGCACCGGCGGTGTCATGGCAGCACACAGCGATCGCGTCGCCATCGATGCCAGCGGCAAACAGCCTGGCCGAATCGCCACGATGTGCCACGCGGTGCCCGAGGCTTACGTCAACTTTGGCTGCATGCTCAGCGCCGCCGGCAGCTTGCAGTGGTATGCCGACGAATTCGCCGAGAAGTCCAAAGGCAAAGGCAAGGCCGATCAGGTGTTCACGAACCTGCTCAAGCAAGCCGAGAAGGTGCCTGCCGGCAGCGAAGGCCTCTTGTTCCTGCCGTTTCTAAACGGCGAACGGTGCCCGTATCCGGATCCCGATGCCCGAGCCTGCTGGATCGGCATGAGCCGCCGCACGACGCCCGGCCACCTGGTGCGGAGCCTTGTCGAGGGCGTGACGTACAACATGGCCCGCATGCTCGAGATCATGCGGAGCGAGATGGCGATCAACGTTCGGCAGGTCAGGACGACCGGCGGTGGAGCCAGGAGCGCGTTCTGGCGTCAGCTTCAGGCCGACGTCTACGACGCGCCTGTCGCCACGACCAACAGCGAAGAGGGTGCCGCCTTCGGAGCCGCGTTGCTGGCGGGTGTCGGACTCGGCACGTATAAATCTGTACCCGCCGCCTGCAAACAGCTCATCAAGGCGGGCGACGTCGTTCGACCCAAGAAGCGCTCGATGGAGGCGTACAAGAAATACGTCGACGTGTATGCCCGGCAATATGAGCGGCTGGCACCGACCTTTCAGGAAATCAAGTCGCTCGACGAGTAAATTCCCGGAATGCGGCCGCTCCGCCTTGTGGCGGAATCGCTGTCAGTCGCTGACGTCGCTCAGAGCTTCGCGGCGGCTGATGCGTTGCGTGTCGTCGCCGGCATAGCCGTTGACGCCGCGCAAGGTGTCGTGCTGGCGGTCGCCGGGCTTGCTGATGGTGCGGTCGTTCATGTCGTCGCTGATGATGCTGATGTCGCCCGTCGTCTCCAAAACCGCGGCTCCGACGTCACCGAAGCTGCCGTAGCCCGCCTGTCGCAGGGAACAGAGCAGCTCCTCCTCGCTGACGCGTTCCCGCTTCATGACGTCGCCGAAGATCTGCCCCTTCCAAAGAAGGATCGTCGGGGTGCTCTTGACGATCTGGTCGGCTTTGGAGCTGCGGGCGCAGGTCCAGGCGACGATCCATTGGGTGCCGATGAGCATGAAGAAGGCCGTCATGCCGTTGAGCAGCGGCACGGAGTCGTTGAGCACGGTCGCCGCCAAAGTGCTGCCCAATGCAACGGTAACGACGAGATCGAACGCGTTCATCTTCGAAAGCGTCCGCTTGCCGCTGACGCGGAGCATCGTCACTAAAGCGGTGTAGGTGAAGACCGTGATGACGGCGATGCGAATCAGATCCTGCCAGCTGTCGTAGAACCACATGGGCTGAACCTACGGCCCCTGTGGCCAGACGAGCGTCACCATCCCCAAGTTCCCGCGCCGCCCTTGAACGGGCCGACCAGGTTGGGCGTCCGCCATCCGCCGTAAAAGTCGCCTTCCTGCGGCTCGACCGTCCAGTCGCCCAAGGTGCACCGGTCGACGCGGCTTGGGTAGAACGACCAGTGGTCGCGGATCGCGGCGAAGCTTTGAACCGGCGACTTATAGGTCCAGGCAGCATTTGAGCTCACCTTGTCCTCGACGACCAGGTCGGCGTAGGTGGACCTGCCCTTCCATTCGCACATGGATGATCCGGCCGCGGGTTGCAGGAGCGACAAATCGATGTCATTCGGCGGGATGTAAACGGTCGGCGGGTGACTCGTTTCCAGAACGCGATAGGCGTCGTAGCTGCTTGCAACGGTCCGACCGGCAAACCAGACGGTGACGTGTTCCGTCACGGGCTCGAGTCGTGGTGGCCGCGGGTAGTCCCAGACACTTTCCTGTCCGGGGCCAGGTTTCACTCGCCGGATCGCGTTCATGCCGGACCGTATTGCGGCATCCTGGCATCACAGGGCACTCTATCTGAAAGCAACTTGCGCGAGTCGTGGCGACGGTCGGGTTAAGGACGAGTGTCAGACTGTCGATGTTACAGCTGTGCGGCGAGGGGCAGCCGCAGCGACGATGTGGCCTGAGCCGCGTGTCGGTTGATCGTGAAACAGCAGCGTGGTAGCCATGAGAGCCTCATCCCACCAATACCTGTCTGGAACGACCTCACGTGGAACTTCCAACGTCGATGAGACGCTGGAGTCGCTGAGAGCAGAAGGCGTTCCGCCATTTTGGATTGCCCCCGATGAGCGATTCGAGGAGCTGATCCGAATCGTCGAGCAATCGCATGACGAGGCGGGCGTCGTCGTGCCGCCCCTGGGTGCCGATGGCGACGTGACGGTCATCTCTCGTGCCAGCCTGCTGCGAGAACTAAGCAAGCCCTACGTCCGAGATCTGTGGCATCGCAAGTCGGTGGAGGAAACGCTCGCCCACTGGCGGCCGCCAACGCTGATTCTGCCGGCGACGACGAATCTCGAAGACGCCGCCCTTCATGCCATCAACCGCGAGAACATCTGGCGATACGAGCCCATCGTCGTTCTCGGAGATCAGGAGGACGACGATTACTTTCTTGTCGAAGTCCATCGTCTGCTCACGGCTCAGGCAAAACAGGTCAGACGTACCCGCGTCCAGCTCCAGAACGCTGCCCGTCTGGCTGGGCGGGCGGAGGTCGCCTGCGGCGTGATCCACAACGTCGGCAACGCGCTCAACAGCATCAACGTCTCGGTCACCTCCATGCTGGACGACGTCTTGCAACTGACAGATCATTCCAGTGCGAAAGCGGACGACCAGACGTTCGCCAGCAAGCAGCTCGACAGCGTCGTCGCCATGTTGCGGCAGGCCGAATCGGACGGCGGGCTGCAAGATCTGTTCGGCCCTGAAGGACGCGGCCGACACCTTGCCGGGTTCCTGGAGAGTCTCGCTCGCCGCGACGGCGAGCAGCATCGACAGATTGTTGATGAGCTTCGACGCGTCCAGAACGGCGTTGATCACGTACGACACATCATCCACTCGCAGCAAGGAACTGCTGTTCATCATCTGCGGAACAGCGTCGTTGAGTCGGTCGATCCAGTGAACCTTTTGGAAGAAGCCCTTCTTCTAGGGCAACAGCCGTCAGACATTCGTCATAAAGAGCAGGTGGCGGACAACCAGGCAACCGACTCGGTTCGCCTGGAGATCGAGGTCGAAGACGACTTGCCGATGCTCATGACGGACCGACACCAGGTCCTGGAGATCTTGGGTAACTACCTCTCCAATGCAAGGTGGGCCGTCAGCAAGGCGGCGAGGGCGAAGAAGGCAAACGTCATCGCTCCGCGGATCATCGCCGGGGTGAGGCAGAAGCAGGACGCAGGATCAACCAGCCTCGTCTTCTTCGTCCGTGATAATGGATGCGGCTTCAGCGAACAGCAGCAGAAGCGTCTGTTTCAACACGGCTTCAGCCTTCGCAGCAACGGCCATGGCTTCGGCCTTCACTCGTGTGCAACGCGAGCCGAAGAACTTGGTGGAAGCGTTCACGCCAACAGTGCCGGTCCTGGCGAAGGTGCGTGTTTCGAACTGCACTTGCCTGCCGCAGAAGGCACCCGACAGCCAGAGCCGGTTCGCCAAGCAGCCTGAAGCTCGCCTCACCGCCAACAGCCGCCTCGGCACGACGTTCAAGCGACCTGTCACTCGGAAGATTCTCAAGATGACCATCGATGCATCATCACCAACCTTCCGGCCCCGCCGGGCGAGCGATCAGAGCGATGTGCCGTGGGTCGCGCGACTCCCGAACCGCTACAAGGGTGTCCGCCGAGTGCTCGTCATTGATGACAACTCCGACATCCACGACGACTTCCGTCGCATCCTCGTCGGCAATGTCGCACTGCAAGAGGCGCAGTCCGATGTCGAAGCCTCGTACGCAAAGCTCTTCGGCGGCGACGGTGCAATTCCGGCAGTTCGTCCGTCCGGCCAAGTCACTGCGGATCCCGACCCGATCCAACTAGACTTCGCTTCAAACGGCCGCGAAGGCTTTGAACTCGTCAAGGCCGCCCTTGCCGCGGGACGGCCCTACGAACTTGCCTTCGTCGACATGCGGATGCCGCCCGGGTGGGATGGCGTCGAGACCATCGAGCACATCTGGAAGGTCGACTCGCAGATCCAGACGTGCATTTGCACCGCCCACAGTGATCGCACGTGGTGCGACGTGCTGAACAAAGTCGGCATCAGCGACCGCCTGCTGATTCTCAAGAAGCCATTCGACCTGATCGAAATTCGCCAGATCACCGTCGCCCTCAGCGAGAAGTGGCGAATGGCCCGCCAAGCCGAGGCCCAGCGGTCGCAGTTGGAAAAGATCATTCAGAGTCGTACGGCAGACTTGCAGCGGGCACTCGTGCTCGACGGTCTGACGAATCTTCCAAACCGACGTACTTTCCAGAAACAGCTTGAGACAGCGGTCGCCAAAGGCATGGCGACGGACGATTATCGGTACGGGCTGATCTTCCTGGATGTCGATCGCTTCAAGACCGTTAACGACACCATCGGACCCGACGGCGGCGATGATTTGCTATGTCAGATTGGCAGGCGGCTGGCTGAGACCGTGCGTACCACCGATGCCATTGCCTATGACCCGACGCTCGCCGACGAAAGTCGCATCGAGTCGCAGGGTCTTCGCCTCGTCACCGAGCACACGACCGCCCGAATCGGCGGCGATGAATTCGTCGTGCTCCTCCATGACATCGCTGCCAATGAAGACGTCGAGATTGTCGCACGTCGGATCGGCGAGAGGCTCAACGAGCCTTTCGACGTGGCTGGGAGGGCCATCGAACTGACGGTGAGCCTTGGCGTAACGAGCAGTGCTCTCAGCTATTCACACGCTGACGAAGTGCTCCGCGACGCCGACGCCGCGATGCATCGTGCCAAGAGCATCGGCCGCGGGCTAGTGAGCGTCTTCAGCACCGAGATGCGGGATGAGACCCGACGAAAAGTGCGGGTCGAGAGTGATCTTCGCGGGGCTGCCGAGCGTGGTGAGCTTCGGGTAGTCTACCAGCCAATCGTTCGGGCGTCGAACGCGACGTTGAGCGGCTTCGAAGCCCTAATTCGTTGGCAGCACCCGACGGACGGACTGCTGCCGCCCGCTGCGTTCATCGAGACGGCCGAGGAGAGTGGTCTCATCGGCGAACTCGGCGGCTGGATGCTCGAAGCCGCGGCGGGACAGTTCGCCAAATGGATTCATGTCGGCGGCCCGGAGCAGAGCCTCGCGTCGATTCCAGCGATCCGCTCCGAGCATTGCAACCCCTTGACGCTCCCGACGGCGATTAACATCAACCTGAGTCGTCAGCAATTGCTCGAAGATGATCTGGTCCCACGCGTCGCCGATGTGATGCAGCGACTCAATCTGCAGAATGGTCGTTTAAAACTCGAAGTCACCGAGGGTGGCGTGATGCAGGAGCCGGAGAAGAGCGTCCAGCGTCTCAAGGATCTTCGAGAAATCGGTGCCGCCATCGTCATGGACGACTTTGGAACCGGCTACAGCTCTCTCGCCTGCCTGCACCAGTTCCCGCTGGACTGTGTCAAGCTCGATCGGTCCTTCATCCGCCGCCTCGGCGAACGTGACGAACACGCCGCCGTCATCGAAGCGATCGTGACACTCACCCGTGCCTTGCAGATCGACCTCGTCGCTGAAGGTGTGGAGACGGAGCTTCAATGGAACATGCTCCGCGACCTCGGTTGTGACCTGCTGCAGGGCTACTACTTCGGCAAGCCGCTGAATCCGGAGCAGGCTGGCCCGCTGTTAGCGCTCGCTCCAGGCACGCCCATCTGCGACGGCCGGTCGGCAGCGGAAACGATGGCACTGCAACTGGCCGCTTAGTGACTCCAAGGGCAACTTGATAAATCAGATGGCCGACAGCACGCGGTCGTGAAGACGCTCCGCATTGCCGGTGACGACGAGGCCGCGGTTATTCGACAGCCTTCGGCCGACGGAGAAATCCAGCGGCTTGCCGTCGACGTCGCTGACGTGTCCGCCCGCCGCTTCGACGACGGCAACGCCCGCGACGTGATCCCATATCGTCTCGACGTAATCGGCATCAGGTGACAGTCGCAGATAAACATCTGCTTCACCGGAGGCGACAGCGGCGTACTTGGCCTGGCTTTCCATGCGAAGCGGTTCCTCCGTCGCTCCTAGTGCCTTGGCGACCTTCTGCGTCATCGTTTCGTCGCTGTGGTCGACGCTGGTGGTCAGTCGCGGGATGTCGTTGACGCCCACCGCGGTGATCGGCTGCTGCCACTCGGGCCGGTCGAGGGTGGCCGTTGTCGCTCCGGTGGCGGAGCCGATGAAGAGTCGGCCGATGTCCCATCTCGGACAGCCGAGGACGCCCAGCGTCGGCTGGCCTTCTTCGAGTAGACCCAGAGCAACCACGTAGTGACCGCCGCGAAGGAAACCCTTCGTCCCGTCGAGCGGGTCGAGCACCCAGCAACGCTGCTCAGGCTCAGCCATCCCGTCGCCGAGGAGGTCGAGAATCTCCGCTTCCGACAGGCCCGCCACGTCGGCTGCTCGTCGACGCAGATCGTCGCTGGCAGCGCGAAATTCCGCCGCACTTTCCTCGGCCACGACGGGTAACCCGCTCGACGTCAGGTGCTTGACGATAATCGCCTGACTGGCGAAGTCGGCGACGGTTACCGGCGACGTGTCTGCTTTCGCCTGAGCGTCGCTGGCTTCGAGGGAGCGGCGGACTGTCTCGCACACCTTGGCCGCCGCGACCACGGCATCGACGGCGAGCTTTTCGAGCTGATCGTGGTCGGTCATGACGGCCAACGTACGCGAAGCAAGCTACTTGGTCATCGCCACGATGTCCGCGAGCTTCCGCTCCGTCAGAATCTCGACCGGCTCGTACGCCTTGATCGTGCCGTCCGGGCCGATGACGACGGTGCCCCGGCTGGCGCAGTTGAACGGCGTTTCGCCGGCAAACATGCCGTAGGCCTTGACCATCTCGCGGCTGGTGTCGCTCAGGAGGTGGTACGGAATGTTGTTCTGCTTGCGGAACTCGGCGTGGGCGAAGGGGTGGTCGCAATTGACGCCGAAGACCTCGACGTCGCCGCTGCCCTTGATATCGCCGAGGCCGGCACCGAAGGCGCAGTGTTCGTTCGTGCAGACGGGACTGAAATCCATTGGGTAGAAGAGCAGGACCACCGTCTTGCCGCTGAGGTCGGAGAGCTTGACGGTCGACTGGTCGTCGGCCATAAGTGCGAAATCGGGTGCCTTGTCGCCGACGCTGAGGGTGCTCATGCCGCCAGCGTAGGGTCTGCCGGTGAAGTACGGCCGGGTCAAACGTGAGCACGGCCGGGTCAGGGGGCTGGACGACGTCTGCGACGCCATTCTCAAGCGGGGGCCGAACGTGACGCGGATTGTGCCGGGCCGCATCAACCGCCGTCACGGCACCGGGCCGGCGAAGCTGACGATCCAGTACCACACCGAGAGCGGCGTGAAGCTCATGTGGTACATCAGCGGCACCGTTCAAGAGGTCTTTGTCGTGACCAACACGCCTGTCGAGACGGAGACGTGGATCGAGTCGTTCATTCGTGAAGAGCGGCTCATCGGATAGACTCATCCCATGGCAACGCCCGGCGACACCTTCGACGGCAACGACTTTCTCCTGCCCGACCTCGGCGAAGGTCTGGAAGAGGCCGAAATCATCGAGTGGAACGTCGAACCCGGCGCTGCCGTGGAAGAAGGTGATGCGCTGGCGCTGGTCGAGACGGGCAAGGCACAAACGGAGCTGATGGCACCGCGGGACGGCGTGGTGGCGAAGCTGCACGTGCAGCCGGGCGAGCGGGTGAAGGTCGGTTCGGCTGTAGTCGAGTATGCGGCGCTGGACGGTGAGGCATCCACTAAGTCACACGCGGACGCGAAGCAACCTGAGCCGAAAGCCGCCCCGGCGGCAATCGAGGAAGACGACGCCGGCAGCGTCGTCGGTGCCTTGGCCGCGTCCGAGGCCAGCGACGGCAAGCCGCTCGCGACGCCAGCCGTTCGTCGCAAGGCTCGTGATCTTAACGTCAATCTTCACGACGTCGCCGGCACGGGCATGGGCGGACGCATCACCGCTCGCGACGTTGAAGCCGCCGCGGATCGATACGGCACCACCGCCCGCCGTCCCGAAGCCAAACCCGCCGCCGCTCCGGCCACGCAGCCGGCGCTGCCGCACGAGGTCGGCTCCAAGACCATCGGCTACGGCGATGACGATGCCATCCACGTCCCCATCCGCGGCCTGCGACGCACTATTGCCGACCGCCTGCGGGAGAGTGTCGACCGTGCCGTGCACTTCACCGTCATGGACGAGGCGGACGTGACGAAGCTGGAATCGGCCCGCAAGCGACTCGTCACGGCCACCGGCATCAAGATCTCGTTGCTGCCCTTCGTCTGCGCCGCCGTCGCGAAGGTGCTCGCAGGCGAGGCGGGCATGGATCTGACCCGGCTCAATTCGACCGTCGACGACGCTATGACCGACATCGCGAGGCACCGGCAGGTGCACCTGGGCATCGCCGTCGACACCTCGGACGGCCTGATGGTGCCCGTGCTTCGCGACGTGCGGCGGCTGGGCGTGATGGAGATCGGTGAAAAGATCGCAGAACTCGCCGCGGGATGTCGGAGTCGCTCGCTGTCGACCAAGCAGCTCAGCGGCGGCACGTTTACCATCAGCAACTTCGGCTCCTACCCAGGTGGCCGATTCGCGACGCCGATCCTCAACTATCCCGAAGCCGCCATCCTTGCCGTCGGCCGGGCGCGGGACGGCGTCGTGGTGCGGGACGGCCTCATGGGCGTCGGCAAACAGCTGCCGCTGAGCCTCACCTGCGACCACCGCGTCGTTGACGGCGGCACCGCCGTCGGCGGGTTGAACGCGATTTTGCAGTACCTCCAAAGCCCCGACGCGCTGATGCCGCAGGGTTGATTCGCCGCGAGACGCTATTCCGCGTTCATGCCCGTCGCGGCGGCGTCAACGTACATGTAGAACCGGCCCATCGTCGGGCGAAGGAGCTGCGTCGGGTACTTCGCCGGCTGGTCGTCGCCTTCGAGCACTTGCGTCAAGGCAGCTGTTTTCTTCTCTCCAGCGACCAACGCCAGAATCTCACGGCTTCGGTTGGCGAAGCCAGCGGTAACGGTTAGCCGCCACGTGTCGAGCTTCGGGACGTGGTTCGCTACGCAACGAACGCCCGCCGGATCCGTGTGCTGCAGAGCGTCCGTCTCCGGAAACAGCGACAGCGTGTGCGCGTCATCCCCCATGCCGACCATGAGCAGATCGAAGCCGGCAGCGTCGCCGTCGGTGCCGAACTTGTCGGCGAGCATCGCGTCGTACGCCGCGGCGGCTTCGGCGGGATCGAGTTCACCCTTCATTCGGTAGATGTTGTCTCCCGGAATCGGCACGCGGCTCAGCAACGCCTTCTTGGCCATGCGGTAGTTGCTGTCGTCGTGATCCGGGCCAACTGTCCGTTCATCGCCAAAGAAGATCTCGACGCGATTCCACTCGATCCGCTTTTTGAATTCGTCGCTGGCCAGCAACTCGTAGGTCGCCTTGGGCGTTGATCCGCCGGCAAGGGCGAGGGTGAAAGTGTCCTGCGCCGCAAGTGCCAGAGACGCCGCGTGCACGATCTTCTCCGCCGCCGCCATCGCGACATCCGCGGGCGTCGGCTTGACCTCGATCTTCGGCGTGCTGCTCATGACCCAGCCTAGGAATCAGCCCCGGTCTGATACGAGCGGCACTTTCCAGACCGGCGTCTCCGTCACGACGGCCGCCGGTGGCAGCTCGATCGCGTCGAAGAAGCCAACGCTCTCCTCTCGTAGCCGGGTGATCGCCCCGTCGAGCGTCTCGTCTTCTTCGAGTCGGATGAATCCCGGTGCGGTAAAGCCGCCGTTAATCCGCCACGCGACCCGACCCTTGTCATCGGCGAGAACCACCTCGTAATTCTGCTGTCGCACCGACGCCTGTCGCTCCTCGAAGCCGGCAAATCGGTACTTCTGCTGCACGGTCTCGCCAGGCTTGCTGCTGATCGTGAGCGTCGCGTCGGTGTCATCTGCGACCGTGACTTGCAGAGCGGCGAGTTGAGCAGTGAGGTATTCTCGGACGCGTCGGGCTTGCTCGGCTTCGAGCCCGTTGATAACGATGCCGACGCTCCGGCCGCGGTCGAGAAGGTTGCGGCCCTGGACCCGACCCGCCGTGTCCGGCGGTGCGACCACGATGAGCGACGGCGGCATCCGAGGATTCACACGCACCGACACCGCCAGCTTGTCGCCAACGGACTGCAACGCACCGGCCCGCATCGGCATCTCGATTTGCCGCAGCGTCATGCCGGAATCGGCCTCGACGATCCGATCGCCGATGAGCAGCTGACCCTGGTCGAGGAAGAGGAGCGTCGGGCTCTCTACCGCCAAGCCGCTGTCGAGCAGTTGCCTTCCCTCATTAGCCAGATCCCAAGTTCGCAGCCGACTTGGGCTCAGCACGGCGAGGTTCTCGCCCGACGGATCGAAAGCCATGGCGACGACGTGATCGACCTCGCCCGGCAGCGTCGCCAGCACGTCGCCTGTCGGACTGAGGAGGTGGATGCGATCACCAGAGTGCAGAGCGATGGCCCCGCCGTCGGTCCTGACCGCCACGCCTCTGCGTGACGCTGTTCTCGCCGACCAGCCGGTCATCGGGTTCTCGGCATCCACGACCTTGATCAATGCGTCGCCGACCGCGAGCACGAACCGTCCGCCGCCGATGAAGTGAGCCTCGAAGACGTCCTCGTCGCCGAACGGGTGGAACGTTTTCAGTTTCGACGACCCGTTTGCGTCGATGTTGTGAATCTCGAGTCGATTCTTCGTTCGCAAGTGGAACCGATCAGACTGAACGAGCAGCTTCGACAGGTCGGGCGACACATCGACTGCCCGCACGTCGGTCGGCAGCTCGATGAGTTGCGAATCACCGCCGTTGAACGGTACAAGCTCCGCCGCAACCGCGTCTGGGTTGGCGGCGAAGCCGTCGACTCGGCTGACCATCATGATCGGCGGGGTCGATGCGATGAATTGGGTTCCTGTTACGTCGCCACGATCGGCGGCCAAGCGGTGACGGCCCGGCCGAACCTGCGGCATGGCGAGGTTCGACCGGTATCGCCAGACTTCCTGGGGCTGCGGCGTGCGATCCTCGAGCTGCAGCGGCGTAGCGGGTTCCGGCTCTGCCGTTCGAGGTTCCGCAACGCCCTGCCGCTGCCGCGGTTCGTCGGCCGATGCGAGCTTCGCCTGTGCCTTTCGCAGGGCGTCCTCGACCGCATGACTTGCGATGACGACGCGAACCTGATCCCGCAGATCGGGGCCTTCGTGTGTCTCGCCGTCCAGCCGGACCTGGTCACGGCGGATCCAGATCCAGTGGAACTTCTTGGGGAACTGCTCGTCCTGCACCAGCACCAGATCGCCAACGGCCTGCTGAACGATGGCAGGCTTCCAGCGCGAGTGGTGCTTGAACGTAACTTCCTGCCCCGGCTCGACATTTGGCAGATCGTCCGCACGGACGAGGCTGCCGCAGAGCAGCAGCAAGAGCCAGATCAGGCAGATTCGTCTCATGGGGCTATTGAACCAAAAGGGCTGCCGCGGCTCAACGCTTCTTCGGCCTCGGCTTGCTGCCGCCGCCCTTTTTCTGAGCCGCCTGATGGGCTTGAGCCTGCTTCTGAGCTTCGGCGATGCGGGTGCCGAGCGTGTCCTTGAACGCGTCGAGCCGGCGGCCGATGGGGCCTTTAGGTTTCTCCGGGATCGTCTCGCCGCGAGCCTTGGCGGCTTCGAGTTCGTCTTCCTCGCGTTTGAGATTGGCCCTGATGAGCTTCGTCTCGATGATGCCGAAGGCGGTGCTGGTGAGGATGTAGAGGTTCAAGCCGCTCGGTGCGCTGTAGAGGAAGAGCGGAAAGAGCGTGACCATCATGATCTGAATCAGCCGCTGCTGGGCTTTTTGCTCGGGCGTCATCGTCGCCGTCGGCTGGGGCTGCAGTTTCATCTGCAGGTAGAAGACCAGGCCCATCAAGAGCGGCAGGATGTTGAGGCCCGTGATCGTGAAGCCGAAGAGCAGCGGATAGGCGTTTTCGAACTGGATCAGGTGGTCGGGCTTGGCGAGGTCGTCGATCCACGTCAGCCCGTAGAAGAACGGCTCGTGCCGGAGCTCGAAGGTCGCTTGGAGCGTCGAGTAGAGCGCGATCCAGATCGGCGTCTGGAGCAACATCGGCAGGCAGCCAAATAGCACGGCCTGCGTCTGCTCGGGTGCCATCTCCGCCATCGCGGCCGCCATCTTCTCCTTGTCGTCGCCGTACTTCTCCTTGGCCGCCTGGATCTTGGGGGCCATCTTGCTCATCTTCATGATGTTCTTCTGCGACTTCCGAGTGATCGGGTGCAGAAGCGTCCTCACGAGGAAGACCAGCAGAATGATCGCCAAGCCCCAGTCGAACGTGATCGCGTGGAAGATGCTCAGCAGGAAGACGAGGATGTCGACCACCGGCTGAAACACGCAGAACGTGCAGCCGAACGGACTGATGAGCGTCGCGTTGTACCGGACGCGGGCGGCGCTGTAGTAGTCGTTCTCGAGAAGATCTCGCTTCTTCGGCCCGAGAAAGACGCGAAGCGGCAGGACCTGCGTCTCACCCGCGGCAATCTCGAACTCGTCAGACTCGAGCCGCAGACGCACCTCGCGTTCCGCATCATCGCTCTGCGGATTGATCGCTTCGGCAACGAATCGCTCGACCTGCCCTGGATCTTCGGGGCGGACGATTGCGTTGAAGTAGATCGTTCCGCTCCCCGCCCACGCCAACGGCTCGATACCGAGGTCATAGATCCGTTGCGGCTCATCCTCGTCGAACGCCTCGACCTGCTCGGCCTCGTAGCGAACACGCCCGTCCTCGAGTTGCCCGCGGAGGACCGTCCGCTGGTCGTACATGCCTTCGAGTTCGCGGGGCGGCGTTGTGGTGCCGTTGAGCGTCGTCTCGTAGGTGATCGGTCCGGCGGTGTAATTCTTGACCGACTGCAAGACGCGAAGCTCGTAGCCGCCGCGTGGATCGGCGTTGCCGTCGGCGTCGACCTTCGGGAACAGCCGCACGACCTTCTGAACGCGTGCGACGCGTTGGCCCTGGCTGAGGACGTCGACGTAGAAGACGGCTCGGCGGTCGTCGCTTTCCTGGACGTTCCAAGCGACGTTCGACAAGTCGAGCGTCTCGCCGTTGATCGTCACCGTCTGCGTCGCCAGCGGCCGATTCTCGTCGGGCGAGGCCTCGTATGGCACCTCGAAGCGATACCGATCCGGTTCGTCAACTTCAGCGGCGTAAGCCTTGAGCAACGCCTCATCGATGCCCGCCCCGACCGACGAGAGCGTCAGCCGAATGGCGAACGGCGACTCGTCGGCCTCCTTGTCGCCGCCGAGGATGATCTGTTGCGCTTCGCCCTCGACTACGGCCAAACCATCCGTCTCAGTCGGTGGTTCAAATTCGAAGTCGGGCTGCGTCGACGGTCGCGTGGTGGTGGCGTCGATGGCACCGGGCCGCGTCGTCGGCTCGATCTCCTCGACGTTGTCGGCGATGGTAGTGTTCCAGCCACGCCGCTCGGCATACCAGCGGGTGCCGATGTCCCAAAGCAGGATCAGCGACAGGAAGATCAGAACGAGCGAAACGGTGCGTCGGTTGCCCATCAGCGGGTCGCAGTGGCGGCGGCGGAACCCGGCAGCGACACCGGGGGCGAGCACAGTAGGAGATCGACCCCCCGTCGCAACCGCACGATGGTGACCCCGGTGTGAATCTGGTAGCCGCGGAGCTTGCTTCGCGATCGCGACTGCACCGACTTCCGAACGACGGAGCAGGCTCCGCGGCTACCAGAAGCTGCGTCTGGATTCGTCGACCTCAGCTCGCTTGACTGACGAGGTAGAGCACGGCCATCCGGACCGCCAAGCCGTTCGTCACTTGCCGCAGGATCATCGACTGCGGCCCGTCGGCGATACTTGTTTCGATCTCGACGCCACGGTTCATCGGACCCGGGTGCATCACGACCAGATCGTCACGAGCCTTGGCTAGCCGCTCGGCGTTGAGGCCGAAGAGGGAGGCGTATTCGCGAGTGCTGGGAAACGCCGCCGATTGCATCCGCTCGTTCTGGACGCGGAGCATGTTGACCGCATCAACCTCCGGCAGCACTGCGTCGAGATCATTCGACGTTCCGACGCCTTCCAAAGCCGACAGCGAACCCGGCACGAGGGTAGTCGGGCCGACGAGCGTGACGCGGGCACCAAGGGTGGTCAGGCCGAAGACGTTGCTGCGGGCGACGCGGCTGTTGGCGATGTCGCCGACGATGGCAACGTGCTTGCCGGCGAGGTCGCCCAACCGCTCGCGAAGCGTGTAGAGGTCGAGCAAAGCCTGCGTCGGATGCTCGTGAGCACCGTCGCCCGCGTTGACGATGCTGCACCCGACGGCGTCGGCGGCAAGCTTGGCCGCACCGGCAGAGCGGTGGCGAAGGACCAGGACATCGACGCCCATCGCCTCGATGTTCCGCAGCGTATCACCGAGCGTCTCGCCTTTGCTGACGCTGCTGCCCTTGCTGCTGAAGTCGAGGATGTCTGCATCGAGCCGTTGAGCAGCGAGCGTGAAGCTCATCCGAGTGCGCGTCGAATCTTCAAAGAACGCGTTGACGACGACGCGGCCGCGAAGAGCCGGCACCTTCTTGACTGATCGCGTGCTCACGCCGCGGAAGCCATCGGCGGTGTCGAGGATGAACGTCAGTTCCTCGCCCGACAGGTCGCGCAGGCCCAATAGATGCCGCCGGGTCCAGGTCGTCACGCGCTCACCTCCACGGCATCGCGGCCGTCGACTTCCTGAAGCCGAACGTTGACACGAGACGACGCATCGAGACGCATCGCCGTCAAGTCTGGCTGAATCGGCAACTCGCGACCGCCACGATCGACCAGCACCGCCAGCCGGACCCACGCAGGTCTGCCGAAGTCGCCGATCACTTGCAATGCCGCGCGGACGCTTCGGCCCGTGTGGATCACATCGTCGACCAGCCAAGTCGCGACCCCGTCGACCTCCGCCGGCAGATCCGTGGCTCGGACCACCGCCTTCGGGCCAATCTCACGAAGGTCGTCGCGGTAGAGCGTCACGTCGACCGACCCCGTACCAACGTCCAGCCCACGCTCCGCCAGCTTCGCCCGGATCCTTGCGGCAAGGGTCTCGCCCCGGGTAACGATGCCGATGACGTTGATCCGCCCCGATCCAGCCGACGCGGCGATAGCACTTGTCAGCTGCTCGACGCCCTCCCGGATGGCCGCTGCATCGTGCACGGCACACGCTACGCTTTCACCTTCGGCTTGAAGATGGCGATCACCGCGCCGAACGCGATGAACACGCACGCCGGATAGAACGCTCGACTCGGATGCTCGCCCAGCAACGGCACCGCCAGCAGTGCCGCGACCGGGATCTGGCCCAAACTCGCGACTGCGACCGCTTGGCCTCGCAATTGAGTCATCGAGTAGTTGAGCATGCCGTGCCCGATTGCGGTCGGGATGAGGGCCAAGAGCGCCATCAGCAGCATTTCGCGGCCGATATCGATGTCGCTGCTCACCTCCTGCCACTCTCTTCTCGCCACTGTGTAGATGAGCGTCGTCACGCCCGCCAGCAGGTAAAGCGGGACAAGATAACGTGCAATGCCCAACTTGGCGGCGCCGGTGCGTCTCGCCAGAACAAGGTAGAGCACAGCCAAGACCATGCTGACGAGGCAGATGAGGTCGCCGCGTAAGCCGATCGGGTCGATCCTCGCAGAACCGCTGGCGAGCACGACGACGCCGACGACCGCCAGCAGACTGCCGAGTATCTCTCGTCGCGTCACCTGTTCGCCGACGAGCGTCAGGAGCAGGAACGGCATAATGACCGGCGAGAGATTGACGATGAGCGTCGCGTTCGCCGCGGTGGTCATGCGGATGCCGATGAACCACGTGATGAAGTGCAGGGCTAAGGCGATTCCCGGCAGGCAGACGGGCTTGGCAAGCTCCACGATCGAGCGGCGGGGTCGGGTTCGGCCCTCGAGCCGCATGAGCGGGGACAGCATCATCGCCGCCAGAAGCAGCCGGCTCGTGGCGATCATTCCGGTCGGCAGCTCGCTGAGCTTCACCAGCACCACCGCCGTCGACAACGCCACGACGCCCGGCCCGAGCAGGAGCATCAAGACCGTCCTGTCGCTAAGCCGCATGCACCGCCACGTTGCCGGCACCGTAGCTGCAGCTTGTCGGATCGTCGGGCTGACGCAGTCATCTCTTGCGTTACCATGGCAGCGGAGGCCATTCATGTTCAAGACGCGACTCATTCCGCTAATCCTCGCGATGCTCCTCGCCGGCCCGAGCGGAGCTCAACCTGTCGATGAAGCGTCACGTGACATGCAGCTGCTCGCGTCGCTCCGTCGTGCGACGGCGAGCGTTGACGACCCGCGGCAGGCGCTAGAGAAGTACGACCGATTCCTCGCCAAGACGCTCGACGCAGGGGCCAGTGTGGCGGCTCGGGAGGATCGGCGCGTGTGGCAGGATCGGCTCGACCGTAGACTCATCCGGCTCGGGCAGGATTGGCTGACGGCGACGCAGATTGAGGAGGCGAAGCAGCAAGCGATCGCCGACATCGACGCGGCCCGACAGGCGGTGGCCGCGGGTCGGGACGATGCCAGCGCGTTGATCAGCCAGCTTGCGGATCGGCCGATGACGCACATTTCGGGCGAGTATCTGCTGGGTATTCAGCAACTCGGAGCCGGTAACGCCTCGGCCGCTCGCATGCGATTTGAGGCAGCAAGGCGGCTGCTGCCGACGCACGCGCCGACGCTGACGAACTTGGCTTTGATCGAGTCGTCGGTGAATCGTCATCCGCGGGCCCTGCTGCTGGCGAGCCAGGCAGCCGAAGCAGCGCCTGGGCGGGAGACAATCGTCAACAACCTTGTCGAGGCGATTCACCTTGCCGAAGCCGCGGGCGACACGTCGCCGCCGTTGCGTCGGGCGAGGGCGGTGCTGCAGAAAGTCGAGCCGCCGCTGGTCGAAGCCCGTCGAGCCAATGGCTTCGTTCGATGGGGCTCCGGATGGCTGACAGCCGACGAATTTGCAGCCATCGAAGAACAGCGGGCAGTCGTCGAAGCAGAGGTGGCGGAACTCAAGGAGCAGTATGACGATCTCGAGAAGCAAGCCGTCGAAATTGACGAACGGATCGCGAGGAACCAGGTTTATCTGCGGCGACTCGAGGAGGCCAGCATCATCCGGGATCCGGAGACAGGGCTCATCACCCGCTTGCCGCTGCCGCCGAGCTACTTCGAGGTGCAGCGGGAGAACCAGACGCTCGCCGCCGAGCGGCGGACGCTGGCTACGGAGGCGGCCGCGCTCGATGCAGAGGCGACCCAGAAGCGGCAGTCGCTGCCTTCGCCTACCTTCGCCGGCGAGTTGACGCCGGTAGGTCCCGAGGGCGTCCCGATCCTCTTGCCAATCGTGCCGGAGGAGCAGGGCGCTCTCTCGACTGATTCGAGATAGCGGCGGAGCAAGCGGTGCGGCTGCAAAGGTAATCCGTCGCTACCCAACCGGCATCACGCGGCGAAGCCGCTGGACGATCTGCGGCAACTCGACCACCACCCGATCCACGTCGTCCTCTGTCGTCTCCGTCGACAGACTCAGCCGGATGCTGCCGAACGCCCACGGCTCCTCGACGCCCATCGCCAGAAGCACCCGACTGGGTTCCAATGATCCGCTGCTGCACGCCGCGCCGGCACTGGCACAGATGCCGGCCTCGCTGAGCATCATCAGAATCGCCTCCGCCTGCAGGCCCTTGAACGCGAGGTTGCTTGTGTTCGGCAGGCGGTCTGCTGTCGCTCCGGTGACCCGCAGTTCGTCTATTGAGTCCAAAAGCCTTCGCTCCATCGCATCCCGAAGCTGGCGAACCCGTGGCATCTCTGCCATCCGACCTTCCGCCTGCTCCGCCGCGACGCCGGCAGCAACGATGCCCAGAACATTCTCAGTTCCGCCGCGACGGTCCCGCTCCTGCGGTCCCCCAACGATCAGCGGCGGCACGCGAAACCCGCGGCGGGCGTAGAGGCAGCCGACGCCCTTGAGGCCGTGAAACTTGTGAGGCGAGAACGTCGCCGCGTCGCAACCCACCGCCGGCAGATCAACCGGTAGCTTCCCCACGACCTGCGTCGCGTCGAGATGCAGCGGCACCTTCGCCGCCTGACAAACGGCCGCGCAGGCAGCGACGTCATTGAGGACGCCCGTCTCGTTGTTCGCCCAGATGAGCGATACGACGCTCGTTTCACCTTCCGCAAGCGAGGTCTCCAACGCACTCGGCTCGACGCGACCGGCATGATCGACCGGCAGCCAAACAATCTCATGGCCCTCTGCTTCGAGTCGCTCGCAGACGCGGTGGGTGGCTTCGTGTTCGGCGAGGCTGGTGACGATGCGACCGGGCCGCTTCTTGGCGATCCCACGGAGGACGGTATTGGAGGCTTCAGTGCCGCTGCCGGTGAAAGTGATCTCCCTGTCCCGGCAGGCGACAAGCTGAGCCACTTGAGCCCGAGCATGGTCAATGGCCGCTCGCGAAGACTGGCCGAGGCGATGGACGCTGCTGGGATTGCCGAACTCCTCCCGCAGCACCCTGGTCATCAAATCGGCCACCGCCGCATCAGGCCTCGTGGTGGCATTGTTGTCGAGGTAGACGGTTTGCACCCATCATCTAAGGCAACCGCAACTTGCAGGGCGGTTGCAGCGTACTTTCAAACATGAGCTTGCGACTCGTCGCCATCTTCGCTGCCGTCGTCGCCCTTGTGGCATTCGCGTCATGGCGGGGCCAGAATCAGACGCCGCAAGGCATCGAGTGGAAACAACAGATCGAGCCTGCGGTGGATGGCCGGATGCGGCTCGTCTACTTCACCGCCGACTGGTGCCCGCCTTGCCGGAAGATGAAGGCGGAGGTTTGGCCTGCCGAGGAGGTACAGAAGGCCCTTGAGTCCTATGACGTCTCGTGGATCGACTTCGACGAGAATCGAGAACTCGCTAATGCCTTCGGTGTTACCGGCGTGCCGTCGATTTACATCCTGAATCCGGAGGACGAGATTGTCGACCTGCAGCATTCGATGTCAGCTAGCTCGATGGTCTCGTTCCTCGAAAAGCATCAGTAGAAGCAAGTTTCTAGCGAACTTTGGTGATGCGAATGGTGTTCGAGAAGTGGCCGGAGACGAGGTCGTATCCGTCAGCGGTCCGGTCGATCGACTCGATCCGACGTGCGGGAACCGTTTTGCCGCGAGGTGCCGCGTTGTAGGCGACGGCGAGCATCCACCGGCAGATTGGCCGGAGCAGATCGAACCGCTCACCCACCGGCAGCACACGATCATCGACGCCTCCCGACGCCGCCTCCCGCTGCAGCACGGCCAGAGCAATGGCTGACCCGACATCCGCGTTGCGGACGGCCGTCGCACCCGTGCCGACACCCCAAGCCGCGACCTTATCAGGATCGACGGTCGGCCGATTCCGCACGTGATCGATGGCGCCGGCGACGTCTAATGATTCGGTCACGCCGAAAGTCGTCGCTGCAGGCTGGTCGGCGTCTGCGGATCGAAGTCGAACAACCAGAACGTTCAATTCCTTGGCATGAAGCTGCCGGACAAGGGGAATCATCTGCCGCTCGTCGTGGCCGTTGTCGTGGACGAGGACAACCGCGGGTCGGCGTCGCTTGATTGCGTCGATGCCGTCGTCGTTGACATCCGTCGCCGCCAAGGCAGGCACCCACAGACCGTGAACCTGCCGGCCGTCGGACGCCTGGAACTGCAGCCGTTCGGCGTAGAGCCCGATTGGCCGGGCCACCTCTCGCGTCGTCGGTGGAATGGACGGCTGAGCTGCGTGGTACGTCGCGACGCCTGAAACGAGCATCAAGCCTGGCACCACCCACATCATCTGCACACCGGCCCGCTTGGCCACTTTTGCGAACGGCATAGGACCGGCCGGCACGTCATGCCAAGGTGTCGCCAAAGCAGGCCAGATCCGCCGCCAGATGCAACGAACGAGAAGCGTCGTCTCGCGGACAATGCTGGTCAGGACGAACCAACTCCACTGCGGGACGCGGCCGACGGGAGGGATGAGGTAGTGCCACCACCGCGTGTCGGGACGGTCAAGGTCGCTTTGGGCAATCGGAGTCAGGCTGGCGCGATCCATGGTCGGTCTCCACGAGCGGCCGGTGGCGTGGTGGCCGGCTGCGGGCAGCCCGAGATGTCGAATGTGAAGCTGGGCAAGTCAAACCACAGCCCGGGAGCAATAGGCTCGGATCATGCTGAAAGGCCGACTGCTCGTGAGCTGCGACGACCGTCCCGGCCTCGTCGCCACAGTGGCTGGGTTTCTTGCGAGCCACGGAGGCAATGTTACCGATGCGGACCAGCACGGCGAAGGAGGTCGGTTCTTCATGCGACTCGCCTTCGATCTGCCAGACGACGCGGACCGTCGTGCCTTTGCCGCTTCGGTGCGGGACCACGCTCAGGCGGAGCGACTTGACGCCACGCTCGGCTGGGCAGATGACCGACCGACGCTCGCGATCCTCGTCAGCCGCCAGGACCATTGCCTGCGTGACCTGATGTACCGTCGCGAGATGAACGAGCTGCCGGCGGAGGTAAGCCTCATCGCCTCCAACCACGCCGACTCAGCGGCGACGGCGCAGCGTCACGGCATCCCGTTCGCGCATCTTCCCGTGACGCCGGAGACGAAGGCGGATCAGGAGACGCAACTCCTGCAGGCGGTCGGAAACGCTGACCTGATCGTGCTGGCGCGGTACATGCAGATCCTGTCGCCGCAGCTCACCGCTGTCTGGGCTGGTCGGTGCATCAACATCCACCACGGTCTTCTTCCGGCGTTCAAAGGTGGTAGGCCTTATCACCAGGCGTACGACCGGGGCGTCAAGCTGATCGGCGCGACGAGCCACTACGTGACGGCCGATCTCGATGCCGGACCCATCATCGCTCAGGCGGTGGAACCGGTGGGCCATCGTGACACGCCGGACGATTTGATCCGCAAAGGCCGCGACCTCGAACGTCGCGTCCTCGCCGAAGCAGTTCGGGCGCATCTGGAGCACCGGATTATCGTCCACGAGCAGCGGACGATCGTTTTCGAGTAGGGCTTGTTCCCGTAGGTTGGAAGATTCGCGGCTGGCAGGCGACCATCGGTCGAGCGACGAGCTTGAGGCCTCGAACGCTGAGAATGGTGCTCGGTCGATCGAGCGGTCACGGGCATCACTTCTTACCTGAACCCTCTTGTGCCTCTGAAACGCCGCGGGTGCAATCGCATAAGCTGTCGACGATGTCCGCCGATGCTGCCATGCCCCGCCGTCTCTACCTGGACCACGCGGCGACGAGCTTCCCTAAACCACCCGAGGTGCTGGCGGCGATGACCGACTACGCCACCCGCCTCGGTGCCAGCGCCGGCCGCGGAGCTTATGAGGAAGCCGTTGAAACCGGCCGACTGCTCGAAGCGCTGCGTCGGGAGTTGTGCGACTTCATCCACGGCGAGTCGAGCGACCACGTCGTCTTCACCCTCAACTGCTCCGACGCCCTGAATCTTGCACTGCGAGGCCTCATCGACCCGTTCAAGCCGGGTCACGTCGTCGTGAGCGAGGCGGATCACAACTCGATCCTCCGGCCCGTCCACGCGATGCGGGACCAGTGGAAGCTCGACTTCACCACTGTGCCGTGCGATCCCGAGACGACGCTGGTCGACCCGGCGGACGTGAAGGCGGCGATTCGGCCGGACACGAAGTTCGTGGCGATGACTCACGTCAGCAACGTGACCGGGGCCATTCAGCCGATCGGCGAGATCGGGCAGATCTGCCGGGAGATGGCGGTGCCGTTCGTCGTAGATGCCGCGCAGTCAATCGGGCATCTGGACGTCGACGTGCAGCGGGATGCGATCGACCTGTTGGCGGCACCGGGGCACAAGGCGCTCATGGGCCCGCTAGGCACGGGCTTCCTCTACCTGCGGCCGGGGCTCGAGAAGATGGTCCGCCCGCTTCGCGAAGGCGGCACCGGCAGCCGAAGCGATCTGCCGACGCAGCCCGATTGGATGCCCGACAAGTACGAGCCCGGCAGTCACAATGCGGTCGGGTTGGCGGGTCTGCTGGCGGGTTTACGGTGGGTTCGCGGCAAGACGGTGGCGGAGATCCAGGCGGAGGAGAAGGCTTTGGTGTCGACCTTCCTCGGCGCAATCAACGGCATCGACGGCCTGACGCTCTTCGGACCAAACGGTGTCGCAGATCGCATCGGCGTCTTCAGCGTTCGCTCCGAAGGGCTCGACCCGCACGAACTGTCGGCCGCGCTCGAGAGCGGCTTCGGCGTGTTGACCCGCAGCGGCGTGCACTGTGCCCCGTGGGTTCACCGCGCCCTTGAGACCATCGACGTCGGCGGCACGACGCGATTCAGCTTCGGGCCCTTCACGACGAAGCAGGATGTGCGTTACGCGGCCGACGCGCTCGCCCAGGTGACGTCGAGCGCCGACCTGATGCTCGTCTAGCATTGGAGCATGTTCGGCAACCTCAAGGACCTCGCTCAGCTTCCGCAGATGCTCCAGAAGCTGCCGGAGATGCAGCGGAAGATGGCGGAGGTGCAGGAGCAGCTCAAGAACCAGCTCGGCGACGTCCGGGCCGACGCCGACGCAGGCGGCGGCATGGTGACGGCGACGTGCAACGGCCGCTTGGAGCTGGTGAACGTCAAGATCGACAGCGCGCGGCTCGATCCATCGACAGCCAAACCGGAGGACTTGGAGTTGCTCGAAGATCTCGTCGTCGCCGCCGTGGCTGCTGCCCAGAAGAAGGCGGCGGAGGCGGCGAGCGAGGTGTCGAAGAAGGCGATGACTGATGCCGCCGCGGAGGCAGGGCTGCCGATGGACATGCTCGACAAGCTCGGCGGCGTATGACTGCTGCAGCTGCGGCAATAGCCTGTGAGCATGAACACGGAACAAGTCGAAGTCCGGTGGGCGATTCTCGGAGCCGGCAACATCGCCCGGTCCTTCGCCAATCACCTGCCGCATAGCGAGTCAGGCCGCCTCGTCGCGGTCGCGAGTCGAAGTCTGGAACGGGCCGAAGCCTTTGCCAGCGAGTTCGATAGCGAGATCAAGCCGATCGGCAGCTACGACGAGCTCGTCGCGATGGACGGCGTTGACGCCGTCTACGTCGCGACGCCGCACCCGCAGCATGCGGAGTGGACGATCAAGCTGCTGCGGAGCGGCAAACACGTCTTGTGCGAGAAGCCCATCTGCCTCAACGCCGCCGACGCCGAGGTTTGCATCGACGTGGCGGCGACGAGCGGCAAGGTGCTGATGGAGGCGTTCATGTACCGCTGCCACCCTCTGGCGGCGAAGCTGGCGGAGGTCATCCGCAACGGCAAGATTGGACGAGTCCAGTGCATCGACACGAGCTTCAGCTTCCGGGCTGGTGACAATCCCGAAGGCCGACTGCTGAACGCCAACCTCGGCGGCGGTGGCATCTTGGACGTCGGCTGCTACACGACCAGCCTCGCCCGTCTGCTCGCCGGGGCTGCGATGACGCCGCCGAAGAACGTGGCAGAGCCGACGAAGGTGACGGCTGTCGGGCACCTGGGCGAGACGGGTGTCGACGAGTGGACCGTCGCCAGTCTCGACTTCGGCGATGGCATTCTGGCACAGCTGCGTACAGGCGTCCGGCTCAGCAGTGACAACACGCTCTATGTCTTCGGCACGAAGGGAAGCCTGACGTGCGACAACGTCTTCATTCCTACCCGCGAAGGCGGCGAAGCAGAAATCGCCGTCAAGCCTCAGGACGGCGAGGAAGAGCGGATCACCGTGACTGTGGACAAGCCGCTCTACGCACTGGAAGCCGACGCCTTCGCCAAGGCCATTCGCGACGGGGAAGCGAACTATCCAGCGATGACGCCGGCCGACACGCTCGGCAACATGCGGGTGCTCGACCAGTGGCGGGAGGCGATCGGATTGACGTACCCGATCGAGAAGCTTGACGGCTATCGCAGCACGACAGTCAGCGGAAGCGACCTGAAGCGGCGTCACGAGATGCCGACGGGCCGCGTCGACGGGCTCGACAAGCCGGTCAGTCGGTTCGTGATGGGTGTCGACAACCATTACAAGCTCACGGAGGTCGCCCCGATCTACGACAACTTCTTCGAAGCTGGCGGCAACACGTGGGACACGGCCCACTGCTACGGCAAAGGGCGCAGCCGCGTGCTCGGCGAGTGGCTCAAGCTCCGCGGGGTTCGGGAAGACGTCAACATCATCTTCAAGGGCGCTCATCCGCCCTTCTGCCGGCCCGAAGCCGTGCGGAAGCAGATCGAGGATCAACTCGATTGGATGCAGGTCGACGCCTGCGAGCTGTACTTCCTGCACCGTGACAACGTGGATGTGCCGATCGGCGAGTGGGTCGACGTCCTGAACGAGTGCCACGACGCGAATCTAATCCGCGGGTCGTTCGGCGGCAGCAACTGGTCGCTGGAGCGGGTCAAGGAAGCCAGCGCCTGGGCAAAGGCGAACGCCAAACGTGGGTTTGGAGCCGTCAGCCAAAACCTCGCCTTGGCCGTGATGGAGAAGCCGATGTGGAACGGCTGCGTTACGGCGCACGATCCGGCATGGCTTGGCTTCCTTCAGGAGACGCAGATGGCGAACTTCTCGTGGAGCAGCCAAGCTCGCGGGTTCTTCGTGCCGAATCGCGACCTGGAGGATGAAATGATCCAGCACGCCTTCATGAGCGACGCGAACATGGCCCGTCGCGAGCGGTGCTTCGACCTGGCGAAGCTTAAGGACGTGACCCCAACCAGCATCGCCGCAGCATGGGTGCTGGCCCAGCCGTTCCCAAGCTTCGGTCTCATCGGCCCAAGGGCGACGAACGAGCTCCGCACGACACTCGAGGCGCTGGACGTGGAGCTGACGGCGGACGAGGTGACGTGGCTGGCCAACGGATGATGGAGCCTGTTCCGTGATCGCGACTGCAACAGATCCTGAAGCGCGGAGCAGGCTCCGCGGCTACCAAAGGTCAGCAAGATCGACTCGGTCAACAGCAGAAAGGGTCAGGAGTCCGCAAGACTCCTGACCCTTTCGTGTTACGCAGATGGTGTCGCTAGCGAATGAACAGCATCTCGCGATACGTCGGCAGCGGCCAGAGGTCATCGGCGACGATGCCTTCGAGAGCGTCGGCGGCTTCGCGAAGGTCGTTCATCGTGCCGAGGATCTCGTCACGGGCAAACTTCGTGTTGGCCGACATGTCCTCGCCGTGCTCGTGACTGAGGGCGGCATCGAGCTTCTGGACGTTGGTCATCAGGCTTGCGATGTTTGTCTTGAGCTCGTCGACCACGCTGCTCATCGCGTCGGCACCGAGCACCTCCGCCGCCTCGCCGACCTGCTCCGCGTAGCGAATGGCAGCGGGTAGGATCATCGTCTTGGCGATGTAGCTGGCAGTCTCGCCTTCGATCGACAGCGTGTTGACGTACTGCTCGGCAAGGATGTTGAAGCGGCTCTCGAGTTCGCGCTCGGTGTAGATGCCGTACTTGGTCAGGAGCTTCTTGCCCTTGTCGGTCGTCAGCACGTCCAGGGCGTCGGCCGTGTTGCGGAGGTTGGGCAGGCCACGCTTCTGGGCCTCCTGGTGCCATTCGTCGGCATAGTTGTCGCCGTTGAAGATGACGGGCTTGGCCTCGTTGATCATCTCCGGCAAGAGTTCTGCGACGGCGGTCGTCAGATCCTTGCCGCCGCTGGTAGCTTCTTCGAGCTTCGTCGCCATGTAGTCCAGACGCTCGGCGACCATGGCGTTGAGGACCGTGTTGGGCCCGGAGATGTTCTGGCTGCCGCCGACGGCACGGAGCTCGAACTTGTTGCCAGTGAAGGCGAACGGGCTGGTGCGGTTTCGATCGCCCGCCTCCTTGGGGATGTCAGGAAGCACATCGACGCCGGTCTCGAAGGTGCCGCCGGGCTTGCTGGTGCCGGCCGAGCCGTTTTGGCCAATTTGGCTCATCACGTCATCGAGCTGTTCACCAAGGAAGACGCTCAGGATTGCCGGCGGCGCTTCGTTGGCACCGAGGCGGTGATCGTTCGCCGCCGTCGCGATCGCCATGCGGAGCACGTCTCCATAGTGGTAGATCGCGCTGATGGTTGCGACGCAGAAGACGAGAAATTGGGCGTTGGCGTGCGGCGTGTCGCCGGGCTCGAGGAGGTTCTCGCCGTCAGTGGTCGAGATCGACCAGTTGTTGTGCTTGCCGCTGCCGTTGACGCGGGCAAAGGGCTTTTCGTGGAGGATCGCGACAAGACCGTATTTGGCGGCAACCTTCTTGATCGTCGACATCACGACCATCTGGTGATCGACGGCAACGTTCGTCTGCTCGAAGACCGGGGCAATCTCATACTGGCCCGGTGCGACCTCGTTGTGCCGCGTCTTGACCGGCACGCCGAGCTTGAACATCTCTGCTTCGCTGTCGGCCATGAAGGCCAAGACGCGGTCCGGAATCTGGCCGAAGTAGTGATCGTCCTGCTCGTGACCCTTGGGTGGTTTGGCACCGAAGAGCGTGCGGTCACACGTCACCAGATCGGGTCGGCCGTAGTAGAGGGCCTTGTCGACGAGGAAATACTCCTGTTCCGCGCCGACGGTCGTGAAGACGTTGGCCGGCTCCTTGCCGAAGAGCTTGAGAATGCGCTTGGCGTGCATGCCGATGACGCTCATCGACCGCAGGAGCGGCGTCTTTTTGTCGAGCGCTTCGCCGGTGTAGCTCAGGAAGGCCGTCGGGATGACGAGCGTGGCACCGTTGGGGTTCTCCATGACGAAGACCGGGCTCGTCGGATCCCAGGCGGTGTAGCCCCGAGCTTCGAACGTTGCCCGCAGGCCGCCTGAGGGGAAGGAGCTGGCGTCGGGTTCGCCCTTGACGAGCTCCTTGCCGCTGAAGCTGGCGATGGCCTTGCCGTCGTTGAGAGGCGACAGGAAGCTGTCGTGCTTCTCGGCGGTCAAGCCGGTCATCGGCTGGAACAGGTGCGTGAAGTGCGTCGCGCCTTTGTCCATGGCCCAGTCCTTCATGGCACTGGCGATGACGTCGGCATACTCGGGCCCGAGGCTGGCACCTTCTTCGATTGTCTTGCGAAGCGCCTTGAAGGCGGGCTTGGGCAGGCGTGCCCGTTGCTCGTCGACGTTAAAGACGTTGACGCCGAACAGGTCTTTGACGCTGGTCTTGACGTCGAGCTGGCTGAGATCACGGCGGGCGGTGGCGATCGAGTGGATCGCTTCGCTGCGGGCGGTAGGCATGGGTCGTTGTAGCTAAGGGGATTCGAGCGGGCTGGTCAGGCCCGGGCGGTTCGCCACCATTAGAGGAACCTTTGGCCACAAATCAAACCTGAGCCGGCTATCGACCCAACCTGAGCCGGCTGTAAGCCAAACCTGAGCCGGCTGTAAGCCAAACCTGAGCCG
>CAYMAS010000007.1:0-35820 GCA_964388485.1 uncultured Tepidisphaerales bacterium | reverse complement strand
AACCTGAGCCGGCTGTAAGCCAAACCTGAGCCGGCTGTAAGCCAAACCTGAGCCGACCTCCGACCGTCGCGAGTCCGCTAATTCACGTTGGGATCCGGCGGAATCAGCTTCTCGTCGACGAGTTGAGCCAGATTCGCCCGCGTCCGCAGCCGCACCCACTGCCGGATGCCCGCCGCCAACGCCGCAGCCGGATCGCTAACACCCTCCTGCTCCAACACGCCCAGCAAGCCCAAAGCCCCCTCCGGCAAGGACGTCTCGGCCGAAGGCGTCGGGTGCCGCTCATCGCCGCCGCTGTAGATCTCTGCCGCCGGAGCCTCCATGAGCTGCCACGACCCTTCCCGCAACTCCTCTTCGAGCTGACCGGCCGACCATCCCGCGTAGCCGGCGACGAACTTTACGGCCGTTCCCGAAAGATCGTGCGTCTCATCAGGTCGACGCAGGTGCCGCATGAGAGCTTCCAACGCCTCGCGACGCGAACAGAAGTAAACGTCGTCCGTCACCAGATCCGCCGCGTCGTTCGGCACCGACTCGTCTTCGTCGGCATCCGTGCCGGCCAGATCGGCCTCGGCTTCGGCGAGACTCCGCAAATTATGCACCGCGACGAGCGGCCCCGTGCATGGCCCGCCGTGGAACAACGGCACCTGCACGCCCTTCGCCGCCTCGACCTCCTCGCCGCAAGCCTCCTCCAGCGTCACGCCCAACGGGCGATTGACCACGAGGCCCAGCGCTCCGTCGAGGTCGTGACGCACGATCAGGATGATCGCCCGCGCGAAGTTGGGATCGTTCAGCGACGACGACGCTAGCAGAAACCGGCCGCGAAGCGACATCGACGTAGGCGAAGCTGGCGAGTCGTCGGCCATGCCCCTGAACATACGGAACACGTCGATGAGTTGTGCACGCCCAAATCATCCCGACGCGGAGGCATCCACCTGCTGCAACAGGTCGCTCGCCACCGCGTCCGCGGCGTCGAGTCGTGCGACGGAGCGGGCCTGCTGTCGCATCGACTGACGACGCTCCGTGTCGTAGAGCAGGCTGTCCAACACCGGCGACAAGGCTTCGGCGTTGGCGTCGGCGGTTTGGCGATCCTCCAGGAGCACCGCCGCACCGACTTCGGCGAGAATCTGACCGTTCGCACGTTGGTGCATGTCCTTGTGAAACGGATACGGCATCAGAATCGACGGGACACCAAAGGCCGCAATCTCTGCACAACTGCCCGCCCCACTGCGGCTGATAGCGAGGTCGGCGACGCTCCAAATGTCCCGCATGTCGGGCGTGAAGTCGATGACGTTGGCCCGGCCGTTGAGCCCCGTCGACCGCCACGCCGTCCGCACACCGTCGCCAAGTTCCCGGCCCGCCAAGTGCAGCACTTGCCAGCCTTGGAGTATGTCGCCGTCCTTCTTCGTGTAGCTGCGGACGACTTCAATGATGGCGTCGTTGACCGTCTTGGCCCCCTGGCTCGCACCGGTGACGACGAGCGTGTTCAGGTGCGGATCGAGGCCGAGTCGTGCCGCGGCTTCGGACTTGACGACCGGCTCAAGAAGCCCGGGCCGCAGCGGCACGCCGGTGGTGGTCGACTTCTCCACCGCGTCACCGGGCAGATGCTCTCGCGAGGCGTCATGGCCGAGGTAGACACGCCGACAGAACGGCATGAGGTAGACGTTGGCCCGGCCGGGGATGACGTCGGGACTCAGGATCGCGGTGGTCGAGCGACCCTGTTTGCCTGCGAGCTTGACCGCAACGCCAGCGGCATAGCCGCCGAGCCCGAGGACGGCCGCCGGTTCGTGCTTGTCCAGGAGGCCGCGGACGAGGTCGCTCGTCGACCGCCAAGCCTGCCAGAACCGAAGCAGGCCGCCGACACTCCGCGTCGGCGGGACAATCGGCTGCGGGACGAATGCTTCACCGGCGTCCTCGAGGATGACGCGGTCCAGTTCGCGTTCGGTGCAGAGGAAGATGCATTGGACGTTCGGCCGCTGCTTCCGCAATGCCGCCGCGACCGCCACGCCCGGATACAGATGTCCGCCGCTGCCTCCGCCAGCCAGGAGGAAGACCGGCGATGCGGTGCTTGAAGATGTCGCTGCGGCGGATGACACGCACCGTCAGCCAAGCACCACAAGCAGGCCGCGTCAACCTTCGGGAGGTCGACGCGGCCAGAACTGTCTTATCGGCTTTGCCCTCAGCCGCCTGTGCCGTCAATCGGCCTTGCGAAGCGTCTCGGACTCCGGACGCCACAGCTCGGGCTCCGGCACGTTCGGCAGGTTCACCTCGCGTGGCTCGCACTTGCGGTAGCCGAGTTGTTCGATCACCTCCAACACCTCGGTCCAGGTCGGGAAGAGCTTGTTGTTGACCTTCTTGTACGCCTCGACCGCCTTGATGAACTCGAACTGGCCTTGCGTCATCTCGCCCTCTTCGGCCGAGCGACGGTCCTCCTCGCGGCGGATGCCGGCACCGCGGCGACGCTCGAAGCCGCATCGGCGTTCGTCATCGGCCTTGCGACGGTCCGGACCGGTGTAGCCGGAGTCTTGAGCCGACTTCTGTCGTCGATCGACGCCCATGCGACGGTCGATGACCTGTCGCTTGAAGTCGTCTTCTTCCTGTACGTCGATTTTGGCGGTTTCGTCGATCATGGCGATGCGGGTGGCGGTTCAACCGCTGTGAGGGTTGCGGTTCCGTCTTTGTGAGCGAGACGGTTCCACCAGTACATCGACGCACATTGACGCCGAAGTTGAGCCGGCTACGGTTTCTTCCCCACCCGGAGAGGTGGCAGAGTGGTTGAATGCGCTAGTCTCGAAAACTAGTAGGCCCTTCGGGGTCTCGGGAGTTCGAATCTCCCCCTCTCCGCTGCGAAATCAAGTCACGATTATCCATTGCGTGCGGCAGCCGTTCCGAAAATGCTGTCGGCATGAGAAATTGCTTCAAAGTTGCAGCTGCGGCTGCAACCGTTTTGCCGACGGCGACACTTGCGGACGTGGCACGCTTTGATGGCGGCACGATCTTGAATCTCGTCGCGGATGCCAATGAGCCGGCACGGGTGTCCTGGTTCGACCCGGCAGCTTGGTCGTTCGACGGCGGCCATCCGTCGAGCTTGCCGGGCGGGGAGGACACCGTCTTCCTCGATACCAGCTTCCTCACGGACAGCGTCAATCTCTACCAGATTCATCTGGGCGACGCAGTCGGCACCGATGGAACCGCCTTCGCTGGTGGGACCGCCTTGGGGTCGCGGGTCACAGCGTCGGAGGGTGCCTTTATCTTCGACTTTGATCCCTTCGTCGCCCCTGGAGCCAACGATCCGTTCGATCCGCCCAACAGCGGAGATGCCAGCTTCGGGTCGCTTACAGTCGGCGGCGTGAAGCCGGCGAGCCTTACGCTGCAGGGCGAGGGCCTGCTCGATCTCGACTTCTCGCTTGTCGCTAGCGGCAACTTGGCCGGCCTCACAAGAGACGATATTCGGCTTGACATTCGCGGCTTCGGAACGCAGGTCGAGGCAAGCGGCCTTGAGATCGGCAGCATCGGTGAGGCGACGGCGATTGTGCAAGAGGGTGCGATGGTCGATGTGCATGTAGCCCGAGTAGGATTCACCGGTTCGACGCTGCCCCTGTCGGGTGGTGGAGATTTGACCGTCACGGGTGAGGGCACACAACTATCGGCTGATCGCTTCTTCGTTGGTAGCCGCCTCGGCTCGAACCTGGTGGTCCAGGACAGGGGCGAGGTATCGACCTTCGGCCTGACGTTGCAATCCAACGGTTCTGCTTCTTCGTCCGTGACGGTGCACGATGCCACGCTTCGACTCGTCGACACCTTTGGCGGCAACGCTCCGTTGAACATCCTTTCGGAAGACGGTCAGTCGGCGACCATGAATGTTGCCGGAGTTGATGCGACGTTGACTGTCGAGCCTGTTGCAGGTGGTCTAAGCAGTTTGGGAATGTCGTCGAGCGGCGGCGGCTTGGCAGAGCTTGCCGTGTCCGATGGTGCGACGCTTCAAGTACAAGGCGAGAGCCAACTGTTCTCCGGTCGCCAAAGTACGTCACGCATTACGGTGTCGAGTGGTGCCTTCGCCAACTTCGCAGGCTCCGTTGACGTTTCCGGGCCTTCTGCGGGAGTAAGCCAGCCGGACGGCTCGAGCCAGCTTGTCGTGGATGACGCCGTGGCGACCATCACCGGTAACTTGGCGGTGGGCGAGGGACGTGGTGACGCGGCCTTCTCGAACGACTTCGTCCGCGTGACCGGCGGCGGGACGCTGCTGGTCGGCAACGTGCTGGCGGTGGGCGGCATCAATCCTTTCGATGGCATTGGAAGTCTCGCCATCGAGAGTGGATTTGTCTCCACAGGCAGCTTGTCCATCGGCATCGGCTCAACCGTCTCCGTCGCTGCCGACGGCACGCTTGACGTCGGAGAGCTCTCGACAGGTGCAGCAGCAAGCAGTGCCGAGGGCACGACCTTCCTGGGTGATTCCTCGTTGCTGCTTCTCGGCACACTTGCAGCAGACCTAACGGCCGTGGCGGGCGAGATAGAGACCAGTGCCGCTGCCGATTCCAGGATCGTCGGCGACGTGACGCTCGACGCGACGCGACTATTGCTTCGACAATTCGTCGGCAGAACCGCCCTTTTCGTTGAGGGTTCGCTCCACGCAGGAGGAACGATTGCAATCGATCAATTGCCGAGCAACCCGTATGAGCGTCGACGCTTGATCGATGCCGAGTCGGTCAGCGGCACATTCACCGCCGTCGAGGCACCCGAGGTTTCAGGCCCCTTCGTACCTGCTGTCACCTACAGCGAAGATGACGTTTTTGTCACAGTCGCCCTAGCCGGTGACGGTAATCTCGACGGCATCGTGAATTTGGCGGACTTCACCATCTTGCGCAACAACTTCGGGGTCGTTGGCGGCTTCGCCAACGGCGACTTCAACCAGAACGGCATCGTTGACCTGGTCGACTTCACGCTCCTCAGAAACACCTTCGGCAACGCATCGGACGCAGACATCGCCATCATGAACGCCTGGCGGGCGACGGTGCCGGAGCCGACGGCGGTCGGGGTGGCGGGTCTGGCGGCAGCCGGCCTGCTGCGGCGGAAGCGGCGGTTCGTTGCGAAGGCGACGGCGGGTGCTACGCTGCTGCCGTGACGACGTTGTCGACGAGTTGGATGAGCACACTGGCCGTTGGCGGTGACCCGCGGCTGGGTTGGTTGCCGGTGGCGTTGCTGTTGGTCATCGCGATCGGGTTCGCCGTGACGAACCTGGCGGTCAGCCTGATCGTCGGCCCCAGCCGCACTGGGCCGGGCAAGGAGACGACCTACGAGAGCGGCATGTCGCCGGTCGGCACGACCAGGCGGCGGTTCAACGTCCGCTTCTATCTGGTGGCGATCCTGTTCGTCGCCTTCGACGTCGAAATAGTGGTGCTCTACCCGTGGGCCAGCAGCTTCGCGGCGGCGGTCGCGGACAACGAGTTCAACGGCGGGCTCGGTACGATCATGCTCGGCGGCATGCTCGTCTTCACGCTGCTCATCGTCGTCGGCTACGCCTACGACATCGGCAAAGGCGTGTTGAAGTTCGAGTAGTTCCTCCTCGCCCGCCGGCCTCTTCGAATGGAAGATCAAGCACGCGCCACCGCCGTCGCCGATCCCGCTCCAACCCGGCTCTCGTCCGGCGAGGCGGCTGACTTGGCCAAGCGACTTCGCGAAGCGATTGGCACCGTCTTCCTGGGCCAAGTTGACGCCGTCGATCTCCTCGTCGTCGCCCTGCTCGCCCGCGGCCACGCGCTCGTCGAGGACGTGCCGGGCGTCGGCAAGACGACGCTCGCCAAGGCGTTGGCCACGTGCATCGACGGCAAGTTCAGCCGCGTCCAGCTGACGCCCGACCTCCTGCCGGCCGACCTGCTGGGCGTGAGCATCTACAACACGTCCACCGGCGACTTCGACTTCAAGCCCGGCCCTGTCTTTGCCAATATTGTGGTCGCCGACGAGGTCAATCGCACCACGCCCCGCACGCAGTCGGCCCTGCTCGAGGCGATGGCTGAGGGCCAGGTGAGCGTCGAGAACGCGACGCGTCTGCTCGACCCGCCGTTCATGGTGGTTGCGACGCAGAACCCGTTCGAGTTCGAAGGCACTTATGTGCTTCCGGAAAACCAGCTCGACCGCTTCCTCGTCAAGGTCGCCGTCGGCTATCCGAACCGCGACACGGAGCGGCGGATCCTGCTGGAGCGGCCCGGTGACAATGCTCTGTCCAATCTGAAGCCGGTCTTGACGACGCAGGACGTCGTCGCGATGCAGGCGGCAGTGTCGGAAGTCCGCGTGGACCCGGCGGTGATGGACTACCTGCTCGACCTCGTCGAGCGAACCCGTGGCGACGAGCGGTTTCACCTGGGCATCAGCCCGCGAGGGTCGCTGGCGTTGCTGGCGGCGAGTCGAGCGCACGCGCTGATTCGTGGCCGGTCGTACATCGAGCCGGACGACGTCAAGGCCATGTTCCTTCCGACGGCAGGCCACCGCGTGGTGACGCGGACCTACCTGCACAACGGCGACGCCGACGCGGGTCGACAGGTGCTGGTAGAGATCCTCAACACGACGCAGGCGCCCGGCTGAGGCTCACGAGTCCCGCCGCTGCTCATCGAACAAAATTGCGGGCGGCGGTGGCTCGAAGTCCAGCCGAAGCAGCAGTGGCCGATCATCCACGCCGCCGGGCACTGGATAGGCCAGCGGGATTCGCAGCCAGACGTGGCGACGGTCGTCGGAGACTGCGAGGAAGTAGTTGTCGATCATCGCCAGCGAATTCCACCGCGTCGGCGGCACGGTGACGGTCCGCTCGATCAGGCCACCGTCGCCAGGTTCTCGGGCGACGATCTTGAGCTTCGTCGTCGAGACGGGTGACGGTTCGAGCATGCGAACGTCGTCAGTTAGCCTCGGCACGCGATCGCCGTTGATGATGACGCCCCCGAAGAACGAGGCCGCGGCGACGGCGTCGGTGCCTAAGCGGTTTCGTTGCTCATCGAGGCTTGGGATGATGACCGCAACGGTCGGCGGCGGCTCGTCCAATAGCCAGCTGGCCAATGCGACCCAAGGCGGTTCTGTCGCGCCGGCGAAGAGTTCCTCGAAAGCCGCCGCGGCATCCGGGCCGTGTGACTGCTCGACCTGTTCGAGCGTTTTGGCGAGTTCTTCGGCCGTAGGTCCGGAGCCGGGGGCGGCATCGTCACGCAGAGCTTGAAGTCGTTCAGGCGTGGCGACTCGCGCATCGGGCGACCATTTCGCGAGCGGAAATGGGAAGGCTCCTCGTGGCCCATCGTCATGAGCGTCCTGTGCATCTGCGAGGGTTTGAAGAGCTCGTGTATCGACGTCGATGACGTACTGACGAAGGTCCGAAGGCAGACACTCTTGCGTATCCAGAAACTCCGCGGCCACCTCGTCCGGTGGAAGCGACGAAAGCTGCTTACCAGCGGATGCTGCGTCGTCTCCGAGCTCGCTCCACGACGGCTGCTTGAGCTGTCGCAGCCCAGCGGCAAAGCTGGTCAGATCATCGAGGTTTCCCGCTTCTCCAGCGGCTTGAAGCTGGTCGGCGAGTAACGTCGCAGCTTCGGTGGGATCAGCCGTCATCGTCGCCCAGGCCGACGTGGCTTGCTGGACGTCCACCGCAGACGCCGCGGCCTGATGCCAAGTCGTCGCGTAGTCATGGTGGTAAACCGAAAACCGCCGTTGGAGCAGTCGCTCGTACTCAAGCCGGAGGCCATAAGTCGGAAGCACGTCGGCATCGACGTCCGGCCAAGTCGCCAGCAACGAATTCTTGACAGCCGCCAAACCCTGCGGCGAGTAGATGGCTGCGACCTCGACCGGTCGCTCGATCAGCGGCAGACGCGACAGTCGCACGCGGCCGGTGCCGGCTCGTTCAATGCGTGTCTCCAGTTCCCGAAGCGTCGGCACAGTTTCCAGGGCCTCGACTGCATCACGATACCTCGCCGCCGCTGCGAGCAGTCGGCGAAGATTCGGTTCCTCCAGCGACGGCACCGCCTCCACCTCGCGGATCGGCAGCAGATGCGGAAGCGTCTTCTGAACGACCGCGGCCTTGGCGAGCAACTCGGACCGATGCTGAGCCAGAGCCTCCTTGCGTCGCGACGCTTTCGCTTCGGCGGCGGCGCGTCGGGCGATCTCCTCGTTCAGCCGTCGACGCACTTCAACCGCGGCCGAATCTTCGAGTTCGGAGGCAATACGATTCAGTAACGACACGTGATCGTTGTCTGCTGCCGTCTCCGTCGAAATTGGCAGAAGTTGGCTCGTGCGAACCAGTTCAGCACCGACGTCGATCAGCGACTGCCTTAGTCGCTCGTATGCTTGTTCAGTCTGTGGCCGTTCCAGCGTCAGTCGATGCCACGCTTCTGCTGCCTCCGCTGCTTGACCCACCGCTGGGTGATCGATGGGTTCAGCAGCTGTCGGCATCACAGCGAGGAGTCGCGACAACTGCCGTTGCCGGTCCGGTTCTTCAATGAAGGCAAAGGCAGCAGTTTCCGTCTCGCTCAAGACGCGGCTGATGAGCTCGACGTCCTTTGGCTGCCAACCTTTCTGGTCGCCGAGCGACCCGATCCAACAAACGTCCTCCGCAGCCTGGCACAACGACAAGAGCACGGCGGCTTCGTCGTCGGGTGTCATCGGCACCGCGTCCAGAAGCGAATACACGAGCGGCTTGGCCAAGTCGTCCGTCGCCACCGTCGCGAGGGCTCGCCGTCGATCGTCCGCGGGCGGTGGCCGAAGGAACGGATGAGCCCGCATTGCCTCTTCAGCCGCAAAAAGGCGGCGATACCGCTGGAGCATGTCAGGCGTCGGCGACCATGATGCGAGATCGATCTTGGGCCGTCGCTCGTGCCAAACAGCGAGCGTCTTCCAGGCTTCCGTCGCCTCCGCTGCGGCTGCGGAAGTCGAGGCTCTGGCCCATGCGAAACCGGCGGTCGTCGCGACAAACCCAGCGACACCCATGGCGGCAACCGCCTGCAGTGCCTTGAGCCTCCAGCGTCGCCTCTGCCCCGCAACCGAGACGGTGCGGCCGGCCTCGGGAAGGAGCTTGATCTTGAACAGGTCGCCGAGAAGCCGCTCCTTGATTTCGTCCACGATCCAGACGCCCCGGACGTCGAGCTTGTCGTTCGTGAGCCACGACTCCTGAGTCTGCAGCGTCGCCTCGACGTCGTTCGGCGTCTGCCGGATCTGAGGCGACGGCCAACGGCCGAACAATGCGGGGGTCGTCTGATGAAGACGCTCGACCAACTCCGGCAACGACAGGGCTGGCGTCATTCCGATCATCTGGTGCGGCTGCTGCGTCGCTAGCACATTCATCGCCTCCGGCACCTTCTGCCCTGCGGCGACGAGGACGTATGTCGACAGCGGCTGCCGAAGAAGCGACGGCAGCTTCGCAACGACCCGTTGCTCGGCATCACCTGGATCGCAAAGCACCAACCCACTCAGCGGACGGTCTGCCCTGCACTGGCACAGCAGCTTGCACAAGTTTCCCAGTGACTCGTCGCTCGACAGAGCTTCGGCATCGGCATCCAAGAAAACGGCCTGCCCCGTAAGGTGCCAGCGGAGCGGCGGGACGTCATCGATCGTCGTGCCGATCCTCAACCCGCTGCCGCGAAGGACGCGGCGTCGTGTGTCGGCTGAGGAACCGAGTACGAAGAACCACGGCACGTCCAGCGGCTGCCGCTTGGCACGTTCGAAGACGACCAAGCCGGCTTGAAATGACGCTTGCAAGCTCACGGCTTTGCCTCCGCGGCGAGCGTCTCGATGTGGCCGTGCATCTCGGTCGTCGCACTCGACCACGACCAGATGGCGACGCCAACGACGGCTGCCGTTCCGGCGAGCGACGTGATCAGGAGGACGACGGCTCCTCGCGATGAAGCGGCAAGCCGCTCACTCGAGTCCACATCCCTGTAAAGCGACGGGAGCATTCGTCCTTCGGGCGGATCGAACCGATCGTCGCCTCGTCGCAGAAGCACGGTGCGTCCGTCGTCAGCCAGCGTCTGCCGATCAGAAGACCGCCAGTGGGGAGCAGTGTCCGGGTCGAGCAGCGTTTCGATCGCCAGCGGCAAAAGCCATCGCGACGCGTCATCGTCTGCTTGAATCTCGCGCTCGAGAACCCCCTGATAATCCGCCAGTTCCACACGCTGCGACCGCGGTGCGAGGACAGCCCTCAGCCGCTGGGGATCGTGCGGCCAGGCTCTGGTGTCGCCGCTGGCGACCATGTCGCGGAAGGCGGCGGGCGTCACGAGCCGCCTCCATCGAGAACGCGAACTACGCCGCCCGTTGCCCTGGCCAGTTGTCGCAACGCTGCTTCGTGATCACCTGCAAGGTCGACGCCGTAAATGGCGATGCCGGCATCCACGAACGGCTGCACGTCGATCTGCTCGTACCCCTGGAACAAGACGGTTGGGCCTGTTGCGACGAAGACGGCGACGTCCGGCCGACTCTTCAATTGCAGCACGCCCCGCGCCGCCGCCGTCGGTCGGGCGTCGCCGCGTCCCTCTTGCTGCAGACGAGCCGCGGAGACTTCTTGAAGACCTCGATCTTCCAGGTTGAAAAGCCGAATGCTTACATCGTCGCTTGATCCGAGTTCCAGCATGACCGCCCGGCGGATGGCGAGTCGTTGGTCCGACGTAACGCTGCTCGACAGGTCGATGACGATCGCAATGTCGTCAGCACGGGCACCATCGACATCGAGCAGCGGCAAGTCGAAGAACGTCAGCGGCGACGAGTCAGCAGCGGTCGTCTGGCCGAACACGTCGCGGGCGAAACTGGGATCTTCCTCCATCGCCCGCCGCACGGCCTGTGCGGCGGGCAGCTTCACGTCAATCGCAAGGCGAAGCCCGAGGGTCGCGTCGAGCGCATCCTCGGCTACTGCTTCGAGAAGGCCGTCAGCTTGCACCGCCCAAACCATTCCGTCGTCTGCCACCAAGTCTCGTCTTCCGTCGATCAGGCCGACGAAGCCGCGAGTCAGCGACGCCGTCTGCCATTCGCTCGGCGTCGGCAGGCGTCCACCGAGCGAAGCGGCCAGTGCTTTGGCGCGTTCGGCCGAGCCTGGAGAAATCTCAAGTTCTTCAACAGCCAAGTAGACGAAGGAGCCGATGCTGTGTCCCGCACCCGACAGGCGACGGAGCGTCAAGTCACCAAAGTCCGTGGCCGTCAACAAGCGTTCTTCCTGGTCGGCTGACGCTTGCAGCGGCACGGCCCGCCCTTCACCAATGATGGGCCCGATGGCCGGAAGCTCCTTCGCCAGCTCTTGAAACGCCGGGCGAGACGCACGGGTCACAACGAGTTCCAAAAGCCGCAGATGACGCTGACGCCTCGCATCAACAACGGCAGCAAGGTCCTCAGGTAGCCTTGGATCTTCATCGAGCAGAGCCTCATACGTCGCCAGCATCAACGGGCCCGGCATGGCCAGCAGCGACCTTGCCACGACTCGAGCCCCTTCGGCCGACCGGCGTCTCAGAAGATCGCTCTCGCCCTCCACCCGTTCGCGAATCTGCCGACGTAGACGGACCTCGCGAACGAGGTCATCGGACGGCGGAACGCTCTTGAAGTACTGGTACACAACGGCGGCCGATCGCAGCGGATGGTTGTCGTCCAGTTCCGACACGTCTCGGCGAAGGACGTCGAGCCAGCCCGCTTCGTCCTGCAAAAGCCGTTGCTCGATCACCTCCGGCGTAGGCCATTCGGCGAGCTCTGCCACAAGTCGCTCAAGTCGGTCTGCCTGCTCCGTCGCTTGGGCGAGTTGCTGCAATGCCGCGTCCAGCCTCTCGAGTGACGCGGCATCGACATGACCGGTCCGGGCCCAACGTTGCTGCTCGTCTCGAAGGACGCGTTGAACCACCGCCGCACATAATTTCACTTCGTCGCCGACTTCCGGGAAGTAGGCGAACATCGCCGTTGTCACACGATTAGCGTTCGCCATGGCATCTTCGACACGTGTCGAAGATGTCGCAGCATCGTCGAGTTGCTTCGTCGCGACCGCGAGCCGCTCACCTGCTGGAAGACCTGACCGATCCAGGCGACGCTTGATTGCCCGCCGCAGGTTTGGTGCGCCCTCATCGGCAAAGGCGAGCCAGGCTGATCGTTCTGCCCTTAAATGTGAGACACGATCGAGCGTCGCCTGCAAACTGGCTTCATCGAACACGAACGTCAAGTCGCCGATGACGGCGTCCTGCTGTCTGGCCAGATCGTGAATGGCGGCGAGTTGCGATGCGGCTGCTTCGACTTCATTGGTGAACGGCGGTGGTGGAAAGTCGGGAGTAGAGAGGTCGAGGATGTCCGTCTGAGGCACCCGTGAGGCGAGGCGTCGGATCGAGACGCAGCCGGTGAGCTGTGCGTGCCACGACTCCGCGTCGGCTGGCATCGGCTGTTCGATCAGCCGCCGTTGCACGATGGCCGTCTGATCGTCAGGCGGTAGCCGTTCCCATTGTTCGGCGAGTGCGTCGGCGGTGCTTGCCTTGGCGAGCATGTGCGCCTGCAGTCGCGGCCAGGCCTGCATGTCATCGAGTTCCGGCAGAGCCAGGACGTTTTGAAGCCGCGGGTCGATCGCGATCGCTGCTGCCAGTCGGGCTGCGTCGTCCGCGGCGGCTTCGAGTGCGGCCACCTGATCGGACTCGGCCACCCACTGCTCCCGGCCGAGCATGAAGGCTAGTTCTGCCAAATCAATCAACCGCTGCGCCCGCACTTCGGCGGCCAGTCCGATGTTCAGAAAGTCGTCACGGAACCGCCCAATCGACGCCGCCGGGTGTTCCTCCGGCAACGGTTGCTGCAAGGCAGCTTGCCACTGACGCATGGCCTCTGCGGAGCGACTGGTGGAGTGCTCGTTCCACCATCTCGCAACAGCCTCCTGCAAAGCTTCCGACGTCCTCTCCGTCGCCTCGTCCTCCAGGCGACGAAGCCGTGAGCCCAAACCGTTGCCGAAGGTCGCATTGAGCAAGGAAGCATCGTCGACCAACGCCTGCCTCGCCGCGGGATCATCGAGCAGCGATTGCGGCTCGGCATCAGATTGACCCACGGAAACAAGCCACGCCGCCATCACGACGATGCAGATCGCGGCCGCACCGACGAGCAGCGGCTTGCGAGATGCCGGCTGCGTCGCCGACAGAAACTCCGTCAGCTGTCTCGGCTGCCACGACGGATCGTCAAGCTGATCCATCACCGCCTGCCAGTCGCGCGGTCGCCGGGCGTGCTCCCGGATCAACCTCGAGACCGCTCGCCGATCCGCTTCAGCATCGGCGGTAACGTCTACCGGCAGATGATCCGGCCGCAGCTTCCAGCCCGACCCGGATCGGCCGAACGCTTCAGCGGTCAGATCACCATGACCCCGGCCACGCTCTTCGAGCCTCGTCAAAGCGTTGCTCAAACCGTGGAGTAACGCGTGCATCGCCCGTCGATTCAGCGTCTGCCCGTCAAGCGTCTCCTCCGTCGCGGCATAGCTGAAGCTCGGCCGGCCGTCGCGTCGGCTGATCTCCGTGATCGGGCACCACCCGCTCGCGGCATCGCAGGTCGCTTCGAGAAACGTCGCATGCCGGACGAAGTCGCCGACCTCCGTCTCGTCCGTCGGCACGACGATGGCGGTGCCGTCAGTGTTCTCGATTCGTCGCATGCCGATCACGGCATTTCCTCCGATACCACGCGACCCGGCGTCGCAGGCGGCAGCAGACGAACGCCCTCGTCATCGATGAGAATGGTCACTTCCTTCGTTGCGGCAAGTCGATCACTCCGCCCCTCTCGCCAAGCCGCAGCATCGAGCAGAATCGTCCGACGCAGCGGTGCCATCACCGGCGACTCGACCGTCAGCAACACCAGCCACAAGCCTCGCCGCTGCCACGCCTGCTGCACGGGATCGCCCGGTGCAAGCCGTCGTGGCGATGCAGGTCGGGCCGGCAAATCGACCCGCCAGACTCGCTGTTCGTCTGCGTCCAGAGCGGCGACGTCACGAAGCTCCGCCTGCGTCACGCCAGTCAGCCGCACCCGCACGGCCGTCTGATCCATGCTCCGGCTGCGGTCGACCATGAACGTCAACAACTGACGCGTCCGCTCCTGCGGCTCACTTGAAGCGCAACCGCCGATGAGCGTCGCTATCACCAGAACCAGGCTCATCCGCAACACGATCATCTCGGCAGACAATCTACCGCATGCCGCCCGCTACGCCACCGGCAACGCCACGCCGTCGCTACGCCTTCGCTTGGGCTTCTTAACCAGCGGCTTGCCCAGCACCTCCTCGGCGTGCTTGCGCAGCTGCTCTGCACTGGTGAACAGGTGCTGGTAGTCGTACTCGCCGCCGTGCCACTCGCAGCCGTCGGTCGTGTACTTCCGGCAAATCCGCGGCCTCGTCTCGTAGATGCCGCACCGGTTGTCGGGCTGGAGGTGCTTGCACTTGCTGGCGAAGGCGAGGTACCACTGGTCGTCTTCGACGAAGATGTGCACGCCCTCGTGCATGAGGTACCAACGGACATTGTCGTAATCCTCAGCCGACTCGGGATTATCGATCGGCAACGCCACCTGTCGACAGCAGAGCGCGGCGCACTGGGCACAGAGGGGCGTGACGTCTCGCGTCTTCTTCGGCATCGACGGGCAGCTTAACGGCCAATGATCGCTCGTGCGCATCATTGCCGGCGAACATCGCGGTCGACGTCTGCTTTCACCAGAAACGGACGACACCCGACCGGTGACGGATCGCGTGAAGCAAAGCCTCTTTGACAGTCTCGGCGGCAGAGTCGTCGGGGCGAACGTGGCCGACGTCTTCAGTGGCACCGGGAGTTTCGGGCTCGAATGTCT
Organism: uncultured Tepidisphaerales bacterium; assembly: GCA_964388485.1. GTDB lineage: Bacteria > Planctomycetota > Phycisphaerae > Tepidisphaerales > Tepidisphaeraceae > JBCDKH01. Next base: position 21,048 of record CAYMAS010000007.1, on the reverse strand, counting down.
CAGCCGCGGGTCAAGGCGGTGCGTCTTTCTCGAGAGCGGCAAGCAGGCACTGTCCCGGCTGCGAAGGAACATTGAGACGATCGGCGTCACCGAGCGGGCGCGAGTTGAAACGCGAGACGCCTACCGGACGCCGCTGCCAGACTCGCTCGACCTGATCTTCCTCGATCCGCCCTACCGGCACCTGCTCGAACGGGCCGATGACGTCGCTCATCTCGTCGCTACCGCCCGCTCGTCTCTTGCCAGCGGTGGGCTGATCGTCCTGCGTCACGGCGGAGCCGAGGATGATGTGGAGCTCGGCCCAGGCGAGACGTCTCGACGTCGATGGGGCAACATGACCGCCCGCTTCTACGATGCGGCATGAGCGTCGAAATCGAAGCCAAGGTTCGCGTCGATGACCTCGCCGCCGTTCGGCGGAGGCTTGAAGCGGTCGGTGCGAAGCGGATCAAGAAGGTCCACGAGCACAACATGTACCTGCGGCTGAACGACCCCGACTGTGGCCTTCGCGTCCGGCATGAAGTTGACGAGGCAGGCCAGCCGCGCGATCGGGTGACGTTCAAGGGCCCACGTCAGGCCGGACCATTCAAGCAGCGTGAGGAGATCGAGTTCGACGTCAGCGACGCCGCCGCCGCCGCAGCCCTGTTCGACAAGCTCGGCCACTCCCAAGCCCTCGCCTTCGAGAAAGACCGCGAAACGTTCGAGTTCGACGGCTGCGAAATCGTCCTAGACGAGATCACCCGCCTCGGCACGTTTGTGGAAGTCGAAGGTCCCGACAACGCCGCCGTTCAAAAAGTCCTCGACCGCCTCGACCTCGGCAGCCACGAGGTACTTCACAACGGCTACGCGAGCATGCTCGCCGCTCTCGAAAACGAGGCGTAGACTGCCCATGCCGCGGCGGTAGCTCAATTGGCAGAGCGTCAGCCTTCCAAGCTGAATGTTGAGGGTTCGAGCCCCTTTCGCCGCTTTTCGCTTCGGGTGCACTTAAGATCAAGCATGCTTGCTCAGGATGCGGGACTTCGAGAGCGGATCAGGTCGTTCTCGTGCTTTGTCGTTACGCTGATCTTCATCGTCTCGGCATGTGTGGCGGCTGAGGAAGAAGTGCCATGGGCCAAGGGTGACGTGGTGGCGACGGGCGTCAGCCGCGTCTACCTCGCTCCCGATGGTCGGCAGTGGCATGGTCGGCGGTTGCAGCGGGAGACGATCGACGAGTTCAAACAGCTCGTCGAAACCGCCTGGACCGGCCAGAGCCCGGCCGAAATCGGACCCGGCAGCATCCTGACGTTCGGCCCCGGCGACACCGTCTGGTTCTCCTATCCGCAGCGGGTGCCGAATCAGCGGGAGCAGCGTTACCAGTTTCTTGGCTACGACGGCCAGCGCTGGCAGGAACACGACGTCGGGCTCAATCGGCCGCTGGGTATGCCCGCGGGCCATGTCGGGGATTACACCGCCGCATCGAACGTCGTCGCCGCTGATCACGCCTTCGTTGTCGGGCAGCGTTCCATCTGGACGCTGGATGACGACGGCATCGAGACGCTCCAGCTGTTGCCGGAGAACCTGCCCGACCGTCCGCAGCCGCCGCCGATTCGCCTGGCGGCTGAGCCGGACGGGCTAGGCGTCGTCGCCTATTGCGAAGGCGCCGATCATCAAGCGTGGCGATGGCGGGACGGCTCCTGGTTCGCTATCGAGCCGGCACCGTTGGGTCAGATCGAGCAGATCGTTCCTGACGCCGATGGCTTCTGGGCCAGAGCTTCGGACGGCCGCGTCGTCTTTACCGCATTCACGCCGGTTGACGCGAACGATCCGTTGCGGACGCTCGTCGAGCGATTGGCGGACGTCGATCAGGCGGTGCGTGATGAGGCGACGGAACAGCTGATCCGTCGAGGCCAAACGATCCTGCCGCAACTCGAAGCATTGAAGGAAGATGTCAGCGTTTCCGATGGGGCCAAGCTTCGGCTGCAGTACGCGATTGCCCGCATCAAGCGGCCTCGGCCGAGGGCGGCACCCAAGCCTGTTCGGATAGGCGATTACGTGCTGCAGGCGGCGAGCGACGTCTTCCGCTTCGGCGACGGCTCCCTCGTCATCGCTGCCCGGCAAGTTGCCTCGGATGCCGACGACGGCTTTGCCATGGGCTTGCTTCACCGTCGTGGCCCGACCGGCCAGTGGACGCTGCACCTGGGTGAAGAGGCCCTACGCACCTGGACGCACCCGACGCTTCGCTACGGCGGCTGGTCGCTGCGAGCCTTGGCGGCGGGTCCTCATCGAGCTTGGCTGCCGGGCGATCACGAGACGACGCCGCCCGTGCTGGTCGACAGCGACCTGACGCCGCTGTTTCGCATGCCGATCCCGCCGTCCCGCGGCCGATACCGGATGCGGGTCGTTGGCCTCGACGGCACGCTGCACGTCAACCTGCTTCGCACCTACGACAGCTCCACAATTGCCTTCCGACCCGAACCAGGCCTGCCGCCGCTGCGTCCGATCCGCACGTTCAATCTTGGTCAATCTCAGCAGGCCGGCTTCGACCTGCTGCGCAAGGCAGGCCCGCTCTACACGCTCGACGATCTCGACATCGTCCGCGTCAACGGGCCTGACGACATCGAGATCGTCCACAGGCTCGAGCAGCCCGCTCGCTCCCTTGCCGCCGGGCACAACGGCCTGCTGCTCGTTACGGGCAGTGAGCCGACCCACCAACTCATCGGACCGGAAGGTGCCATCGACACCAGCGACGAACGCGGCCGCGTACCGGACGACTTGATCCAGCGGAACCTCGACCGATTTCTCGAAGCGTTCAAGTTCTCTCGGAAGATGGAGCTCGACGGCACCCAGCGGGCGTTCGTCGATCCGTACGTCGGTCAGGCATCGCGTGCGAGCGACGGCGGCATCTTCATTTGGCGCGACGGCGACCGTCGGTTGGAGCTGCACCCTTCGCAACACAACGACGACGTCGCCTCGACGCTGACGCTCCGCTTTCAGGGTAAGTTCCTCAAGGCCAAAGCGCCGGGTCTGATCGAGTCACGAATCAGCGTCGGCAAGAGTCCTTCGGTCGTGCTTCCGCTCGATGATGAGACGCGTTTCTTCGTGAGCACGCCCGGCATGACTTATCGCCTCGACTTCGCTACGGGCGAATTGAGTGACCTTCGCTTCCACGACCTCGGCGGTGAGTATCTGCGTCTGCAGTATCCGCTTGGCGACACCGCATTTTTCACCGTCGGCAACGGCCGCTCGTCGGAGCCGAAGCTGCGTTTATTTACGGTCGAGTAGCCGTGGTCGCTTGCCATGGAATTGCCTGCTAAGTTGCGGGCATGAAGGTTCTCGTTGCAGGCGGAGCGGGTTATATCGGCTCTCACACGGTCAAAGCGCTCAAGCAGGCGAGCCACGAACCGGTCATCTACGACAACGGCGGCCGGGGGCACAAGACGGTCGGCGACATCTTGAAGGTGCCGTGCGTCTGGGCGGACCTTGACGACAAGGAGACGCTGACCAAGACGCTCCGCGAGCACGACATCGAGCTTGTTATGCACTTTGCGGCCTACGCGTATGTCGGCGAGAGCGTGCACGAGCCGCTGATGTACTACCACAACAACGTCGCGACGACGGTCAACGTGCTGGAGTGCATGCGTGAGGTCGGCGTGAAGAAGTTCGTTTTTTCATCAACCTGTGCCACCTACGGCGACCCGGACACGGTGCCGATCACCGAGAGCGAGCCGCAGACACCGGTCAGCCCGTACGGCGAGAGCAAGCTGATGGTCGAATTCATCCTCCGCGACCTCGCCGCGAGCGACCCGGACTTCAAGTACGCCGCCCTTCGCTACTTCAACGCCTGCGGCTGCGACCCGGATGGCGAGCTTGGCGAGGACCACGATCCGGAGACGCACCTGATCCCCGTCATCTTCGACGCCCTCCTCGGCAAGCGGGACAAGCTCACCGTCTTCGGCACGGACTACCCGACGGACGACGGCACCTGCGTCCGCGACTACATCCACGTCGCCGATCTCGCCGACGCCCACATCAAAGCGGCCGATGCGCTCGATCAGCACCGCGCAATCAAGGCCAACCTCGGAACGGGTCGCGGCTTCAGCGTCCGCGAGATCATCAAGGCCGCCGAGCAGGTGACGGGCAAGGAAGTCCCCGTCGAGTACGGCGACCGCCGCGCCGGCGATGCGATCGCCCTCTACGCCGACCCGTCGTACGCCAAGGAGCTCTTCGGCTGGGAGGCCCGGTACAAGGACCCGACCGAGATCATCAAAACCGCTTGGGCCTGGCACGAGAAGCACCCGGACGGCTACGGCGACTGATCGTGTAAGATGTGGCCATGACCGAGCTACTCGACAAGCCATCGGCAATACCGCATGACGAGCCGTTCGTGCCGGAGTTGCAGAATGGCGATCACCTCAGTCGCGAGGAGTTCCACCGCCGCTACGAGGCGATGGGCGAGAGCACTCGTGCCGAATTGATCGAAGGAATCGTCTATCTTTATAGCAGCGGCATGCCATGCCCCGTCAGCATCGACAAGCACTCGGCCCCTCACGCGGACTTGATCGGTTGGATCTATTCCTACCGCATGAAGACGCCCGGCCTCGTCTACGGCACGGACGGTTCGATCTTCGTCGACCTCGACAACGAGCCTCAGCCGGACGTGTTGCTCGGCATCCACGAAAGGCGTGGCGGCCAGACACGTTTGATCAAACAGGGCAAGAAGCAGTATGTCGCCAACGCGCCCGAGCTCGTCGGCGAGGTGGCGGCGTCGACGGCGAGCATTGACCTCAACGCCAAGCTCCGGGCGTATCAACGCAACGGCGTGCGGGAGTACATCGTCGTCCTCACCGAGCAGGAACCGGCCGAAGTCCGGTGGATGACGCTCGAAGGCGGCCGATTCGTGGCTCAGCAGCCGGAGGACGGCCTCTTCAAGAGCCGCGTCTTCCCCGGCCTCTGGCTCGACCCCGCCGCCCTGCTCGCCGGCGACCTGCCAAAACTCGCCGCGGCGGTCGAGGCGGGTTGTGCGACGGACGGTCATGTCGTGTTCGTTCAACGACTAGCGGATGCTGGATGACGTGACATCGGCGTAGCATTCGAGATGGCCGGCCTCCTCGCGACGCTGTTCGGCCGGAACGGTTCAACCGCTACCGACCCTCGAATCTTCGACGACACATTCGAGCAACGCGTCTTCGACATCGGCCGTGAGTTCCTCGCCGACGCCCGGGCGAATCAGGACGGCCTGCTGTCGCGGCGGTTTTGGAACGACAAGTTGATGGACTGGTCGATGAAGGACGAGGCCTTCAAGGTCCAGCTCTTTCGATTCGTCGACGCCTTCCCGAACTTCAAGACGCCGGACGAGATCTACGAGCATTTGGCCGACTTCATGAGCCAGCCGGGCGTCAAGCCGCCGCCGGGGATGCGGGCGGGGCTCAAGGCCGGCGGTGCGATGAAGGGGACCGTCGCCAAGACGATGGCGGGCCAGATCACGGGCATGGCCGAGAAGTTCATCGCCGGCACGGACGCCGCCGACGCGAAGGACAAGCTGCGGCGGATGTGGGACAAAGGGTTGTGCTTCAGCGTCGACCTGCTGGGCGAGGCGTGCATCAGCGACGCCGAGGCCGACGCGTATCAGCGGAAGTACCTCGATCTCGTCGAGAACCTGCCGACGTGGGTCAACGCGTGGCCGCCCGTAGGGTGGGCTTCAGCCCACCATCCGGAGTCAGACGGTGGGCCCGGGCCCACCCTACAGGACCACGACCACCTCGGCCCGATCCCGCGGACGAACGTCTCGATCAAGTGCAGCAGCCTCGTCGCCCGCTTCGACCCGATCGCCTTCGACGCCTGCATCGACGCGGCGATGGTGCGGATCATCCCGATCCTTGAGGCGGCGAAGCGGAACAACGTCTTCATCAACTTCGACATGGAGTCCTTCGCGACGAAGGACCTGACGATCGAGCTCTTCAAGCGATGCTGTGAGACGGTCGACTTCGACGCCCCCCACCTCGGCCTCGCGATGCAGGCGTATCTGCGATCCGGCGATGCGGATGCGAAGAACGTCATCGAGTGGTCGCAGCGGACCGGCCGCGTCGTGACGGTTCGGCTGGTGAAGGGGGCGTACTGGGACTACGAGACGATCCACGCCGAGCAGATGGGTTGGCCGCAACCGGTGTGGGCGACGAAGGCGGAGACGGACGCCTGCTTCGAACGGATGACGCGCCTGTTTATCGCGTCGACGCCGAATCCCCTAGGGTGGGCTTTAGCCCACCATCTGAACGGCGGTCGACCGGCGGCCGACGGTGGGCTGAAGCCCACCCTACCGGGCGGCGTCAAGCTCGCGGTCGGGTCGCACAACGTTCGCAGCATCGCCGTTGCCCTCGCTGCGCTGGAAGAACACGACCTGCCGGCGTCGGCGATCGAGCTGCAGATGCTCTACGGCATGGCCGACCCGCTGAAGATCGCGGCCGGCAAGCGTGGCCTTCGCGTTCGCGAGTACGTGCCCGTCGGCGAGATGGTCCCCGGCATGGCCTACCTCGTTCGCCGGCTCTTGGAGAACACGAGCAACGAGTCGTGGCTCAAGGCCGGCTTCATGAGCGACGCGTCGGTGGAAGAATTGCTGGCCAGACCTGCGCGGTCGGCAGTCCGACCTTCGCACACGGCAGCCGGTCCAATCGAGCCTCTCACGAGAAAGGATCCGCGGCCCGACCCTCGCGATACGTCACCCAACCTTCAAGTTGCGCCGCCCAACCTTCAAGTTGCGTCGCCTGAAGCGCAAGATCGGAGGTCCGACGCCACGAACATCACGGGCGAAGGATCGCCGTTTTCGACTGAGCCAATGCGTGACTTCTCGGACGTGCGACAACGCGATGCCTTCGAAGCAGAGGCCAGAGCAGCGGATCAGGCGTCCTTCGAACGGGGCTTGTATTCGATTCACCTCAGGCGGCACGCGATCGAAGCCGTTGAACAACCTTGGGATGAACCGGAGCATGTGAATCATCATGTGTCCGCGGCGGTGAAGGCTTTGCCGGAGTGGCGAGCGACCTCCGTGGCCGCTCGGGCGCAAGTCCTTGTCGAAACCGCTCGCCTGATGCGGGAAGCCCGCGATGAGCTGGCCGGGGTCATCATCAAGGAATCTGGCAAATCTTGGCGAGAGGCCGACGCCGACGTGTGCGAGGCGATCGACTTCTGCGAGTTCTACGCCCGCGAAACCTTTGAGCTGTTTCAGCCGCGACGGCTCGGTCGCTTCGTCGGCGAGCACAACGAGGAACGTGTCGAGCCACGCGGCGTGTGCGTCGTCATCAGTCCGTGGAACTTCCCGCTCGCCATCGCCTGCGGCATGACCGTGGCCGCCGTCGTCTGCGGGAACCCGACGATCCTCAAGCCGGCCGAGCAGACGCCGGGGATCGCGGCATTGCTCGTCGAACTGTTGCACAAAGCGGGTGTGCCCGAAGACGTGGTCCAACTCGTGCTCGGCGAAGGCGAGACGATCGGGGCAGCTCTGGCCCGGCATCCCGACGTCGCCCAGGTCGCCTTCACCGGCAGCGCCACCGTCGGTCGCGAGATTCTCAAGGCCGCCGTCGAGCACCCGCCGAAGGGCATGCTGGCGAGACACGTCGTCTGTGAGACCGGCGGCAAGAACGCCATCATCGTCGACGCGTCCGCGGATCTGGACGAAGCGGTGGTGGGGGTCCGTGACAGTGCCTTCGGCTTCGCGGGGCAAAAGTGCAGCGCGTGCAGCCGGTCGATCGTGGTCGAGTCGATCTACGAGACGTTCGTCGACCGCCTCGTCGAAAGCACCAGGAGCCTCCTCGTCGGCGACCCGCTCGAACCGGCGACGGACGTCGGCCCCGTGATCGACGACGACGCGGTCAGGAAAATCACGAGCTACATCGAGCGCGGGAAACGTGAGGCGACGCTGGTCGAACCCGTAGGATGGGCTTTAGCCCACCACCCGGATGGCACTCCGACCCGGAGGTGGGCTGAAGCCCACCCTACGAGTGACCGTCTCATCCCGCCGCACATCTTCCGCGACGTCCCGCCCGACGCGTCGATCGCGACCGACGAGATCTTCGGGCCCGTGCTCGCCGTCATTCGCGCGAGCGACTTCGACCACGCCCTGCAACTCGCCCTTGCCAACGACCACCGCCTCACCGGCGGCGTCTACACGCGAAAGCCGTCGCACCTCCACCGCGCCCGGCGGGAGTTCCGCGTCGGCAACCTCTACCTCAACCGCGGCTGCACCGGCGCCCTCGTCGCCCGCCAACCCTTCGGCGGCTTCGGCCTCTCCGGCCTAGGCAGTAAAGCCGGCGGCCGGGATTACCTCAAGCAGTTCGTCGTCCCGCGGGTCGTCACCGAGAACACGATGCGGCGCGGCTTCGCCCCGGACCTGGACAGCCAAACCGGCGGTGGCGACACGGCGTCGCTGCGGGCAGGTGCTTAGAAGCAGGCCTCCCCCGAAGCGGCGGCGGCGTCTTTCACGCGGGCCACGGCGTCAGGTCGCATGGCCGGCAGTGCTTCGACGTTGAACCACTTCAGGTCCAGCGTCTCGTCGCCATCAACGTGGAAGGTGCCGCCGACGATGCGGCAGCGGAAGGCGGTGACGACGTAGACACACCGGTCGCCATTGGGATAGACGACCTCGGGGGAGGTGTAGACGCCGCTGAGGCGGACGGGCTCGACGTCGAGGCCGGTCTCCTCCTTCGCCTCCCGTACCGCCGCCTGCGCCGCGGTCTCTCCCGGATCGATGCCGCCGCCGATGACGAACCACTTGCCGGTGTCGCCGCGACGCTGGAGCAGGACGCGGTTCTGTTCGTCGAAGACCATGGCACTCGCCCCCGGCAGCAGGAGCAAGTCACGGCCGATCTTGCGGCGAAGGCTCAGAACGTAGTCGCTTGCGGGCATGCGGCGAGGCTATTCGCTCCAAACTGCCAGCTCACTCCCCGACGGGTCGCTGAAGTGAAACCGCCGGCCGCCGGGGAAGTCGAAGGTCGGCAGGACGATCGTGCCGCCGGCGGACTCGATCTTCGGTTGCGTCGCCTCGAGGTCCGCCGCATGGAGCACAAACAGCACCGGCCCCTTCGGCGGCAAGGTCTCGACCTGCTCGAAGCAGCCGTCGATGCCGGCGTCGGCGGCGGCGAAGCTGGGGCCGTAGTCGGTGAACGACCAGCCGAAGACATCGCCGAAGAACCGCCTAGCCGCGCTGCGCCAGCAGAACAGCCTGATAGCGGTCACGGAGGTTAGCGAGCTTCTGGGTCCGCACAAGTTGTGCCAGTCGCTGGCGGTCGCCCGGAACAAGCTCTGATTCGCGAGATCGCCTCTGCTTGACTTGCGTTCGCTCGTTGTGCCCAACGCGGTTTCCTCCACCGCCCGTCGCAGAAGGATCGGGCCCTGCAGCATCGGTAGCGGCAATCTGAGCTGGCCACCGTACGTCTCGGCTCGGTGCTCGATGACGGCCCAGCACCCTTCGAAGTCGAGCTGCCACAACAGCAACTCCGCCTTGCGGTCGAGGATGCCCTGCCGCTCCTTGTCCGACTTGGCCGCAACAAATGCCTCTTCAACCGCCCGCTCCGCCGCGGCGAACCCGTCGGTTGCGGCCAGCAACATCCAACGCAGACGCAAGACCGCCCGCGGATCGATCGTCCCAATCGCCTCTGCTACTTCCAAGCTTCGACGCAGCAACGGCTCGGCCAGATCCAGGCGACCGACGTAAAAGCAGAGCTCTGCCGTCGTGTTCAGCACCCGGAAGACGCCGCTGTTGACCTCGTCCGTCGCGAGCATCGCCTGCTGGCGACGTTCGAGAATCGGGTCGAACTCGTCCAGCGCATCGCGTGCCGCCAGACACGCGGCAAGGCCCAGGAGCGACGCGTCGAGACTCATGTGGTCCATGCCGCGGGTCGGGATCGCCTCACCGAGTGTGTCGCGGTAGATCGGCTCCGCTTCCGCATATCGGCCGAGAAACACGAGCACATCCGCATGCTTCCGCTGTGAGTCGAGCGTGTGCAAATCGGTCTCACCCCGCGCGACGCGACGCCCAGCGACCACCTCCCGGTAGAGCGCTTCCGCCTCCACGAAGGCTCGCTTCGACCGCTCGCTCAGGTATCGAGGGTCGTCGGGCCGCTTCGCGAGGTACGCGTCGATCGACTCCGGCAAAGTGAAATTAGAGAAGTCGGCACCTTGTTGCCGCTTGACCCATGCGACTGTGTGCATGGAGAAGAGCGTGACCTCGTGCTCGTCGCCCAGCACCTGTCGCACCCGCTCCAGCACCGACTCCATCGGCGGACTCGTCGAAGCTTGATGCTCGATGTCGTCGACATCCGCGTGACGGTGGACGAAGCTCTGCTGATACGTCAGCGACACCAGGTGCGCCAGCGTCCGCTCATCCTCCGGCCCCCACAGACGCGTCGTCGCCTCGACCAGCTCTCGTTGCACGTCGAGCGCCGCTTCGTGCTTGCCACTTCGATGCAGGCCCTCGGCGTACTCGTCGAGCGACGTGATCGTCAGCGGATGATCGAGCCCGAGCCGGTCGCGACGGATGGCCGCCGCCTCGCGTGCCAGTTCCTTGGCGGATTCGCCGTCTTCGAGGTCGTTGTACGCCGTCGCCAGCGACGTCAGCAGGTCCGCCCGCAGCAGCGTCGGCTCGGCATCGGCGTCACGCACCTCGCGACGCAGGTCGTCCAGCAACGCCCGCACACCCGTCGCTTCCCCCTGCGGATTGACGGCCGTCGCGACCAGCGTCGACTGCATGAGCTCCAGCAGTCGCTTGGCCTCGGCCTCGTTGCGCGAGGCGATCTGCTCGTGATGCCTCGCCCGAGCGAAACCCACGCCGCTGGCGACCAGGCCGGCAGCGATCGTCAACGCCAGCACGCCCAGCAGCACGGCCCGCCGACGGTTCCGCGCGACCCACTTTCGGCCGCGATACCACACCGTGTCCGGCCCCGCCTCGACCGGCTCGCCCGCCAGCCACCGCCTCAGATCACGCCCCATCGCGGCGGCCGACTCGTAGCGAAGCGTGCGATCCGCATGCGTCGCACATCGGCAGATCCAGTCGAGCTCGCCGGCGAGGCGTTGTCGCAACGACTCCGCGTTCGACTCACGTCGCTCTGCCGTCGCCTCGCGATCCGTCTTGTCAAACGTCTCGACGAGCGACAACGCCCGCGGCGGCATCGGTCGCTCGTCCATCGGCAACGTTCCCGCCAGCACCTCGCCCAGGATGACGCCCAGCGCAAAGACGTCCGACTGCACGTCCGCCTCCGCCCCGTTCGCCCGCTCCGGCGGCATGTACGCGGGCGTGCCGGGCCGACGAACACCTGGCGTGGCGACCGTCGTCAGGTCCGACATTGCCGTCATCGACGCGTTTCCCGCCGTGCTGCCCCGCACCGCCTTGGCCACGCCGAAGTCGATCAGCGTCGCCGTCGCCTCGCCCCGGCGAACGGCCCCCAGGACGTTCGACGGTTTGAGGTCACGGTGCAAAATCCCCCGGCCGTGCGCGTGACTCACCGCGTCACCCACTGCCGCCATCAGCCTGACCCGTTCCCGCAGATCGAGCCGCCGCTCGTCGCAGAACCGCGTGATCGCGATGCCCGGCGACCCGTCGTCGCCCCGCACCAGCTCCATCGCGAAGAACGGCCGACCTGCCGGCGTCAGCCCGGCCTCGAAGACCTTGGCGATGCCCGGATGGTCCATCGCCGCCAGCGCGTGTCGTTCCGTCCGGAACCTGCGGAGCACTGCCCGCGAGTCCATGCCCGCCTTGACAACCTTCAGCGCGACCCGCCGCCGCACCGGCCGAAGCTGCTGCGCCTCGTAGACACTGCCCATGCCCCCTTCGCCCAGCAACCCGTCGATGCGAAACCGCTCGAAGTCGCTGCCGATCTCCAACCGATCCGGATCGAACGAGCTCATCGCCTCCGACGAGTCGTCGCCCTTCTCCCCCGCGTCGTCGAGCGACACCCCGAGCTGTGTATCGAGCCACCCCGCCAGCCGATCCAGCTCCTCATCGCCCAACGCCTCCACGCCGCCCGAGGATGCATCGTGTCGCTCGTTCACGTGATCCTCGCCAACTCCCCACCCCGCCTAGCCGCTCCAACAAAAAACCTGACACACAACATTCGCCACTCGCCACTCGCCACTCGCCACTCGCCACTCGCCACTCGGTACTCGGTACTCGGTACTCGGTACTCGGTACTCGGTACTCGGTACTCCGCATTCATCACTCCCCAACTCATCACTCATCACTTCCGCCTCACCACCCCTCCTCCGCCATCTCCGCCAGCTCCTGCCGCAACATCTGCCCCACGCGACACCGGGCCTGATGCACCGCGTTCACGCCTATCCCCAGCTCCCCGGCCACGGCTCCCGGCGACTCCCCGTCGATCACCACCCGCCGAAACGCCAACACCGGCCGCGACTCGCGCTCGCGCTGCGCCACGACCTCCATCACCCGCCGCAGCCGCTCGCGTTGCCACGCCTTCTCCCACGCCTCGACGATTCGCGGATCCCGCTCGTCCCAATCCAACGGCAACGTCCCCGCCCGCCCGCCCCGCGCCCGCTCTCGCCACTGCCGCCGAACCGCGTTGGCCGTGCATCGCATGAGGTACCCGCGGAAGCGTCCCTTGCTCGGGTCGTACGTGAACGTCGGCGAGGCCGAGAAGAACCCGACCATCACCTCCTGCACCGCCGCCTCCGCCGCCTCCACCGGTGCCCCGATGGACCGAGCGAACCGCTGCACCAGCGGCGCGTACCGGGCATGAAACTCCTCCCACGCCACCTCCCGCACCCGCGGCGCGTGATCGTTGAGCCGCAAGAAGATCGTCGCCCGCGTCTCCGGCTCGTCGTACGGCCGCACCACGTCCGCCGCCTCGTCCCGCTGCGCTGCTGGTCCCCGCATGCGGGTCAATATGCCAGCAAGCGACAAGGTGTTCCAGCCCAGCTGCGGCTCACGACGAAATGACGCAGAGCCGGGTGAACAGGCGTCACCCGACTCCGCGTGATTGTCCAGGCTCTATTCCGACTCAGACGGTGATCGTGAAGGTGATCGTCAGCGTCTCACCGGCTTCACCTGTAGCTCCGGCTTTTGAGAACGTCGTCACGCTCAGCGTGTGCGTCCCTGCCGGCAGCATGTTGCCGAAGAAGTCCTGACCCAGGTTCTCGAAGAGCGTGTAGGGCAGGATTTCCTCCACGTGCGTCCGGCCGAAGTCGCCGGGGCCGCGAAGCTCGAACCGCACGCTCTCGACGACCAACGGATCGGCCACCGTCGCCAGCACCGTCGCGTTCGTCGGCACCTCGCTCATCGAGACGACCGCACCGTCCGTCAGTTCGATCATCGCTTCATCCGAGTCGGCATCGAATAGCGTCAGCGACGCGATCGAGCGATCCGGCACCGCGTCGTCCACGATCGTGAACATCACTGTGGCCGACTCGCCCGCGGCTCCGCCGGCGTTGTTCTCAGCGTAGCTCGTCGCCGTCAGCGTGTACGTTCCCGCCGACAGGTCCCGACCGAAGTAGTCGCCGCCAAGGTTGGCGAAGAGCGTGTAGAAGCTGTTGTTCTCCACGCTCTCGAAGACGAAGCCGTCAGGCCCTTCGAGACGGAACGCGACGCTTTCGACATCGCCGTCAACGTTGTCCGCCTCGATGCTCAAGTTCGCCGCCAACTCGGAGCGGGTGTAAGTCGCCCCGTCCTCGATCTGCACCAGCCGCGTGTCGGCGTCGGCATCGAGGAACGTGAACGCGAGGTCTTCCTCGACCGGTTGCTCGACCACGGTCGCGTTCGCGAAGCGGCGGTCGCTCTCGAGGCCGAGGTCATCGGTGGCGACGGCCGAAAACTCATAGACGCCAGGCTCGATGCCCGTCGTGTCGAACGTCGCCGACCAGCCGTCGCTGCCTTTCGTGTCGGTGCCGATCACGACGCTGCCGAAGGAGAACGTCACGCTCAGCACGTCGCCGTCGGCACCGGTCACACCAGTCGCCTCGAGGACGATCGCGTCACCCTGCGTCACAGGATCCGGCGTCGCGGACAGGCCACCGATGACCGGGGCAACGTTGCCGACCTCCGGCAGGACCTCCACGCTTACGAAGACCGGCTCACTGTCGTTGAGCGTCTCGTCCGTCGCAATGACCGAGAACGTGTAGCTGCCCGGTGACAGGTCGGCCGTCGGGACGACGAGCGAGAATCCATCGAATGCCAACGCATCCGAACCGACGAACTCGCCATCGCGGAAGAAGCTGACGCTCTGCACGAACCCGTCGCTGTCGCTCACGCCGACAGCCGTCAGCGTCAGGTCATTGCCCTGCACCACGGGGTTCGGCGTCGCGTCGACCGAGGTGATCGTCGGCGGCACCACCGGCGGCTGGAACGTCACCGCCACCGTCCGACCAGGCCCGCGGTTGCCGTCGTTGTCGACGGCCACGGCCCGGTAGATCGTCGGCGTCACGTCGTCGCCCGTCGCGATCGCGTCGATCGTCCAGCCGTCGCTGCCGTCCGTGTCGCTGCCGAGGAAGGTGCCGGTGGAGTCGTTGAAGAATTCGACCCGCTCGACGAACCCATCCGTGTCCTGCACGTCGACCGCCTCCAGCACGATCGGCTCGCCCAAGACGTTGCCGATGACGCGCAGCTCGCCGATCGTCGGCAGCTCCGGCACGACCGTCTCGACCACGGTCGCCGTCGCGAAGACTTCGTTGCTCGCCACGCCGTTCTCGTTGAGAGCGATTGCCGAGAACGTGTAGCTGCCGGGGGCCAGATCGTCCGTCGCCACGGTCAGCGAGAGCTCACCGATGCCCGGGTTGACGCTGCCGAGCGACTCGCCGCCGCGGAAGAAGGTCAGGTCAAAGACGTTGAACCCGCGGCTGTCGAAGCCGGTGACCGTCAACGTCAGCTCCTGCCCCTGCTCGACGGTCGCCGGCAGCACGCTCAGCCCACCGAGAATCGGCCCCGGCGACTGCACGTCGACCAGCACCTCAGCCGTCGGCCCCTGGGCACCCTCGTCATCGACCGCCGCCGCCCGATAGATCGTCGGCAACACATCGTCACCCGTCGCTGTGGTGACGATGCTGAAGCCGTCGCTGCCATCGGCATCTTCGCCGAGCAGATTGCCACCGGCATCGAAGAAGCGGACCGCGACGACCGTGCCATCGGGATCGTCGGCATCGAGCACCGCCAGCGTCAACGGCTCCCCGCTCGTCACCGGGTTCGGCTGCGCGACGAACTCGTTGATCACCGGCAGCTCGTTGACCGGAGCTGCCAACACCGTGTTCTGGGCCGTCGCCTCCAGGCTCGATTGCCCGCCATCATCGATGGCGATTGCCGAATAGAAGTACGTCCCGGCCGTCAGCCCGCCGGTCGATGCCAGCCAGCTCCAGCCGTCGCCGCCGTCGGTGTCACTGCCGAGCAGCTGCCCGCCGCGGAAGAAGTCGACCTGCATCACCTCGCCGTCATCGTCCACGCCGGCGGCAGTCAGCGTCACGTCCTCGCCGACGAAGACCTCGTCGGGCATCGCCGTGAGGCTTCCGATCCTTGGTAGGGCGTCGCCGGAACGCACAGTGACCGACACGGCTGTCGAAGGTTCGCTTGTGCCGGCCGGTGAAGCTGCTGCGATCCAATAGAAGTAGGTGTTGCCTGACGAGACCGTTGCATCTTCGAAGCGCGTCCCGCTGTACTCATCGTCGAGTACAGTCGCTTCAGGGAAAACATCCGTAATCGACCGGTAGATCGCGTAGCTTAAAGCATCGTTCGACGGAGCCCATGTAAGCACTACCTCTTCCTCTGCCTGCTCCTGCGATGCTTCGACATCAGCCGGTGTCGCGGGCGGAAGAAGGTCGCCGGCAATTGCGATCTCGCCGATCTCGAATCCGGCTCCTTCAGCACCGACGCTGTCGAGGTAAAACTCCAGGTCGACGACCTGACCCGCAAAGTCGCTGAGGTCGATTGGCCCGACCGTCGAGAAGCCGCTCTCGGCCGCTTCGATGGCAGCCGACCAGACCTCCTCTCCATCGATGCGAACGCGGAGCGTGTCACCGTCGCCTTCAGAAACCCAGCGCCTGTCGAATGTCAATCTTGGATCGACATCCGGCACGGCGACTGCACGAGACATTGAAGACGGTGATGCCTCACGAACCCAGGCAACCAGACCGGCGACGGCGTCCTCCACGAGGGATACTGATCCAGACGTCGACCAATCGACCAAGCCGCTGCCAAGCATCGAAGCACCGAAGCCGGGCTCACGTCGGAGGCTGTAGTTAGTCCCCGTCGCCTCTCCACGCGTATCCTCCACGATGACGTAGTACACGCCCTCCGACGCGGCATTGAACGCTACACGAGCTTCGAATGGCTGTACTGTGCTCCTGGTCAGCTCCATGCCGCTCGCGTCCTGAATGGCGACGTCGAAGCCGGTTTGAAACGAGCTGACGACGATCTGATGACCTTCGCCTGCCGCCGAGTAGAACGCGAACACATCGCGATCGTCTCGCGTCAGTCCTTGCGAGACGACTGCCAGAAGTGGCGGCATCGGTTCTGCCGCGACGACGTTGTCGCTGACATCCGAACCAAACTCGCTTACCAAGCTGGCGAGGGAGACGGGCACTGGTCCCGCCGCGGCTAGGTCTCGACTGGTCGACGCAGTGACTTTCGCGAAGACGTTAGCGGAGGCTTCGGCACCAACCACCTTCGCCTTAGCGCCGAGTCCACCCCCGGCTGCCAGTCGCAGGTTCTGGTCGGCGGTCTCGGCGATTCGAGTAGCGAAAAGAACTTCGCCACCGCTAGCGAGTTCACTTGACAAGAGCGAGATCGGATCGTTGCGGTCCAACAAGTCGATCCCGACTCGTGCGAGATAACGGCCGAACACCGGGCCGAACGGTGTGAACGTCGTCCCGACCGCGTTGGCAACGGCGTCGATCCACACCCGATCCGAGGCTTCGGCATCCGCCGTGTAGAGACCAAAGCTGTCGAGCGCGGCCAGGATGATGTTGTCAGCGCCCGTGATGCTCAGGAACTCGCTATGTGTGAACTCTTGATACACGTCGATCGCCGCATCGACACCGGCTGAGGCCCCGACACCCACCGAAAGCCCGACTCCCTTGTAGAGCGCGGCGGACACTTCGCCACCCACTCCAATACCTCCCGACGCTGTGAACCCTGCCCGCACCAGATCTTGGTCATTAACAGGGATCTCCAACCACATCTCACCGCTGAGACCGAGCGTGGCGGCAGCTGAGAGCTCGCCAGAGATACCGGCGGTGACCCGCCAGTAGTCGTCTCCTGTGTCCAGGAGTTCGCCGAAGTGATAGCCGAAGCCAAGCGCCCCGGCGAGTTCCCCGCCAGCTTCCGCACCAAAAAGAGTCGCATCCGCATTGACATCGATGCCGAGTTGCAAGGTCAACGCAAGATGATCGACAAGCTCGAACTCACGCTCGAGAACGTCTTCGAACGTACTCCACTCAATGCCTGTGGTGGTCAGCGTTGCCTCGCGAACCTGCTGGCCGATGCCAGTCTCGAAGTCGACAAGATCGAACATCGTGCCCGAATCGACGTTTCTAGTCAGAACTGTGGATGCACTGTCATCGCCTACGACGATGAAGTCGTCCTCCGCCTCCACACGCCATCCGAAACGGCCAACTTCGTCGTCGGTATCTAGTTCGATCTTTTGCTGCTCTTGCAGGGTGTCGCGATCAAAAACATAGACTGATCCGGGCAGCTGATAGCCGGTGTCTGGTCCGCCATTGCCGCTAGCTCCCACGACGACAGTGTCCGGCGTGAGGCTGACTGACGATCCAAAGTTTCTTTGCGGGCCGGGATCTGACGCCTTCAACTCCTCGATGAACGATCCGTTAGCTACGCTGTAGATGTCGACAGATCCCTCAGTTCTATCCGCAAAATAGGAGCCCGTGACGAGCAGTTGGGAGTCGAGATCGACCGACCAACCGAAGAAGTCGAGCGAGCCTTCCTTCGCGAGCGTGTAGATCTCCGAGCCGGTCGCTGTGTCGTAGACAGTGAGTGTCGTTTCGCTCTGATAATATCTGGGGTCCCAGTAACTGGTAATAGCGGTGTACTGTCGGTATGTACTAATATCAAAAGCAGTTGCGTTAACAGTGTCATAGGGAGTTGAAGACGCAAACTCGTGAGTGAGGCGCCCATTCGTTAGAGAGTAAGCGAACGCGATCGACTGAGTGAGGCCAGAATGCTGGGTTCCGACAATCAGGAAGTCGTCATTCAAAGCAATTGTACGCCCAAACCATTCCGTAGATGTTCCCTCAGGCGCCGTGAACGTATAAAGATGATCGCCAGTGGTTGCATCATATACCACGGCTTGTCCGGCTTCACCATTTCCCCAGACGCTCATGGCGACGTACCGCTCGCCGAGGGCGACGTCTTGGACATATGCCTCTGCTGCCAAGCTCTGATCGAGTCGGATTGTTAGCTCAGGATCGAAGGTTGTGGCATCCAAAATTGATGCCTCCTGCCCTGAAATCGTGACGATGCGATCATGTGTTGTATCAAAGACGGGGCTTGGAAGCTCTTCAACCGGAAGCCATGACGATGTCGTAAGAAGTCGTCGATCCTCAAGCCTCTCAGACAATAACCTGACGGATGATGAACGAGTCATCCTCTGCGCTACTCGCCTTCGAAGAAAATCGTGTGCGGTCTGCTCTGAGGGTGTCCGGGACCGTACCGCTAGCATCGCGATGGGTCTTTGCCATGGATCATCACGTCGAGCATTTGGGAAGATCGTATTGCTCCCGTGCCTCACAGGTCGCTGGGAGGTTGACCTACTCGGCTTGATCGTCTCGGACTTCATCATGGCGGTTCAGGTAAAGGATTCTTCCAACGGTCGTAGTCGTTCCGACACACAGCCGGCGGCTCCGCGGGGAATGAGAGCGGCCAATGTGGGGGCTAGACGCGGCGAGGCCAACCCTGACACGCCGTGAGAAGAATTCCTCTGCACTGCGGGCGGCGGCTGATGGCTGGCTATTCAGCTACTCCGCCACGGCAGCGGACGCCCGGAGGTCGCTGGCGATGTCGTCCGGCAGGTTCAGGCGCCAGATGCCCCACTCGTCGCCGCGGTTGCTCGTGATGAAGACGTGGCGGCCGTCGGGGGCGAGGATCGGGTTGCAGTCGGCGGAGCCGTTCGTCGTCAACTGCTGTGGCTGGCCTCGACCGTCGGCCGGGATGATCCAAATGTCCTCGTTCGGACGGCCCGTGGGATCGCGCCCTTCCATCCCGCAGTAGACGATGTACCGGTTGTTCCCGGCCCACGCGGGGCTGGAGTAGGGGCGGATTCCCGGATAACCCAGGTCGAGCTGCCGGGCGTATTCCGCTTGCTCGATCGGGCTCAAGCTCGCCTGATAGTCGCGAAGGATCTCGGCGGCGTTAAACGTCATCTGCGTCGTCCGGCCGCCGCGGAGGTCGAGGGTGTAGATGTTGCGGTCACGCCCGACGAAGGCGATGAGCGAGCCGTCGGGGCTGATTGCCGGGTCGGTGCCGACACCGAGCTGCGTCGGGAAGCCGTTGTTGCCCCCCGCTACCCAGATCTGTCCGGTCGCCGGGTCACCGGCGACTGTGTAGAGGCAGAAGGCGATCGTGCCGTCGTCGGCAATGCTGGATCGGCCCACCACTTCGTCACCGGCGCAACGGTAGATGTCGCTCACGCCCACCCGGCCGTCGGACGCGATGGAGACCAGATCCGCCCGGCCGGGCCGGCGGCGGTCGCTGGCGAAGATGATCGACTTGCCATCGAGCGTGATGGTCGGCATCCGGTCGCGATAGGCCTCGGTCGTGAGTTGCTGCACGCCCCTTCCCGCTCTGGTGCCGATGCTCCGCAGCTGCATGCGTGACGCCTCCTCGAGTTGACCCATGGCCAGCAGCGTCCCGTCGATGCGTTCGGCGGTCGACGCGTCGGGCCGGACGAGGTCGGCGAGCATCCGCAACATGGCCTGCAACCTTGCTCGTTCTTCTTCAGGCGCTCGGCCCTGCTCCAGCCGCGATTGGATCTCACGCTGCTTCGACTTGAGGTATCGAACGGCCTGCTCCGGCCCCAGCGCGTCGGTCTCGACGAGGCTGAAGATCAGCTGCCCACCATCCGGCGTGATGGTCATGCCATCGACGCCCACGTTCCGGCCGAGTCGGGCGATCCGCGTCGGCGGTGCACCATCGAGCTCGGTCACGTCGCGGAAGCTACGGGTGCGAACCACCACCGTCTGGATCCCTCCGTCCGCGCCGACGACCGGTTGAAGGGTGGCCACGCTGCCGATTCCCGTCGGCTCGACCTCGATCTCGACCCGGCGATCCGTCGCAGGCCCCGATGCCGCCGACGCGTCCACCTGCCGCTCGACCTCGTTGAAGCTCGGGTCGAACGGTCGGGCGGAAGCGGCAAAGACCGTGACGGATTCGTCGGCCAGATCGTGCTTGACGCTCAGCGGGGCCGTGCCTTGTCCAAGAAGGTCACCATCGCTGTCCACCACGGCCAAGACAGCCGGCCCCAGTTCGTCCGGATCGATGTCAAAGGTGACGCTCGGCGAGCTGCACCCCAAGACACCAAGACTCGCCATCGCGGCAAGCAAAACGCGGCGGACGGCGAAGGACGAATCTGGGCGGGCGGATAGAGACATCTCTGCCGGGCACTAGCCGAAAGAGCCGCGGACCTGACTTAGAAATCCAAAAGCGTACAAGTTGTCGGATCCGTCAGACGAAGTCCCCGCTGCGAACGTCGGTCGCTCATCGGTCATAAGACGGGGCATCGTGCTGAAGCACGACCTAAAGCGGTTGAAGTTCATCTGTAGCGTCCGGACCAAGGTGGCACGCCGTAATGACAGGCGATGGTGGCGAACGCCTTGGTCGTTCAGGCTTCTCCCACCGCCGAAGCCGTCGAGGTTTTTGGCGAGCAAGCAGTGATGTCTGCCGGGTCGAAAGCGAGTCCCGAGCGTCCGGGAAGGGCTACGGCCGCGTCAGGCGTCGTCATCGCTGGACTGGAGAAGGTTACTGCTGAGTTGAAAATGATCTTTTTCAACCCGGCAGTAACCCTTTTCAACCCGGCAGTAACCCTTTTCAACCCGGCAGCAACCTCTTTCAACCCGGCAGCAACCTCTTTCAACCCGGCA
>CAYMAS010000006.1:2664-121647 GCA_964388485.1 uncultured Tepidisphaerales bacterium | reverse complement strand
GGCACACGAACGAGCCGGAGTACAAGCGGCTCCAGGGCAACGAGATGATGGAGGCGTTTCGTGACCGGACCATCAAAATCGACGTGCCTTACAACACGCGGCTTGATGACGAGATCAAAATCTACGAGAAGGACTTCGCTGGCGAACGCATTCGCGGCATCCACGTTGCGCCGCACACAATCGAGGTGGCGGCGATGTGGGCGCTGCTGACGCGGCTGGCCGAGCCGAAGAAGGCGGGCATCACGAAGCTGCAGAAGCTCAAGCTCTACAACGGCCGGAGCATTCCAGGCTTTACAGAAGAGTCGATTCGTGAGCTACGCGACGAGTCGCCGCGCGAGGGGATGACCGGCATCAGCCCCAGGTACATCCAGGACAAGATCAGCAACACCCTCGTCAGCCACCAGGCGCAGGCCGACGCGATGATCAACCCGTTCATGGTGATGAACGAACTGGAGGCCGGTTTGAGCCAGCACTCGCTCATCACGGATGAAGAGCTCAAGCAGGAGTACCGCGAACTGCTGAGCGTCGTGAAGGAGGAGTACGAGGATATCATCAAGGGCGAGGTCCAGCGGGCCATCAGCGCTGACGAAGACGCCATCAAGCGGCTCGCGGCGAACTACATCGAGAACGTGCGGGCCTACACGCAGCACGAGAAGGTCCGCAACCGCTACACCGGCAAGGACGAGGAGCCCGACGAGCGCCTGATGCGGTCGATCGAGACGAAGATCGACATCCCCGAGTCTCGCAAGGACGACTTCCGCCAGGAGATCATGAACTACATCGGCGCCCTCGCCCTCGACGGCCGAAAGTTCGAGTACAACACCAACAGCCGGCTGCTCAAGGCCCTCGAGCTCAAGCTCTTCGAGGACCAGCGGGACACGATCAAGCTCAAGAACCTCGTCAGCAGCGTGGTCGACGACGAGACGCAGCAGAAGATCGACGTCGTCAAGGACCGGCTCATCAAGTACTTCGGCTACAACGACGCCTCGGCGACCGACGTATTAAACTACGTCGCCAGCATCTTCGCACGGGGCGACACGAAAGGAGAAGAATAAGCCATGACGCTGCTACAGGCACCACCGCCTCCTTCGACCGCGGACATCGGCGACGAGCCGACGGAAGAGGAACTCGTGCTCCTCGAGGGGCAAGCCGGATCGGAATATGTCGACGGGGAACTGAGGACACACACCATGAGTTTGCTATCCGTACTCACTGCCGGCGAGGCCCACCACCGCCTCAAGTCGGCGGCGGGTGACGCTTTCGTCTTCCAAGACGGCCTCGGCTACCGGTGCTTCCCGAACAAGCCGAACCGCTACCGCATGCCGGACGTCAGCGTCGTGCGGCCCGAGCGATTGAAAGACGTCGAGATGGACGAGCACGGAGACGTCGGCACGTTGCCGATCGTGCCGGACCTGGCGGTCGAAGTCGTCTCGATCAACGACCGGGCCGGCGAGCTCGATGATAAGCTGCACGACTACGCGGAGGCAGGATTTCCTGAAGTTTGGGTGTTGTTCCCGATCACCCGAACTGTCACTCGTTACCTCCACGGCCAATTCGACGCGAAGTTGGCGGGGGCTGACGAACTCCTTCTTCCCGATCTTCTGCCTGCTTTCAAGGTAAGGGTCCAGGACCTCTTCCCGCGGCCGGGTACCTGACGCTCCGCCATGGTCCTCTCGATCGACAAAGACCACCAACGCTTCCGCCAGATCGTCAAGGGCAAGATCCGCGACGATTTGCGACGGTTCATCAGCAAGGGCGAGCTCATCGGCAAGGAGGGCAAGGACCTCATCTCCATCCCGGTCCACTCGGTCGAGCTGCCCAACTTCCGCTACGGCGACAACAAGGGCGGCGTTGGCATGGGCGACGGCGAGCCCGGCGACGGCCTCGGGCAGGGCGAGGGCGGAGGCACGCAGGGCGGTGAGGAAGAAGGCCGGCACATCCTCGAGGTCGAGCTCGGCCTCGACGAACTCGCCGAGATGCTCGGTGAGGAACTCGAGCTGCCCCGCATCGAGCCCAAGGGCCGACACCGCATCAGCACCCAAAAGGATCGCTACCGCGGCATCCGACGGGTCGGACCCGAAGGCCTCAGGCACTTCAAGCGGTCGTATCGCGAGGCCCTCAAGCGGCAGATCATGCTCGGCAGCTACGACAGCCGCCGGCCCGTCATCATCCCGGAGAAAAACGACATCCGCTATCGCTCCTGGAAGGAGACCAAAACACCCCAAAGCAACGCGCTGGTTATCTTCATGATGGACGTCAGCGGCTCCATGGGCCCGGAGCAAAAGGAACTCGTCCGCCTGGAAGCCTTCTGGATCGACACCTGGCTTCGCAACAACTACGACGGCATCGAAACACGCTACATCGTCCACGACGTCAACGCCAAAGAAGTCGACAAGCACGCCTTCTACCACCTTCGCGAAGACGGCGGCACGCGGATCAGCTCCGCATACAAGTGCTGCACCAACCTCATCGCTCAGCACTACAACCCGATCGACTGGAACATCTACGCGTTCCATTTCTCCGACGGCGACAACTCGTCGGAAGCTGACAATCGCACCTGCGTCAGCCTCATCCGCGACACCCTGTTGCCGGCGTGCAACCTGTTCGGCTATTGCCAAGTCGCCAGCGCCTACGGCAGCGGCAACTTCATCAACTCCATCCACGAACACCTCGATGGCCAGGAGAAGGTGCTCACCAGCCGCGTCAACACGAAGCACGACATCTACGACAGCATCCGCACCTTCTTCGCCGCAGGTCACTGACGTTCGACATGAGCATCGCGTCGGTTAGCCTTCGGCCACCGATGTACGTCGTCTTTTCCGACATGCCGTGCAAGCGGCTCGATGCCGACCGTTGCCTCGTCAGCAGCGAGTGGGCCTATGCGGTCAAGTTGCTTCGCGACTCGCTCGACGGTCGATTCGGCAAGATGCTGCTGGCCGCTCCCGAGGTCCGGCCTGACCTGCCGGAACTCGGCAGAGGTGGATTCCTCCAGCCGCCAGTGGAGGTGTCGGAGAAAGCAGACGACATCGGCTTTTACTCGCTCGGCAGGTGCCACCTTCGGCCGAGGGAGTATTGGCGAGAGGCGAGGGCGATTCGCGCCCGATGCCGAGATGCGGCGGCTAAGGCGTCGGTCGTCCACAGCGGCATCAACGACGCCTTCCTGCCGTGGGCACCGACGGGCCACGACGAGGGTGTCCGCCAAGGAAAGATGACGGTCTTCGTCATCGACACCGACATTATTCTGCAGAGTCAGCAGCTTTCCGAAGGAGCCGGCTTCAAACAGCGAATGACGCAGAAGCTCTACCGCTACCTGTACTACCGCACCGCCAAGCGATGTGTTTCGACCGCCAACCTCGCGCTGCTCAAGGGGCAAGCTTTGATGCAGCGATTCGGAGCCCTGGCCCATGATGCGCGGACGTTCTACGACACGTCGCACCAGGCGAGCGACATCGTCAATGCGGATCGTCTCGAAGCTCGACTGGCGACGCTCGCCGACGACCGTTCGCTGCGGCTGCTTTCGCTCGGTCGACTGACGCCGAGGAAGGGCGTCGACCACACAATCCGAGCTGTTGCCAAAGCCCGGCGAGAAGGGGCAAAGGTCAAGCTCGACATCATCGGTGCCGGCGAGCAGGAGCCGGAGCTGAGGGAACTCGTCGAGAGCGAAAGTGCGGGCGACTACATCAAGATGCTCGGCCAACGCCCGTTCGGCGCGGAGCTACTGAGCGACTTGGCGACTTACGACCTCTTCATCTTCACGCCGCTCGGGGAGGACACGCCGCGTGCCGCCTTTGACGCCTTCTGCGGGGGTTTGCCGATGGTGTCATACGAAATCCCATACACCCGCGAGCTCAGCCGCGAGGCGAACCAGCCGACGCCGGTGTCGATCGGAGCGACGGACGACCTGGCCGCCACCTTGCTGCGTCTGGATCGTGACCGCGCCGCGTTGGCCGAGGCGAGTCGTCACGCGGTCGAGATGGCGAAGATCAACACCCTCGAAGCGTGGTACGAGAAGCGTGCCGCCTGGACGCTTGAAGCCTTCGCGCGCTACAAAGCCTCGCGTTCCGCCGCCTGATCGTCTTCGACCAGATCGTCTGACAGCGTCGCGTCCGTCAACTTCACGCCCGCAAAGTGAGCCGCCCGTGCCAGCATGTGCGAGCCGACGGGGGCCGAAATGAAGACGAACGCGACGACCAGCAACGCTTTCGTCAACGCCACCACGCCCGGCGCTGTGTTACCCGAAATGCTTTGCTCCGCGTCGATCTCGGCCGTCGCCGTCGTCGCCACGTCCAGTTGAGCCGCGGCAGCGACGTAGAGCACCAACGCCGCGAGCAACCCGATGATGCCGAGCGTCACGCACTTGCTCGACGCGTGCGACCGGCAATAGGTATCGGGCAGTCGCACCACGCCGACCGCGCCCACGATCATGAAGAAGATTCCGCCGATCAACATGAAGGCCGTGAGCGCGAACAGGAGAATGACGAAGATCGACTCGATCATTCTGTGGCCTCCGCTTCTTCGACCTTGATGTGGGGCCGGGCGATGAACTGGGCGATCGCGACGGTGCCGGCGAAGCTCAGAAGCGCCAGGACGAGCATGCCGTCGACGAAGACGAGCTCGCCGCCGCGGAGCGTCAGGACGATGACAAGACCCAGCACCTGGATGCCCATGGCGTCCACCCCCACACCACGATCCGCCAGCGTCGGGCCGCGGACGACCCGCAAGAGACACAGAAGGATGCCGCCGGTCAACGCGACGATGCCGATGCTTGCCAACACTTGAACGAACCAGACGGCCCAGATCATGACTTCGTTCATGCCGCACCACCCATCTTCACCTGCGGCGGCTCGAACTCCTCGTGGCGGTGGCCGAGGAACACGTCTTCCTGCATCCGCTCGCGAAGCTCGTCGAGCGAGCGGATCGTCGCCTGGCGATCTTCGGCAAAGAGGCTGTGGATGTAGAGAAAGCTCCGACCGTCGCTGTTGTGGCGGACGTCGACGACCAGCGTGCCGGGCGTTAGCGTGATCGCGTTGGCGAAGGTCACGATGCTGAAGGGCCCGAGCCCCGTCACCTCGTAGCGAATGACGCGCGGCTGAATCGACAGGCCGGGCGTGAGGATTTCCTTGGCGATCTGCAGGTTGCTGACGACGAGCAGTCGGAAGAAGTACCCGACGAAGACGATTGCCCGCCACAGCTTTCGGCCGTAGGCGTTCCAGAGCGTATCGGGCCCCTCATGGCCGCGGATGCGGGTGAAGAGCAGCAGCGTGATGTACCCGAAGATCAGCCCGATGCCGAGCGTGTAGAGCGTCAGGTCGCCCCAGAGGAACACCCAAAGCACCGCCAGGAGCAGATTGATGATGAACAGGTTCAAGGCATTACCTCCTGACTCGGCACGATCAAGACTGGCCGCTCGATCATCGCCGCCGCTCGCGGGCCCAGTGCTGCCTCAACGTAGGCGGTCGGCTCGACCACCATCTCGCCGGCCCGCACCGCGATCTGATAGACCGGTCCCGCGAAGAGGCCGAAAGCGACCGCCGCGATCACGAGCACCGTCGTCGTCGCCAGACCCGCGTTCCGAAGCGGCGGCCGGTAGCCTGGTTCACGCGTCGCACTCAACGACCCTTCCGGAGCCGGCGACCAGAAGCCGTAGCTCCAGATCTTGGCCATGCTCAAGAGCGTCAGCGTGCCGGTGGCAGTCGCGACGATGGCCATCAGGATGCCGCCGAAGTCGCCTTGGCCAAAGCCTTGGGTGATCAGGATGAACTTGCCGAAGAACCCGCTCAGCGGGGGCAACCCGACAAGCGACAGGGCGGCGACGAGAAACAAAACCGCCAGCCACTTGTCACGCGACACGAGGTTCCCGAGCTTCGACAACTCGTCCGTGCCGCCGTATTTCTCCATCATGCCGCCGCACAAGAACAAGGCGCACTTGACGATCATGTTGTGAACGATGAACAGCAGCACGGCCGCAACGGCAATCGCTCTCGCCTCCGGCGACGCAACCGGCGAGACGGCCAGGGCGATGCCCATGATCATGTAGCCGATCTGGCTGATGACGTGAATGCTCAGGATCTGCTTGACGGTCGCGCTCGACACCGCACCGAGCACGCCGATGAACATCGTCGTCGCCGCCGCGAAGATCAACAACGGCTCGGCCGCTTCGGCCACCGTCAGCGACCCGCCTGAGCACGTGATCAGCAATCGGACCAAGGCGTAGACGCCCACCTTCGTCAGCAGTCCGCCGAACAGCCCCGCCAAGGCCGGCGACATCGTCGGGTACGTGTCGGGCAGCCAGAACCAGACCGGGAACGACGCCGCCTTCGTCGCGAAGACGAACGCGATCGCCATGAGCGCCAGCGTGCCTTCGGTATCGACTTGGCCGGTGCGACTTAGCACCGCGATCTCCGCGAAGTTGAGCGTGCCGAGCGTGCCGTAGACCCAGCCGCAGCCGGCGACGAAGAAGGCGCTGGCGAAGAGGTTGAGGATGACGTACTTGTGCGCATGCCGCATCTGTCGCGGCGTCGTGCCGCTGACGAGGATGCCGTAGCTCGCCAGGAGCATCACCTCGAAGCTGACGAACAGGTTGAATAAATCGCCCGTCACGAACGCCCAGTTCACGCCGCAGATGAGGAACGGGTAGAGCGTGTTGAAGAATCCGCCGGTGAAACGCGTCGGCGTCTGCGACAGGGCATAGGCGTAGGCGACGAGCGAGACGAAACACGTCGCCGCCAACAAGACGGCGGCGAAGATGTCGACGATCGCCGTGATGCCGAACGGTGCAGGCCAATTGCCCATCTGGCTGACCAGCACCCGGCCGTCGCCTTCGAGCGTCGCGGCGACGAAGAGCACCGAAATCACCAGCGACGCCAGCAACGCCACGACGTTCACGACCGCCGACGCCGTCTGCTTCTTGTAGAGCAGCAAGTTGATCACACCCGCCAGAAGCGGGAGCATGATCGGGAGGATGACGAGCGTGTTCGGCAACAGAAAGTGTTCGGCAACAGAAAGTGTTCGGCAAGCGAGGTGCGGGAGAATCTCTAAGCGTCGGCCAGTTCCTTCGTCTCGAGCGTCTTGGTCCGGCGGTAGGTGATGACGATGAGCGTCAGCAGAAACGCCTGCACCGCCAGGCCGATGACGATGGCGGTGAGCACCAGCGCCTGCGGCAGCGGGTCGGCTTCGGTGCCGATCATCGCACCGGCCTCGCCGAGCACCGGCGCCCGTCGGCCGGTCGGATCCTGACTCGCGGTAAGAATCGCCAGATTCGCCCCGTGCCCGAGCAGAAAGACGCCCATGGCGATCGACTTGAGCTCCTTGCTCAGCAGCAAATACACGCTGCAGGCGAACAGGAAACCGATGACGACGGAGGTCAGGACGCTCATGACTCGAGCTCCCGTGCGAGTGCGTCAGCCATGCCGACGATGGAGCCGACCACGACGAGGAAGACGCCCAGGTCGAAGACGATCACGGTCGACCAGTGGTAACTCCCGCCGCCGATGAGCGGCAGGTAGCCGTTGTTGCTGGTGAGCAACGGCAACCCGAAAAGCAGCGGCACGACCGCCGTCAGGCTCGCCAGCAAGAGGCCGATGCCGATCATCGTCCGCTCGCGAACCGGCAACAGGTCGTACAGCGCCTGGCAGCCGAAGCACATGCGGAACACGACTAGCGCCACCGCCGCCGCCAGTCCGCCGACGAACCCGCCGCCGGGTTCCTGGTGGCCTTTGAAGAAGAGAAACGCCGCAAAAACGAGTGCCAGCGGCAACAGCAACCAGCTGGCCGTCTTGAGGATGTCGCTGGCAATGTCCTGCGAACGGACCGGGTGATCGCCGCGAATGCCGTTCATCGTCAACGCGTCGAACGGGATCGGGCCGTTGGGCTCTTCGAACGTGTCGGCCGACGGTTCCGACCGGTTGTCCTTGGCATCGATATCCTGTTCACTCGGCGGCTTGCGGAGCAGCGTCCAGACGCCCATCGCCGCGATGCCGAGCACGCCGATCTCGCCGAACGTGTCGAAGCCGCGGAAGTCGACGAGGATGACGTTGACGACGTTCCCGCCACCGCCGCCCTTGGAGACGGCGACCGCGTCGTCACCTTCATAAGCCGGCTCCGCCTTGATCTTTGAGCCGAAGCTCGTCAAGTGCGACTCGCCACGATCCACGACGCCTTCGCCGAGGCGGTCCGGGTCGACACCGACGAGGTCCTTGCCGCTGTAGCTGTTGCGGAGGAAGAAGTCGCCCAGCGTCGTCTTGTCCTCGGGCGTCGAGAGACTGACGACCCGCTGCGGCCGCTCGCCGGTGGAGGCGATGAACGCGATGAAGCCCGCGGTCGTGCCGATGGCAATGGCGACGATGATCCGCGGCACGAGGAACGTCCGCGGCTTGAGCGTCTTGGGGTCCGGCAGCAGGTTCAGCACCAGGAGAAACAGAATCAGGCTGACGATCTCGACGCTCAACTGCGTCAACGCCAAATCCGGGGCCGCATAGTGGTAAAACAGCCCGCTGACGGCGAAGCCGACGGTGCCGATGACCAGCACCCGCGGCACCCGCCGACGCACCACCACCGTCATCAGCGCAGCGACGCAAATCGCCAGCGGCAACATCCAGGCAGCCGGGTCGATCCAGAAGTCCGGCAACCCGCCCTCTGCCTGCACCTCGCCCCACGCCTTGGCCAGGAGCGGCATCCACGCGGTCCACCCGGTCCAGACGATGATGCCGACGATCGTCAGCGTCGTGGCGGTCACGTACCAGCGAAGTTGCCCCGTCTGGAACAGGCCGAAGACGAACCGCCCGCCGCCGAGGATGCCGTTGTACGAACCGGGGAAGATACGGTCGTGCACGTCGCCGCGGAAGCCGCTCCAGACGTTCGACAAGCCGAGCACGACGCCAATGACGATGCCGATCAAGCTCGCCAACAACGGCACGCCCGGGTGCGTCACGACGTACCACAAGCTGAACAGATCGAGCGGATCCTTTGGGTAAAACGCCGACGCCTCGATCGTCGCGAGCGTCGGCGCGACAAGCGGGCCGAAGAGGCCGCCGACGTACTGCAGACCGATCAGCAACGCCGCGGGCATCCAGAGCATCGCCGTCCAGAAGGCGGTGTCGTGACCATGGTGCCCGTGGTGCGGCTCGGCCTCTTCGTCGTGCGTCGCGAAGAACGTCCTGCCGAAGCGGATCAGGATCGCGACGTTGCAAACGCTCGTGAAGACCGTTCCGACAAGCAGCGCGATCAACAGCGGCGACTTCGTCTCCTTGAACCCGTGCCAGATCTGGTAGAGGAACGCCTCCTTGGCAAAGAAGCTCATCGTCCCCGGCAAGGCCGCCAGTGCGACGAGGGCGAGCAGGAACAGCAACGCGTATCGCTTCCGCTCCCCACCATCCCCACCCGCGTGCCACCAGCCGACCATGCCGCTGAGTGCCTTGGGCCCGATCGCGTGCGTCACCGCGCCGGCGAGGATGAAGAGCGGTGCCTTGTAGAGCGCGTGGTTGAGGATTTGGATGTTCCCCCAGACCAGGTTCGGCTTGCCGTCGTACGTGAAGTGCGACAGGCCGAAGGCACAGGCGAGCAGGCCGAGCTGGCTGATCGTGGTGTACGCCAGGATCTGCTTGAGCACGTCCCGCTGCAGGGCGATCCACGCGCCGAGCACCATCGTGATGCTGCCGAAGCCGACGACGATCCAAGGCCAGACGTCCAGATGCGCCATGTCCGGCCAGAGCCTTGCCAGCAGGTAGATGCCCGCTTTGACCATCGCCGCGCTGTGCAGGTACGCACTAATCGGCGTCGGTGCGAGCATCGCGCCCGGCAACCAGTAATGCAGCGGCCACTGGGCGCTCTTGGCCGCGATGCCGCCGTAGATCAGCAGGAACGCCGCCGTCATCATTCCGCCGCTGGCGACCGGGTCGAGGTCGGTGAACGACCACGAGCCCGTCTGCACGCCGAGCCAGATCAAGCCGCCGAGCAACGCCAGTCCGCCGAAGCCGGTCGTCGCGAAGGCCTGCAACGCATTCTTGACGCCCTTTTCGTTTCTCGGATCCCAGCCGATGAGCAGGAACGAGGTGATGCTCGTCATCTCCCAAAACAGGAGCATCAGGATCATGTCGTCCGCGAGCACGAGGCCCAGCATCGCCGTCATGAACGACGTGATGAGCGGGTAGAACTTGCCGACGTCGCCGGGCGTGTCACCAAGGTACGCCCGGCCATAGAGCACGATCAGGCAGCCGATTCCCGCGACGAGCAACGCGAAGAACCCGCCGAGG
The DNA here is from genome assembly GCA_964388485.1 of uncultured Tepidisphaerales bacterium. Taxonomy (GTDB): domain Bacteria; phylum Planctomycetota; class Phycisphaerae; order Tepidisphaerales; family Tepidisphaeraceae; genus JBCDKH01. The sequence goes on along the minus strand of CAYMAS010000006.1, from coordinate 111,397 downwards.
GGGTCGACGTTGAAGGCGAAGTCGAGGTGGAGCGCCGGCATCCACTGCGTCACCATCCGCCCGCCGTCCGTGCCGTGGCGGGCGAAGTGGACGAAGAGCAGCACCAGCGACGTCACCGGCCCGAGCAGGGCGACGATCGGCTTGAGGGTCGTCGCCTGTCGGGGCAACAGCAGCGTCGCCAGCCCGGCGATGGCCGGTGCGAAGACGAGCAGGATCAGCAGCCAGGCCGAGGGTTCCGGAATCGAGGTCGAAGCGAGGATGGGCAAAGCGGCCTCGGCCAACGGCATGGGAACGGGCCGAACCTAGGACGTCCGCGGCAACTTTGCCAAGGTGCGTCGTGCTTTCGCCAAGCAGGCTATTCGAATTTGCTTTCGCTCCAGCAGTCTTAAAGCTGCGGCTGGCCAGTAACGGGATCACGACCGTCGCGTCTCCGTCGCTCCATGAGCTTCAAGGGGGATCAAGACCGCTGCTGGCCAACTGCGAAGTCGACATCTTCGTCCCACTGACTGCGTTCGAGATCGACCTGCATCACCGGTACGTCCGCGATGACCAGACGCTCGTTCCAGATCGGCCGCCCTGTCTCGTCGCCGGCTTCATCATGACGTTTCTCCGTCCGTTCGCCGGACCGACATCCGCTCATCGATCTTTTATGGCACCGACTTCCCGCTCAAGCCACTCGCGATAGGAAAGGATCGATTGGGGAGTCATCCGCCCGAGGACGCTGTAAACCTTCATGTCGAAGTAGTCTTGGCCCGGATCTTCTTGCAGCACCGCGACGTCCTCGATGACCAGCCGCTTGCCCCAAATTGGCCGCCCGTGCAGCGTTTCTGCCGCGCCCTTGAGGTCAGGGACCAGGATCACATCGACCTTCTCGTGGTTAGCCGGTTCGAAACCAAGAAAGTTTGTCGGCAGGAGTCGGCCCGATGTCGTCTTCGCGCCCGCTTCGAAGTAGGACGTTTGCTGCCAATAATGTTGTACCGCCTCGTTCGGAACATTCGTGCCGCCAGCCGGACGTAGCAGAACCACCCACTTCGTTGCGACGGGCGTGTCCCAGATGTCGACGCGCAGCCTCCAAACCGACTCCGTCGGCACCAGGGCGCCGACGCGATTGGCACCCGCTACGCCATCAGCCAACTCATCGTCCGTCACAAGCAGCGACGAAAAGTCGTCGGCGGCATCGACGCGTAGATCCGTCTTGAACATCACTTCCTCCTGCGAAAGGAGTAGGTTGTTCTCATCCTCAAGCACCTCCTTGAGCGTCGTCTTCGCCGTCAACATCACGTCGTGAGTCCCGACCGGTAACTCGCTGGTCACGTCGTCGTTGAAGCCGATGAGGATGGGGCCGAACGTTCCGGAGGAGCGAGGCCGTCGATCCTGCCTGACGTGATACCCATTTCGAATCTTCGGCAGGTCAAGAGAATGCTCCCCGACCTTCAGACTCTCAATAACGGCCGTTAACTCGAACCCAGACGATGGACCGCCACGATCCAGACGATCTTCGACCACAAGCATGACCGGTAGCACATCCCCTTGACGAACATGCGGCCGAATCCTCCACCTTGGTCGCAGCGAGTTGATAGCGAACTGCCGCCATTGCTCATTCGTCACCTTCCCCGCCGCGCGCAGCGTTTCCATCCGCCCGCCATCGACATCGACATCCCAAGGCTGCTCCAGATCCGCCTGTCGCTGCAGGAGGGCATCGACCCCACCCGCCATCGCCGGCGTGACGAGGCACAGAATGACCCACCCGATCCAGCTTGTACGCTTCACAAGGTGGAGGCTATCAGAAACGCCAGGTGCGAGACAAGAACCCTTATTAATGAGCCTTCGCCCGCAATCTGGATGACTGCAGGATCTTCACCACCTCGTCCCAGCCGACGGCTTCGAGTTGGGCGGTGGAAGCGTTAGGCAGCTCGGCGACGCGGTCGGCTCGGCTGATGCCGCCTTGGTCGATGCCGTCGCGGCCGACGGTCCAGACGATGCCGCGAGTCGGGTCGTACTGGATCGAGGCGTCGGCGGTCATCCGGTCCCGTGGGACGAACGGCAGGTAGTCGGGCACGAGCCTATCGAGCGTCGCCGGCAGGTCGCCGTCGTGGTCGGTGCGGTACGCCTGCAAGCCAAGGGCGACGGCGACGAGGGATTGGCTGTTGCGGATCATGAAGTGCGACATGAAGTGCCTCTCGATCCACAAATCGTCACCGCCGAAGGAGAGGTAGCGAAGGGCGAGATCAAGGTCGACTGAACTCGTGTTCTTCATTGCGTCTTGAACCGACTTGAGTCGATCTCGAGCCTCCGGCATTGTCTCGGCCTGACTGGCGTGAATGATGGCACCGGCCTGCTGAGCGAGGAACAGGGCGCTCGGTGCCGCGAACTCGACGGCTTGTTCCCCCGGTAGACCCGGAGCGACGTTCCTGAGCACCGTCTCGATGGCAGGACCTTCGTCCCGCAGGTGAACTATGTCGCCGTGCTGGTAGACCGCTTCCGCCTTGGCCGCGAGCGTCAGATGATCGGTCGAAGCGGTCTGGTCGAGCAAGACGGCTTGCAGCTCAGCCACCTGGCCCTTCGTGATGCCGTTCAAGGCCGGCAGGACCAGTTGCACGCCGTGCGTCATGCGGAGTCGGTTGCCGCCGCTGACGAGGTGGGCGATGAACGTCGGATTCGCGGCCTGCACGGTGTCGGCGATGCCGTTGATCCAGAGGGCCGTCTCGATCACGCGGTCCGCGTCGCCTTCATGAGCCGCCAGGAGCAGGCGATAGCGGAGCAGCGATGTCAGCGTGTAGACGTTGCTGAGTTCCGGATACTCGAACTGCGTCAGACCCTGCTCGATTGTCAGAACGGGGCCGAGGGAGGCGTGAACCGTCTCGACCTGCGGCCGAAAGGCGTTCTCGGCCTCCTCCAATTTCGCGATGATGTCGCCGCTCTCTTCGAGCAGCTGGCGGAGGTCGTCCCACGTGAAGGTGCGCCAGTCCTCCGGCAGCTCGTCGAGGGCCGGCTCGAAGTCGAAGCGCGGCAGTTGGTCGTCCTCGGCGATCTCCAGTTCCGGCCAGATCTCGCTCTGCAGATCATCCAACCGATAGAGCACCGGACGCAGGTGCCAACCGGCGTCTTCCTCGTAGCCGGCCCGCTCGATGAAGGCGTCGACGAACTCCTCGAGCGTCAGCGGCAGCCCCTGTTCCTGCAGCGCCGCCGCGGCCGCAGCCATCTGCTGGTCCTGTCGCACGATCTCCGCCGTCTGAGCCCGCTGGACCTTCAGCGACGCGACGCCCGCGATCAGGCCCGAGACGCCGAGGACGATCACGACGGGCCAATGGGTCGGCAGACGGCTCATCCAAGACAGGATACCAGGTTCGGCATTCTCGTAATCCTTTGAAGGGTTTGCGTGGCACCGATCTTGCCGGCTGTAGCGTTATGAAGGCAGTCACCTACCACGGCACGAACGACTTCCGCGTCGACAACGTCGACGACCCGAAGATCGAGAACCCCACCGACGCGATCATCAAGGTGACCGCCACCGGCATCTGCGGGTCGGACCTGCACCTTTTGAGCGGCAACATGGCCGGCATGGAAAAGGGCGACATCATCGGGCACGAGCCGATGGGCGAAGTCGTCGAAATCGGCACCCAGGTCTCGAAGCTCAAGGTCGGCGATCGGGTCGTCGTGCCCTTCACCATCGCGTGCGGCTCGTGCTGGTTCTGCAACCACGACCTCTACTCGCTGTGCGACGAGTCGAACCCGAACAGCGAAATGGCCTCGAAGGTGATGGGGCAGGCTCCGGCGGGGCTGTTCGGCTACTCCCACCTCACGGGCGGCTTCGCGGGTGGGCAGGCGGAGTATCTTCGCGTGCCGTACGCGGACGTCGGGCCGATCCGCATCGACGACACGAACCTGACCGACGAGCAGGTCCTGTTCCTCAGCGACATCTTCCCGACCGGCTACATGGCGGCGGAGAACTGCGACCTGCAGGGAGGCGAGACCGTCGCCGTCTGGGGAGCCGGGCCGGTGGCGCAGTTCACGGTGCAGAGCCTCTACATGCTCGGAGCGGGTCGGGTCATCGTGATCGACAACGTGCCCGAGCGGCTGGCGATGATCAGCAAGCACAGCAAGGCCGAGACGATCAACTTCGACGAGAAGGATCCTTACGAGACGCTCATGGCTGCGACAGACGGTCGTGGCCCGGACGTTTGTGTCGATGCCGTCGGAGCCGAAGCCCACGGCAGCGGGCTGATGAACGCGGCACTCGACAAAGCCAAGAGCGCGTTGCGTCTCGGCGAGAACGGGCCGTTTGTCTTGCAGGAAGTCATCAAATGCTGCCGCAAGGGCGGACGCATCTCGATGCCGGGCGTCTACACGAGCACGGTCGACAACATCCCGATGAACGCGTTCATGAACAAGGGCCTCTCGCTCAAGACAGGCCAGACGCACGTTCAGAAGTACCTCCGCCCGCTGCTCGCCAAGATTGAGAGCGGCGAGATCGACCCGTCGTTCGTCATCACCCACACGCTGCCGCTCGATCAGGCGATCGAGGGCTACGACCTGTTCCGCGAGAAGAAGGACAACTGCATCAAGGTCGTCCTGAAGCCGAACTAGGGGAGGCGGATGACCGCGACAGGCGGATCACAGCGACAGGCGGATTACAGCGACAGGCGGATCAGAGCTGGTCGGCCTGCTGCTTGACGATCTCCAGCAACGCCTTCTGCGGCTTGGAGAACTTGTCGATGCCCTCGTCCATCAGGAAATCCTCCATCGCCTGAAGGTCGACCTTTTCGTCGAGTTCCTCGAGGATCGCGTCATCCGGCAGATGGTCGACGGTCTTGTCGTAGCTGCCGTTGGCTTCGGCGATGGCGTCATTCGTCTTGGGCGGGTTCGTCTGGATGCCACCGCCGGCGACGTGCTTGGGGTAATAGTCGGCGTCTTGCCAGTCGAGCTTCTTGCCGGTGGAGGCGAAAATGATCTCCTGCTCCAGAGGCAGGTTCTTGTCGGCCCAGAATTGCTCGTTGTCCGCCCAAAGCCGCTTGGCGTTGACGAGGCCCATCCACTTCTTGCCCTCTTCACTCAGACCGTCGATCTGCTTCGAGGTGTAGACGTCCACGCGGCTGATGAAGATGGAGTAGACGCTTTTGAACCGATCGAGTCCGGCTTCACGCCTCTGTGCCCCACGCCATACCGCGTCGCGAGCGGCTTCGTACTGCCGGCCGGTGAAGATCAGCGTGACGTTGAGCGTCAACCCCTCGGCGGCGAGCGTCTCAATCGCCTCCAGTCCCGCGGGCGTGGCGGGGACCTTGATCATGCGGTTTGTGTAGCCGCTGCCCCAGTGCTTGCCGAGGTGGATGTAGCGACGCACCCGCTCCTCGTGCGGCAGGTTCGCTTCGGGATCCTCGATGAGCGGGTCGAGCTCGAAACTGACCCAGCCGTCGTTGCACTTCGTCCGCTCCCAGATCGACTGGAAGCGCTCCTGCGCCTTGGAGACGAGGTAGTCGCACATCGCCCAGGCGGCACCGTCGGTGCTCATGTCGGCGAGCAGGTTTCGGAGGTGCTCGTCGAATCGGCCGCTCTTGATGAGGGACGAGATGATCGCGGGGTTGCTGGTGGCGCCGGTGATGCCGCGGTCGATGTTGGTCTTGACCTCGTCGGGGTCGACGCTGTCGAGCCAGAGTTTGGTGCCGGTGTCGATGAGGCTCTGCAGGGCGTTGCTCATGCCGGCGAGGCTACCCGATGACCCTCCGTCGCTGAACGCCGAAATGCGGGCGTCAACCTTCCAGTACGAGGTACGAGCCCCAAGCTGCGGCGGCGAACATCAGGACCGCGAGCGCCAGCAGAGATAAGCGTAGAAACCGCGGGAGCTCAGGATCGCGAAGCATGGGCATCGACCTTACCTGATCCTCTCATGGAGCGGCGGGGCTTGCCCCGCGTTGGGACCCAAAGCCCATTGCTCGAGCTGTGCCCGCTCCGTCACATCAGGGTCCCCCAGGAATGCGAGGAGGGGCAAACGAGCAGAGAGAACGGGAACGAATTCAACTCAGAAAGCAGACACGCGGGGCAAGCCCCGCCGCTCCACCCGATCCAATTAATTCAGCCCGGTGTCGGAAGCGGACCCGCTCCGACCTTAATGTCGGGATCTTCTCCCTCGTCGCTCGGTGCGATCACCGTCCCACGACGCGGCTGATCGGGCGTCTTGTCCTTCTCCTGCTCGAGTAGGTCGCTAACCGTCGGCCGGACGACCTTGTCGCCTCGCATGATGCGGTCGATGTCGCCGGCGTCGAGGGTTTCGTGCTTGATGAGAGCGCGAGTGACGGCTTCGACCTTGTCACGGTTCTCTTCGAGCAGCCGCTTCGTCTCATCGAACAGGCCGTCGATCAGCTTCTTGACTTCTTCGTCGATGGCCCGCTGGGTTTCTTCAGAATATTCCTTGCCGCCGCCGAGGTCGAAGCCCTGCATGCCGCCTTCTTCTTCGCCGTAGAAGACGAAGCCGATGCGATCGTTCATGCCCCACTCGGTGACCATGCGCCGCGCGACGCTCGTCGCCTGACGGATGTCGCCCGCGACGCCGGAGTTGATGTCGCCGGTGAACATTTCCTCGGCAATCCGGCCGCCGAAGCAGACCTTGATGAACGCTTCGCACCACTTGCGGCTGGTGCTGTGGCGATCCTTTTCCGGCAAGCTCATCGTCGCGCCGCCGTAGGGGCCACGCGGGATGATCGTTACCTTGTGGAGCGGGTCGGCATCCTCGACGAGCGCCTGCACCACCGCGTGCCCGGCCTCGTGGTACGCCGTCGCCTTCTTCTCCTTGTCGTCGATGACCCGGCTCTTGCGGGCTCGGCCGAAGCGAACCTTATCGCGGGCCTCCTCGAGGTCTTCCTGCTCGATGTGATCCTTCTCGGCCAGCGTCGCGATGAGCGCCGCCTCGTTGATGGCGGCGGCGAGGTCGGCACCGCTGAAGCCGGGCGTCGCGCGGGCGATGCGGCTGAGGTCGACGTCCGGCCCGAGCTTCACCTTGCGGGCGTGGACCTTGAGAATCTCCATCCGACCCTTCACGTCCGGCAGTGGCACCTGCACCTGCCGGTCGAATCGGCCGGGACGGGTTAGGGCCGGGTCGAGCACGTCGACGCGGTTGGTCGAGGCGATGATGATGACCTGGTCGTTCGAGTCGAACCCGTCCATCTCGACGAGGATCGCGTTAAGCGTCTGCTCACGCTCGTCATGACCGCCAGATGAGAAGCCCGATCCCCGCCGGCGGCCGACGGCGTCGATCTCGTCGAGGAAGATGATGCACGGCGAATTCTCCTTCGCCTGCTTGAAGAGGTCGCGGACGCGGCTCGCCCCGACGCCGACGAACATCTCCACGAAGTCGCTGCCGCTGATGCTGAAGAACGGTGCCTCGGCCTCGCCGGCGATGGCCTTGGCGAGCAAGGTCTTGCCCGTTCCGGGCGGGCCTACGAGCAGGCAGCCGCGAGGAATCCGGCCGCCGAGACGCTGGAACTTTTTGGGGTTGCGAAGGAACTCGACGATTTCCTGAACCTCGTCCTTGGCCTCCTCGACGCCCGCGACGTCGTTGAAGGTGACGTTCGTCTGCTCCTTGACGCTCATCTTGTGCTTGGAGCGGCCGAAGTTGCCGAGCATGCCCGCCGCACCACCGCCGCCGCGAAGGGGGCGAATGAAGAGGAAGTAGATGAGCGCGATGAACAGAATCCAAGGCACCAGCGGAATCAGATAGAGCGCCCAGTTGCTCGGCACTTCTGCCCGGTAAGCCAACTCACCGTTCGACAGCTCGCGAAGCTCCTTGGCGAAGTCGGGGGCCGCTCCCTGCGAGATGGTCATGGCAAAGTCGCTGACTTCGATGCCGTCTTTGAGCGGGACACTTTCCTTGAACTCGCCGCGGACTTCGGTGCCGCTGATGGTGACATCGGCGATGTTGCCGGCATCGAGTTGGGCGAAGAAGACGCTTTGATCGATCGGCTGGTGCTGGATGTTCCGGCTGTCGATGATGAAGACGAGAACGATGACGACCGCGAGGACGAGGATGACGAGTCCGCCCATGCCGCGACGGGTGCCCATGCCGTTGGGCGGCGTCGGCTTTTGACGCCCTTCGCCGCCGTCGCCTTTGCGTCCAGCGTCATCCGGCTGACCCTTGCCGGGTCGCTTGCGATTGGGTGGGGTGGGTCGTTCCTGAGCCATTGACAGCCTGGTCCGGCCGACTCGCCTCGTCTGGAGGTGCCGGAGCCGAACGGTTCGGCGCAGCACGTAGCAGGCGACGGAGAGGGCGTTGAGGTCATGCTAGGAGTCGCCAATGCGTCGCGGCGACTGTGAAGCCCTACCAGCGACCGGCCATTTCATCAGTAATCTCGCGGGCCAACGCGTCGCTCGCCAACCGGGCCGCGGCGGGTAGGCCCTCGCCGAACGTCGGATACCGCTCCCGGTCGGCCAGGACGCCTTCAAGACTCAGCAACAGCGTCCCGTCGCGAAGATCCGTCCACGTCACGTCGGCAACGATCAGCAGCGACTCGATCTGCGAAAAGCCGGTTTCGCGGCTCCGGAGGTCGCTGTCGCGAATCACCTCGCGGATCGTGACCTCCAGCAGCGTGTCCGCTGTGCCGATGTCGGCGATGCGGTAGGGCGTCTCGATCTCGACGGTCCGCACCAGGGCGGCGGTGAGGCTGCTGGAGAGGTCGGTGCGGTCGGTGGTGTTGGCCACCGCGGCGACGGCGACGGTGGCAACGTCCTGCGGAAACGCCTCTTCCGGTGACAACGGCGTGTAGCCGCAGCCGGTCAGGACGACGAGCATGAGGAGCGTGACCTGCTTCACCTAATCCTCGACTACCGGAACCCGAACGGGTTGTTGAGCTTCTTCAAAGCCAGCCGGCTCATATCGAGCACGCGACTCTGCGAGGATTCGGTCCGCCGCCTCAGGGCGACGCGTCCGTTCGTACCAGGCGGCCTGAAGCTCCGCCTTTTCAATGAATTGTTGTTCGATATACGCCAGCGCCCGCTCCACGGCCGGCCCCTCGGCTTCACCGGCGTCGCGGAGGTCCTGGAACTGCGCCTGGGCGTCGAGCAGCGGCGTCGGGTCGTACTTCGGGCCCTTGTACTGCAGCAGATTGCTCCACGCCTGGCGCCGCCGGACGCGGGGAACCTCGTCGCTACGTGGGTAGCCTTCAAGAAAGACGGTGTAGGCGTCTTCGGCGAAATCGTAGTCGCCGTTGTCGAAGTAGAAGTCTGCGGTGCGGAGCAGGGCTTCCTTGGCGACGTTGCTGCCGGGAATGCGTTGCTGAATGCGAAAGAGCATCTCGAGGGCGTCGAAGTAGCTCGTGCCGCGGCCGATGCCGATGGCAGGGCGTTCGCGGTCTAGAACGGCATCAGCGAGGTCATACTGCCGCTGCACCGCCGGCCGCCAGAGCGTGCTGCCGGGGTAGGTATCGAGCAGTTCATCAAGGTAGTAGAACGCCCGACTCGTCCGGCCTTGCGAGGCCAGTGCATTGGCAGCGATGAACAACGCCTCGGGCCGCGACTCGTGACGCTGATGGGCGGGATCGCGGAACCAGTCGATGAGCACATCCATCGCCGCCGTGCCGTTGTTGGCGTCGACCAGTTCGCCGGCCAGCAGGACGGTTTCATCATCGACACCACGCTCGCGAAGCTCCGCCTCGTTCGTGTTCGAGCGGACGTACACCTTGCCGCCACAGCCGATGAGCGGCAGGCACAGCAAGCAAACGAGTAGCAGTCGCCCAATCCGTGGCATCGGCCTCACCCTACTGCAGCGGCGTCACCAGGTGTAGCGGACGGCTTCGAGTTCTTCGCCCTCGCCGTTCCGCAGCCGGACGACGAGCGACTGGTTGGGCCAGTCAATGTCGATCGTGCCGAAGTTCGCCTGGCGGTGCATCCGACCGACGCGGTGGCGGTTCGGCTCGTCATTCGTCCCGCGACGGCCCTGGTTCAGGGCGCTGGAGGTGGCGTCGATGAGCGTCGCATCCTTGTGCTCGATCCGGCTGATTTCGCCGCTATGACGGTCGCCGCTGATCATCATGACGCCGCCTTCAACGTCGGCGAGCAGGTCGAGCAGCCGCATGCGGTCGTTGGGAATGTTGGCCCACTTCTCGAAGCGGTGCTCTTCGGCGATGACCTGGATGCTTGTGCAAACGATCCGCAGATCCGCCGGCTTTTTGAGCTCGGCTTCGAGCCAAGACCATTGCTCTTTGCCCAGGATGGTCGCATCGCGGGACGTGTCGGGGGCGTACGTCTTTCGTGGTGCGTCAGGTTTGAGCTTGAGCGGGCTGCGGAACCATCGCGTGTCGAGCAGGAGGAACTGCACGCGCTCGCCTTCCGGGCCGACGGTGACGCTGTCGTAGATGCCGTCGCGCTCGCGTCGCGGCGAGTCGGCGGGTTCGTCGATGAAGTCGAGCAGGATCCGCTTGGCCGCGTGCTTGAATGGCCACTCTCGACCCGCGTCGTTCTTGCCGAAGTCGTGGTCGTCCCAGGTCCAAAGCAGCATCGACTGACGCCTCAGCCGCTGAAAGCCGGGGATGGCGGCGAGCTGGTCGTAGTGGGACTGCATCTCCGCAGCGTCGTCGGTGTCGGCATAAACGTTGTCGCCGAGGAAGACGAAGACGTCGGGCTGGACGTCGTTGATCGCGTCGAAAATCGGCGCCGGCCGGTTCTCGCGAAGGCAGGAGCCGAAGGCGATGGTGTCGACTGAATCGGGAGCTGGACTCGCGATCAACAGCAGCGTGAGCAGAGCGTGGAGCACGCCGGAAAGGTAGCGACCTTTTGTGAGCATTGCGGCTACCAGAGGGTCTGACTACCCCATCGCCCGGCGTAACCGGTCGTGCACCGCCGACCACGGCGTTTCGGAGGGTGGCAACTCGATCAAAATCTCATTCACGCCGCAAGCCTCCAGTTCCCGTAGCGCCGCGTAGAGCCGCTTTCCGTAGCCGACCGGATCCGCCGGCATCCTCACCGTGAAGCCGTCGAAGGCGAGGTCGCTGATGAGCAGGGCACCGGCACCAAGCTGCGGCGCGTCATGCAATGGTCGGCACGGCACGGACGGCGCGTAGTGCCGCGGCTGCTGTCCGGGACTCTCAGCTGTCACACTCGATGACGTGTACTCGAAGACGGAAGACGCGACGTCCAACAACTCCGCACCCGACACCTGGCCCGGCCGCAGGATCGAGACGCCTGAGCCTTCCACCCGTACGACGGTCGACTCGATGCCGATAACGCAGTCGCCGCCCTCGACCACCGCCACGTCCGGCAGATCGTCCAGCACGTGCCGGGCCGTCGTCGGCGACACGTGTTCACTCTGGTTCGCCGACGGCATCGCGAGGCCGACGATGCCGAGCCGGTGGCCGTGTCGCAGGATGTCGAGTGTCACCGGATGATCCGGCACCCGCACACCCACCGTCGAACCACCCGCTGTCACCGCATCGGCCAACCCACCCGACTTCGCCAGCACGATTGTCAGCGGCCCGGGCCAGAAACGCTCAGCCAACCGTTCCGCCACGTCCGGCCACTCCGCTACCACCCGCTTGGCCGCCTCCGCATCCGCGACGTGGACGATGAGCGGATTCGTCGTTGGTCGGCCTTTGATCTGGAAAATCTGCCGGATCGCCAACGAGTTTCCCGCGTCGCCGGCTAGGCCGTAGACCGTCTCGGTCGGCAACGCGACCACCTCGCCTGCCGCGAGGCGCCCCGCGATCTGCTCCGGCGTCTCGTCGATGATCGGCATACGGAGGACCTCGAACCGGAATTTAGAGCTTTGCCTTCAAACGTTCCTGGACGACCTTCGGGTTGAACGAGCCCTTGCCGCGCTTCATGACGTTGCCGACCAGAGCACCGAAAGCCGCCTGTTTGCCGTCGCGGAACTGCTGCAACGGCTTGGGATCTTCCTCGATCATCGCGGCGATCGCCTCGTCCACCGGTCCGGCGTCGGTCGACTGGATCAGCCCCAGCTTCGTCGCGGCTTCTTCTGCGGATTGGTCCTCTTCCATCAGCGACTCGAGCACCTTTCGACCCGTCTCCTTGCTCGCCTGGATCTTCGAATCCTGCACCAGCTTCGCCACCTCCGCCACGCGGCCAGCGGGCAGCTTCACCGTCTCGAACGACTCATTCCGCTCGTTGGCCACCTCACGCAACGTCTCCACCAACGCCGCCGCCCGCTTCGGCTCGGCACCGGCTTCCACCGCACCGTCGAACAGGTCGCCGATCGGCTTGTGCTGCGAAAGGTCCGCCGCCACCTGCTCGTTCAAACCCATCGCTTCGCGATAGCGCTTGAGCCGCGCTGCCGGCAACTCGCCGATCCGCCCCTTTAACTCCGTCAACCACTCGTCGCTCACCTCCACCGGCATCAGGTCGGGATCAGGAAAATACCGGTAATCGTGCGCCTCTTCCTTCTCGCGTTGGAGGACTGTCTGCTGCTTGGCATCGTCCCAGCCGTAAGTCGCCTTCTTGCCGAGGTCGCCCGTCTCTTCCCACAGCTTCGTCTGCCGCTTGACCTCGTAGGCGACACTCTTCTCGACCACGCTGAACGAGTTGAGGTTCTTCACCTCCGTGATCGCTGTCTTGTGCACCTCGCCGGCTTCGTCGGTGATGTGGACGTTGATGTTCGGCTCGAATCGCATGTGACCCATCTGCATCTGGCCGTGGCTGACGCCCAAGTACTGCACGAGTCGCTGCAGGTCCCGCGCGAAGGCACCGACCGTCTCGGGCGAGTCGAAGTCGGGCTCCGTCACGATTTCGAGCAGCGGCGTGCCGGCGCGATTGAGGTCGACGATGCTGTAGTCGATCGCGTACCCGCCGGGAGCGTCGTGCATGAGCTTGCCGGCGTCTTCTTCGAGGTGAGCCCGGATGATGCCGATCCGCTTGGTCGAGCCGTCGGGCAGAATCAGGTCGTAGTGCCCGGCCCCGCACAGCGGCTGGTCGTACTGCGAAATCTGGTAGTTCTTGGGCAAGTCCGGGTAGTAGTAGCTCTTGCGGTCCCACTTGCAGCGGTCGGCGATCTCACAGCCCAGGGCGAGGCCAGTCATGATGCTGAACTCCACTGCCGTCTTGTTCATGACCGGCAGCGTGCCCGGCAGGCCCATGACCATGGGCGTCACCTGCGTGTTCGGCTCGCCGCCGAAGCCGTTCTTGGCGGCGGTGAACATCTTGCTGTCGGTAGCGAGTTGGACGTGAATCTCGAGACCGACGAGCGTGCGGACGGAGGCGGCCTTGCGGGTCATGAACACACCGTAGGATGGGCTTCAGCCCACCAACTGATCCGGCTGCTACAGAAGGTGGGCTGAAGCCCACCCTACAAACAGAGCATGAACCTCGACCCGCTCACGCCCGAAGCTCGCGAGCTGCTCGCACTCGACACCGCCGACCGCTACGACGACCTCGTGCCGACGAAGCCGAACGCGAAGGCTCGCGACCTGCTCGACCGTCTCGACGTCGCGGTGCAGGACTCGACCGATCCCGACGCCGAGGCCTCTGTCCGCAGCGGGCTGTGGCTGTGGCACGACTTTCTCGACGAGAGCCACACGATCAGCCAGAACATCGACACGCCGCTGAGCAGCTATTGGCACGGCATCATGCACCGCCGCGAAGGCGACTTCTCCAACGCCAAGTACTGGTTCCGCCTCGCCGGCGAGTTGCCGATCTTCAAGACGCTCGCCAGCCACGCGGCCGACGTGGTCCGTGGCGAGGCGGCGGACAAGCGGCTGCTGCCGATGACGGCCGACCATTGGCAGCCGTCGAAGTTCGTCGATCTCGCCGAGGCGGCACACCGCGAGGGCGTCGACTCGCCGCTGCACCGACCCGCCGTCGCAATTCAGCAGGCGGAGTGGCGTGTGCTCTTCGACTGGTGCGTCCGCGAATCGCGGTCGTAGGCAGAGGACGATTGCAATCCCTCTGGTATCCGCAACACGCCATCAGCGAACTCGACGTAGTTCCGTCACGGCGACCTCCGCCTGTTCCATCGCTCCCTTCGCGTCCTCCATCCAACGCAACGCGTCCTGCCAGTAACCGGCTGTCGGTTTCAGCTCTGCATCGCGTTTCGCAAAGAACGCGTTGAACCTTTGCATGAAGGACTCGCGCAGGAACTTCGCCAGCATCGACGCCGCCGCGGTCGGCAGGGAGAACGATTCGGACTTCTCCGCGAACAGCAACCGAGCGACCGCCTCGCCGCGACGCAGCGTGTAGAGGCTCTGTCCGTCCGATTCGCGATCGACGGCGAGGTCCCAATCCTCGAACATTTGCCTTAGAAACGACCCGTAGTGGCTGCGGCCGCCTTGGCGATCGATCACAATGAACATCCCGCCCGGTGTCGAGGCGTGCTGGTGCAGGAGGTCGAACAGCAACTGAGCCACCACGCCCTGCACGACCGCCGACTTGTTCCGCAGCCGCGTGCACAGATCGTTGTACTCCGGCTCGAACAAGACGCGGCCGGTCATTGGCAGCAGGCTGATGTCGAGTCGTTCCGCCTCGTGACGCAACGCGTTCGACAGCATCGGCAGCAACGCGTCGGCAGGATCGTCCGCAGCGTCGCCGTACCAGCGAGGCGGCGACAGACCCTGCGGCGCGACGGCGTTGACGAGATCAGCAAAGCGTTCAACGCCGTGCCACGCCAATACGAGGCGGCGAAGCGCGACGAGGCCGATGTCACCGCGTCCGGCGAAGACCTTCTTCGAATCCGCGACGTGAAGCCGATGGTTCGACCGGTCGCGCTTGTCGCTGACGACGCGACGCAACGGGTGCCACAGGTCCGGCGGCATGTCGGTCGCGGCCGCGTCGCCTTCGGGAAGACGAACGGCACAGGAGGCGACGCAGAGCGGGCCGAGCAAAGGACCGAGTCCCGCTTCGTCGATGCCGGCGACGATCACCGGCTAGGCCTTCTTCGACTTCTTGGTCGTCTTCTTCTCAGCCTTCTTGGCCGGTGACTTCTTCGCCGTCTTCTTGGCCGGAGCCTTCTTGGCGGACTTCGTCGTCACCTTCTTGGCGGTCTTCTTAGCCGGAGCTTTCTTGGTGCTCTTCTTCGTCGACTTCTTCGCAGGAGCCTTCTTAACGGACTTCTTCACCGGCGGCTTTCTGGTCGCCTTCTCTACGCTCTTTTTGGCGACTTTCTTCGCCGGAGCTTTCTTAGCAGACTCTTTTGCCGGTGCCTTCTTGGCAGGCGACTTCTTCGTTGCTTTCTTGGCCTTGGCCATGATGTTGCCTCAGAATAAGGGAAACTTGGAGAAGGCGGACTGGTTCGAGCAAGCGTCGGGCCGCCGACAGGTCTAGCTGACGATCCTCTTTACCATGCAAAGCGTCGTGTGTGGAAGCAGTGACTTCGTTGGTAACAGGTTGAGGGACAAGCAGGTGCCTGCTTGAAGCGATCCCTCGCACGCAGCATCGGCAGGACGGCGGTAGGTGCTTGAAATTTTGGGAACAAACGGTGGACGCGACGGCTCACTACTCCGGTGGGTCGATGGCGACGACGCGTGACTTCGCCTCGATCTTCTGCACAATCATCCCGGCATGCCGCTTCGACTCGTTTGCACCCACGCGATGAACGATCTGTGCGTTCAGCGACGCGAGTCGCAAGGAAGCGAGCCGTTGCTTCTCGGTCTCGCTCGCGACGTCGACGTTCGCATCAAGGCCGAGCAGGTCGCGGGGCGACACGCGGCAATCTTCTTCGTTTCCGCGACAAGACGCTGGGTCGTCCAGGACGGCAACACGAACGGCAGGACGAGCGTCAACGGCGTGCCGCTCACCGACTCGCGGCAGCCGTGCCCGTTGCTCGAAGGCTTCGTCATCTCGATCGGTCAGGCCCGACTCGAAGTGGTCGAGGTGAGCGAGGACCCACCAGTGGTGACGCCAGTCGCAGTGGACGATCGCGCGGTCGAGCAGCGGGGTCGGCGTCGGCTGCGGGCGAAGTCGAACCCGTGGCCGATCGCCTTCGCCATTGCGGTGCCGGTCGCGGTCGCGGTCGGCTTCGCAACTGGTCGCGGCACCGGCGGCGAGCCAAATAGGCCGCCGGAGGTGGGGGTGAATCGTCAAACGTCCGAATCGCGCACCTTTGCGACCACGGCCACGACGCGGCCTGCACCTTTGGCGACAGAAAACCGAACGGAGCCGACCGCCGATGCACCCATTCCGATCGACCTCTTGCCAGATCCGTCGATCGAATCGCCCGCCGAAGCCATGGAGCGGATGGCGGACCCGGCGGGGGTTCGCGGGTTCATCAGCGGGGTCCCGCCGACGCACCCGGCGCGGGCGAGCCTCGCCTGGGCCGACGTCGTCGCCGCGGAGACTTCGGACGATCCGGTCGCGACGATCAACGCCTACCTGACCTTTCTCGAGCAGCCACGCGGACGCATGGGTGATCTGCGGATGGTCGTGCTCTCGCGTCTCGAGACGCACCTCGACGGGCTCTGGTGGTCGCGGATCATGGACCTGCTCGAAGAGGAATTCGCGTTGATCGACCGGTCGCTGCAGGCGGAACTTCGGCTGCGAAACCTGTCGAATCCTGCGGAAATTAAGCAAGCGGCGGAGCTTCGGGCTCAGTTGGAAGACGACCGACGACGGCTATTGCGGGTGGGTGAAGAACTGACGCATGTGCTCGGTTACGACAGCGGCGAGGTGCCTCGGCTGCAGGATACAGACCAGCTCAGGCGGCTTCGGGCCGAGCGGGACGGCATGCGATATAAAGCGTGGCGGGAGGACGTCATCGGCCTGGCCGGCCAAGGCCGATTGCCGTGGGACGAGCCGACGACGCGGCCGGATAGGGTCGACCGCTGATGCGATTCGCGTTGTGGCTGATCGTCGGAATCGTCTGCAGCCTGCCGTTGATCGCGGCAGTCGCGGGCATCACGGCGTGGCCGAGCGTCGAGCAGCGGTGGGACGTGCACGGCCGGACGTTGCTCCTGGCGACGGTGGCTTCAACCTTAGCCGGCCTGCTCGGACTGGGTCCCGCAGTCTTGTGCGTCCGGTTCCCGTGGCTCGCGTGGATCGTCGGCTGGGTCGGCGTGTCGTTGCTCCTCGTGCCCGAGCCGGCTTCGGCCTACGCAATGTCGGAAGCGTGGCGTCGAGGAAACGTGCCCAATTTTCCGGAACTTCGAGCGGTTTCGTCCCTCGCTATCGTGCTCTGGCCCATACCCGCGGCCGTCGTCTGGTTGAAGCTGCGGCAACTCGACGGCGACGTGCTCGACGCCGCCGCCTTGGACGGGGCGGCGGGGCGGGTTGCGGTGAGACTGCTGATTTTCCCCTGGATCTCGTCGATTCTGCTGACATGCCTGCTCGCTGGTCGGGCCATCGTGCCCTACGACCTGGCGGCGATCGTGACGACGAACGTGCTCGCGCGCGACGCCTTCGCCCGCGTCGGCGGAGACATTGCCCTTCGTACCGCCGCCGCCATCGTGACGAAGCTGCCTCTCGCCGCGGCCTTGGCCGGCCTGGCGATGCTCGGCGTCTGGCTGATGCGAGCACGCGACGAAGAACTGGGTGCAACAACAACGCTGCGGCCGAATCGAGTGGTGCAGGTGGTCGCGTTGCTCCTCAGCCTGCTCTTGGCGTCTGCGCTCGTGACGGCAGCCGTCGTCTTGCTCGACCTGTCGAGCTGGCGAATCAGCACGTATTTCAGGGAGTTCCTACCCGCGTTGCGGAATGGCGGCTTCATTGCCGTCACGGCTTGTGCTGTTTCAGCTGTCGTTGCTCTCTTCGCGGCGACCCACGCGCCTCGGTGGTCGATGCTTCTCGCCGTCGCGGCTTTGCTTGCCGGCGGTCAGATCATCGCCCTCGGCCTCATCCGCTTGCTTAACGCGTCGCCCGACTTCGTCTACGAGCCGCTCTACGACCGCCCGCTCTACCACGCGTGGCCGACGACGGCGTTGCTGTTGTGGATGCCGCTCGTGTGGGCGAGGTCGACGTGGCATGGCCGGCTAAGGGCGATTCGAGACGTCGCGGCAGTCGACGGTGCCGGTCGATGGGCCACGACTTGGCGAATCATCGTGCCCCTGGCTTGGCCAGGCCTCGTCGCGATGCTGCTTGTCGTCGCCGCCCTGGCCTTCGCCGAGTCCGCCGCGGCGGCGTTGATCTTTCCGAACACGATCGCCAACGCGATGCTGACCAACGTGCACACAATGGCCTACGGCCCGATGGCTAGGGCGGCGGTACTCTCAATCGTCGTTGCCGGCCTGATCGCGGGGCTCGCGGCGTCGGCGTGGCGGATGCGACGCGTCCTGCCGATCGTGCTCGTCGGCATCCTCGTCATCGGCTGCGACAACGCTCGACCGCAGCCGGAAGCCGTCTTCGGCGAAGTCGGTATCGAGCCGGGACAGCTTCAATTTCCCCGGGCAATCGCATATTCCGCGTCAGACGACGCCTTCTGGACGATCGACAAGGCAGCCCGCGTGCAGAAGTTCGACGCTGCGACCGGCGAGTCACTGCTCGTCTACGACATGCCGGCTAAGGCTAACGGCAAACCGTCGGGCATCACCATCGGCCCCGAAGGCAACGTCTGGATCGCCGACACGCACTACTATCGCATTCACGTCATCTCGCCCGAGGGCGTGCCACTGTTCAATTTGGGCCAACAGGGCTTTGGCCCCGGCGAGTTCATCTGGCCGACCGATGTCGCCTTCCGGTCGTCGACCGAGCTGTACGTCAGCGAATACGGATCAGGCCCAACCGGCGGGAACAAGGATCGCATCCAACGCTTCAACCTCATCGACGGCCAGTGGACGCCGACCGGCGTCCTCGGCTCCTTCGGCACCGGCCCGGGCCAGTTAAGGCGGCCGCAGTCGATGGTCGTGGTCGACGACACGCTTTGGGTGACGGACTCCTCAAATCACCGGATCGTCGCCTTCGACCTTCGCGAGCCGACCTTCGGCAAGGTCGTGCAGACCATCGGCTCGAACGCCAGCAGCGAGCTCGGCAGCTTCCGCTTTCCCTACGGCATTGAAGCCGTCGATGACATGCTGGTCGTCGCCGAGTTCGGCAACAATCGGCTGCAGAAGATTGATCCGATCACCGGCCGATCCTTCGGCACCTGGGGCGAATTCGGCAGCCGATCAGGACAATTTCGCTACGCCTGGGCCGTCGCACACGATGGGGTACGCGATCGCCTGCTCGTCGCGGACGGCGGAAACAACCGCGTGCAGGCGGTGCGATGGTGACGTCGCGACTCTTTCTGCTGCAGAAGCTCGTTGCACTGGCAACCTGAAGGCCGAATCTGAATGATGTCGGGCATGCCGTCGCTGTTGCCGCCCGAGATCCTCGCGCTGACGAACGTCGGGCTCGAGCGATTCGGATGGGGCACTGTGGGCCTGATCTGGCTGGCCTTGGCCTTGCCGGTGGTGTGGCTCGGCTGGAAGAAGCTCGAGCCGCTGGGGCCCCGGAGGCGGTGGATTGCCGTCGGTGCTCGGCTGGTGGTCCTGCTTTTGGCGGTGCTGATCCTCGCGGGGCTGCGGATTGACCGGGACAATGACACGGTCGAGGTGATGGTCGTCCGTGACGTCAGCCGCAGTGCTCGACAGGCCGTCGATGCGTCGCGTGGCGAGACGGTCTCGCGTGCCGTGTCACGTTGGATCGGCAGCACTGTTGTCGAAGACGAGTCGAAGCAAGCGGATGACCGCGTCGGCATCGTCAGCTTCGACGCGTCGGCCTATGTCGACCAAATGCCCAACAGTCGGCCTCAAACCGTCGCCAACGTCGCCACCGACGTCGGTCGCGGTGAGTCAGGAACGGATGTCGCCGAGGCCATCAAGCTCGCCCTCGCCACCTACAGCCCTGACATGCGGGCTCGCATGCTCCTGCTCTGGGACGGCAATGCGACCGAGGGCGACCTCGAATCCGCCATCGAAACAGCCAAGCGGCGGGGCGTTCCGATCGACGTCATGCCGCTGAACTGGTCGGCGGGCAACGAGGTCCTGCTCGAAGACCTCTACGCCCCAACGTGGCGACGCGAGGGCGAGCCGTTCACGCTCGAGGTCATCCTCACGAACACCAGCGCCTTCGAGACGCGTGGCACGCTTCGCGTCGAACAGGAAGGCCGACCGCTCGACCTCGATCCGCTCACGCCAGGCGTGCAAGGAGAACGAGCCGTTACCTTAAGCAGCGGCCGAAACAAGGAGCTCATCATCGTCGACCCGCTGCCGGGCGAGACGGCCAATGTGCGACGGTTCCGCGCCAGCTTCGAGCCCGAACGTCGACGCGTCGATGGCGAGATCCGTCCGATCGGCGACGGCCTCGTCGAGAACAACACGGCCAGCGGCTTCACCTTCGTCCGCGGCAAGGGGACGATCCTTTATGTCGATAATGCGATCGAAGAGCAGGGCGTCATCCTGCAGCAAGCCCTGGCGAGCGAAAAGGTCGGCGTCGAGCGGGTGAGCATGGGTGGGTTCCCGACGTCGCTCGTCGATCTACAGGCGTACGACGCGATCATCCTGGCGAATGTCCCACGGGGTGCCGGCGGCCTGACGGCGACGCAGGACCAGGCGTTGAGCCGGTACGTGCACGACACGGCCGGCGGCCTAGTCATGATCGGCGGGCCCGACACGTTCGGTGCCGGCGGCTGGCGTGGCAGCATGACGGAGGCGGTCCTGCCGCTGAACATGGACGTGCCGAGTCGTCGGCAGATTCCCAAAGGTGCTTTGGCCCTGGTCATGCACTCGACCGAGATGCCGCAGGGCAATTACTGGGCGGAGCAGTGTGCACTGGCGGCGGTGGAAATACTGAACCGCGACGACGACGTCGGCGTCCTGAGCTATGACCCTTTCGCAGGCGAGGCGGATTGGGACTATCCGGTGATGCCTAAGGGCAGCGGAGCGCAGGTCGCCGCGGCGATACGCAACATGGTGCTGGGCGACATGCCCGACTTTGACGACGCCCTCGACCTCGCCATTAACGGCACGGCGGAGAACCCCGGGCTTTTGGCGAGTAACGCGCAGCAGAAGCACGTCATCATCATCAGCGACATGGACCCGACGCCGCCCGCGCCGGCGTTGTTGCAGCAGTACATCGACAACCGCATCAGCATCAGCACGGTCCAGGTCGCCGGTCACGGTCTGCCACTGCAGCCGGTGGCGAAGGACCTGGCGGAGAAGACCGGCGGCACCGCGTACGGACCCGTCGAGCAGGACCCGAGCCAATTGCCGCAGATCTTCATCAAGGAGGCGACGATCGTTCGGCGGACGCTGATTCGTGAAGATCCCGAGGGCTTGCCGCTGGTACAGACCATTGATGCCGCCGGCAGCGAACTGGTACGTGGCGTCAGCTTCGATAGGGCTGGTCCGGTCTACGGGATGATTTTGACGACGCCCAAGGAGAGCCCGCTGGTCGAGATGCCCCTGGTCGCAAGCGGCGAGCAGGATCCGCTTTTTGCCCACTGGACGGCCGGCCTCGGCAAGTCGGCAGCGTGGACGAGCGATGCCCACGGACGCTGGGCCCGCAACTTCGCCGGTAGCCCGGCGTTCGCCAAGTTCTGGGCACAGGTGGTACGCGGCGTGTCGCGTGCTCCGCAATCGGGCGACTTTGAGGTGACGACGCTCGTCGAAGACGGCAGGGGCCGGATCATCGTCGAAGCCGTTGGTGACGACGCCACCTTCCAGAGCGACTTGAGCGTCGCCGGCAGCGTCCTAACGCCCGACGGTCAAGCCGCACGAGTCACGCTCCTGCAGACCCGGCCCGGCACGTACGAGGCGGAGTTCGACGCCGACGAAGAGGGCAGCTACGTCGTCGCCCTCAACGCCACCGGTGCCGAAGGCGGCGTGGCCTTGCGAGGCGGCACGAGCGTCAACGGAACGCGGGAGTTGCTCGATCTTCAGAGCGATGAAGCCGCCGTTCGCCGCATCGCCGAGGCGACCGGCGGACGCGTGCTGACGCCGTTCGCTGATCTGGAAGACGTTGGCCTGTTCGCCCGTCGCTGGACGGATGTCACAGGTGCCGAGCGAACGCTGCCGGAGCGGAAGTCGCCGCTGCCGATCTGGGACTGGCTGGTGCCGTTGCTGATCGCGTTCATCCTCATCGACATCGCGATTCGTCGCATCGCCTGGGACAAGGAACTGGTTGCTGCCGTCGCAGGTGTCGCCGGCGCACGCGTCCGCGGCTTGACCGAGACGACGCGACAGGATCGCGACGCCGGCAGCCTCGACGCCCTCCGCAGCCGTCGGCAAGACGTGGCCCAACAAGCCGTCACTCGATCGAAGAAGTTCGAAGCCGGTGCCGACGCTCCTGCCGAAGACCTGATCGCTCAGAAGCTACGACGCAAGCCGACCAGCACGGGCGTCGCAAACCAATCCGCTCCCAAGTCGTCGGCTCCGAAAGACGGCGGCGGCATCACGTCGCTGATGGAAGCCAAACGCCGCGCCCGCGAACGGATGGGTGAAGACAACTGATTCTCTCGCTAGGTTCAACGACTCATGCCCGATCACTTATCGCCCGAGCAAGTGCAGGAACGCACCGACGCCTTCCGCCGCGACTACCAAGCCGTGCGACGCGAAGTCGGCAAAGCCATCGTCGGCCACGGTGACATCGTCGACGGCGTCTTGACGTGTCTCTTCACCGGAGGCCACGCGTTGCTTGAAGGCGTGCCGGGGTTGGGGAAGACCGCTTTGATCCGTGCGCTCAGCGAGGCCCTGCATCTTGACTTCAGCCGCATCCAGTTCACGCCCGACCTCATGCCCGCCGACGTCATCGGCACCAGCATCATCGAGGAAGACGAGCACGGCCGACGCGGCTTCAAGTTCCAGCCCGGCCCCATCTTCACGCAGATGCTCCTGGCCGATGAGATCAACCGAGCGACGCCCAAGACACAGTCGGCCCTGCTTGAAGCCATGCAGGAGAAGCAGGTCACCAGCGGCACCGACATTCGCCAGCTCAAGAAGCCGTTCTTCGTCATGGCCACTCAAAACCCGCTCGAGCAGGAGGGCACCTACCCGCTACCCGAGGCCCAGCTCGACCGATTCTTCTTCAAGCTGATCGTCCCGTACAGCAGTCGGGAGGACCTGCTCGAGATTCTCGATCGGACCACCGCCGGGGTCACGCCGGTCGTCAACGCGGTGCTCGATGCCGAGGCGATCGTCGCCCACCAAAAGCTCGTCCGCCAGGTCGTCATTGCCAAGCACGTCCAGGACTACGCGATCCGCCTCGTGCTCGCGACGCACCCCGGCGGCGACTACGCCGTCGAAGCCACGAACCAATTCCTCCGCGTCGGCGGCTCCCCGCGTGCCGCCCAAACCATCACGCTCGCCGCCAAGGTGCGAGCCTTGCTTGATGGCCGATTTCATTGCTCGTTCGACGACGTCAAGCAGGTGACGATCCCCGCGTTGCGTCACCGCCTCGTCCTCAACTTCGAAGCCGAGGCGGACGGCACGAGCCCGGACATGATCGTTCAGAAGGTGCTCGACGAAACGCCCACAGACGTCGGGATGAAAGCGGCGTGAGCCGGCGTATTGCCGCAAACGTGGCAGAACGATCGTTTGTTGCCAGTCTAGGAAAGCGGCAGGAACTCTGGTGTTTAACGAGCTGGAATCCCGCCGCTTTCGCTGAAACACACCCGATCTGTGAACGTGGACAGCCCTCTGCTCGATGGCTTCGTCGGGATCCTGACCTTACTGAATCTTAGGTATATAAAAAGGTTGGCCGAACGAATCTTCTGTCCGCAGGCCAAAGTGCTCCGAGTCCCACTCTTACGCTCAGCCTGCTCAACGACCGTCTCGACAGGCTTCTCCTGAACCGCCGGGGGATCTGCCATCTTGCAGCTTCTCTCTCAGCCACTCGCCGTACCTGCTCTCGCGGGTGGTGGGACGGCGTTGTTTCGGAACTTTGCCCGAATCTCGTCCTTGATTGATCGCTCCAGCAGCTCCACCGCCAGGTTCTTCGCCGGCATCTGCCGCATGCCCTCCAGGAATTCCTCGCTCAGCAGCCCGATGTTCGGCCGCTCTAGCCCGGCGAGCTTGAAGATGTCGTCCGACTCTTCGGCCACCACCGCGTTGTTCAAGATGTGCCGCAGCGAAACGTCGGTACGTCGCTCGTTCCGCTCCGGCTCACCGCTCTCGTGCTTCGCCAGTGAATTCCGGATCACCGCCAAGAATGCGATCTTCGTCCGCATCGCCGCCGCCTCGTCAAGCGTCGCGTACAGGCTGAACACCTTCATGACCGACGCCATCACGTCCAGCAACAGCGGTAACGGCTCTGTGTCAACCCCGCCGCCCTCGCTCATCATGTCCCGCAGGACGCCGACCTTCTCCTTGAGAATGCGAAGTCCAATCTCCGCCCGTCCTATTGGCTGGCTCTTGTCTCGCCGTAAGTCTTCTCGAAGTCGCCCAATCTTCACGATGAACGCTGCGGACGGTGGAGCAGCGAGGCGGCCCGATCGTGCCGCCTGTCGTTGAAGGTGGTGCCCGGATCAAACGGCGTTAGCATGCCAAGCGAATGTCGGCCGATCCTCAATCTGACGTGGAGGAAGCCGATCAAGGCAGCCCCGAACAAGCCGAGTTGCAGAGCGACAACGGCGAAATCTTCGAGAAGCCCGGCTTCCCTGTCATCGCCATCGGCTCCAGCGCGGGCGGCGTCGAAGCGTTGCGGGAGCTGTTCGACCAGCTCCCGACCGACGGCAACATGGCCATCGTCCTCGCGCCGCACCTGGCGCCCGATGCGCCGTCGCTGCTCGGGGAGCTGGTGGCGAGCAGGACGAAGATCCCGGTAATTGAGGTCGAAGACGGGATGCGGCTGGAGACGAACCAGATCTTCGTCATGCCGCCCGGCATGGCGATGTTCCTCGAGCGGCACCCCGACGGCGGGCCGGAGGTCTTGAAGCTCCGCGAGTTCGAGCAGCCGCGCGGGCACCGCCGGCCGATCGACGACTTCTTCAAGAGCGTCGCCGACAGCGTCGGGCACCGCGCTGTGGGCATCGTCCTGAGCGGCACCGGCAGCAACGGCACCGCCGGTCTGGCCGCGATCAAGGCAGCGGGCGGCGTGGCCGTCGCCCAGGAGCCCGACACGGCCAAGTTCCGCGACATGCCGGTCCACGCGATCCGCAGCGGCATGGTCGACCGCGTGCTGGCCCCGGCGGACATCCCCGATTTGCTGCGGACCTACGCCGGCAGCACCTACGGCCGCGAGGGCGGGCCGGGCGACGGCGTCGACCTCGGCGACGCCGACGGGCAGGCGCTGTTCCAGGTTCTGGGCGTGCTCCAGGTCCGCGCCGGCCGGGAGTTCCGGCCGTACAAGAAGCCCACGCTCGTCCGCCGCATCCGCCGCCGAATGGGGCTGCGCCGGATCGACGCGATGGCCGAGTACGTCGACCTGCTCCGCGGCGACCCCGACGAGGTCGAGCAGCTCGCGCGCGACTTGCTGATCCACGTCACCGAATTCTTCCGCGACCCGCCGGCGTGGGAGGCGTTGCGGGAGAAGGTGATCGGCCCGCTCGTCGCCGGGGCCGAGCCGGGGCGGGAGCTGCGGGCGTGGGTGCCGGCGTGCAGCACCGGCGAGGAGGCGTACTCGCTGGCAATGCTCCTGTTCGACGCGGCCGAGGCGGCCGACAAGGCGCTGACGGTCCGCGTCTTCGCCACCGACGCCAGCCCGCAGACGCTGGAGATCGCCCGCCGCGGCGAGTACCCCAACGGCGCGATGGCGGCCGTGGGCGACGACCGGCGGGGACGGTACTTCGAGGAGCACGACGGGCTGTGGCGGATTACCAAGCGGGTCCGCGAGTCGATCGTCTTCGCGCCCCAGGACGTGCTGGGCGACCCGCCGTTCAGCCGGATCGACGTCGTGACGTGCCGGAACCTGATGATCTACCTCGAGCCGCCGGCGCAGGAACGGCTGCTGACGCTGATGCACTTCGCGCTCATCGAGGGCGGGGCGTTGTTCCTGGGCAACGCCGAGTCGGTCGGGCGGACGGCGGAGCTGTACGAGCCGATCGACCCGCGGTGGCGGATCTACCGCCGGGCGGGCGGGACGCGGCGGGACCTGCTCGACACGCGGGCCGGCTGGCGGTCGGTGCTCGCCGAGCCGGCGAGCATGCACCTGCCCAGGTCGCAGGACCGGTTGCAGCGGTACGCCCATCGCGTGCTGATCGGGCGGTTCGCCCCGCCGAGCGTGATCGTCGACCGGCGTGGGCAGACGGTCTTCTTCCACGGCGACACCGCCCCGTTCCTGGCCCAGCCGGGCGGTGAGCCGACGCGGGACGTGCTGGCGCTGGCCCGCGAGCCGATCGGCCCGCGGCTGCGGACGCTGCTCCGCGAGGCCGCCGAATCCCGCCGCCCGGCCACCTCGCAGGTCACCGCCCCCGCCACCACCACCGACGACGGAGACGAAACGCGGCGGGTCGAGATCCGCGTCGACCCGCTCGACAACACGGCCCTCGGCGAGGACCTGTTGCTCGTCAGCTTCCTCCGCGTTCAGGCCCCGCCGCCCGCCTCGCCCGGCCCGCAGCCCGGCGAGACCGACGCCCAGACCGCCGCCCGACACGAGCGGGAGCTACGCGAGGTCCGCGACGAGCTGCAGGTGACGATCGAGCAGCTCGAGACCAGCAACGAGGAGCTCAAGGTCGGCAACGAGGAGCTCAAGGTCGGCAACGAGGAGATCACCTCCGCCAACGAAGAGCTGCAGAGCACGAACGAGGAGCTCGAGACGAGCAAGGAGGAGCTGCAGAGCCTCAACGAGGAGCTCAACACCGTCAACGGCCAGCTCCAGGACAAGGTCGGCGAGCTCGAGGAGCTGACCGACGACCTGGACAACCTGCTCCGCAGCACCGCCTTGGCGACCGTGTTCCTCGACGGCGAGCTGCGGATCAAGCGGTTCACGCCGGCCGTCCGCGAGCTGATGGAGGTCATCCCCGGCGACCGCGGCCGGCCGCTGGCGAACCTGGCGTTCAAGTTCGACGACCCGGCCCTGCTCGACGACGCCGCCGAGGTGCTCCGCACGCTCCAGCCGTCCAGCCGCCAGATCACCTCGACCGACGGGCGGACGTACCAGCGGCGGGTGCTGCCCTACCGCACGCAGGATAATCGCATCGAGGGCGTGACGATCACCTTCGCCGACATCACCGAGCTGCACGAGAGCCGCGAGCGGGCCGAGGCCGCCCAGCAGTACGCGGAGATGATCGTCAACACGATCCGCGAGCCGCTGCTCGTCCTCGACCCCGACCTGACGGTGAGGTCGACCAACCGGGCGTTCTTCGACGCCTTCCGGGTCGAGCCGCGGCAGACGATCGGGCGGCAAGTCTTCGACCTGGGCAACGCGCAGTGGGACATCCCGGAGCTGCGCCGCCTGCTGAACGACATCCTGCCCGAGCGGAAGAGCGTCGAGGATTACGAGGTCACGCACGCGTTCCCGAAGATCGGCGAGCGGATCATGCGCCTGCACGCCCGGCAGATGAACGAGCACCAGCTCATCCTGCTGGCGATCACCGACGTGACCCTGACCCGGCGGCTCGAGCGCGAGCAGGCCGAGCAACGCGAAAAGGCCGAGGCCGACCGCCTTGCCGCCAAGGAGGCCCAGGCGGCCAACGCGGCCAAGGACCGCTTCCTGGCGGCGCTCAGCCACGAGCTCCGAACGCCCCTGACGCCGGTGCTGCTCTCCGCCGAGGACCTGTGCGGCCGCGACGACCTGCCGGGCGATTTGGGCGAGCAGCTTCGCCTGATCCGCGACAACATCCGCCTCGAGGCGCGGCTGATCGACGACATGCTCGACCTCACCCGCATCGCCCGCGGCAAGCTGCGGGTCGATTTGCGGCCGACCGACGCGCACGACGTCGTCGCCGCCGCCCTCCGCAGCACCGGGCTGGACCGCGCCAACGACGACGACGCGACGCCGAGCGTCTTCGTCGAGATGGGCGCGGCCGAGCATTACGCCGACTCCGACGCGCCGCGGCTGCAGCAGGTCGTCTGGAACCTGCTGACGAACGCCCTGAAGTTCACGCCGGCGGACGGGCGGATCACCGTCGCCACCGACAACCCCCGGCCCGGCCGGTGGCGCGTCCGCGTGATCGACACCGGCGTCGGCATCGACCCGGAGAAGCTCAACGGGATTTTCAAGGCCTTCGAGCAGATCGGCGACAGCGAGGGCGAGGCCTTCCGCCCGCAGGGCCTGGGCCTCGGGCTGGCGATCGCCCGGACGATCGTGCGGCTGCACAAGGGCGAGGTCTCCGCCGAGAGCGAGGGCAAGGGTCAGGGCACGGCGTTCGCCGTCGAGCTGCCGACCGTCGCCGAGCCCATCGCCGACGACGCCGCCCCCGCGGCCGACGGCGGGCTGCGGGTGCTGCTCGTCGAGGACAACGACGCGACCCGCAAGGTGATGGCCAAGCTGCTCCGCCGCCAGGGCCACAGCGTCACGACCGCCGCCACCGGCGCGGCCGCGATCTCCGCCGCCCGCGACGCGCACGAGCGCGGCGAGGGCCGCTTCGACGTGCTCGTGAGCGACCTGGGCCTGCCCGACTTCGACGGCATCGAGGTGCTCCGCCGCCTCGGCCCGTATCGCCCCCGCCGCACGATCGTCGTCAGCGGCTACGGCATGGAGGCCGACGTCCATCGCTGCCTCACGGCGGGCTACGACGCCCACCTGACCAAGCCCGTCGAGATGGCGGCACTGTCGGAAGCGCTAAGCGTTCCCGCCTGACGCGATTGACGTGACCCTCCCACCACTCGCCCGACGATCGTCTACCCGGCGACCTGGAGCGTTCTCAATCAAACCGCACCGTCCGGTGCCATCATATAACGTGGAGTGCCGAGGCTAACTGTTCTGCTGTCACTACAGTTTATGTCGTGGCACTGGGTTGGAGCTTGTCACCAGGGTGGCCGATGACGACCCGTCTGATCCAGATGGTGCAGAATCAAAACGGGAACGGCACTGAATCGCCCAACGACAAGGTGGCGACTACAGTTATGGCCCCACCCCGGAAGCGTGGCAGAGTGGTTGAATGTACCGGTCTTGAAAACCGGCAGGCACTTCGGTGTCTCGCGGGTTCGAATCCCGCCGCTTCCGTTGATCTTTCCGCTTGGGCTATTCGATCGACTTCAGGTTCTCGATCACTTCGCCCCGATACTCCCGCAGGCGAGTCTCGTTGCCTGCGCCGACTCTTGCCGCTTCTTGGATCAGCAGATCGAGCAACAACCGGCTTTGGATGAGGTAGGACCTAAACTGCTGCTTCTCCTCCGCCCTGTCGAGCTTCTGGTCGTATATTTCCCGATCTTTAAGGGCAGCCCTGAGTTGGTCAACAGACTCCGGCTCGGCTTCGCGAAGGGCGGCGTCGATCAGTGGGACGGCGCGGGATGAAGCCGCGTAGGCTTGCCACGACTGAACCACGAAATTAGCATACTCGCTGACGGCGACTGGATCCGCGGGCACGTTGAAATCGATCTGGAACTCCCCTTTGTTGCTGCTGATCGGGTAGACCGGATCATCCGTTACGAGCGCATCGTGCTTCCGAAGGTGATCAAAGGTGCTCCCGAGATCAATGCGGGACATGATCAGCTCGAACTCGAAATCGCTCCAATCGGGATCATCACGAAACTTTAGAGTGAGGCTTCGGCCGCGGCCTGCTAGCAGCAGACGCTCGATCTCAAACCGGCGGATGCGAGCTGGAAGTTCAGCATCGTGCTTCTTGAACGAAGCCTCCAGCCGCTGACGATCCTGCCCCTCAGCCGCGTCAGCTACGGCGACGAACAGGGCTTCGACATCCGTTGGCAACTCTGCACTTGCTGCAGGTCTAGTTGCCGGCGGCTGCGAATCAGCGGCAGCCGACAGGCCAAGCAGTACGCTCAAAGCGATGAAGAGGCGAAGCACAAAGGCATCGTCGCGAGGCCACGAAGGATCTGCAACCAAGCTTCCGCGGCATTACGAAGACGAGCCTCCTGATCTACACGCCTGCGACTTCGGGCTTGACCTTCTCGACCTTCCGCTCGTCCGCCGGCTTGGCCTTCTCCTTCGCGGCGGCCTTGACATCGGTCTTGCCGTAGTTGCGGGCACGCGGCGGGATGAGCGACGTGTCGACCGGGCCCCACTCGACGTTGGTCGTCTTCGTGTCGACGTCGAAGCTGGCGACGGTCGACTTGAGGAAGTTGGCATCGTCGCGCTCGGGGAAGTCGGGCTTGTAGTGAGCACCACGCGACTCATCTCTCATGCGAGCGGCTTTGGCAATGCCTTCGGCCATAACGATCATGTCACGGACAGCCCGGCTAAACGAGAGGTTCTGGTTCGTCCACATGCCGGTGTCGCTGAGCTTCACGCGCTCGAACCGCTCCTTGTACGACTGGATGTCGCCGATGAGCGTGTCGAGCCGGTCGTTGTAGCGGACGACCGTGCAGTTGTTGGTCATGTTCAGGCCCATCTCCTGCCAGAGCTCGTACGGGTTCTCATTGCCGTCGTTGTTGATGAGCCAGTTCATGCGATCCGTCTCCTGCTTGGCGACGGCGTCGTAGGTAGACTGAGCGATGGTGTCGGTGCCGGGAGCGACCTCCTTGATGAAGTTCGCCACCGACTGGCCGCTGAATAGGCCGTCGAAGATGCACGACAAGAGCGAGTTAGCCCCGAGGCGGTTGGCGCCGTGGTAGTGGACGACGGCCTCGCCCATGGCGTAGAGGCCCTTGATGTTGGTCATCATGTTGTCCGGATGGCCGTGCTCCATGCCGCCGGTCTTGTCGTCCTTCTTGTAGCCGGCCCACAGGCCGCCCATGGAGTAGTGGATGGCGGGGAAGATCTTCATCGGCTCGCTCAGCGGGTCGACGCCGACGAACTTCTCGTAGATCTCCAGGATGCCGGCGAGCTTCTTCATCACGCCGTCGCGGCCGATCTTCTGGACCTGGTCGCGGAGGTCGAGGTAGACCATGTTGCCGCCGCCCACGCCGTAGCCGTCGAGGCAGGTCTGGAAGATCTCGCGGGTGGCGATGTCACGCGGCACGAGGTTGCCGTACTTGGGGTACTTCTCTTCGAGGAAGTACCACCGCTCATCCTCGGGAATGTCGTTGGGATGCCGGTCGTCCTTGGGCGTCCGCGGCACCCAGACGCGACCACCCTCGCCGCGGGCACTTTCGGAGATCAGCCGGCACTTGTCCTCGCCGGGAATGGCGGAGGGGTGCACCTGCATCATCTCGGGGTTGGCGTACTTCGCCCCGGCCTGCATGCAGCGCGAGGCGGCGCCGCCGGTGCAGATGACGCTCATGGTGCTCTTGCCGAAGATCAGGCCGTTACCACCGGTGGCCATGACAACGGCATCGCCCTTGAAGACGCGAATCTCCATCGTCCGCATGTCCTGGCAGACCGCACCGACCGCGACCTGCTCGCCGTCGATCTCTTCAGTGACAGGCCAGAGGAACTCCCAGAACTCGTACTTGTCGACCATGCCCTCGGCCTCGAAGCGACGCGTCTGCTCATCGAGTGCGTAGAGAAGCTGCTGACCGGTGGTCGCACCGCTGTAGAACGTCCGCTTGAACAGGCTGCCGCCGAACATGCGAAGCGACCGTTGGCCCTCGGCCGTCCGGTTGAACGGCACGCCCATGCGGTCGAGCAGGTCGATGATCTTCGGGGCGCTGTTGGCCATCTCCAGCACCGGAGGCTGGTCGGCAAGGAAGTCGCCGCCGAGGACGGTTTCGTCAAAGTGGAGCCACTCGCTGTAACCCTGCTGACGGGCGATGTCGTTGGTCGCGTTGATGCCGCCCTGGGCGCAGACGCTGTGCGAGCGTTTGACGGGGACCATCGAGATGAGATCGACCTTGATGCCTTGCTCGGCGAGCTTGACGGTGCAGGCCAGGCCAGCCAATCCGCCGCCGACAACGACTGCACGCTTTTCGGTGGTTCCGCTCATGCGGACACTTTAGCTTGCGGTGAAACCCTCGGCACGCGCGGGCGGAGCCTTTCGTCGCTTTTGACGCAGGGCGCTCGCGTTCGAAGCAAGGCGTTGACGGCCCGGGCAGCCTGACCGACAGTCGCCTCATGCACGTCGATGGACTGGCCGGCATCGTCATCCTCATTCTGCTGCTGCTGGCGGTCGCCCGGCTGCTGGCGAAGCGGCAACAGCAACACCAAGAGCTGGAGACGCTCGATGACGAGCCGATGCCGGAGGTGGACACGACGGTCAGCGACGTCGGCGACGACGAGCTGCCCGAAGAGGTTCGTCGGCCGCTGCCGCAGGAGACGATGGTGGCGATCTTGCGGACGTCGCACCCGTTCGAGGCGGACCTGCTGCGAAATCTACTCATTGATCGCGGCATCTACGCCTACGTCGACGGCCGCCACGCGAGCAGCGTCTTCATCGCAACGGGGCTGGCGTCGACGACGTTGCTCGTCCCGAGTCTTGACGAGCAAAAGGCCCGCCGGTTCGTTGCAGAGGCTCGTCGCGAGGCCGAGCAATCCGGTTCGGTCGAGCGTCGGCGATCATGTCCGGGCTGCGACTATAACCTGCGAGCGACGGAGACGAACTGTCCGGAGTGCGGCTTGAAACTCGGCTAAACGAGGAGGAACAAACGCAGAAGCCCCGCACGGTGGTGCGGGGCTTCAGTCTTAGAGGATGGAGATGGTCCTATTCCTCGTCCCCTTCACCGAGATCGTCGTCATTCGAATCGTCCTCATCGTTTGGAGATTCGTTGTCATCTGACGACTCGTCGTTACCCTCGCTCGCCTCCAGATCGTCCGCCTCACCGGCAAAGATCAGGACGAGCACGGTTTTGGGCTGAACCTCTTCGGCGAGCGAGACGGCATCGAAGGGACGGTCAGTCTCCGTGTCGTACTCGAGATCCGGCTTCTCCTCGAGGTCGCTCAGGAAGTCGCGAATCTGACGAGGCCCGACGGCGAGGGAGACGATCGAGTCGAAGACCTTGCGATACGCAGTGGTGATGCCGATGACGTGGCCGTTGCGGTCGAAGATGGGTCCACCCGAGTTGCCCTGGGTGGTCTTCATGTCGAGGTAGATGTCGTACAGCTCGTCGTTGGTATCGTTGGAGCTGACGGTGCCGCGGGCGGTCTGGAAGACGAAGTTGCCCGTCCCGACGGTCGGGTAGCCGGCGGTCATCACATCCGCCTGAATCGGCGGCACGTCTTCTTCGAGGACGTGGAAGTAGGGGAACTCCTCGCCGTCCGGATGCTCGACCTTGAGCAGGGCGATGTCGTACTCGTCGTCCGCCGCGACGAAGCGGGCCGGGTACTCGATGAAGTTGCCCTCCTCGTCCTTTGTCGACAGGCGGATGCGGTAATAGTAGCCGTCATCGGACTCGGCGACGTGACGATTGGTGATGATGTACCCGTCGGCTGAGACGAACCAGCCCGAGCCGTTGCCGCGCATGCCGGGCGGGCCGCTGTCAGGAGCATCGGGATCGGCTTCATCGATGCCGTAGCGAGGGTCTTCGATCCAGACCAACCCGCTTCCGCCGCCGCCTTGACCGCGGAAGAGTTCGGCCCGCTCCGCGATCTGCCGCATCACGCGGTTGTTCTGCTTGAATCGCTCCGGCAGGCCGTCGACAGCCGAGATGAGGTTGCCCACGACCAAGTCCGCAGGTGCAATCTCAGCCGCCTGTAGCATCAGCTGCAGACCCTTCTGATACTCCTCCTGAACGTAGAGGCAGGCTCCCATGCTGCTGAGCACAGCCGGCCATCGCGGCTGCAGCCGCAGGGCATTGCGGGCGTGCATCTCGGCTTCCTTGAGCAACCGGTTGCCGCCGGTCGTCGCCTGACCCTGGTGGAACTTGATGAACGCCAGCCGGTAGTGCGGCATGAACGCGTTCGGGTAGACCGCCAAGGCCTTGCGGTACTGCCGCATCGCGTCAACAGGGTTGCGAGACTCCTTCTCCATGGCCTTGCGGACCAGCTCTTGCGACTCCTCTTTCATCGTCTTGAGCTCGTCACCGCCGACCCACCGGCCACGCACCTTCTCTGCGTTGCCCTGGTAACGCTCCTTCCAGATTGCCAGCTCCGACTCCGCGGCTTCGCGGACGGCTGAACCGAGGTTGTCCCGGCTCAGGAACCGCTCCCAAAGGTCGACGGCCTTCACCGGATCCTTGACCCGGTCTGCCCGTTCCTTGATCTGCTTGTACTCGTCGTCGAAGTGACCCGGCAGACTCGGGATGGAGCTGCCGTCACCAGCGGAGGCATCGCTGTCGCCACTCGCTTGCGGGGCGGCGAGTGCTTCTTCGTACGTCCTGCCATCGATGGTCTCGATCTTCGAGATCGGCACGTACAGCTTTCGGCCGTCTTCGGTGCGGATGACAACGGTCCGCGAGCTCAACGGCTCGATGGTGCCGCGGACGACGGTGCCGTCCGACATCTTGATTTCGCCCGAAACCTCACCCGCACCGAGGGCAGGCAACGTAAAGGCGGCAACCAGAACGGCGGCGGCGACGATGAGTTTGAGGAGCGTGATGAGTTTCATAAAGACCACCCGAACAGGGACAGCGTGACCGAGCACTAACTTATGCTCTTGCCCGAATTACACAACCCCCACCGCGTGCGAGTTCACGGGTTTCGCCAACCCGAACAACCCCTTGCCGCACCCCCGGGAGTTGCCTAGCGTGCCCGTCCCCATGCTCCCGCCGGAAACGTTCCGGCCTGGGTTCCTCATCGACCCGTTCGATCCATACCGACCCAACACGCCGGATGCCGACGATCAATCAGCTCATCAAGAAGCCACGCAAGCCGCTGGCTGCCATCAACAAGGTCAAGGACCTCAACCAGTCGCCGCAAAAGCGTGGCGTCTGCGTGCAGGTCAAGACGCTCACGCCCAAGAAGCCCAACTCGGCCCTTCGCAAGATCGCTCGCGTGCGGCTGAGTAACGGCAAGGAAGTGACCGCGTATATCCCCGGCGAAGGCCACAACCTGCAGGAGCACAGCATTGTGCTCGTCCGCGGCGGCCGGGTTCGCGACTTGCCGGGCGTCCGTTACCACATCGTTCGCGGCGCGCTCGACACCTTGGGCGTTAACGACCGCAAGCAAGGCCGTTCGAAGTACGGCACCAAGAAGGGCAAGTAGGCCCATCCTCCTCTAACCACCTTTAGACACACAGAATGGCCTACAAGAAGTTCACCGCCAGCGCCAGCCAGCTCAAGCCGGACCCGCGCTTCAACAACATCCTGGTCTCCAAGTTCATCAACTGTCTCATGCTCGACGGCAAGAAGCTCGTTGCGCAAGGGGTCTTCTACGACGCTATGGAGATGGTGCAGCAGAAGATTAGCGATATCCCGCCCGTCGAGGTGTTCGAGCAGGCGATCAACAACGTCAAGCCGTACGTCGAGGTCCGCTCCAAGCGAGTCGGCGGAGCCAACTACCAGGTGCCGATGCAGGTCAACAAGAAGCGTCAGCAGTCGCTGGCGATCCGTTGGATGCTCGAAGCCTGCCGTGGCGAAAAGGGCCGGCCGATGGCCAAGAGCCTCAGCGACGAGTTCGTCGCCGCCTTCAACAAGGAAGGCAAGGCCATGGCCAAGCGCGAAACGACGCACCGTATGGCCGAGGCGAACAAGGCGTTCGCCCACTTCGCGTTCTAGCGACGTCCGGCGGATACTCGACGAACTTCCACCAAACCGCGGCCTCAAAGGTCGCGGTTCTCTGTTCACGGAGGTTCCTAGCTCTCGCGATGGTCAATCTTCCACAGAATGCGTCTCCGCGGCAAATTACTCCGCGGCTTGAGGTTCTTCAAACCGGTTGATTCGTCGCGGCATCACTTCTTTTTGTCCCACCGGCCGCGGTTCTTGCCGCGGGTGTCGCGGGACTTGCTGCGACTGGCCCGCTTATCGCCACCCGATCGCTTCTGGCGAGGCTCCAGGCCGCCGCTCTGATTCGCAGCGGCGGCTTTTTCTTCAGCCTTGACCTTGCCGGTGCCCCCCTTGCCGCGCGACAGGACGTCGAGCACGACAATGTCCAGCTCGCGCTTCGGCACGTCGACGCGGGCGATCTTTGTCTGCAATAAGTCGCCGATGCGAATGACCGTTTTGCTCCGCTGGCCCGTGATTACGCCCGCCTTGGCGTCGACGTCCCACCAGTCGTCGAGCAGGTCGGGATACCGCACGAGGCCTTCAGCGAGGTACGTCTCGAGCTGCACGAACAGGCCGAAGTTGGTGATGCCGGTGACGACGCCCTTGAACTCGTCGCCGACGTGCTTGTCCGCAAGCAGTTGCAGCACCTTCACGCTCCGCAATTCCCGCTCTGCCGACTCGCTGCGACGCTCGGTGTAGCTGATGTAGCTGCCGATGTCGTCGAGCTCTTCGGTACTCGGCATGTCGCTCATCGCCTTGCCGACATCGACCTTGTCGTCACCCCGCGGCGGCGGCATCGGGCCGTCGCGGAAGTCGGCTTTGGTGACCTCGAAGTACCGGTCGAGCAGGCGGTGGATCGTCAGGTCGGCATACCGGCGGATCGGGCTGGTGAAGTGGCTGTAGTGCTCGCTCGCCAAAGCGTAGTGGCCGATGAGCTTGGGCGAATATTCGGCCCGACTGATGCTGCGGAGCACGGCCAGGTTCACCGCGAACTCCTCGGGTTTGCCCTTGACGCTGGCGATGAGCGATTGCAGAGCGTGACGGTCAAGGTTGTCCGGAATGCGGTAGCCGGCGCTCATGGCGAAGTGCTTGAGCCGCTCTTCGCCCTCGCCGTCGGGCCCGGGGTGGATGCGACGGATGTGCGGGACGTTCATGCCCGCGAACAGCCGGGCGACCGCCTCATTCGCTTCGACCATGAACATCTCGATGAGCGTGTGCGTAAACGAGTCGTCCTCCTCGCTCGCCCCGACGACCCGGCCTTGCGAGTCGAGCTCCAGTTCGATGCTCGGCATGTTCAGCGTGATCTGCCCGTCGGTCTGGCGACGCTTCTGCATGAGCTTCGCGCAGGTGTTCATGTTCTCCAACTGCTGGATGAGCTTCGGGTCGTAGTCGCTCCGCTTCTTCGGGCCGTCGGTGTGGTAGATCTCCTCTTTGCCGTCGATGAGGTCCTGGGCCTCCTCGTAGCGCAGCCGCTTGAAGGAATGGATGACGCTGTTGGCAAAGGCGGTCCGCTTGGGCCGACCGGTCTTGGGGTCGATCCAGATGAAGGCCGACTTCACCAGCCGTGGCTCGCCTTCGACGAGTGAGCAGACGCCGTTGCTGAGCACCTCCGGCAGCATCGGGATGACGTGGCCGGGGAAGTAGGTGCTGTTGCCGCGGTGATAGGCCTCTTCATCGAGCCGCGTGCCGCTCTTGACGAAGTGCGAGACGTCGGCGATGTGAACCCCGAGCTTCCATGTACCGTCATCCTCACGCGTCAGGCTGATTGCGTCGTCGTAGTCCTTGGCGTCGTCGGGGTCGATCGTGCAAATCAGCTCGCCGGTCATGTCGAGCCGCTCGGCTTTCTCGGCTTCGGGGTCAAACGCCCGCGTCACCTCGCCCGCCTGGTCGAGCACGTCCTTCGGGAACTTCTCGGGCAGCCCGTGCTGGACGATCGCGCTGTGCAGGTCGACGTCCTTCTCGCCCGGATGCCCCAGGACCTCCGCAATGACGCCCTCGGGCCCGCGGCGGTCGTCGGCGAAGCGGGTGACCTCGACGATCACCTTCTGCCCCGGCTCGACGTACCGGCTGCCGGCGTCGGGCACTTCGATCGGCTCCGGACCACGCTTGCCGTCAGGGAAGACGAACCACTTGC
The DNA here is from genome assembly GCA_964388485.1 of uncultured Tepidisphaerales bacterium. Classification (GTDB taxonomy): domain Bacteria; phylum Planctomycetota; class Phycisphaerae; order Tepidisphaerales; family Tepidisphaeraceae; genus JBCDKH01. Next base: position 73,858 of record CAYMAS010000006.1, on the reverse strand, counting down.
CTTCGAGCTTGCCGACGCTGCCGACGAAGCGGCTCTCGCGTCGCTCGACGATGTCGAGCACCCGGCCTTCGAACATCTGCTTGCCCTGACGCACGCCCGCCGGGATGATCTTGGCCCGCACGATGTCGCCCGTCATCGCCCCCAGTTCGTCGCCCGGCGGGATGAAGAGGTCTTCGTGACTGCCTTGCTCCTGCGGGATGACGAAGCCGAACCCCTTCTGGTGGCCTTTGTACGTGCCGACAAGTTCGTTGTCGCCGACGCGACTGGTCGGCACGAGGACCGCGCCGCCGCTGCCGAGGACGACGTCGCCGTCATCCATGAGGTCGCGTAGGGCGCCGCGGAACGTGCCGTACTCGGCGATGCCCTCGCCCGGCTTGCCGCGGGCTTCGGCGATGGCCATCGCCAGTTGCCTGGGCCGCATCGGCGAATATCCCTCGGCATGTACCTCCTTCAGGATGCGGTCGCGAAGCTGCTGCTCGGTGTCGGCGTTGCCACTCATGCCGATGTTGTAGGGGCATTGCGGGTTGTGCGGTAACGGTTTGGGCAGTTAATGTGGACAGCGATGCCGATGCGTCTGGCTCAAGATCACGACGAGGCGATGCCGATGACGGGCATGCCCGACAACCCGCCGGAGCAGGTCGCCCGCATCCCGACGGCTCTCGTCGCCGACGATGAGGAAGGTGCTCGCAACGCCTTGGCCGAGGTGCTTCGTCGCAGCGGTTACGACGTCCAGACCGCGGCCGATGGCCGGGAAGCTGTCGAGCGGCTCAAGACGGTCAAGATCGATGTCCTGCTCCTCGACCTTCAGATGCCGACTTACGACGGCTTCGAGACGCTCGCCTACGTTCAGGAACACCGCCAGGGCCTGCCGATCGTCCTGCTGACCGGTCTGCCGCCCGACGAGATCCAGGCGTTGATGTCCAAGGGTCGCATGACCGAACTGCCGCCGCTGCTGGAGAAGCCGTGTGACCCGGATCAGCTGCTCCAACTCCTCGAACTCGTCATCAGCGGCGACCTGGAGCCTTGACCTGAGTCGACAGAGACAGCAAGCGGTCGGCGTTGACGCGATCCCACGCTTGGCCGTCGTCGCGTTTTGGTTTGGGGGTTTCAAGGATCATTGGAATGCCGTGCCAGCTTTTATCACGCAGGATCGGCCGAAAGCCGTCGTCGCCGATCGTGCCTAGGCCGATGTGATCGTGGCGGTCAACTTGGCTGCCGAGGTCCCTCTTCGAGTCGTTGAGGTGCCAGACCTTGACGCGGTCGAGGCCGACAATGCTGTCGAGCGACTTTTTGAAGCTTGCGTAACTTTCGCCGCGGAAGTCGTAGCCGGCGGCGAAGAGGTGGGCGGTGTCGAGGCAGACCGCGAGGCGATCCGCATGCTTGCTGGTGGCAATGATGTCGCGCAAGTGCTCGAGCTTGTGGCCGACGCTAGACCCCTGGCCGGCGGTGCTTTCGAGGCAGACGGTCGTCGGCCCGTCGCCGATCTTGTCGAACATCCGGTCCAGCGACTTAGCGATCCGCTCGACGCCCTTGGCCTCGCCGTCACCCATGTGAGCCCCGGGATGGGCGACGAGGTACGGGATGCCGAGCGCGTCGCACCTGCGGACCTCTTCGACGAACAGGGCGATCGACTTCTTCCGAGCGGCGGCATCGGGCGAGCCGAGGTTGATGAGGTAGCTGGCGTGGCTGACGGGTTGATCGAACCCGGCCGCGTCACACGCCGCCCGCCACTGTTCGACTGCCTCGTCCGCCAGCGGCGGCACCCTCCATTGCTGCTGGTTCTTGGTGAAAACCTGCACCGTCCCCAGCTCCAGCCGCACCGCCTCCGCGACCGCCTTGTGCATGCCGCCGGCGATCGAGAGGTGCGACCCAAGGAGGGTGCGAGCCTTATTCATCGCGGTCACTGGCTCTGGCGCACGCCGACCTTGACGTGGCGGCGGAGCATCTCATCGAGAGCGGGGTCGAGCGGTGCGTCGGCCTTCAGACGTACCTCGCGGTGAAACTGTGCCACACGTGCGAACTCATCAAACCTTGCGAAGCGAACGTGGCCGTCAGCGAAGAGGACATTCAAGCCATCCTCATAGTCGAAGACGTCTGGATTCTCATACGCAAGAAGGACAAGCGGCCCCGCGGTACCGCCAAGGCCGCCGCCGAGGTAGACATAGTCGCCCTCCTCAGCCGCCCACTCACCGGCGGCTGCGGGGTCAAGCCCTGCGGGAGCGACTGTATTGCCACGCGGGTTGACGAAGAGTTCCGCTGGAAGTCCGCGGGTGATCACTAGCGTCTGCAAGTCCGGCGGGAAGCGGCTTCCTTGCCGGTCGTGAATCGCGTGCTCCACGGCTCGCTGACCGATCTGGCGGAGATTGCTGGCGCTCCGCACCTTGTTCGCTGCCTCACGGCTACGACCCAGGCTTGGTGCCAGCACCGACGCCTGACCCAACAGCCCGGCCAGCTGCGAGATCTGGCTGCCGGTGGTGCCGTAGTTGACGAGTAGGCCGCTGAGCGGGAAGGGCTCGACGGAGCGGGCGTGGTAGCCCTGGTCGTCCACCCATGCCACCGCCATCGACGGCGAGAGGTGGTTCATCACGTCTGGCAGCGTCGGGAAGACCGCGACCGGCGGCTTCGTCCGCAGGTAATCGCCGAACAAGTCGCCCAAGCCGAAGGCAAGCTGGTCCAGGGCGAGAAAGCCCGGATACGTCGCCGGTGCCATCGCGGGGAGGTCGGCGTAGCTGATGCTCATCGGCGTGTTGCCGTCGGCGAGACTCATCAGCGACGCGACGGCCGCCGACTCGCCGAAGCCGCCGGCGACGGTGTTGGACGCGATGGCGGTTTGTGGGTTCAGCGCGAGCGTCAGCGAGTCGCCGGTCATGCCCCACGTCGGAGCGAGCACCGGCGTGTTGAGGATGAGCCACTCGATGCCGTCGCGTTGCAGCGACCGGCCGGGAATCGAAACGAGCCCGTCCGTCTCCTGGCGAAGCTGGGCGTTGCCGATGCTCGAGAGGTTGAGCGACATCGACCGCAACGCCCGGCTGAGCTTGGCGGGATCGTCCGGCGTATGCGTCACGACGCCGGCGATGATGTCCTGGCCGGTGCTCGGGGAGATGAAGGCCGCCCAGGAGCCGGACAGCTGATTAAGCACGTCTTCCTCGACGTTGGCACCGGCGAACATGTTGGCGAACGTCAGGCCTTGCTCCACCTGCCCGGCCGACTCGGGATCGAACGTCTGCACCACCGTCCGCACCAGCGGTAGGAGTTCGTCCAGCTCGAACCGAGTCGCGGCGACGACGGTGGCGTCGAGCGGCACCCGGGCCAGCGTCTGTGGGGCCAGACCTTCGCCCGGAGCCGGCAGCAGTCGCAACAGGCCCTCGGGCTCGCCGTTGAGGCCGAGGAAAGAGGATTGGACGAAGTCGTTGTTCTCGAAGCCCGCCGAGGCCGCGATGACGCCGAGGCTGCGAAGACCGGAGACGTCCATGGCCTGCTGGAACTGCCTGAATTCTCGCTCCTGGATGCCGTCGGCAAGCATCGCCTCTTCGATAAACCAGAGCGTCGCGGGCAGATCCACGAAGAAGCTCATCAGGGTCCCCTGCTGGAAGCCGTCGCCCAGGCTGCCGACGCCGTTCGAGAAGGACTCGGCGTTGGCGAGCGAGGCACCGCCGGCTGCGGCGAGTTCGGCCAGATCGAGGTCGTTGTAGCCGAGGGCCATGTAGACGAAGCCGGCGTCTTCGCGAACGAGCGTCACGAGCTCCGGCGTGCCGATGTCCGTCAGGAAGCCGGTTAAAGCCGCGCGAAGCTCACCGGCCTGGTCGCCGGCTTCGCAGACGAAGATCAGCCGCGGCAGCGGGTCGCCGTCATTGAGTTCCGAGTTGAAGTCGACGCCGCCGAAGGCGAACGCCCAAGGCTTCGTGACCATGACGCTGCCGACCTGCTTCGCGAAGTCGACGAAGGGTCGAGCGTCCGGTTCTTCGCGGGCCAGTGCGTCCAGCAGTTCGGGCAGGTACTCACCAAAGGCCTCGGGCAAGTTGCTTTTGGCCAGCAAGGCCTCCGTCTTCGTGCCGCCGTACCTGGCACTGAGGTCTTCAGTGCCTGCCCAGCCGACGTAGAGCAGCGAACCGGCGGGGACGCGGTCGGCCAGCGGCGTCTGGGGCTGGGCGACGGCTGCTCCGGTACAGGTCGCGAGCAGCACGATGACGAGTTGGTAGATCCTGGACACGCAGGCACGGTAAGCGACGCCGCGGCGTCATGGGAACCGGAAACCAACGACCTGTCCTCACTTGCCGATGCAGAACGAGGAGAAGACGTGCGACAGCAGGTCATCGGGCGTCACCACGCCGCTGACGCGGCCGAGGTGGTCGAGAGCGTCGCGCAAATCGCGGGCAACGAGTTCTTCACCGAGGCCGGAGGAGAGGGCATCGGCGGCAGCATCGAGCGAATGGATTGCATCGCGGAGGCAGTCGGCGTGCCGTTGGTTCATCGCAAGGTGGTTCGGGCGACCGCGAAGTCGGCGGACAATGGTCTGTCGAAGCTCGGTGAGGCCGAGGCTGGTTGTGGCTGAGATCGCGAGGTCGACCGATGCGGGTGGATCGGCGAGATCAATTTTGGTGCCGATCACCAAGTCGGCGGCGGGATCCAGCGGCTGCTCCGGCTCGCTGCTGTCGATTAACTGGAGGACCAGATCCGCGTCACGTGCCTGCCGCCGGGCTCGGTCGGCGGCTTGCTGATCGAGGGCGACGTCGAAGGCTGCGACGCCGGGCAGGTCCAGCAGTCGCAAGTGAACGTCGTGGATCGTTGTCTCCGCAGCGACGGCGTCGCGGGTCGAGCCGGCCATCGCGGATTCGACCGTACGTGTCTCGTTCAGCAGCCGGTTGAAGAGCGTGCTCTTGCCGACGTTGGGCCGGCCGAGCAGGGCGACGGTCGGCACGTCCGTGGTCGCGATAGTGCGGCCGACGAGGAGCGTCGACAGAAGCTGCCGCAGCGATCCGATCTCCGGCAGGGCCTCGTCCTCCGGCAGCGGCGTCACGTCCGGCTCCGAAGCGAAATCGATGGCGGCTTCGGCAAGGGCAAGCAGGCGGACGAGACGATCCGTTACCGGCTGAAGCTCGGCGTGCAGCTGCCCCTGTCGCAGACGAGCGGCGGCGGCGAGTTCGTCGTCGTGCTCGGCGGCAATGCTCGCGGCGACGGCCTCCGCTTGATCAAGACGCAGCTTGCCGTTGAGAAAAGCGCGGGCACTGAATTCGCCCGGCTCCGCACGCCTTAGGCCGTGCTCGATCAACCGTCGAGACAGCAGCCGATCCAGCAGCAGGCTGCCGGCAAGGTGGTACTCGACGACGTCCTCCCCTGTGTGTGACCGCGGCCCGGCGAAGGTCAGCAGCGTCAGCGGCACCTTGGCGTCAGCGAGCGTGCAGTGGCCGCTCGTGCTTCGGCCGATGAGCGGCTCGACGTCGACCACTTGCCGAGCGACGGTCAGAGCCGCCGGGCCGCTGGTGCGGAGAATCATCCGCTCGGCCGGTCCTGGCGGGGTGGCGAGAGCGAAGATGGTCGAGCCGTCAAGCACTGCTGCATCTAAGGCAGGCTCGCTAGACTGGCGGCTGTGGAAGTCGACCTGTCAAGCCTCGCCGGCAAGGAGATCGTCGTCGGCGTCGGCGGCGGGATCGCGTGCTACAAGGTCTGCGACGTCGTCAGCAAGCTCGCCCAGGCCGGCGTCGGCGTGACGGTCGCGATGACGGAGGCCGCCCAGAAGTTCGTCACGCCGCTGACCTTCGAGGCCCTGACGCAACGGCCGGTGCACGTGGGCATCTGGGAGCAGGTCGACGCCGCCGACACGCAGCACATCAAGCTGACGGAGACGGCTGACCTGCTGCTGGTCGCCCCGGCGACGATGCACCTGATCTGCAAGGCCGCGGCCGGTTTATGTGACGACGTGGTCAGCCTGCTTGTCGCGGCGAGTGCGTGCCCGGTGCTGATGGCCCCGAGCATGAACGACCGCATGTGGGCCAACGCGGCGACACAGGAGGCGGTGGAGAAGCTCAAGGGGCGGGGTGTCGGCTTCGTCGGGCCGGAGGCGGGATGGCTGGCGTGCCGAAATGAAGGATCGGGGCGGCTAGCAGGAAATGAAGCAATACACGAGGCCGTCTTGAGCCATTTGTGATGAATCCTCTCATCCGCGATCGGCTTCGCTTCAGACACAACGGCTTAGCTGCGCTGGATCGGCTTAACGATGAACAGCTTGATCGTCTGTCTAAACAGCTTCGATCAAGGACGGCGATTTGGAACCTGCTATGGGTCGGCGTCTGGATGATTTGGATTGGAGTTTGGGTGGTCCTTGCGGTCTCCGGCAGCTCGGTGCTTGCAAGCGACGTGCTCTTCTTTGCCCTGTTCGTCGAAGGCTTCGGGAGTCTCTTCGTTCTGGACCGCTTCTACATCCGGTGGGTGGAGCGTCCACTCTTGCTCCGCCTGCTTGGCTGCTGCACTAATTGTTCATACGACCTCACCGGCAATGCCAGCGGCGTCTGCCCCGAGTGCGGGCGGGTAGTGGCCGCATTGGACGGCGATGGAGTAAAGTAACGCCATGAGCGTCGCCGAAGCCGAGCCCGCCGCCCCGGCCGCCCCCACGACTTCCGCCGTCACACACGAGCGGGCTTACCGCGTCCGCACCCGTGCCGGCCGCAACGGCCATGTCGAAGCAGACGTGCCCGACCTCGCCGACGGCGAGGACGTCGACCTGATCATCGTGCCACGCCTCAAGGCACCGCCGCCGCGGGAGGTCGCGTCCGAAGCCGAGGAGAACCCGTTCAAGGGCCTGAGCATCCTCGAGATGGTCGAGAAGCGTCGTGCTATGGGCATCCCACCGATGTTCAAGACGGGCGAGGAAGTCGACGAGTACATCCGCAAGGAGCGGGAGTCGTGGGATTGACGCAGCTGCCGACGAGCGGCCGAGTCTTCATCGATACCAACGTCCTCATCTACGTCGGCGAGACCGTCACGCCCTGGTTCGACTTGGTCCGCCCGCTGTTCGAGGCACACGAGCGCGGTGAACTTTATTTGGTCGCGAGCGAGATCATCGTGCCTGAAGTGCTCGTTCTGCCTCTGCGTGCGGGCGATGCCGAGCTTCGTCGCTTCTACGAGATGACGCTCTTCGGCCCGGACGGGATGGAACTGCTCCCGGTGACGCTGCCCGTGCTACTTCGCGCGGCGGAGCTGCGAGCCTCCGCGTCGCTCAAGACGCCCGACGCGATCCACCTGGCGACGGTGGAACGTCACGCGGCAGACGCCTTCGTCACGAACGATGCCGACATGGCCGACGTCGCGACCGTGCCGACGCTCCTCCTGCACGAGCTTGGTTGATCATGAAGGTCCTCATTACCCTCGGCGGGACGCGGGAGCCGGTGGACCCGGTGCGATACCTCGGCAACCGGTCGAGCGGCCGGATGGGCATGGCCTTCGCGGAGGCGGTCACGGAAGCGGGGCATGACGTGACGCTCATCGCCGGGAACGTCAGCGTGGAATTGCCGATTGGGACGCACCGCGCCGAAACGACGCGGCAGATGCACGACGCCGTTCTGGCGACTTGGCCGGAGCACGACATGCTCATCATGGCCGCCGCCGTTGCGGACTTTCGGCCGAAGGTCATAAGCGACGGCAAGCTGCGGCGGACTCGCGAACTGACGCTCGAACTGGAGCCGACGGAGGACATCCTGGCCGCCGCGGGGGCGATGAAGCGATCCGATCAAATCCTCGTCGGCTTCAGTTTGGACGAGGACGACGATGCCGCTCGGGAGCGGGCGGTGGAAAAGCTCCGCCGCAAGCGGTGCGACTGGCTCGTCTTCAACCCGCTGCCGACGCTCGACAGCGGCACGATCACAGCGACGCTGCTCGCCGCAGATGGCCACCAAGAGCAGCTGGCCGCCGGCTCGAAGCATGACGTAGCACGTCGGCTCCTTCATCGAATTCTTTCGATCGCCGCGTGATCAAGCTTCCAGTTCCTGCGGCATCAGGTGGTCTACCTGTCCCAGGGCCTCTCCACGCTCCACGTCGCTCAACACTTCAAGATCGTACAACGCCTCAATAGCGGCCTTCTGCTCGGCGACCTTCTTGTTCGGGCCCCAGGCACCTTCAAATTGTTCCTGACCGATGGTCACGCCTACCTCGAAGCATTTGCTGTGATCCGGACCCTTCTCGTCGAGCAGTTCATAACGTGGAACGGTCTGAAGCTCCCGCTGAGCGTATTGCTGGAGCATCGCCTTGTAATTGTCACCGTGTTCACTGCCTGCGGCCGCGGCGATGTGCGGGCCCATCGTCTCGAGAATGTACCGCTTGGCCACGTCGTAGCCGCCGTCGAGGTAGAGCGCCGCAACGATGCTCTCGTAGACGTTGGCCGCGAGCGAGCTGGGAATCTGCCGCCGGTTGATGATGCCCTTGCCGACCAGAAGCAAGTCGATCAACCCGGTTTGTCGAGCGACCTGCGAACAAGTGCGGCGGCTGACGATTGATGACTTCATCGTCGTCAGATCGCCCTCACGCAGCGACTTGTGATCGTGGTACAGGCGGTCGCAGATCACAAGCTCCAGCACACTATCACCGAGAAACTCCATCCGTTCATTGCTCGACAAGACGTCGGTTGCGGCACTGGAATGCGTCAACGCCTCGATGAGCAGGTCGCGATCGTGGAACGAGTGCTTGAGCATCGCCTCTGCCTTCTCGAGGATGTCGGCTTTGTCAACCGTCATGGGCGGTGAAGCAGACCAGGCTGCCGCTGGACTATACGCTGATCTTGCTCCTGCAGGGGTGTCAGATCGACGTATGAGCGCGTCCAGGATCGCTGAAGTGGAACAAGGCGACGGAGGGGTCTACCGTGTCCGCCCGCCGAAGACACGCTTCAGGCGGCTTTCCGTCACCTCAGCCCGCTTCGGGCGCGGCTTTGCCGTTGGAGTACACGATGCACTACCCGCACCGAATCAGCAAGGTCAAGCGAGCCCGTAAGCTCGGGTTCCGCTCACGCATGCGGACCAAGACTGGTCGCAAGATTATCAACAACCGTCGGCGTCGCGGCCAGAAGGCTTCGTCGCTCTAGACGGTGCTCCTGGTCGATGTCCGTTCGTTAGCCGCCGATGTGCGAGTCGGCGGTCTTTTGCTGCGCCTCTTTTTGGCAGATCGGCGGGGGCTGCGCGTCGTGGCGCGACACGATGACGCGATACGACGAAATTTTATCACACCCGCGCCTAACCGGCTGCGGGTGGCATGTGTCGCGTGCGGAGGGATCAGCGGCACCACCGGCCAACGAGTCGAGCATGCCGCATCCGACTGCCGATACCTCGGCAGGAGGGCGAGAGGGCCCAGAGGGTTCGCGGATGTCGTTTTCGACACCGAGGCGATCTGCAAGCCAACTCACCGATGTCTTCCCCGGACATCGTTCATCGTGAGACCGGGATCGGTATCACGATGAGGGACAAGGGCCGCTGCTTTTGAGCACGGGCCGGTTCCAGAGCAGGCGGCCACACCGTCCTGCCCGACCTCGATACGACTCAACCTCAACCTTTTCCGACACCGCCGATGCCGACGATGCCGAACTTGTGGTCCGACCGCCTGGCCAAGCTGGCCGCTTCCCGCCTCCGGGGGCAAAGCGCGTGCCGTAGAGCCGCCGATGCTGCGGTTTCCGCCTTTGCCCTTGACGACGGCGTTCCGATGAACCTGGAAAACCTCGAGCAGCGTCGCATGCTCTCGGGCGTTTCGCTCTCGGGCAGCACCGTCAACATCGACGGCCACGACAGTGGCAACAACGCGGTCGATGTTCAGGACTTCGGCGATCACATCAAGGTCGTCCTCAACAACGGTCAGTCCGAAGGCTGGTACGGCAAGCACGGCGTCGATCAGATCACGTTCGACGGCGGCAGCGGTCGTGATGACTTCAACGTCGACTACCGCATCGATACTCCGGTTCTGGCCTTCGGCAAGGGCGGCGATGACCGGTTCCTGCTCGGGTCGGGCAACGACACGGTGCACGGCGGCTCGGGGAACGACTATGTCGATGCCCGCGGCGGCTACGACGTGACGAGCGATGTCGAGACGAAGTACGGCGTCGACGGCACAATCTCGGCTCCAGGCGGCAGCAACAACAACGGTGACCAGAGCCCCTACCAGGGTGCCGCCGATCTGCCGACGCGAATCGAGGCGGAGCATTACGACAACGGCGGCCAGAACGTCGCATTTTACGACAAGGACGCCGACTGGGACCGTGGTGGTGGCAACTTCCGCGGCACCGGGGTCGATCTCAGCGGCAACGATTCGGCGATCGGCTGGGCGAGCCCCGGCGAATGGGTCGAGTACACCGTCGATGCCGGCAACGGTGGTCGCTTCGACATCAAGGTCCGTGCTTCCAGCGGTGCCTGGAACGGTCGCATCAAGGCGGAGATCGCTGGGCAAAGCGTCGAATCCAACATCGACCGCGACGGCTGGAGCAACTTCGGCACGTACACGCTCGGCAACGTCGACCTCTCCAGTGGCGAGCACGTCCTCCGGGTCAGCTTCGAGGGCGGCAGTGACGGCTACGTTGCCGACCTCGATTGGATCGAGTTCGACCGCACTGGCAACAGCAGCGGTGGCGGCAACAACGGTGGTAACAACAACGGTGGCGGCAGCAGCGGTGCCTACGGCGATCCGCAGCAGGTTCCCGGCCGCATTGAGGCTGAGCGGTTCGACACGGGCGGCCAGGGAGTCGCGTACAACGACAGCACCTCGCAACGTCTGGGCAACGCCAGCATTCGCGGTAAGGAGGCCGTTGACCTGCAGACCACCGGCAGCCGCACGAACATCGGCTGGGCGACGGACGGCGAATGGCTCAACTACACCGTTGATGTCACGGAAGGCGGCTTCTACGACGTTTACGCCAACGCCGCATCGGCTGTCAGCAACGGCAAGATCGTCGTTACCAACGTCGATGGGCAGAGCACCGTCGGCACCATCAGCAACAGCGGCTGGACGAACTACAACGAGCAGAGCCTCGGCCGCATCTACCTCCATGCAGGCACGCAGGTCGTGAAGGTGGCCTTCGAAGCGGAAGACGGCGGCTTTGCGGCCAACCTCGATTATGTCCGGTTCGCAGACGCCGACGGCAGCACGCCGCCGCAGCCGCCTTCGAATCCGAATCCTCCGTCAACGCCCCAGCCGCCGTCAAACCCGCCGCCGAGCAACGGTGTCAGCCCGACCGCTCGCATCACGCCGACCACAAGCTCGAACATCATGGCCGGCTCGTCCTTCCATGCCCATGCGCTGGACACGACGCTGCGTCGCGGCGACGACACGACCGCCCGCTACGAGTGGGACTTCGGCAACCCGAATGGCCGGTACAACAACCTCGTCGGCTTCAACGCGTCGCACCTCTACGAGACGCCCGGCACGTACACCGTGACCCTCAAGGTCTGGAACGAGGACGGTGGCTTTGACACCGAAACGCACACCGTCAACGTCTCCGCCGACACCCGCAGCCGCATCTACGTGGCTCCGTGGGGCAGCGACAACAACGACGGGATGAGCACGTCGCAGCCGATTCGCACGCTCGAGCGGGCGATGCAGCGTCTTGACCAAGTCGGGGACAACACGGCCGTCCTGCTTCATCGCGGTCAGACCTTCGAGACCGACATCGCGCTTCACCTCGACCGGAACAACGTCGTCCTCGGTGCCTACGGCTCGGGCTACCGGCCGAAGATTCTGTGGACGAACCCACGGGACCACTGGCAGAACAAGACGATGCTCTGGTTCGACAGCGATCGTGAGGGTCTGACGATCCGCGACGTGACCTTCACCACGCCGCACTTTGACACGAGCGGCCATGGTGTGCCGTCGGCGATCCAGCCGTCGGGCAAGAACATCACGGTCATCGACTCGAAGTTCAACAACGTCGGCGACGTCATTAACGGCAACTCCAGCCCGACGGGCGTCCTCGTGATGAACAACGAAGTGCCGGGCACGACCGACCTTCGTCGCTACTTCACCTGGATCCAGGGCACTGACTGGACGATTGTCGGCAACGAGGCACCCAACAGCACCCGTGAGCACATCGTCCGCGTCGGCCACGGCTACCGGATCAACATCCATGACAACGATTTTGGCAACATCGACCGCCGCAACCAGGGGGACCAGTGGGACGTGGCCAAGGGTGTCCTGAACATCCAGCGGGGTGAGTACGCCTATGCCAGCGGCAACCGCCTCAACGGCAGCAGCGGCCTCGGGCCTCTCGGCGATGCCGATGGTCTCGGTGAGTCCTGGGCCCGCTTCAAGCACGCGGTCTACGAGGCCAACGAGGTTTACGGCACCTTCATCATCGAGCACGGTGCCGAAGATGTTCACCTTCGCAGCAACGTCATCCAATCGGACGGCACGTCGGTGATCACCGTCGAGGGCTACGAAGCCTCGTACAACCGCACGGTCAAGGACCTGCACATCGTCAACAACACGATCATCAACAATGACGTGAACGGCCGGGCCGTTCGCATCTGGTCGGGCACGCAGAACGTCGCGTTGGTGAACAACCTGTACGTCGCACCGGAGCTGTTCATCGGCCCGCACGGTACGGCTTTAGTCGATATCCGGGCCAACAACCTCAACGGCTTCTCGACCATCGAGGACAATATCTGGGCCGACGCCGACGTGATGGCGTGGGCGGACGGCGTCGTCTGGGTCGGCACGGGCGAGGGCAACTCCGGCTTCCACAGCAAGTCGGAATGGCTCAACTACGGCCAGGTGCGGGACGACCGCTTCGAGAACGTTCAGCTGAACCAGGAGTTCAAGCCGACCGGCGGTGCTGCAACGACCATCGGCAGCGAGTACGCCGGTGTCTTCACCGACTTCCACGGCCGCTGGCGTGACGGCGAAGGCAGCCGGGCCGCCGGTGCGGTCGAAGTCTGATTCTCGGATCCTGGTCAACGATGAAGAAGCCCCGGCACTGTGTCGGGGCTTTCTCGTTGAACGGCTTCAACCTTGCGGCTCACCGGGACAGATGCTCTGCCACCTGCCCGGCCACGGCCTGCGGATCCGTCACGTCCTCGGCATCGAGCAGGGTCCAACGCACCGTCAGCGACGGGTTCTCCCCCAGCGGCGACGCGAATTCGAGCTCCGTCCAAGGCACCAGTTCGCCAGTGTCGGCAGGCGAGACGTAGATTTGTGCCCGATCCGTCTCCAGGAGGTCAGTGCCGTCGCTCATGTCCGTGACCTCCTGCAGGAAGATCACCGGATCGTCCGTCTCCACGCCTGCCGCAAGCACAGTGCTCGTGAAGCCGGCTTTGTACGACCCTTCCAGCGGTACGACGGTAGCGGCTTGACGACCATTGACGGGTTCGAGCGGACTGATGAAGTCGCTCAGCAGTGACAGGTCGTCAGCCATGGAGGCGGCTTGCAAATCGGCATCTCGATTTCCGAGGATCACGACCGTGCTACGAGGCCTCGGGATCTGTGTGACGTGCCATGCCGACCAGGAACGTGGGTCATCGACTGCAGGAACCAGGGTCGAAGTAATGACGACGGAGCCGTTTTGGAGTCGGATGTCACGCTGCAAGTCGAAGTCGTAGCCGGTCGTGGCGGCTTCAAGGAATAGCGTGATGCCATCGTCCGTCGGCCGGGCGGACCAGGCGACGTTGCGGAACGGCTCCGGCGGGGGCCAGTTGGCGCCGTACTCGCCTTCCCATCCCTTTTCACCGTTCTGCGGCCAGGGCCAGAGCTTGTCGCCGCCGAAGTTCTGCCACTCGGCGGTGCCGTCGAACGGCTGTCCGAACAACGTCGGGTTCGTCCACAGGACGTTGCCGCTCTCGCCGCTGCCGACGCGACTGAAGGACATAACCCGACCGATGCTCGGCACGACGATAACTTCTACCTCGTCATTTGCGAGCCGAATCGCCTCCCAGCCTTGCCATCGTGTGGACTCCAGACCTTCAACGGCTGGAGACTCCGCTACAGATCGCGGTGCAGGATCAGCTTCGCCGGTCTGGCACCCGCCGTTGGCGAGGGCGATGGATAACGCAGCCGCCGAAGCGACAGCACAGGGGTTCGAAAAGCAGGTCAGTTTCATGGTCCTTCTCCAGAGTTGGATCAGGAACACTATCCGGCCGCACTCCGCCAGGGCGACTCAGTCAGGAGCAGGTCCCGTGGTGCCGCAAACTTCGAAGGTCGCGGGCAGCGACTTGCGAAGCGGCACGTCGATTTCTTCCGCCAGCAACTGCACCAACATGCTCGCCGCCTCCTCGCCCAGCTTGAGCGCGTTCTGGCAGACGCAAGAGACCGTCGGCGACAGGTCATAACGCCGCGAAGCATCATCGAAGCCGACGATGCTCAGATCGTCCGGCAGCTTCATGCCCATCGCGTTGCAGGCCCGCACCGCGCCCAGACCGGGCATGACGTCGGTGAAGAGCATCGCGGTCGGCCGCTCGGGCAGCGTCATCATGCGGCGGATCACGCTCTCGCCGGCACGGCCTTCCGCTTCGCAGGTGTAATGCCACTCCTCACGCTGCTCGAGGCCGAGTCGCGACATCGCCCGGCGGATGCCGTCGACCCGCTCCGTGTGGTCGAAGTCGTCGGAGACGCGGGAGACGTAGCCGATGCGCTGGTGGCCGAGATGGAACAAGTGCTCTACCGCCTCCTCATAGCCGCGAGCGGAGTCGACGTGAATGGAGCAGAGCGCTTCGTGCTGCAGGTCGCTGGCGATCAGGACGACTGGCAGGCGTTCATCTGCGATCGCGAGCACCGTTTTCTCGTTCTCCGGGCGGATCTGGATGACAAGGCCGTGCAGTTGTTTGCGGAGGAAGAACTCGGAGAAGCTCTCGTCCGGCCGCTTGTCACGATATGGGTCGACCAGAGCGAGGTCGTACCGATAGCGGCCGAACACCGTTCCGAGCCCGCCGATGACGCTGCTGTGGTAGTCGCCGAGGCTGCCGTTGAACTTTCCGAGCGGATGCACAAAGCCGAGATACCGCGACTGCCGCAGGCCCGCGTCGCGATGAAAGCCCAGATCCCGAGCGGCATCCAAAACCCGCTGCCGTGTCGCCGCCGCGATGCCCGGCCGGCTGTTGAGGACGCGTGAAACGGTGGCGCTGGAGATATCGAGCTGCTCGGCTATCTGCTTGACCGTCGGCATCGCCTGCTCGGAGTCTAGCACGCAACAATTGCAAAGTTGTTGCAGACGGGTTGCAGGGAGTGGCGGAGTGAGGTACAGTTCTGGCACGAGGAGATCGCCTGTCGCAGCGTCACGTGACGCGACCGCGACTCGAGGGGCGATGTCGAAGCTTGTTTCTGGAGGAAACCCATGCAGTCGTTCCCGCTATCGCTCGCTCTTGGTGCCGTCGTCGCAGCCGTTGTCCCCGCATCCGCCGCCATCCTGGTGGATGACACATTCGATGCCGGAATAAATCCGGGCTACGTCCCAATGGACATGCAGGTGACCGCCACGGTGGTCACGGACGGCTCGGCGATGCTGGACGGGAACGCGCTGCTCTACTCGTCGATCTCCAACAACCGGGTCATCATCCGCGACTTCGAGTCCGTCTCATTGGCAGGCATCGGCGACTTCATCGAGGTGGAGCTCGACTACCGGCTCGCGTCGATGAAGGACGTTCGAGACGGCGTGCAACTGACCTTCGGGGGCAACGGGCTCAGCACGGGCATGCTCTTCGATCCGACAGCTGGCAACAATCAGGGCAAATTCGTCTACGAAGGGCGCGGCGACAACGACGGCCGCTTCGACACGATCCAAAGCGGCACCAGTGCCCAGAGCACCACGCTCCGCCTCGAGGTCATCTCGGCAATGGAATTCCAGTTGAGCGCAAGCTTCAACGGTGATACGCCGCGCCTCTCGAAGGTTGGAGAGTTCGGCGTCGACCGGATCAGTCCGCTGATCTTCGACAAACTGGAGTTCGGCTTGGTCGGCGGTGGCAACACGGGGGACGTCTATGTTGACAATGTTGTTGTGACTTCCAACGCCGTCGTGCCGGAGCCAGCCACTTTGTCACTTGCCGGCGTCGGCCTCTTCACCCTGGCGGCCCGTCGTCGCAAGCCAATGTAGTAGCTGGACATTGAATCTGAGAAGCTCAGGCTTGCGTATTTGCGAGCCTCGGCTGTTGGGGGAGGAATTGCCATTTGATCCTATCATCTGAGGAGGCTTCCGTGTACGAGAACCGTCTTTTCTTCCCACGCCGCGGCTTCACGCTCGTCGAGCTGTTGGTCGTCATCGGCATCATCGCGCTCCTGGTCTCGATCCTGCTGCCGACGCTGAGTCGTGCTCAGGATTCTGCCCGAACCACCAAGTGCCTCAGCAATCTGCGGCAGCTGTCGACGGCAGTCATCGGGTACACGACCGAGAACGACAACATGTTTCCCTACATCATCGGGAACAACGCGTACATGGCATCGATCGGCGCGGAGCCGACCAACTGGTTCTATCTGATCGACGCTTACCTCGACGACATCAACGGCGGCTCGAATTGGTCGCAGGAGAGTGAGCCGACGGAGCTGTTTCAATGCCCAAGCTCCCGCTTCAGTGGCGGGAAGTTTCATTATTCCGCGCCAGGCCGCATCATGGTCTGGCTGTCCGAGGCAGATCCGCATGCTTACAAGATCACTCAATCGCGACGCACGACCGAAACGATGATGATGGTTGATGGCGTGCAGCAGTTGGTCCGAAAGAGTGACCTAATGCCTTGGCCGATCGGGGATCCGCGACGGCATCGTGCGGGCGAACGTCTTTCGCGGGGTGTTTCTGAACACCTCATCACGCAACCTGATGCATTTTTCGACGAGACCAATCCTTCGATGTTCGATCCGATCAGCGAGAGCCCTGAAGGCGCTCCGAACTTTGAGAACGCGAACGGTTCTACGCAGGGGTACGTGAGATACCGCCATCAGCAAGACACTGCTGCGAATCTGGCGTTCCTGGACGGGCACGCCGAAACCATGGCGGTTGGTGAGATCTTGAACCTCAACGTCCAGCCCGACAAATAGCTGACCTCTGACTCGACCCTCTCTTTTCGGAACACGATGATTAACCATTCTTTCCTGCGGCTTGCTGCCGCTGTCGCCCTCGTTGCGCCCGCCGTTGCCGTCGCCGAACCTGTCATTCTCGTCAAGCCGACCGCTGCGGCTGTTGAGGCGTCCAGTTCGCTCGACAGCATTGTTGCCTTGCAGGAGGCACCCGATGCCAAGATGCTTCGCGTCGACTTTGGCACGAGCAAGCCGTACCCGAACCTCGGCTTCCAGCCGGAAGAGGGTGACGCTTGGGATCTGGACGCCTTCGAGCAGGTCGAAGTCGATGTCATCAACCTCAGCGACGAGGCGCTCAAGGTCGGCGTCCGTGTCGACAACAAGGGAGCCCGCGGCGGGAAGAACGCCGTCGGTGGGTCGAAGACGATCGAGCCCGGAGCCAGCGGCACCATTGTCGTCGAGTTCAACCGGCGGACGAACATGGAGCTTCGCGAGCAACTGCAGCACATGCAGCACACGCCGTGGGGCAAGCGGATCCCGATGACCGCGACGATCGATCCGTCGGAAATCGTCAAGATCCAGGTGTACCTGCAGAAGCCGGTTCGCGAACACAGCATCGGCGTCACCGAGATTCGAGCTGTCGGCAGCTACGACCCGGCGAGCGAGGCGGCGCCTGAGCCGTTCTTCCCGTTCGTCGACGAGTTCGGCCAGTACATGCACGCTGATTGGGCCGGCAAGGTCGACAGCATCACGGATCTGCAGGCCGCCAAAGCCGCCGAGGACAAGGCGATGCAGCAAGGTGTTCAGATGGACGGCCGCGACTCGTATGGCGGCTGGCTCGACGGGCCGAAGCTGGAAGCGACGGGCCACTTCCGCACCGAGAAGGTCGACGGCAAGTGGCACCTCGTCACGCCCGAAGGGCATCTCTTCTGGTCGCTGGGCCTGAGCGTCGTCAAAAGCACCGGCCCGCAGACGCCGATCACGGAAGACCGCACCGCCTGGTTTGCTAATCCGCCCTGGGAGTCGGATCCCGCGATGGCGCAGTTCGTCGGAACCGGCAAGGTCAAACGCGGCGACTACGAGCAGGGCGAAGTGCCGACCTTCGGCTTCTACCCGGCCAACCTCTACCGAAAGTATGGCGACAACTGGCGGCAGGAATGGCTCGAGCGGACGCCCAAGCGGCTCGTGAGTTGGGGCTTCAACACCATCGCCAACTGGTCGGATGATGAGCTCCACGAGCAGCAGGCCATCCCTTACACGGACTGGGTCTTCATCAACTCGGCCAAGCTCCCTTGGCAGCCGGGAACGCGGAACCGCGTCAGCGACCCTTGGCATCCGATGCTTCGCAGCGAGCTCGATCGCCGCATTGGTGGCATGCTTGCCGAAAGCAAAAACGATCCGTGGTGCATCGGCGTCTTCGTCGACAACGAGCTGAGCTGGGGCGACACCTCCTACCTCGCGACTGGCGTTGTCGAGAAGGGCAAGCCTGACGACTACGCGAAGCAGGCGATGCGGGACTGGGCCGAAGAGAAGTATGGAACCGTCAGCGCCTTGAACGACGCCTGGGGCAGCAGCTACACCAGCTTCGACGACTTCCTCAAGCCGAAACCCGCCCCGACCACCGAGGCCGGGAAGGCGGATCTGGTCGCCTTCAACGAGGTCATCGTTCGCAAGTACTACGAAACGGTCCACGACGCCCTGGAAGCCGCGGCACCCGACAAGCTCTACCTCGGCGACCGATTGCTGGCCTATGCGAATCCTCAGGTGGTTCGCGTTGCGGCAGAGTTCTGTGACGTCGTTTCGACCAACCTGTATCGCGACACCATCGGTGCCTGGAGGCCGGCGGCGGATATCGACAAGCCGGTCATCGTCGGCGAGTTCCACTTCGGCACCCGCGAGCAGGGCGTCTTCGGCCGCGGGCTCGTCGGAGCCAGTTCTGCCCAGGATCGGGCTGATAAGTTCGAGGCCTACGTCGAAAGCGCGATGCAGAACCCGCAGATCGTCGGCGTGCACTGGTTCCAGGCCGTCGATCAGCCGACCACGGGCCGACCTCTCGACGCGGAGAACCACGGCGTCGGGTTCATCAGCGTCACCGACACCCCGCACCCGGAGCTGCTTGAGGCTTCGCGTGCGGTGGCGGACCAGATGTACGAGTTGCGGAGCGAGTCAGCGCTCGACTAAGAACCCACTCGCTTTCGAGGCCGCGTCTCGAACGACGCGACTACTCGCTCTCGAGGTCCTCGCCCATCTCTTCGACCTCATCGTCAGTCTCGGCTTCGGACGCCTGCAGGTCCGCCATCATCTGCTGCATGATTGCCATCGACCGGTTCATCATCGCCTGCCCGACGGCCTCGGCACTGTCGAACTCGCCGGCCTCGAGCTCGACCTGAAGCTCCCTGGCAACAGTCGCCATCGCGTTCATCGACGCCTTCATCATCTCCTGTTGCTCGGGTGGGCCTTCCAGCAACGCCGCATCGATCCCGATGGCTGCTACCGAGCTGATCTTCCAGTCACCATCAACCCTGGTCAGCTCCGTCGCCGGCAGCTCCTGGCCGCCGAGAATCTCCTTCTGCTGGTCTGTCAGCGGAATCACGACCTTGGCCGTGTCGCCTTCTTCGGTGACTTCAGCTTGCTCGAACGACTTCATGTAGGCGTCGAGGTCCATCGTCGACATGCCGCTCGGCGCGAGGCCGAAGGTCTTCTGCGACAGCGACGCGAGCTTGCCGCTTTCTGCCATGACCGGTGCAAGGAGCCCGAAGACTTCTTGTTTCTCGTCGGTGTCGAGCACGAGCAACTGCCTCATGCCGTCGATGTTCCCGGCAAACATGCTCTGGTAGAGCGACCGCAATGCCGCCTTGGGCGACGACTGGTCGACTTCCGCAGCCTCGCTGATCTCTGCGGCAAGGGCGACACCGGCCCCCGGTCCGACGAGCGGCAGGGGCGACCCGGTGACGAGACCGGCAGCAACGACGACGGCAGCGAGGCGAAGCTTCTGCATGGCTCGATGCTACGTGCCTCGACCCAAAGCCGCGACCACGGCATCGCCGACGTCTTGCGTCTTCGCCGAGCCGCCGAGGTCTGCCGTTCGGGAAGCCGCGTCTCCCATCGCAAGAACCGTCGCCGCCTTGACTGCCTTGGCCGCCTCGGTGTGGCCGCAGTGGTCGAGCATCATCGCCGCCGAGAGAATCGCCGCCGTCGGATTGGCCTTGCCCTGTCCGGCGATATCGGGTGCGCTGCCGTGGACCGGCTCGAACATGCTGGCCTTGCGTCGCTCGGGGTCGAGGTTGCCACTCGCCGCGACGCCCATGCCGCCGCTGATGGCTGCACCGAGGTCGGTGAGGATGTCGCCGAACATGTTGGTCGTCACAATCACGCCGTACTGGGCCGGGTTCGTGACCATGTACATGCAGCAGGCGTCGACGTGCTGGTAATCGGCAGCAATGTCGCCGTACTCGCGTGCCACCTCGCGGAACGTGCGGGCCCAGAGGTCGTGAGCGAAGCGGAGCACGTTCGTCTTTGCGACGAGCGTGACCTTGTCACGACCCTCCCGCTTCGCTGTCTCGAACGCGTAGCGGATCACCCGCTCCACTCCGTGCCGCGTCGTGACCTCGATCTGGTTGGCGACCTCGTGAGGCGTGCCTTTGTAGAGGAAGCCACCCTGGCCGCAGTAGAGGCCTTCGGTATTTTCGCGAACCACGGTGAAGTCGATCGTCTCGGCAGACTGGCCGGCTAAGGGCGTCTGCACGTTCGGCAGCAGCGTGACCGGGCGGAGGTTGACGTACTGGTCCAAGCCGAACCGCATTTTCAGGAGAATCTCGGTCTCCAGCACGCCCTGCGGAATCTTCGCCATGCCCGCCGGATCCACGCCGACGGCACCGAAGAGAATCGCGTCGTGTTGCCCGAGGCTCGTCAGGTCGTCGTCGCTGATCGTTCGGCCGGTCTCGAGATAATGAGCGGCTCCGTGCGGGTAGTCGGTCGTTTTGATCGTGAATCCGAATCGCTCTGCCGCGGCACGAGTAACCTTCAGCGACTCGGCAACGACTTCCGGTCCCACACCATCGCCCGGCATAGTGGCAAGATCCAACGTGCTCATGCCGCCACCGTAGCCGGCCACGCCGCGAGCACCTGCCGGACATTCGCCTCGAGGTCCGCGTCCCCCGGCAGCCACGTCGTCTGCTCGAACCGGCGGAACCACGTCATCTGTCGCTTGGCGAGTTGACGCGTGCCGATCTTGATCTGCTCGACGGCGTCGTTGAGCTTCATCGTGCCGCGAGCGACCCGCGACAGGAGCTTATAACCGGTTGCTTCACCAGCCGTCGGAGACAGATCTTCATACTTTTCAAGGAGTTCTTCCACTTCTTGCAACCAGCCTTGCTCCAACATAAGCTTCGTTCGCGTGTTGATGCGGCGGTTTAGATCGGGTCGATCCCACCGCAGGCCGAAGCGGACGGACGCGTAACGATCCGGGCCATCCTCCCACTGTTGCTGCAGGCCAGACAGGGCCTGGCCCGTCAGACGATGCACCTCGATCGCACGCGTCAGACGCTTGCGGTCGTTGAGGTGCAGCCGCCCGGCGGACACGGGATCGACCTCGGCCAGTTGACGCTGAAGCTCGTCCGTCGACAGCTCATCAAGCTCCACGCGGAGCGCCTCGTCGGCGGGCGGACCGTCGAAAAGACCGCGGGCTAAGGCTTTGTGGTACATCGGCGTCCCGCCGCAGGCAATGATCGGCCGGGGCTCTCGCTCGATGATCCAGTCCGCGTGCTTGAGCCACGACATGACGGTGAAGCTCTGAGTCGGCTCGACCAGATCGATCGCCTCGTACGGCACCTCCTGCCGTTCCGCCTCAGAAGGCTTGGCCGTGCCGATGTTCATGTCGCGATAGACGGTCATGGAGTCGACGGCGAGCACGACCCCGCCGACGCGGCGGGCGACTTCGTGGGCCAACGCCGACTTGCCGCTGGCGGTGGGGCCGAAGATGACGCAAATCGGCCGAGGCACGGCGGATCATTGCGCTGCGCCGCGGCGGCCGCCGAGGGTTGGGCGGGGCGAAATTGTCACGCGCTCCGCGTGGAGCGCGCAGAGCCTCGATTGGCCACGGCCAGAGGGGGTTCGGCGTGGTTCGCGCTCCACGTGGAGCGCCGGCGGCGGTCAGGGAGGTTCACTTCCTGGTCGAAAACGTTCCGCCAAAGTCGACGCCGCATGCACTTTCGGTGGCGAAACCTACAGCCGGCGTGTCATTGGCGGACGATCCTGTCAAAGCGACAACCGCTGCCACTTTTGCAGTCGCCGAATCCGCCCAAACCGCCGCAGTTGCCACGAGAAACCCACTTCGTTCTGGCACGCATGTTGTTCATAAGCGGGCGTCGCAAGACGAATTCACCACACCACAAACCACTTCATGAAAGGAACCTTCACTATGGCACTCCCCGCCACCCTCCAGCGTCACAATCGCGGCGATGTCTACACGGACATGCAAAACGAGTTCGACACCATGCTCAGCCGATTCTTCGGCGGACAACCTCAGACCACCACCGGCCGCCGCAGTGCTCCCTATGCCGTCGACGTGCACGAGGACGAGAACCACCTTCACTTTGAGTTCGAGCTGCCGGGCTTCAAAAAGGACGAGGTCGATATCACGCTCGACAAGAACACCCTCACCGTCACCGCCGAGCGGCAGACCGTCGAGACCGAAGGCCGCGACACGCTGCTCCACGAGCGTCGGCACACCTACTTCTCCCGCAGCTTCAGCCTCCCGCCGACGGTGGCGACCGATGATGTCGAGGCGAAGCTCTCGGATGGCGTTCTAACGCTCCAGCTCGCCAAGCGAGAGGAGACGAAGCCGCGGAAAATTACCGTCGACTAGGGCGGCTGAGCATCATCGGCGGCGTTTGTCCCGCGCGTCGTGGCACGAGTCGAGGCACGTTGCTCCCCTCTGCACGGTTTGCCGGCCGCCGACGGCCGCTCAAACCGTGTTACGGGAGGCAGCACTCGCTACGCATGAAGGTCGGCCGGCTTGAATGCGATCGGCTTGGCTCTCGATGCGAGGCGCATGTGCTGCAGCAAAGGCTCGACAGACCGGCGGATCGTGAGTCCGCAGCTCGTGTAAGGGAGCTCCGGGCATCGCTGCCCCTACCGTCGAGGCCATGGCGAGCAAAGGTGGCAACACGAGCGGGCTGGATGCGGGTTTCACGAAGTGGTGGCTCGGCCGGGTCTCGCCGTTCGTTGACGTACCCGACGAGAAGCTCGCCGCCGAGCGTGAGGCCATCGAGAAGCTTCGCGACTACAACGAAAACTACACGAACTTCCTCAAGACTTGCGTCTTTCCGGCAGTCGACGGGCTGACGAAGCTCCTCGCCAAAGACCGGGTGGTTCACCGCGTCAGCACGTGGGGCAACCAGTTGTCGATCCGCGTCCACCTCGCGTGGCGGTGGGGCGAGCTGGTCATCATGCAGAGCCACGAAGACGCGGTGACGTTCGAGCACCACATCATCACCGAAGGCGAACGCCGCGACCAGGATCAGGCGGAGGATCACCACCACCAATACGACCTCCGCGACCCGCTGCCGTGCGCGGTGGCGGCGAACGAGTTGTACTTTTTCCTGGGGCGATTGGCACAGGACCTGACGGAGACCGAGGGACCGGAGATGCCGCCCGAGAACCCGTAGGTCGTGCTTCAGCACGACGCGAGCGTCGGGAACCGTCGTGCTGAAGCACGACCTACGATGCCGCGACGCCCGCATAGCTCAGTTGGACAGAGCACGTCTTTCCTAAAGATGAGGTCGCAGGTTCGAGCCCTGCTGCGGGTATCGGCGGTTCCGCGAAGTCGCCAGCGATGCTAAGAACGCGGCATGAGCTCGACCGCTGCAGGTTCTTTGTTGAAGACGCTTAAGTCGCGGTGGCGTGAGGCGTGGGCGGCATTGCCCGGTGGGACGTTGCCTCGGCTGTTGGTCGGGATGACGCTTGCGTGGATCGTCGCGGCAGGCGTTTGCATCGGCCTGACCCTCGGCGGCAAGGCTGTGGCGGACGACGGGCTGCAGGCTTGGGACGAGCGGCATCTGCTGCACGTTCGCGACTCGACCGCCTGGGCGAGCTTCTGGAAATTGAAGTTCACCGACGGGATTATCCTCGAAAGTCCGGGAAATCTGTTCATTCTGATCCCGGTGACGCTCTTTGTGACCGGCTTTGCGTTGTGGCACCGTCGGCTGGTGCTGGCGGTGGCGACGGTGCTTTGTTACGTGGCGGCGAGGTTCCTGATCTGGCTCGGCTGGGGCATTTGGGACCGCCAGCGACCGGACCTCGTGGAGAACGGGGCGGCGGCGCTGAGTGCCCATTCGTTTCCGAGCGGGCATGTCATCCTGACGATGACGACGTTCGGGTTGCTCGCGTGGCTGTGGATGCGGGCGACCGCGAGCGTGGTGGAGCGGGTGGTCGCGGGGCTGGTGTTGCTGCTGCTCGTCTTCGCGGTGGGAATCGCGCGGCTGCGGCTCGGCGCGCACTGGCCGAGCGACGTCATCGCGGGCGGGATCGTCGGGGCGGTCTGGTTGACGGGGACGATTCTGTCGATCGTCTGGGCGGAGCGCTTCGGATCCAGAATCCGAACGTGACCCGTTCATAAAGCGGCGGCAACAGCATGCGACGAGAACGTCCGCGGCACGTGTGCAACGCTGCCGCTACGGTTTCTCATGCTGCCCAGCGACTCGGCACCGCTTTGGCTGACGGCGCTCCATGTGGTGCTCGTGAGTCTCTACCTCGGTGCACCAATCGCTCTGTTCATCGCCGCTCACCGACGGCGGAAGGTGCCGGTGGCGATAGCAACGTTGTCAGCGGGCGTTGTAGCGGGGTGCGTGTTGATCGGTGGCTACGCCTATTTCGTCACCGGCAATCCGCTGCGAGTCGGCGTGTGGCAGCTCGTGTTGACCTGCTACGTCTGCACCGGGCTGATCACGCTGCTCAAAGGGTTGGACCTGGCTGTCGCTTGGGGACTCGGTCGGCTCACCATGCCGCTGATGAAGCGGGGCAACTACTACACGCGACGCAGCGTCCGGGCGGTGGTGCGGCTGGGACGGGTGGCGGTTATGGCGTTGCTGGCCTTGCCGATCCTGGCGACGGCGGCGAGCGTGTATCGGCCCAAGGTCGTGCCGGACGTCGTTCCACCGGTGCCGTTCACCACCTTCGAAGTCGAGGCGAGCGACGGCACGAGCATTGTCGGGTGGTATCTGGAGCCGAAGCAGCCGGAGGCGGACGTGGTCTTGGTCGTGCCAGGCCTCGGTTCCGGCAAGGCGGACGTGATCGGGCCGATCATGGAACTGTGGGACGCCGGTCTGGCGGTGGTGGTCATCGATCCTCGGGCTCACGGCGAAAGCGGCGGGCAGCTGACCACGTTCGGAGCCCTCGAATCGCGGGACGTTGTGGCGGCACGCGGCTGGATCGAGCGGAATCTGGGGGAACCTCGCACTTTTGGCCTCGGCGTGAGCATGGGCGGGGCGGCGGTGCTCGGTGCCGCCGCCGACGGTGCCGACTTCGATGCGGTCGCGGTGGTCGACACATACGACGACCTGCCGCGACTCATCGACGTCCTAATCTTCCGCCAACTCCGCTTCGCCCCGCCTGTGCGCTGGGCGGCGGAGCGGCTGACCATCCCGCTGCTCAGCCTCCACACCGGGCAACCCCTGTGGCGACAAGAGCCGCGACGGCACCTCGACGATCTCTGGCCCACGCCGCTGCTGGTGGTCCACTCGCTCGACGACGAGCTGATCCCGTTCACCAACGGCCGCCGGCTTTACGTCGCCGCAAGCGAACCCAAGCGTCGCGTCTGGATCGAAGGCCCCAGCCACAACGAGGTCCTTTCTCATCCTCGAACAATCGACGGCGTCGTCGCCTTCTTCCGCGACGCCTCCTTGTTCGAACCGGTCGTCAGGCGTTAGTCAAACGAACAGCACCGCCGCCGCGACGAAGGCGATGGCCGCGGTCGCGACGAGCAGGTCGGCAGCAAAAGCCGCCGCGTGGGGCAGGAGGCGGGATCGATGACGGATGGAGCGTCGAACGGAGTCAATCGACATGTTCCCATACGTCGTCATCCGACGCGGCAGGTTGGTAGCGTTCGTCCTTATCGGCCGATGCGTTATCGGCACGTTGGAACCTCCCGCTGAACCCACCCACGACGTCGTGCCGCGGTATGCTGGTGGCAGTGCCTGACCTTCCGTCGACGTCGAAGGAACGACGCCTCCAACCCCGTCCCACGCTCCAGGTGTTGGGGGCTCGACTTCGACACAATCTGCAGCAGCTTCGCAGCGTTGCCGGGTGCGACGTTTGTGCCGTGGTCAAGGCCGACGGCTACGGCCACGGTGCGGCGGCGGTGGCGGACGCGTTGTTCAGCGGCGAGCAGGCGAGTGTGGTGCCGTCGGCGTTCGCTGTCGCGACGCTCGAAGAGGCCGCCGCGTTGCCGAGTCACGACGTGCCGGTGATGTGCATGCGACCGACCGAGCTCATCTGGTCGCCCGGCGGGACGGATCTGCTCGACGACGCGATCAGGCAAGACGTTTGGCTGAGCGTGATTTCCCCGGAAAGTGCGACAGATCTGGCGCGGATCGCGGATCGGCTGGGAACGCGGGCGAATGTGCAGGTGCTGCTCGACACGGGCATGAGCCGGGAGATGTGCGACCCGCGGCACTTTGCGGCGACGGTCGAGCGGGTGCTGTCGCGACCCGAGTTGCGCCTCTGTGGTGTCGGCACGCACTTCACCGACGGTGAGGCCATCGACGAGTCCTTCAGCGACGACCAGGTCTGGCTCTTCCACGAGGCCATTGCACCCTTCGAGGCCAAGCTGCCCAAACACACGCTCCGTCACGCCGCCAACAGCGGCGGCACGCTCGGCGGTCACGGCGCGGCTGACCACTTCGACCTCGTCCGCACCGGCATCGCCCTCTACGGCATCGACCCGGTCGCAGACGGCTCTGGCCTGGACCTGTTGCCGGTGGCTCGTTGGACGGCTCCGCTGCTGACGATCCGCGATCTGCCGACCGGGGCAACGGTCGGTTACAACCGCACGTGGACGGCCAGGCAGCAGACCCGCATCGGGCTGATCCCGGTCGGCTACGCAGACGGCTACCGCCGGGATCTCTCCGGCCGTGCCACGGTCCGCCTCGACGGGCCGGAGAAGGAAGTCGCTCAATGCCCGCTCGTCGGCCGGGTCAGCATGGACTACCTCAGCGTCGACCTCACGCCCGCCCCATGGTGCCAGCCTGGCGACCTGGCGATTTTGCTCGATGACGATCCGGCCAGCCCCTGCTCCGCGGCATCACTGGCTGGCCTGTGCGACACCATCCCGTACGAGATCCTGTGCAACATCGGCCGACGCGTCCAACGCCGGCTCGTCTGATCGGACGGATTCGTGTGCGACCTTGCGGAGAAATGGGCGATACAGGGCTCGAACCTGTGACCTCATCCGTGTCGGGGATGCGCTCTAGCCAACTGAGCTAATCGCCCGCAAGTGGCCCATGGGCCGGGCGGGATGATTGGCAGGTGGCTCGCGGCGTCAAGTGGGGCGGGAGGATTATGAACGCACCCGCCGGCTTCGGCTCGTAAGGTCGGGCCGAATGAGCACCAACGCCCAAGGACAGGCAGCCTTCCGACAAATCGAGCGGCCCCGCTTCCACCGCGAGCAGGCGGAGCTACACGACCGCCTCACCAGCCTGACGCAGGCGGTCGACGTCCGCCAGGACAACTCCTATCTCATCGTCGGCGAACGGACCAACACCAACGGCTCGCGACAGTTCAAGCGACTGCTGCAGGAAGAGGACTGGGACGGCCTGGTCTCCATGGCCCGCGACGAGGTGCGCGGCGGGTCGATGGTGCTCGACGTCTGCGTCGACTTCGTCGGCCGGGATGGTGTCAGGGACATGCACGAGGTCGTCAGCCGGTACGTGCAGCAGGTCGGCGTGCCGCTGATGCTCGACTCGACCGACCCGAAGGTGCTCGAAGCCGGGCTGAAGCTGGCGGGGGGACGGTGCGCGCTCAACTCGACCAACCTGGAAGAGGGTGAGGAGAAGTTTGGGCAGATGTGCGAGCTGGCCCGGAAGTATGGTGCATTGCTCGTCTGCGGCACGATTGACGAGGACCCCGAGAACGCGATGGGGCGAACGGAGGAGCGAAAGATCTCCATCGCCAAGCGAATCCGGGATCTGGCTGTGGAGAAGTACGGCCTGCGTGACGGCGACCTGATGTTCGACCCCCTCGTCCTGCCAATCAGCACGGGCTTGGAGGAGGATCGTCGCAACGCCCTGGAGACCATCGCCGGCACGCGACGGATCAGCGAGGAACTGCCCGGCTGCCACACGACCGTGGGCCTGAGCAACATCTCCTTCGGCCTTCGTCCCGCGGCCCGGCAGGTGCTCAACAGCGTCTTCCTCAGCGAACTTCGCGACGCGGGCCTGACGAGCGCGATCGTCCACGCGTCCAAGATTCTGCCGAAGAACAAGATCGAAGACGAGCGGTGGCAGGGAGCGCTCGACCTCATCTACAACAAGCGTGAAGGCGATTCTGATCCGCTGACGGATTTCATCGAGCTCTTCCCTGAAGGAGAAGAAGTCGCGGGCGATACGGTTGAGGACGAGAACCTGTCGCTCGAAGAGAAGCTCGAAAAGCACATCATCGACGGCGAGAAGCGGAATTTGACGGAGCGGCTCGACGAGGCGATGGAGGGCGGCATCAAGCCGCTGGCGATCATCAACGACATCCTGCTCAAGGGCATGAAGGTCGTCGGCGATCTATTCGGCCGGGGCGAGATGCAGCTGCCCTTCGTGTTGCAGAGTGCTGAGACGATGAAGGCGGCGGTGGCGCATCTCGAGCCGCACATGGACAAGCTCGACGGCGACTCGTCCAAGGGCGTCCTCGTCCTCGCGACCGTCAAGGGCGACGTGCACGACATCGGCAAGAACCTCGTCGACATCCTCCTCACCAACAACGGCTACACGGTCCACAACATCGGCATCAAGAAGACGATCAACGAGATCCTCGACGCCTACCACGAATACAAGGCCGACGCGATCGGCATGAGCGGCCTGCTCGTCAAGAGCGTCGCGGCGATGAAGGACAACCTAGCGGAGATGAACGAGCGCAAGGTCGCACCGCCCGTCCTGCTCGGCGGGGCGGCGTTGACGCGGGAGTACGTCGAGGAAGACCTGACCGAGCTTTACGAAGGGCCGGTTCTTTACTGCAAGGACGCCTTCGCCGGCCTGCGGGTGATGGACTACGTCGGCGAGGGGAAGGTGGAGGTCATTTTGGAAGAGCAGGACGCAAGTGCCAAGAAGCGTCGCGAACTCAAGGCCGGTGCGGTGAAGCCCAAGAGCACAGCCGCCGCGGACGTGCCGGAGGTGGTCAAGGACAATCCGGTTCCGAAGCCGCCGTTCTGGGGCAGTCGGGTGGTCAAGGACATTCCGCTCAAGAATATCTTTGGGTACGTCAACGAAGTCGCTCTCTTCAACGGCCAATGGGGCTTCAAGAAGAAAGGCCTGTCGGCCGAGCAGTTCGAGGCGTCGCTGGCGGACTCCGCTAGACCGACCTTCGAGCGGCTCAAGCGTGAGGCGCTATCGAGCGACATGCTCGACGCCAAAGTATCGTACGGCTACTTCCCGGTGCAGGCGGACGGAGACGACCTGGTCGTCTACGACCCGAAGGATTTTGCCGAATACGACGCCGCTCATCGTGACGAGGGTCCGGTCAAGCCGGACGAGCCGCTGCCGGGTGCTCGTGAGATCTGCCGATTCAACCTGCCTCGGCAAGAGGGCAGGCGGAACCTGTGCATCACCGACTACTTCCGCTCTGTGGAGTCGAAGGAGTACGACGTGCTCGGGCTTCAGCTCGTGACGATGGGCCAGCGGATCAGCACGATTGCCGAGGAGAAGCGGGCGAAGGACAATTACCAGGAATATCTGTACCTCCACGGCTTCGGCGTCGAGTGTGCCGAGGCACTGGCGGAGATGTGGCACAAGCGGATGCGAACCGAACTCGGCTTCGCCAGCGAAGATGCTTCGGAGACCCGCAAGCTCTTCCAGCAAAAGTACCGCGGCAGCCGGTACAGCTTCGGCTACCCGGCGTGTCCGAACCTCGAAGACAGGGCAAAGGTGCTCAAACTGCTCGAGCCGGAGGAAATCGACGTGACGCTGACGGAGGAGTTCATGCTCGACCCTGAGCAGTCGACGGACGCACTCGTCGTGCACCATCCACAGGCGAAGTACTTCGACGTGTAATCGCTCCCTGTGCTAAAGTCTTGAAGGAGTTCTCATGACTGCTCTAGCCACGCCTGAACTTGAAGAGGCCGTTCATCAGGGTCCGACGCTGCGCGACGTCGAGCCGGAGGATCTCGATCTGTATCACGACGTCGGTCTGGTGGAGCTGGTCGATGGGCGTATTCTGGAGAAAACCGTGAGCAGCGTTGCAAGTTTGGTAGCAAATCGGCTGAAGCGTTACCTCGATGCATGGGCGGTCGAGCGTAACGCAGGCGAGGTCTTCGTCGAGGCGACGTTCCGTTGCTTCGACTTCGCTCCCAAGCAGATACGGCGTCCGGACGTGGCGTACGTGTCGGCCGAGAAGCTGGCGGGCTACGGCTACCAGGACCCGCACTTTCCCATGCTGCCGGACCTGGCGTGTGAGGTTCTTTCCGCCAATGACCGGGTCGATGATCTCGAGGCGCGGATGGCGAACTTTCGGGAGGCCGGGGTTCCGCGGTTCTGGGTAGTCAGCCCGATCTATCGCTGGATCCGAATCCATCGAGACGACGGCGGCGTCGTTCAGCTCTATGGCGACGACCGGATTCTTGATGATGAAGTGCTGCCCGGCTTCACGCCGACCGTCAACGAGATCTTCGCCGGCGTGCCGGAGCAGCCGAAGCCGCCAGTCAAGTTGAGACCCGGCGAGGAGGGTTGATCCTCCTTGCAGCCTGATCCCAGCTACCAGATCCTGCTCCGCCAGCAGCTGGGCCCGTCCGCAGTGCGGCTCGAGCATGTCGACTCCACCCGCGACGGCTCCCGCGATGTCGAGCTGTCGGCGCCTTGGGAGCGAGAGAAGCAACGCCTGGGCGACCGATTGTTCGACGGGCCGATGTGCCGGTACGAGGGCCACGACGTCGCCGACAAACAGCTCGTGCTACGCGTCAGCCGGACGAGCTATCGCGTCTTCGTCAACACCAACCTCTTCGGTCCCGATGACCTGCCGCGGGATTGCTGCTGCAACCCCATCGGCGTCTCGGCGACGCTGCTCTGTGCGGACGACGTGCTCCTGTTCGGTCGACGTGGCGAGGGCGTCGCGTACTACCCGCGGCGGCTGCATCCGTTCGCGGGGTCGCTGGAGTGGGGCGAGAGCATCGACCCCTTTGCCGAGTGTCGGCGAGAGTTAAAGGAGGAACTGAGCCTGACGATCGACGAGGTGCCGCAGCTTCACGTAGCGGGCATTGTCGAGGACGTCGTGTTGCGGCACCCTGAGATCATCCTCCATGCCGAAACGACGTTGACGAGCGACGAACTCGAAGCCCGGCTTGATCGGGCGGAGCACGACGCCGTCGAGCGGGTGCCGGCGATGATCCAGGCAGTCGCCGGCGCTTGCCGCGACGAGCGGTTCACGCCGGTTGCCCGCGCGTCGATGCGTCTGTGGCTCGACGCCTCTACGCTCCTGTCGTGAGCAAGTACCAAGGCGATCTCGACATCGCCGTCAAACTCGCCCGACAGGCCGGAGAAGTCGCCCTGTCCCACTACGGCCAGGTCGAGCGGCTGACGAAGACGCATGCGGCCACCACCGACGAAGCCGTCACCGTCGCCGATCGCGAGGCACAAGCCGTGATCGTCAAAGGGCTCCGCGACGTTTTTCCCGATGACGGCATCATCGGCGAAGAGAGCGAGAGCGGCCAGAGCATTACTGCCACGAACCTCAAGAGAGACGGCCGGTGCTGGGTCATCGATCCGATCGACGGCACGAACAACTTCATCGCCGGCCTCGGTAACTGGGCCATTTGCATCGGCCTGCTTGACGCGGGCCGACCGGTGGCGGGCGTGGTCTACGACGTGACGCGCGACAAGCTCCAAGCCGGTGCCGAAGGTCTGGGCTCGACCATCAACGGCGAACCGACGACGGCGCTGGAGACGGAATGGTCCTCGGCAAGCGTGGTCATGCTGACGAGCAACCTGCTCCAAGGCGGCAAGGCTCCGGCTTGGGCGTGTGCCTTTCTCGATCAGACGGATTGGAAGGTTCGCATGCTCGGTTCGGCGGCGTTGGAGTGTGCCATGGTCGGAGCCGGTCTGGCCCACGGTGCGGTCACGGTCAACGGCAAGCTGTGGGATTGCGTCGCACCTGCCGCCTTCACCCTTGCTGCCGGTGGTCGTGTCACAAAGCTCGACGGCAGCGACCTGTTCCCGTACGACGTCACGGACTACAGCGGAGCCAAGGTGCCGTTCATCGCAACGGCACCCAAGGCTCTCGACGGCCTCGTCCGGCACATGCAACGGAACTGATCCATGGGACTCTTCGACGGCACGCCGCTGGAACAACCTGTCACTTGCGCCGTTTGCGGCAAGACGATCAGCGACTGCGGCTGCCCGAGAGACGCCGCCGGCACCGTCATGCTGCCGAAGGATCAGTCGCCCCGCGTTCGACGCGAAAAGCGACGCGGCAAGTGGACGACCGTCGTCTCCGACCTCGATCCCGCAGCCACAGACCTGGCAAAGCTCCTGGCGACCTTGAAAAAGACCCTCGGCGTCGGCGGGACGACGCGAGACGACGGCTTCGAGCTGCAGGGCGATCATCGTGATCTGGTGGTTCAAACGCTCAAAGATCAGGGCTTTGCCGCCAAAGCCGCCGGCGGTTGATTTAGCCGTCGACCCGCCGACGATGCTGGCGATGCACAAGTCGCTCCTCGCCACGCTTCTCGTCCTCGTCGGTTGTGCTTCCGAAACCACCGATCCTGGTTCGTCCGAGCAGCCAGAGCCGGTCGAAGCACCGGTCTCGACCCGGCCGACGACGCAGTCGGTCGAGCCGGTCGCCCTCGTGCAGGTCGGCACGCAGACCGTCGTGGTGGATCGACAGCGGTATCTCGAGTTTCTCCAAGCCACTCGCGGCCTCGACGCGATCTTGAACCTGATGCAGCTGGAGCTCGCTCGCGAGCAGGTGCGGCAGATTGGACTGGATCCCGACGCGGTCGACGTCGAAGCCGAGGTCCGCCGCACGCTCAATGCCGGCTTTCGCGGACCCAACAACGAGCAGCTGGAGGTCGGCGACTACGAGCAGGCCCTGCAGCGCATCCTCAACGAGCAGGGCCTGTCGCGGGCGGAGTTCGACGTCGTCATGGAGACGAACGCACTGCTCCGCGCCGCTGCCGAGCCGAATCTGCGGGATCGGCTGACGGACGAGGTGCTGCAAAGGGAGTTCAACCGCCGGTACGGCCAGCAGGCTCAGGTCCGGGTCATCTCGCTGCCGAACTTGCAGGACGTGCAAGCGGCGAAGCGTCGCCTCGACTCGGGCGAGGCGTTCGGCGACCTGGCGGCGGAGTTGAACGAGGACCCGTCGCTCGCGACGCGTCGCGGCTTGATCGAGCCGTTCACCCGTGAAGCCGCCTTGCCGCCGGCGATCAAGACCGCCGCCTTCAACCTGCAGCCGGGCGAGGTGAGTGATCCGGTCGCGAGCGAGGGCCAGTTCTTGTTGCTCAAGCTCGAGACGTTCATGGAGCCGCAGGCAGTGACGTTCGAGGACGTGAAGGAGCCGCTACGCGAAGAGCTGGTCCAGCAGTACGGCGGCCAGATCGTCGAGCAGTACCGGCAGGTCCTCGCCGCCATCCTGAGCAGCGACGCGTTGGAGATTGAAGACGAAGCACTGGCCCGGCAGTTCCGGGAGCGACTCGAAGCCGCCCGGCCCCAGCCGGTGGACGAGGAGACGCTCAAGCGGCAGATGGAAGCCGAGCGCCCGACGACGTTGCCGACGACTCAGCCGAACTGACGGGACGCAGCCGAACTGACGTGACGCAGCCGAGCTGACGTAGCGTCCTCGCGTGAGCCAAGCCGTCGCCGAAGCCTTGACCGACGAAGAAGTTCAAACGCCGCACGACGTGGCTGAGCGGGACGGCCCGACCGAGCCGGCACCGGTGAACGTGGACGTGGCCCCGCGTCTGCAACGGTTGCCGCCGTACCTCTTCGGTCGCATCAACGCCGCCAAGCTTCGCATGCGGCAGGAGGGTCGCGACATCATCGATCTCGGCATGGGGAATCCGACCGATCCGACCCCCGGGCCCGTGGTCGACAAGCTCGCCGAAGCCGCCCGTGATCCGCGCAATCATCGCTACCAAGCCGCCGCCGCAGGCATCGGCGGGCTCAAGCGTGAGGTCGCCAAGAAGTACGAGCGCAACCACGGCGTCACGCTCGATCCTGAGAACGAAATCATCGTCACCATCGGCTCCAAAGAGGGCATCAGCCACCTGTGTCTAGCGCTGCTCGGCCCCGGTGATACGGCCGTCGTGCCGGACCCGGCGTTCCCGATCCACCTCTACGGCCCGGCCATGGCAGGGGCAAACGTCATCCGCGTGCCGCTCGGCAGCGACCAGACGTTCCTCGACAACGTCGAGAAGACGCTTCGCGACCTCTACCCGAAGCCGAAGCTGCTCATCCTCAACTACCCGCACAATCCGACGGCGATGACGGTCGACCCCGACTTCATGCAGGCGGCGGCGGACTTGTGCAATCGGTACGGCGTCCTGTGCCTGAGCGACTTTGCCTACGGCGACATCGGCTTCGACAGCTACAAGGCACCGAGCTTTCTGAGCACCCGTGGCGGCAAGCGTATTGGCGTGGAATTCACGACGATGAGCAAGAGTTACAACATGGCCGGCTGGCGCGTCGGCTTCTGCTGCGGCAACCGCGAGATGGTCGCCGCCCTCAAGACGATCAAGGGTTACTACGACTACGGCAGCTTCAACCCGATCCAGATCGCCGGCGTCATTGCGATGCGCGAGTGCATGGGAACACCCGGCGACCAGGCCGCGAAGTATGAGGTGCGACGCGACGAAGTCTGCCGCGGCCTCGACAAGCTCGGCTGGACCTATGAAAAGCCCCGCGCGAGCATGTTCGTCTGGGCCCGCATCGCCGATGGCCACCTGAAAGCGGGCGAGGACGACATCGATTTCTCCATCCGCATGCTCGACGAGGCCGAGGTCGCCCTGGCCCCCGGCAGCGGCTTCGGCGAACAGGGCCGGCAGTTTGTGCGGATTGCCTTAGTCGAAAACGAACAACGGCTTCGGCAGGCCATGCGGAATCTGCAGCGTGCGCTGGTGGTATGAGCGGCGATCTATCATGTCATGATGCCCCGCAAGACGACCTACGAGGTGTCCGACGGCAAGCTCGCCCTCACGCTCACGCCCGCCGAAGAGGGCGGCTATGTCGTGACCTCGCGAATGCCCCCCGACCTCGTCACGGAGGCGGAGACGATCCCCGAAGCCTTCGAAATGGCTCGCGACGCCCTGCAAGCGCTGGCGGCATCGAGGCGAAAATTGCAGAAGGAGTACGCGTCGCTGCACAAAGCGTCAGCGTGAGGTGGACGGGACGGCGGGATGCCCAGCATCTTGCAAACGTTGATGGCCGTGCCCCGCTTCACCTCGTCGTGGCGGGGCACCGGAGCCTGTCGCTGCGTCGGCAGGTGGATCCAGACGTCATGACGCCCGCCATGGTGGTGCAGGGTGCAATCGTGAGCCCGCAGATGCCGTTCAAGTAGCCTCCGCCGCACGGCAAAGTTCTAGCAGTCTTCGGTCGCCTGGGGTTGGGCAGGTGTTGCGGAATTTGCAGCCTCATTGGTTGGATGAGCCGCGACATCTTTACAGCAGCTATCAGATTTTGCCCATCGCTATGAGCAGGTGGTGTAGGTTGATGGCGTGGGAATGAACCCGAAGATCGTCATCGCATGCTTGGCAGCCTGGCCTGCAACCTCTGCCGCGTCGGGCGTTCCAGAGACGAAGGTCGTCGTCGGCGACGGGGCGGCAAGTCCCGAGGCCGCGGGCCTGACGTGGTGGACCCGTGCGACGCTGAACGACAACGGCGACGTCGCGTTGGTCGCGTTCGAAGAAGCGTCTGGCGGTGTCCGCGTTGTCGAGGCGGATGGCACCGTCCGCACCGTCGCCTCCTACGGCGAGGCATCGCCCGGCGGTGGCAGCGGCTTCGAGGAGTTCGGCCTTCTCGGCGTCTCGCTGGATAATGCGGGTGACGTCGCCTTCTTCGCCG
The DNA here is from genome assembly GCA_964388485.1 of uncultured Tepidisphaerales bacterium. Taxonomy (GTDB): domain Bacteria; phylum Planctomycetota; class Phycisphaerae; order Tepidisphaerales; family Tepidisphaeraceae; genus JBCDKH01. Next base: position 37,658 of record CAYMAS010000006.1, on the reverse strand, counting down.
AGCTCGATAGCGGTGCGGAAGGCCTGTATCTAGGTCGTGGTGGAGCATTATCTACGGTCGCTGAAGATGGCCAAGTCCTCCCCGGGGCATCAGCGCCGATTGTGAGGGTGACGTTTCCGTTTCCCGACTTCACTTCCGGGTCGACGCAGGTCAGCCCGGTCCGTCGGCCCACCTTGAGCGACAACGGCCTTGTCACCGCGACCCCGTTCCTCGGCGGCGGTCCGCCGGCTTTCTCCATCATCCGCGGCAATGGGCTGGCTCCCACCAAGACGCTGGCAACCTGGTTGGGAGCAACGCCCACCGGCGGGACGTGGACGCAGCTCTCCTCCGCGTCGCTCACGGCGTCTGGAGAGGCGATTTTCTATGGAACACGAGCCGAAGCGAGCGGCGCCGTCACGGGGTACTTCCGAGAGACCGCGACCGGCTTCGACACGATCATCGCTCTCGCCCCGGACGGCACGCCTGGGCGCGAGTTCTTTAACGTCCCACAGGACGGCCCGCTGATCTCGAATAATCTGGGCATCCTCTACGCGACGGCGGGCGTTGATATGCCCGGCACCATGAGCCTGAGCCGCGTCATCCTGCGGGCTGATGCCAACGGCACTTCGGTCATCGCGAGGCAAGGCGACAGCTACTCGAATACCTTGGACGTGATCGGTGCACCGATCGCACTCGCGGGGAACGATGCCGGGCAAAGCGTCTTCGCGTCGGCTGAGGGTTCTTCCGCGTTCGGCGCGATCGGTCGGGCCGGCGACGACGGCGTGCTGCAGATTGCTCGCACCGGACAAGCCGCCCCTGGCGGCAACGGCGTTTTCGGCAACTTCTTCGAGAGCGGCATCGACTTCGATCCGCAGGCGTCGATCAACGATGCAGGACAGGTCGTTTTCCCCGCAAAGCTGCAGCAGACGGCAAGCGGCGACGCTGATGACGTCGGGTTGTTCTTTTTCGATGACCGGCTCGGCCTCCTCACCGTCGCCCGCGACGGGGACCTGCTCAACGACGAGACACTGACGCTCGTCCTCAGCGAGAATGGGCAGTCTGGAAGCGGTGCCAACACCGACGCCTTCAACGAAAACGGCCAAGTCGCGTTCAATTTCCTGACGGCCGAAGGATCCCAAGGCGTCGCCGTCTGGACGCCGCCTTCGATCGACGACCTCCTCCCAGGCGACGCGACCCTCGACGGCGTCGTCGACCTCGCCGACTTCAACGTCCTGCGCAACAACTTCGGCAGCGACTTCCAGTACTTCACCACCGGCGACTTCGATGGCGACGGCCTCGTGAACCTGGCGGACTTCAACCTGCTCCGCAACCACTTCGGCGGGTCGGCGGCGGATTGGGCGGTGGTGGACGCGTGGCGGGCGACGGTGCCGGAGCCGGCGGGGCTGGGCGTCGCGATCGTCGGCGGGTTGCTCGTCTGCCGGCGGCGTCGCTAGGGCCGGTGGCAGAATATTAAGCGTTGATGGAACCTTTTGGCTGCCGCGGCGAACAGGGGGTAATGTTTTACAAGATGTATCCGCGTTTGTATGTCGTGCCGGCCCTGGGCCTGCTGTCCGCCGCCGGGGCCGCCTCCGCGATCTACGACGTGGGCGGGCACATCCACCACGTCGGCTGCGAGCACGGCACGGGTGCCGTCCGCGACGGCGGGGGGACGGCCGGCGGGCCGAACGACTTCATCTTGAACACGACCTGGTTCCGCACCGCCACCGACGGCAACGGCATCAACCGCGGCGACGCCATGACCCTGACCTGGGGCTTCGTCCAGGACGGCTCCAACTGGTTCGACGGAGCGCAGAGCGACCTCATCAACTTCCTCGACACCCGGCTCGGCAGCGGACCCGGCGGGAGCGATCTGACGCAGCGGCCGTGGTTCCAGTCGTTCGAGAAGAGCTTCGACCGTTGGGGCCAGCTCAGCGGCCTCTCGTACGTGTACGAAGCCAACGACGACGGCTCGAGCCTGTCCAACAGCATCTTCAACGGACAGCTTGGCGTTCGGGCGGATGTCCGCATCGGCGGCAGCGTCGTCGACGGCAATTCGGGCGTCCTCGCCAGCAACTTCTTCCCCACTTCGGGCGGGGACATGAGGATCGATACGGGCGACGTCAGCTTCTACTCGAACACCAGTGGCGACTCGATCCGACTCCGCAACGTCCTCATGCACGAGCACGGCCACGGCCTGGGCATGAGCCACGTTGAAAGCAACAACGCCGGCTTCCTCATGGAGCCGTTCATCCAAACCTCCTTCGACGGCCCGCAGCTCGACGACATCCGCGCCCTGCACCGCGGCTACGGCGATCGTCTCGAGAAGAACGGCGGCAATGACTCCGTCGCCGCCGCCACCAGCCTCGGCGACATCTCCGACGCCGCCGCCGCCGTCGGCCTCGACGGTAATACAGGCGCCCAGGTCAGCCCGGACGAAGTCGACTTCGTGTCCATCGACGGCAGCTCCGACACCGACTTCTTCAGCTTCGACGTCTCCGGCGAGGCGGAACTCGATCTCGTCCTGACGCCGCTCGGCACGATCTACAACCAGGGCCCGCAGAACGGCAGCCAGTCGAGCTTCGACACGAGGGACGACAACGATTTGCGTCTGGACCTCTTCGGCACCGACGGCTCGACGCTGCTCGCGTCGATCAACAACTTCGGAGCCGGACTCGCCGAATCGTTGCTCGACTTCGTTCTGCCCGAGGCTGGCACCTACTTCGCTCGGGTTCGTGGAGCGTTCGACACGCTTCAGCTCTACTCGCTCGTCGCCGACACGGAACTGCTCGGGGCCCTGCTGGCCGGTGATGCCGACGGTGACGGTGATGTCGACCTCGCCGACTTCACGATTCTTCGGAACAACTTCGGCCTCGAAGCCGGTGCGACGTTTGCCACCGGCGACTTCGACGGCAACGGCATGGTGGACCTGGCCGACTTTACGATCCTCCGCAACAACTTCGGTGCCGACACCGGCGCCGACGTGCTCGACGCCTGGTACGCCGCCGTCGTGCCGGAGCCGACGACGGCGACGTTGCTCGCCCTGGGCGGCCTGACGCTGCTGCGTCGCCGCCGCTAAATTGGATCGACTCGCGACACCACCTCACGACGGCCTTACTCTGGTCCGGCGCGATTCCTGTCGTGCCGGACTGTTCTCTTCCGACCGGCTGCCACTTGCAGCCGATCCGCCGGGGCCAGTCACTTTGCACGATCGACTCCTGTAGACCCGCCACCGCGGCGGGCGACGCCGTGCGACACGCCCCGACGCCTTAGCAGACAGACCCGATTTGAATCACAAGACGCTTCGCTTCAGCGACCTCGACCTCCACAACCAGCTCCTCCAGAACGTCGACCGGCTCGGCTACGAGACGGCCACGCCGATTCAGGCGATGGCGATCCCGCCGGTCCTCGAGGGCCGCGACGTGCTCGCCAGTGCCCCGACCGGCACCGGCAAGACGGCGGCTTTCGTGCTGCCGATGCTCCAGAAGTTCGGCCGCTCGTCAGACCAGCCTCGGCAGGGCAACCGCGTCATCCGTGGCCTCGTGCTCTGCCCGACGCGTGAACTGGCCATCCAGATCGCCGACAGCCTTCGCGACTACGGCCGCGGGACCGGCGTCCGGCACGTGCTGCTCTTCGGCGGCGTCAACCAGTTTCGACAGGTCAAGGACCTCAGGAGCGGCGTTGATGTCGTCATCGCGACGCCGGGCCGGCTCATGGACCTCATGGGCCAAGGTCATGTCAACCTGTCGAACGTCGAGATGTTCGTCCTCGACGAGGCGGACCGCATGCTCGACATGGGCTTCATTCCCGACGTCCGTCGCATCGCCGAGAAGGTGCGGCGTGATCGGCAGACGCTGCTCTTCAGTGCCACGATCCCGCCGACGATTGCCAAGCTTGTCAAGGAGCTGATGGACTCGCCCGTCCGCGTCGAGGTGAAGCAGAAGGAGGCGACGGTCGATACGGTCGATCAGTCGGTGCTCTTCGTCAAGAAGATGGACAAGCCGGACCTGCTGGCCCATGTGGTGGATCGGTACGGCATCGACTGTGGCATCGTCTTCAGTCGGACGAAGCACGGGGCGGACCGCGTTGTCAAGCAGCTCGACCAGCGGGGCATTCCCGCCGTCGCAATCCACGGCAACAAGAGCCAGAACCAGCGGCAGCGGGCGCTGGACGGTTTCAAGCGGGGCCGGGTGCCGATCCTTGTCGCTACCGACGTCGCCGCCCGTGGCATCGATGTCGACGGCATCACGCACGTCATCAATTACGACCTGACGCACGAGCCCGAGACGTACGTCCACCGCATCGGCCGCACCGGTCGGGCCGGAGCCAGCGGGATCGCGTTCAGCTTCTGCGACGGTGAGGAGCGGGCGTATTTGCGCGACATTCAGAAGCTGCTCGGCCGCGAGATCGACGTGATGAGCGACCACCCGTTTGCCGACGGTCGTCAGAGCGAGCGGACGACGAGGCCGCGTGGCCCGAGTGGCCGCAAGCAGCCGGAAGTCGTTGTGACGGAGGATGGTCCGACGGGTCGTCCCAAGCCGAAGCATCGTGGTCGCCACCCGCTTGCCAGTGCGCGGCCGAAGAAGCCGAATCGCGCGGCTGCGTCGGGCAAGAACGCCAAGCCGAGCCGCAAGGCCCGCAAGGTCGCCAAAGCCGGACGCTGAGCATGAGCGATGCAGCGTCGTAGTCTCTGTCAAGAGAAGCGTTTGGCCTTGAAGCCAAACGTGGTAGATTCACACGCACGGGTGATCCGCGTCGGATCATCCCCTGCAGGAACGACCCCCGCGTCGCCCTGTCACGGCTCGTAGCAGCCACCACCGTCGCCGGCCGAGAAATGACGAAAGCCACGGCCCGCGACGTCCATCACCGACCCCCACCACTTTATGAGAAGCCGCCGACCGAGGAACCACAACGCACGCGAAGACGCGTTCTTCCGCCACAACCGCCAGATCCGCATCAGCCCGATCCGGCTCATCGATGAAGACGGAGAAGTCCAGGGCGTCGTCCCGACGGACCAGGCCCTCAAGCGGGCCCAGGAAGCCGGCCTCGACCTCGTCGAGATCGCCCCCAACGTCCGCCCGCCCGTCTGCCGCATCCTCGACTACGGCAAGTGGAAGTACGAACAGCAGAAGAAGAGCGACAAGCAGCGTGCCCAGCAGCGGCACACGGGCCTCAAGGAAGTCAAGATCAAGACGACCAAGATCGACCCGCACGACCTGGGCATCAAAACCGAGCGGGCCCGCAAGTTCCTCGAAGAAGGCTACAAAGTCCAAGTCACGCTCCAGTACCGCGGCCGCGAGATGGCCCACCAGGACATTGGCCAGGACCTGCTCAACGGCGTCAAGCGCGACCTTTTCATGGTGAGCAAGGTTGAGCAGGACTTCCGCATGCAAGGCCGCCGCGGCAACATGGTGCTGGCGCCGGACAAGAAGGACCCCAAGAAGATCAAGCCGCCGCCGGAGGGCGAGCGGATCACCGTGGGCACGAAGGGTCAGTCGATCAACGACGTTCCCGCCGAAGCGCCGGCCCGAGTTGATGAGGCTCCCAAGGGTCCGAAGAAGAGCCTGTTTCCCACCCGATCGGCCTCCGACAATGCCGCCGGCGAAGGCGATGCTCCGCCCAAGGTCAAGGCCACCTTCGGCCTGCCGCCTCGAAACGCGGACGATGCGGTCATCCCAAAGCCGGAAGAATCCGCCGAGGAACCCGCAGAAGCCGAAGAGGCGGCCGCGTCGTCATAGATCGCGTGGATCGAGTCGGTTGTAGAGCAGCATCAACACGACAGCGACGACCGCCAAAACCGCCGCCGGGCCGACGGCGGCAGTCAGGTTGCCGCGCTCGAAGCTGGCGTAGATCGCGATCGGCAACGTCTGTCGCCCCGGCTGCCAGCCGAAGACCATCAGCGTCGCCCCGAACTCGCCCGCCGCCCGTGCGGCACCAAGGACGATCCCCGCGACGATGCCCCGGCTCGCCAACGGCAGGAAGACGTGCCACAGGACCGACCGGCGATCCGCACCCAAAATCAGTGCGGCATCGACCAGGTCTGCGTCGACCGACCGCAACGCCGCCCGCGTCGGCAGGTAGATCAACGGCAACGCCACTGTCGCAGCGGCAATGACTGCGCCGGCTTGCGTGAAGACCAGCGGCAAACCGATCCAGCCGAACGGCCCGCGGCTGCCGAGCAGGTAGACGAGCCCGAGGCCCACGACCGTCGGCGGCATCACCAGCGGCAGGAGGATCACCGACTCGCCCACCGTCTTGCCGACGCCGCGGCGGTCCCGCAGCACCCACGCCGCCGGCACCGCGACCAGTGTCGCCAGCGCTGTCGCGACTGCCGCAACCTGCACCGTCAGCCACGCGGCGTCGATGGTGCTCACGGCTCCCGCTCTCCCGGCAGCGGCGAGAATCCGTGCTCCAGCAGCATCGCCTTCGCTTCGTCGCTCGTCAGCCAATCGATCACCTGATCGACAGCCGGATCGTCCGACAAGGCCACCGCGACGTAGACAATCGGATCGTGTGTCGCCGGATCGATTTCCACCGTCACCTCCGCCCGCGGATGCTGCTGGCGCAGTTGGCTGGCGAAGACGATGGCGGCATCGGCATCACCGTGGGTGAGGTGCCACAGCGTCCTCGTCGCAGTGGGCGCAAAGACGGTGCCGTCGCCGAGGCTAACGCCGGCGGCTTCGAGTGCCTGCTCCGTATATCGGCCAAGCGGCGGACCACCGGGCGCTGCGATGGCGACGCGATCAAGCGCCGCCAAGTCCTGAAGCTCGGCCACCTCGACATGCGGCCGCTTGGCGACGACGAGTCGATTGCCGATGAACAGTATCGCCCGTTCCCGCTGTTCAAACTCGGTCGCAAGATCCGCGTCAGCTAGGAGGACGATGTCGTAGCCCGCTCCGGCTCGCTGCTGGGCGGCAAGTTGGGCCGAGCTCGCGAAGATCATCTGCGGTACGCGTTCCGACGTCTGCTGGATCGGCAGCGACATCGCCCGCAGCGGCTCTTCCAGGCTCGACGCGCTGCCGATCCTGAGCGGAACGGGCCTCTTAATTCCGACGAAGAGCCCGATCGTCAGGAACGCGACGCCCAAGCACAGGTAGATGCCGAGCAGCACGGGCGACACGTGCAAGCTCATAAAGCGCTTCGGCGGCGGGTTCCTCATCCCGCCCCCGATGAAGCGTGCGGATCGTCCTCGTCTCGAAGGACCTTCAAGGCGTGCGGCAACACGTCGGCCAAGGCGTCGAGGGTCTCGACGGCACCGCGTGGCGAGCCGGGCAAAGTCAGGACGAGCGTGCGGCCGCTGACGCCGGCGACGCCGCGCGAGAGGGCAGCCTTGGGGACGGTCGCGAGCAGGCGTTGGCGGGCGAGGTCGAGCAGCTGCGGGTGCGGCCGATCGAGCAGCGGGGCGACGGCTTCGGGCGTGACGTCTCGCGGCGACAAGCCGGTGCCGCCGGTCGTGAAAATGAGCGCAGGATCGGCCAGCAGCCACTTTGTGATCGCGTCACGGATCCGGTCGGCTTCGTCCGGCACGGTCGCCGTCTGAAGTTTCGCCGCCAGATGACGCGTCGTCCAAGCGGCAACAGCCGGACCACCTTCGTCGGGTCGCTCGCCCCGGCTGACGCGGTCGCTGACAGTCAGCACGCAGACGTCGCGCGGCGTTTGCTCGCCCACAGCTCCGCCTCGGCCGCCGGTCTTGCTGAGCAGGCAAACGTGCTCGATCTCGATGCCGCGGTCGAGGCTCTTGCCCATGTCGACCACCGTCAACGCCGCCACGCTCGCGGCCGTCATCGCTTCCATCTCGACGCCGGTGCGGTAGGTCGTCGCGACGGTCGCAGTAATTCGCACCCGCTCGCCTTCGAGGATCGCATCGACATCGACGGCATCAAGGGGCAGCGGGTGACACAGCGGGATCAGGTCGCTCGTCCTCTTCGCCGCCGTGATGCCGGCGAAGCGGGCCGTGGCGAGGACGTCGCCCTTTTTCACGCGATCTTCCACAATAGCGGCGGAAAGCTCGGCATTGATCCGCACCGTCGCCTCTGCCGTCGCCCGTCGCTGCGTCATCGGCTTGTCGCCGACATCGACCATCCGCGCCTGCCCGGCCGCGTCGAGATGCGTCAGATCCTCGGCCACAACCGACCGTAGGAGACCCGGCTCAATCCGCGAAGAGCGGCACCTTCCAGAGCGGTACCTCCTGCTTCATCCGATCGATGAACTCGCTCATAGCAGCAAGGGCTTGGGCCCGGTGCGGCGCGGCGACGACCAGCCGGAACGAGGTTGCTTCGACGGGCACAAAGCCGACGCTGTGGCGGATCGTCATGAGGTGCAGGCCGTGCTTCCGTGCGACTTCGGCGGCGAGTCGCTTCAGCTCCGACGCTGTCATCGGCGGGTACTGCTCGTAGTCGAGACCGCGAAGGCGTCGCTCGTTCTCCCTCGGCCGAACGACGCCGTCGAAGGAGACGACCGCTCCGCAATCGGCGACTGACGGTTGCGGCTGCGGCGGCAGGGGGCCGGTGTGCAGGTCGATGAGAATCTTCGGTACGACGTTCATCCGCCGGAAATAAGGCCGATCAAGGCGAGTTCGTCCGTCGCCTCGACGCGAGCCGCGGCATCGGCAAACTTGTGGTTCACCGCCAGGCGACTCGTGGCGAGGGACGATTTGAGCGACGGTTCCGCCTGCGCCAGTTGCCGCAGAACGTCGGTGACGGTTGGCGTGTCGGAAAGCTCCAACGCCACCTCGCGACGCCCGGCATCGCGAGCCTGCGGACCGAAGAGCAGCACACGTTGTCGCACAAAGCCAGCTTACGCAAGTCGCCTCAGCCGCCGAGCGTCACCATCTCGCGGCGGACGGTCAGCGGCACGAAGTCGCGGATCCGGTGACCCGCCCACTTGAGCGACGCAGCCTGGGTGAAGGCGGCGGTGAGGGCGTCATCGTCGTGCAGCACCGGCCGAAGGTCGACCTCGGCGTCTTGGTGGAGACACGGCCGCAGCGTGCCTTCGGCAGTGAGCCGCATGCGGTCGCAGGCGTCACAGAAGTGATCGCTGATCGAGTGGATGAAGCCGATCTCGTGGCCGGCATCTGTGACGAACGGCTCGGCGGGATCGGCAGGGTGATGACGTGGTTTGGGCGTCAGTGGAACCCCAACGCTCGAAAGACGGCGGCGAATCTCGGCAGCGGTAACAGTGCCGACGTCGACGCTGCCCATCGGCATGTACTCGATGAACCGCAGCGGCAGGCGGTGCTCTTCGGTGAAGTCGACCAGCGCAGCCAAGTCGGCAGCGTCGTCATTGACGTCCGGCACGATGACCGCGTTGAGCTTTACGGTCAGGCCGGCACCCATAGCGGCATCGATTCCCAAGAGGATCTCCGCCAGCACGTCCGCCCGAGCCAATTCAGCGGCAGTGCGGCGATTGACCGTGTCGAGGCTGATGTTGACGCTGCGGAGACCGGCATCGACCAGCCTCATCGCCATCGCCGGCAGCCTCGTGGCGTTGGTCGTCATCCCCAGACCGTCGAGCCCGACCTCGTCCCGCAGGCGCCTGACGAGTTCCACCACGTTTTGCCGCAACAACGGTTCGCCACCGGTCAGGCGGATGCGGTTCATGCCGAACGACCTGGCCACTCGCGTCACACGGACGATGTCGTCGAAGCTCAACAGCTGGCTCTCCGGCGGCACCGCGACGCCTTGGGCCGGTCGGCAGTACGTGCAGCGGAAGTTGCACGCGTGCGTCAGGCTGATCCGCAGCTTGCGAAACCGACGGCCGAAATGGTCGTGCAACGCGTTCAATGCCGACCCAGTCGCAGGGTGCCGGTGGAAAGGACCCGAGCCCGCAGGCCGCCGTAGAACGGCTGCTTCAGGAACAGGCGGGCGCCGGGTGCGATGGAGCGGTCCATCCACTCGCACGGCTTGCACTCTTGGCTGCCCTCGAATGACACGCCCTGAAAAACGAATGGCTTGCCGAGCCATTCGCTCAACTCGACGCCGCGCACGACGAGGTTGCGCCGAAAGACGCCCGGCGGCAGGTTCGGCAGCTTGAAGTCCGCTTTCACCTGATCGATGACGTCGGCGTTGATGAAGGTGACCTGCGCCTTGCCGCCTGGCCTTTCGCCGAAGTAGCGGTCGCCTTCGAGCCCCATCTGCTCCACCGCCCGGACTTCCTCGCGAAGCTCGTAACCGTGCTGAAGTCGGCCTTGGCCCTTTTTGCCCCAGTAGTCGTGGCCGCGACTGGTGATGATGTGAACGAGCTCCGCGTCCCATACAGGCAGATCGTCGGTCGTCATGGCGGCCAAGCGTAGCGGCTTGATGTCGCTTGTAGATCAACCGTTCTCGCCGAGACGCAGGTGCCGTAGCTTCCGCAGTCGATGTCCGAGGGTCGTTCGCTTGCCGTTGTCGGGGCCGGAGCCACGTCGTTGTACCTGCTGAGGAATCTGCTGGAGCGGGTCGACCGCGTGAAGGAGAGAATGCGGCTCGATCGCATCGTCGTCTTCGAAGCCGGCCGACGCGTCGGCATGGGCATGCCGTACAACCCGGCGACGACGGACGTAGTCAACATCTGCAACATTTCGAGCGAGGAGCTGCCGAAGCTGCCGGAGACGTTCGCCGGCTGGCTTCAGCGGGCGGATGACGAGAAGCTGTCGACCTTCGGCCTGCGACGCGACGCGATCAGTGCCGCGGAGACGTATCCGCGGGTCCTGCTGGGCGAGTATCTCGAAGCGCAGTTTCAGAAAGTGGCCAAGGCGCTGGAATCGGAGGATATTCACGTAGAGATTCGAATAGAGACGCCGGTCCAGGACGCTCGCGACGACGGCGAACGCGTGATCGTTACCAGCCACGGCAACGAGGAGTCGTTCGACACCTTTGTCATCGCCACCGGTCACACGCAGGAGGACGGTGACGATCCGGCCAACGGCTACTTCGCCTCGCCCTGGCCCATCAGCAAGCTGCTGCCGAAGGACGGCCAATTCCTCAACCACCCCATCGGCACGCTCGGTGCGTCGCTTTCCGCCTTCGACGTCGTCTCCAGCCTCGCCCACCGCCACGGCACGTTCCGCCAAGTCGGCGGGGCGATGATCTTCGAGCCCGACCCGGCGGCACCGGACTTCCGGATCGTCCTGCACTCGGCAGAGGGGTGGCTGCCTCATTTGCAATACGAGCAGCGTGAGGCGATGCGGCAGCCGTATCGGCACGTGAGTCGTGAAAGGTTGCTGGACCTACGCGACGCGCGTGGCTTTTTGCGGATCGACGACTACTTCGACCGCGTCTGTCGCAAGCCGCTGGCGGACGCTCTGGAGCACGACGGCCTGCCGGAGCAGGCGGCGGCGATGCGGGACGGCACCATGAACCTCGCCGGCTTCGTCGAGGCGATGGAGGAAGATCACACCTACATCGACCCGTTCGACGGCATGCGGCAGGAGCTACCCGAGGCGAGACAATCGCTCAACCGCGATCGGCCGATCCGTTGGAAAGAGGTGCTCGACGATTTGATGTTCACGCTGAACTACCACGCCGAGTTCATGCCAGCTGACGATCATCAGACGCTTCGCAAGCTGGTGATGCCGTTCCTGATGAACGTCATCGCGGCGTTGCCGATCCAGTCGGCGACGACGCTGCTGGCGCTTCGCGATGCGGGTCGATTGGATCTGGTGGAAGGCTTTGTCAGCATCGAAGCACGAGCCGATGGCCGGACGATCCTGGAAGTCGAACGCGACGGTGAAATCGAGAGCGAAACGTTCCAGATGTTCGTCGACTGCTCAGGCGAAAGTCCGGTGAATCTCGAGACGTTTCCGTTCGAGACGCTTGTCTCCGACGGCAGCGTCAGGGCGGCGTCGGTGGAGAAGTCGGAATTGCCTGGGATTCAGATCGACAACGGCTACCGCGTGATCGGCAGCGACGGCAAGGCGAACCCGCGGATCTACGACATCGCCTTCACCCATGCACTGGGATTGCGGCCTTACTCGTACGGCTTGCAGGCGTGCAACTACACGGCCCAACTGGCGGCCGAGGCGATGCTCGATGCCGGCTACGGCGTCAGCGCCGCGGCTTCGTCGTGAGGCGGGTAGAGGTGGTCGAGCTCGAGCTGGTCGACGCGGATGTGAGCCGTCTCTGCATAGAAGCCGAGGCGGCCGTCGCGGAAGGTGTCGTCGACGAGCGACAGCCGGACGTAGCCGTCGATGCTGAACTCGATGTATCGGCCGTAGGCGAGCAGTTCGAATTCCCAGGGGCCGGTGCGGTTCGACAGGAAGTTGGCGGACTGGATCGCCCGAAAAGCGAAGGCATTCTCGCCGACGCCTTCGTCGGTCGCGCCGGGCATCGGGCCGCTCATGGCCGGGCTGACGCCGTCTTCGTAAGACAGGTCGTTGTAGTTGCTTTTCCAGCTGCGTAGCTGGGCGAGGCCTTTTTGCAAGTCGAGCGACAGGTAGTAGCCGCTGGTGGTCGGCTCGTTGAGGCGGAAGACGAATCCGCACTTGCCGCGGCCTTCGAGGCTCAGCGATCCCCGCAGGCGAAAATCACGGTGCGTCCCTTGGAGCAGAAACGTCTCGAAGCCCGCTTCGCTGCCGAACCAGCAGTCAAGGTCGTTCGAGCCGACGCTGGAATCTGGGTTGCCCGCGATGGGACGAAGCGGGGCCAGATCGGTGGCCTGGAGGGTGCGGCGGACGGCTCGGTTGAAGCCGTCGAAGCTCTTGAGCATCAGCCGGCCGTCGGCGTGGACGCACAGCCGCTTGGGCGGCGGCATCAGGTTGCGGGCCTGGCCCCACTTGCTGGCGGCGGGGCTGGTGCCGGTGAAGTAGAAGTTGAAGACCAATCGGCCGCAGCCGTCGAGGTCGCAAATGTCGCTGGAGCTGATCGCCTCGCCTCGCAAGCGACCGTCATCGTCAATCTCTTGTGCCTCCAGCGGATAGACGCACGTCCGGGCCGCATAGTTCCCCTGGGGCAGCAGCACGTTGTCGAAAAAGTTCCGCCACGGCCCCTTGAGCGTGTCGCTGTACCAGTAGCGAACTTTCACGTCCTCACGCACACTGCCGAGTAGAAAGTACGTGCCGTCGAGCTTGAAGAGTCCCGGCACTTCGACGTCGTCGTAACGCCGCGGGTGGTAGAGCGGCGGTCGGAACTCCCACTGGTCCGGCTCGACCTCTTCGACCACCGCCACACATCCGCGTCGAATCACCGGCCCGTACTTCACACGCCCGCTGACGAGCAGGAAACGCTTGTCGCCGTCACAGAAAAAGAGCGGATCGCGAAAGCTCACCCACTTGCGGCCTTCATTGAGCGACGACTCGTAGAATGTCTCGCCGCCGCGGGCGACGTCGATCGGATAGCTGCCATCGTCCACCTTCGTCCAGTGGATCAGGTCATCGCTCTTTGCGAGGCCGATGCGTTGCACGCGGCCTCGCTCGCGTCGGCTCAGGCCCGTGTAGAACATTCGCCACGAGCCCGGCTTGTCCGGGTCGCCGCTGACGTTCATCGTCCACAGCGCGTCGTCGTCCCACGCACCGGGGTTGCCGATGAATAATGCGTTTTCAACGCGACGCCAGTTGAGTCCGTCGTCGCTGACGGCGTGGGCGATGTAGTCGTGATTGGGGAGAACGAGGTGGAAGAGATGGAACGTCCCCTCGTGATAGACGACGTCGACGTCGCCGACGTTTCGCGGCTCGAATCCGACGTCGCTGTACATGCAGAGTTCCTTGTTTCCGGCGTAGGGTGGGCTTCGGCCCACCATCGGGTGAGCGGGTCAGGCGGCTGGTGGGCTGAAGCCCACCCTACGAGCAGATCAGAGCTTTTCGTCTTCTTCGCTGACGATGTCGTAGATCTCGCGGGTCGTCTTGACGCTCATGAGCTTCTTGCGAACATCCGCCTTGGCCATGATTTTGGAGATGCGGGCCAAGGCGTTGATGTGCGGCACGGTCTTGTCGCTCGGGCTGCTCAGGAGCCAGACGAGCGACACCGGCTTGCCGTCAATCGCTTCGAAGTCGACCGGGCTCTGGCACCGGCCAAAGGCCATGACGAGGTTCTTCACGCCGTCCGTCTTGCCGTGCGGAATCGCCAACCCGTCGCCGATGCCCGTGGTGCGGGTTCGCTCCCGGTCGAGGACCGCCTTGCGCACTTTGTCGGTGTCTTCCAAATCGCCGTTGGCGTCGAGCAGGGTGATGAGCTCCTCAATCACCGCCGTCTTGTCCTCCGCTTTGATGGGGAGCTTGACGTTGTCGAGCTTAAGAATGTCGGTGAGTCTCATCGTGAAGAAGCAGGTACCGGGCGGGGTGGTGGCCGGGACTTTAGACGGCGGCGGCGTTGCCGACAACGCCGCCGGCGGCATCGTCAGGTTCAAGCCCATTTCGGTGCGTCACCAGCTCGACGACCTGCGACGTCGCGATGCGGTCGATGCAGCTGCGAGACTCGCCATGCAGACACTTGCTAGCACCCCAGCAGGCGGGCATGTGCAGTTCGTCAACGCGATGATGCGGGCAATCGGACGCGTCGCCGAGGAAGGTCGATCCGGCCAGAGGCGGCGTGAGGAGTTTGCCGCTCGTTGGACCGAACAAGCCGAGGACTGGCGTCCCGACGCTCGCCGCCAGATGCATGAGGCCCGTGTCGTTCGTCACGACCTGCCGACACCGTTTCAACAATGCCGCCTGCCGCAAGAGATGCTCAGGTCCGATCTCCACCACCCGCTCCGGCAGTTCCATCTGCCGTCGTACCGCCTCTCCAAGCGCTTCATCCGGCCCGCGGAACATCACGACGCGGCCGTCCCGCTTCGCCAAAACGTCCGCCACCGCCGCAAATCGCTCCGCCGGCCACTGCTTGAGAAACGTCGACGCCGCCGGCACGATCGCCGCCGGCGCGACGTCCCAATCGAAAGCTAATCGCTCCCCCCACGCCTCGTCTCGAGCCCGAAGCGTGATCTTGGGCGACTTGGGATGCTCCACCTCAATGCCCCAGCCGGCTCCGTCCGACACGCTCTGTGCCTCGGTGATCGACATGCCGTTACGCGTCAGCTCGTGCTGCAACGGCTGGAATCCTTCCAGGGTCGGCAACTCCTTCAGGCTGATTGCTTCAGAGACGGCAGAGGCCGCATGCCAGGAGTCGATCACGATGTCGAAGCGCAATTGCTCCTGAAGCCACCGCGTAGCGCCCGCCTTGGCCCGGTCCGAGACATCGCCCCAATGCTCCACACCCAACGCTGCGACATCCTGCACCGAGTCGACCACATCGCCCGCCGCCAGAACATCCAACGCCGGCGCCGCACCGAGTCCGACAATCTGAGCCTTCGGCCACCGTCGGCGTACCGCCCGCAGGGAACTCATCGACATCACCACGTCGCCGATTCCCCAGCGAAGGCACACCAGAATCCGCCTCACATTGATCCCGTCCAGCGACGTTGCCTGCATCGTCGGGCACGATAAACGTCGCAGAAGAAGTCAGTGCTGCCACTGCCCGAATGCGGGGAAATCCACAAGGTCGTGCTAGTGCCGGGCAGGCGACCTCGGCTCGCGTCCCCCAAGTCCGTCATCCCGAGCGAAGCCGAGGGACCTCGTCTGGATCAACACTTCAAGGCGAGGTCCCTCGGCTGCGCTCGGGATGACGGACGGGATGAAAACTGGGAAGGTGCCTGAAGCGCCCGATGATCGGGCGTCAGCCTTCAGAACCTCAGCCTTCCAACACTTCGTCCGGCAGTTCCGCGTTGTGGCTGACGTTCTGGACGTCTTCATTGTCTTCGAGCGCGTCGATGAGATTCATCACCTTCCGACCGGCCTCGGCATCGAGGGCGATCGTGTTCTGGGCGACGTTCATCAACTCGCTCGTCTCCACGTTCAATTCCGCCGCGTCCAGAGCGTCCTTCACCTGCGCGTAATCCGTCGCGGCCGAGACGATCACGAAACCGTCGCCCTCGCTTTGCACGTCGCTTGCCCCGGCTTCGAGAGCCACCTCCATCAGCTTCTCCTCGTCGACTCCTTCCGCCGGCACCGCGAAGATCCCTTGCTTCTCGAACTGGTACGCGACGCTGCCGCTGGTGCCGAGACTGCCGCCGCTTTTGCTGAAGATATTGCGGAGTTCCGGTGCGGTGCGAGCCCGGTTGTCGGTCAGGGTCTCGACGATCACCGCCACGCCCGCCGGCCCGTAGCCCTCGTAAATGACCTCCTCGAAGTTCTCGGTCCCCAGCTCGCCCGCCCCCTTGGCGATCGCGTTTTCGATCGTGTGCTTGGGCATGTTCGCCGCCTTGGCCTCGTCGATGACGTAGCGGAGGCTCAGGTTGTCCCGCGGATCACTGCCACCCTTGGCCGCGACCATCATCTTCTTGGCGATCTTCCCCCATACCTTCGCCCGCTTCTTGTCGATCGCCGCCTTCTTGTGCTTGATGTTCGCCCATTTGGAGTGACCTGCCATAGGAAGAACGTAGGAACGCAACGCAGCTGGGCGTCGTCCAAGACGCCCGGCCGCCTGACCTGCCCGCGGGCATGGGTCGTGTGCGAGACCCGCAGCGCCAAACTTTCCGACACCGGTCGGCACCGTCGAAGGGTGGGCCCCGGCCCACCATCCGGCCGGCGTCTTCTTGAGACTTGCGTCATCTTCCCGTCTTGCCGGAGGTGGGCCGGGGCCCACCCTTGCTGGCTTCCCGTCTTCCCGAGGTGGGCCGGGGCCCACCCTTCCTGACTAACTCGCAGAGTGGCACCGAACGCTTCTCGTTCAGGTAGAGTACCAGGTTCTGGTGCCACGATTTGAGCCGCATTCCGATGCGGGCAAACGGTGTCCGGGACCGTGTTATGCCGAACGGCGTCACCGACACGGCTTGCCCGCCGCAGACGGCGGCTCAAGCCGTAACACTGGGCTATACCTCCCTCGACGGCGATGGCATCGACGGCAAGAAGACAAGCTCTCCCGATCGACGGGCGACGCCTTTCAACTGCAAGTACATATCTTGCAACCGCGAACAGCGGTGGCAGGGATCGCATCTGCGAGACCCATGTCTGTAAGCTGCGCGACCAACCGACACGGGTCGGTCCGACACGCAGCGTGCCACCATGCCAGACCGGCTAATCGACAATCACCGCGAACTCGACGCGGCCCACCATCGGCCACTAGGTCGAGAGACGTCGACGTAGCCCGACGAGGCTCAGCAGCCCGAGGCCGCCCAGAACGGCCGTTGGTTCCGGCACGACCTCTGCTACAATCAGCCCGCGGCTGGTGACGAACAGAGGAATGGGTGTGGGATCATTCGTCCCACCCACGTCAAGCACTACAGATGTGAAGGGAGTTGTCGATGTGAATCCGAAGAACTCTGACGAATTGCTCGTCGAAGATGCGGAGGTAGCGAAGGAGACAGACTCGCCAGAGCTAAGGGCAAAGGAAAGATCACCCGCAAGGACATTGAAGCGTTCGTCTTCTGTCGCAAACTGGCCGCCAAAGGCAGTGACCGGCCTGCTGAACGTAAGCCTTAAAGCGTTGTCATTGCGTGCCGTCGTCAACAACCCGACGTCGGTAAATAATTCAGGGGATTGCACAAACGTCGAACCAAGAAGGGCATCCGCCGTCAAGGTGAACGCGGCATCACTCAACTGCACGGTAGCGCGTTGGCCGGAAGGCAACGAAGATAAATCGTCATCGAGCAAAACTGCTCGCGTTGCGTTGCGGAAGTCAGTCTCGGTTGTGAATGAAACGGTACCCGCCAGACTGACTGCTGGCGATACGACGATGGCGGCGACGGCCGCGTAGCTTCCAAACTGCATCAATATCTCTCGAACAAGGACTCGTTGCTCGCCTGCCTCCACAGGCGTGTCACCCCAACCCCCACGGCGGATGTTGGATCGCTGCACAAGGGTACCGTCAGAGGCGCACCGCTGCAACTGAGAAATAGAGGCCTTAGCCGGGGGTTGATTGTCACGACGCGAGGTTTACTGTTTCGCGGTGTATGAGGCCCGCGGAATGTCGTGTCGTGGCACCCCAAGCTAAGCCCCCGTCGGCTGCGTAGGAATCAAGTTTCGCGCCCACGCGGCGAGGTCGCCCTCAAGCGGCGGGTCGATCGTGTCGGGACCGCCGCGGTAGATGCGGGGGCTGTAGCGGCTGGCGTCGTAGGTGATGTCGAGGGCGGCCCGCAGGTCGAGCGTGATGTCCGCATCATCGTTCGCCAACGGCACCGGCAGGATCGGCAGCGTGTCGCGGAGCGTCCACATCCAGACGTCCGCCACGTCTTCACCGACGCGAAGCAGCAGGGCGTTGTACGTGCCGGGTGGCGGTTCCTGGGGCAACAGGTCGTGGCCGGCGCGGAGCAGATCGATCTGCAGGAAGTGGACGCCGGCCTGGTGGAGCCTGGCCCGTTTCTCGACGAACTTCTGGCGACCGTCACCCTTGTTCGTCGGGCTGAGCAGCTCGATCACGGTGACGACGCGGTCGTCCTGCGACGTCCTGATCTCGATGGTGCGCAGCTTCTCGGGCAAGAGCGTGTCGACCAGCTGCATTCGCGTCGTCGGACGTTCGGCCACGGCTGTGTCGCCCGAAGCAGCGGAGGGTGCATCGCGGCCGATGAGAATGGCATCATCAGCTCGAGCGAACCGCGTGCGCTGGTCGGCGGAGGGTTCGCGGATGAACAGCTCGACCTCTGTTCTTGCGTAGTACGACTCGCCGAGATTCGGCACGAGCTGACGTCGAATGTCCTGGATCAGACTCGCGTGGACATCCGGCCAGACGGCCGGGTGCTCGAGGTACGGGTCCATGCCGGGGAAGGGCGAGGGCATGCCCGGAGTTTACCACGTCAGGGAATGACCTTGTTCAGCGGGTAGCTGAAGATCTCCGTCGCGCCGCTGCGCTTGAGCTGGGGGATGATGTCCCGTTCGAGGTGTTCGTCGATGATGACCTCGACGGCGTAGTCGCCGTCGTGGGTGGCGTTGACGGTCGGGCTCTTGAGGGCCGGGAGCATGGCGACGATCGCTTCGAGGTGCTCCTTCTTGGCGTTGAGCTTGAGGCCGACCTTGCCGCGGGCGGCGATGGCGCCGGTGAGGAGCATCGCGATGTTCTCCATCTTCTCGCGTTTCCAGTCGATGGCCAAGGCTTCTTTGCTGGCGATGAAGCGGATGGTACTCGTCAGGAGCGTGTCGATGATCCGCAGGTTGTTCGCACGGATGGAGCTGCCGGTCTCGGTCAGGTCGACGATGGCGTCGCAGATCCTCGCCTTGATTTCCGTCGTGCCCCAGCTGAACTCGGTGCGGGCGGAGATGCCTTTGGCCTCGAAGTACTGGCGCGTCGTGTTGACGATCTCGGTGGCGATGAGCTTGCCGTCGAGGTCTTCGGGCTTTTGGATCGGGCTTTCGTTCGGGACGGCCAGCACCCAGCGGGCGGGTTGGCGTGTTGCTCGGCTATACGTGAGCTGGCAGATTTCGACGACGTCGTCGCTGTTGCCGTTTTCGACGATCCAGTCGTGGCCGGTGAGGCCGCAGTCGACGAGGCCGTCGACGACGTAGCGGCTCATCTCCTGGGCGCGGAACAGGACGCAGGAGATCTTGTCGTCGTCGATGGCGGGGAAGACGCTGCGGTCGCGGGCGCGGATGTGGTAGCCGGCCCGGTCGAAGAGCTCGTAGGTCGACTTCTGCATCGAGCCCGAGGGCAGGCCGAGGCGAAGGGTATCCTGTGGGAGAACGCTCATGCTCTTTTGTAGGGCGGGCGTTTGTATGGCGGGCGTTTGTAAGACGGGCGTTGCACAGTCGTCCGTCGAGCGACAGATGACCGCGACCATTCTCCCTGAGCGGCGTCGCTTGCGACGCAATCAGAGGGTCGAGAGGACGTCTTAGTTCGGCGCAGAAGGGGGGTACAGAAGGGGGGTGCAGAAGTTAATCGGGGGAAGCGCGTCGCAAGCGACGCCGCTCCGGGAGAGGGTTCCACGCGGTGGATGCGACGCCCGTCACTGCTTAGAGCGGATCGAAAGGAAGAGCGACTTGCAGTCGTCGACCTTCAAGTTGCTTTCGCAGAACCGGGCCGTTTCCGACTCGTCGGCGGCGGGATCGATGGCCTTCTTCGTAGCGAGAAAGTCGCGGGTCTGCGGGTCGATCGGCAAGGTGCCGAAGTCGAGGGCGAGCAGGGCCACGTGGGCCTCGGCAAATGCGAGGGCGATGCGTTGGTCAATGGCATCCGGCTGATCGTCAACGCCAATGGCGTGACGGAGGGCCGGGCGGATTTCTCGCCGGCTCAGGCCGATGACCGGTTCCAGCGACAGCCGGCCTACCTTGTCGAAGACGTTGCTCAAGCCGACACGAAGGAGCGTTGCCCGGCCGTGAGCTTCTTCTTCGGCAAACGATTCGCTGAGTACTTCGGCGACTTCCAGTTCGGTCGCGACGCGCAGGTCGTTGAAGTCGACGAACTCCGACTGGACGTTCTGGAACGCAGTCATGGCCGCCGTCTCGTCGGCGTCGTAGCGGAGTAGGCCCACGACGAGTGCATCGAGCGCCGGGATCGGCTCGATGTCTCCCGGCGGATGCTTCTTCGCGGCCGTCTTGGCCAGAGCTTTGAGCTTGGGCGCAAGCTTCGCCGCGTTCTTCATCGACTTGGCTCCTCCGGCTGATTGCTCGGCTGGCTGAACTCGCTGCTGGCTTTGTCGATGAGTTCGAGGACCTCGACCTCCTTGCGATACTGCTCATCGAGGTGCAGCCGCAGCTGCGGCACTGACCGCGTGTGCAGGCCCTTGCCGACCTTGGTCCGCATCAAGCCCGCGGCACTTTGCAGCGCCGCGAGCCCGGCCTTCTGCTTGCCTTGTGTGCCCATGAGAACGAAGTAGACGTCAGCCGTGGCAAGGTCTTCGGAGACGTTGACGCGGGTGACGCTGGGCAGAGTACCTTCGAGCCGCGGGTCGGTCAGATCCCGCTGGACGACGGACATGACTTCTTCCCGGATGGCGCTGCCGAGACGTTCTGTTCTTCGCGACATACGGACGGACAGCGTAGGCAGGCCGCTACTGGTCGGCAGCGTCAGACAGGGCGTTGCGCACCTGCCGCATGGTGGCAACGGGTGGAAGGTCGACCGTCAACAGCGGCGTGCCGTAGGTGCGATGCAGGCGGTCGAGCTCGGACCTGCTGGTGACGACCAAAGCGTCGTCCGGCGCGTCTTCGAGGGCATCGCCGAGCCAAGCGGTCAGGGCGTCGTCGGCGGGCGGGACGTCGAACACGACCTTGTAGTGAAGGTCTGCCGCGGGGTAGGCGTAGGCCTTGGCGTCGCCGACGAGATAGACGGCGACGCCCGGATCTTCGTCAAAAGGCGACAGGTAGATCGGCAGGCCATGGAGCCCGAGAACTTGCAAACGATCATCGCCGAGCAGGCCGATGAGGCCGCTGTCGATGTCGGGGAGGTCAGGGTCGTGGAGGAAGAGCGTCTGGACGAGGCCGAAGCCCGCGACGAGCGGAGCGAGCCAGACGATCCACGGATGCCGCGTCGCCGCGACGCCGGTGGTGATGGCGAAGATCGGGATGACCGGGACGAGAAATCGGCCGATCTCGTGGGTGGCGAACCACCAGACGCCGAGCATGACGCCGACCCAGGGGCCGGCGATCCACGCAGCACGATGCTTGACGTGGCCGAGCAGTGTCGCGGCAAGGAGACTCAGAGGAACGAGTCCGTAGCCGAATCTTCCATCGAGCAGAACCTCGCCGAAGATCGGGTCAGATCCTGACTCATCGGGCGGACTCGAGTGAGCTTCGGCGAAGCGGTCGAGTCGAACTTGCTCCCACTCCCCGACGCCGAAGACAAGCGGCGATACAGGATTCGCGTGCCAAATCGCGTTGCGGACGAGCCAGGGACCAGCCACGGCAGCCGCGACACCGGCGACCAACAGCGGCTTCATCACGCTCCGTTGCGTCATCCCAACGATGAGGACCACAGGCACCAAGATCATCGCAACTGCTGGGTACTTCGCCGTGGTGCCGAGTCCGACGAAGAGCCCGCACAGCACGAGCGTCCAGATGCCGTCCGCTTCGCGTGACGCAGATCCGGATTGCGGTGCCTGTGATTCGGATGTCGGCTTCGCAGGTCCCGCGGCCTCAGGCTTGGCGATCACTCGCAACAACCACGCCACCGTCAATGCCGTCGCCAGCAGGTAGAGCGGCTCGTTGTACGCGATGCTCGACAGCATCATGACCCACGGCGTCCCGGCGATCAGCATGGCGGCGACGATCCCCGCCGGCTTGGAGCCGCCGATGCCGCGGACGGCGGCGTAGCCGGCCAGCGTCGTACCCAAGCCGAGCGCGACATTGACGAAGTGCGCCGACAACGTCGCTCCCGCGGCACCGCCCTTGAGGTGCATCGCGATCAGGAACAGCACTTCGTTGCCCAGCGGCATTCGGCTGAAGACATTGTGCTCCAGCGGCACGATCCGCCCGACGTCGTGCCACTCGCGTGGAATCTGCAGGTGATAGCTCAGGACGTCGTACGCGTTGGGCTCGCCGCCCCAGAGCGACCCCGGCGGCATCGAGGCGGCAACCATCGTCACGACGCCGCTGACCAATGGCAGCAGCCAAAGAGCGTGAAACGGCTGCCAACGGATCGGCCCGATCGCGCTCACCCACCGATGACCCGCCGCCATGCCTGCCGACGGCAACAAGAGGAGCATAACCGACGTCGCGAACCCCAATACCCCGACAAGGCCCAGCAGATGCCCGACCGTCACCAGCCACAGGACGTGCAGACCGAACCCGCTCACCAGCACCAACGACCGCGGCGTCCTCGGCAGCAGGCGACGCAAAAGGCACGCAAACCCGAGCGTGCCCGGCACCAACGCCAGAAAGATCGGCAACGCGTCCAGCAGCCATGCCGCGATCAGGCGAGGCATCACGGTGCTGAGTTGGGACGGGTCAGTCGGCATGGCGGCAACAACGGCACTTTGACCGAGTCGAGGGGTGAAGCTAGAACGCCCTCATGCAACGCGTCTTCCAGCCAAGCCGAATCGCGGCATCGATGCTAGCGATTCCGCTCCTCGGCGGAAGCATCGCCTCTGCTCAGGTCACGCCGCCGGTCGAGCCGCTCGATGCCGACACCGCCGCCGGCCCACCCGACGGGGACGTCCCACCGTTCGTTATTCCCGGTAAGTCGCTGTCGGCCAACGTCGTCGCCGAGAACACGTTCGAGAGCGACCTCAAAGGCGGCGGAACGAGCGAGCGGTTCAAGGTCGGGGCCAGCGTCTCGCTCGACACCGGCTTCCTCGCGCTCGACGGCTCGCGTCCCGCAGGCCCGCAGGACATCACCGGCCCGCTCCTGGGCTACAGCGTCAGCTTCGGCTTCAACGCCCTGTCGTTCGACCTCGACCAGCTCGGGCCCCAGGGTGCCGCTTTCGGGCTGAGCGACGATCTGCTGGAGCAGGCCTACTCCTTCAACGTCAACCCGCGGCTGACGATCGCGCTCGACAAGGCGTCGAGCCTCGCCGTCGGCGGGTTCTTCAGCTTCGCCTTCGAAGAAGGAGCCGACGTCGGCGACAGCTTCACGCCCGGCGGCTTCATCGGCTACCGCCGCGTGCTCAACGAGCAGGCCAATGTCCTCGTCGGCGTCGCGGCGTTCGCGCAGCTCGACGACTCGACGCTGGTCGTGCCGATCATCAGCCTCAACATCGACCGCGGCCCGGGCGACGTCTTCTTCGAGAGCCAGGGCCTGGGCCTCCGCGGCGGCTACCGGTTCGACGACCGGCTGGCCCTCAGCGTCGGGGCTAAGTGGGAGGGCAACGACTTTCGCCTCGAGCAGGACGACCTGATCCTCATCAACCGCCGCCTCACGGTCGACGTCGCCGCCGAGTACCAGGTGGACGACCGCATTCAGGTCGGCGTCACAATCGGTTCGGACGTCTACACGAACTACGAACTCGTCGAAGACAGCGGCAACGAACTCTTCGACGTCGAGGCGGAACCGGGATTGCTCGTCTCCGCCTTCGCGTCGCTGCGGTTGTAGAGCACCTTGAAGTCGCCTTTGCTCCACTCCGTCATTCCGAGCGAGCGCAGCGAGTCGAGGGAGCTCGCCAGAAGGACGCGTACCCGACGAGGTCCCTCGACTGCGATCGGGATGACGAAGGAGATCCAAACGGTGCTGAGGGACGACCATCGCCCTAGCCCAGGAAGCTCGGCAGCATGTCGTTGGCTCGCAGGTAGAGGTAGCCCAGCGTCGCCAACCCTGCGAGCAGGGCGACCATCATCGTCAGCAAGAGCGTGATGAGCAGGCCTTGCGTCTTTGAACGCTTGGCAGTTTCGACTTCCAGCCGCTTCGTCCGCTCGTCAATCGCGGCCTGCATCTTCGTGATGACCTCGCCCTGGGCGGCCGTCTGTTGACTGACGTGGCGAATGGCACCCGCGACGCCGCCGAGGTTGTCGGCGATGCTCTGATCGCTCTGCCGCATCTTGTCCATTCGCTCCTGCATGTCGTCGACGTCCCGTTTCTGATCACGCGACTCGCGGGTCATTTTGCCGAGAACGTCGTTGAGCTTGTCGCTCTGCTGCCGCTGGCCCAGGATCTGATCGCGAAGGGCCTTGACGCTCTCCGCCTGGGTGCGGAGCGACTCACTCTGCACGCGAAGATGCTCGCCCGCCAACTCGTTGCTCTTGGCCAGTTGGCTCGTGTTCGACTTGAACTGCTCCTCGAGCCGCTGGGCGGAATCGGCGTTCTGTTTCGCCACCGTCGGCAGCCACTTGAGCTGATCGAGTAGGTCCCCCTGACGCACGACCGAATCGTCGAGCCCGTCGCGGATGTCCGCCATCAGGCCCGTCAGGTCGTCGAACCCGCGACGGATGCTGGCGAGTGTGGCGTCGCGTTCGTAGGCACGGCGGGCGAGAGGCCGGAGGAAGCCAGGCTTCTTCCGGTAGTGGACGAGCCCGGTGTCGCCGTCGACCTCCGGAGCTCCGCCACCGACGAGTTTTTCGACGAGCCCCGGTTCCTCGGCGGGCGTCGCTTCGACGTGTTGGATCGCGGTGTCGTCGATCAATGTTGACTCGTCGCCCGCCACCGACCCGTCGCCCGTCTCGGCCATCACAGGTTGGAGCGGCTCTTGATCTTCGGTGGTGCGGGCACGCTCGGCGAGGCGTTGCTCGCGGCTCTTTCGCTTGGCGGATCGTTTCGCGGTGGCTCTGGACACGGGTAGGCTCAACATACTCCGTGTTGGCCCTGCGACCAATCTTGCTTTCTGTCGCGCTGCTTGGGCTTCTCGGGCTGCTGGTCATCAGCGGCTGCGAACAGCCGGAGCCACCACCGCCACGCGGTATCGCCTCGACCTCGCCGGCGGTGACGGACATTCTGCTCCAGCTCGATGCGACGGACGCTCTCGTCGCCGTCAGCCGATTCGACGGTCTGGACCTGCCCCACGCCGGCGACGCGTTGGCCATCGACTGGGAAACCCTCGCCGCGGTCAGGCCGGCCTTTCTGGCGATCGGCACGGACATCGAGCGGTTGTCGGCATCGGACCGGCAGCGGGCCGAGGAACTGGGCATCGAGTGGATCGACGCTCGCATCGTGCGGCTGGACGACGTGCGGCGACTCGTCGGCACCCTGGCGGCGACGGCGGGTCTGTCCGAGCGGGCGGCGAGGGAGGCTTACGCGGAGGAGCTGGGTCGAAGCCGGAGCACGTCGTCGCCGCTGAGGGTGCTGGTGCTGCTCGATGGCGACTTCACCTTTGCCGCGGGTCGGAACAACTACATCGACGACCTGATCCACCACGCTGGCGGCGTCAACGCGGTGGGCGACGACTTGGCGGACTGGCCGACGCTGAACGAGGAGGCGTTGGCGGCGTTGGAGGTGGATCGGGTCGTCGTGCTGCTCCCCGACGCCGCGGATCGACAGGTGGAAGAGGCCCGAGACCGTTGGTCTCGCGTCGCCGGCGACGTGGGGATTCCATGGCAGGACGTCCGCGTGGTAACGGAGTCGCGGATCATGACCCCCGGCTGGACCGGCACGACCCAGCTGGCGGCGGTGTTACGCGAGATGGCACGGTGATCCGGAGGTGTCACGGGCCGTCTTGATCTTGCAAGTCGTCTGATGGAGCAAGCTCCTTTGCACCGAGGAGATTCGACCTAGCGGTGTCGCTATCGATTCGGTTGTTGCGACGTTCGGCCATTTCCGCGACACTGCTTCGCCCATGAGCGACACCACCACCGGCCAAACGACTCCCGACGCCCCCAAGGAACTTCGTCTCGGCATCATCGGGATGGGCGGGATGGGCTCGTCGCACCTGGCGATGCTGACTGGCGACAAGGCGGTGCCGCGGCTGAAGGTGACGGCGGTGGCGGACACGAAGGCCAAGGCTCTCGACAACGCGATCAACAAGACGGCGAATTATCCTGTCAAAGGTTTCAGCAGCGCGACGGACCTGATGAAGAGCGGCGAGGTGGACGCGGTCCTGATCGCAACGCCGCACTACTTCCACCCGCCGCTGGCGATCGAGGCGTTCGAGCACGGCCTGCACGTCCTGAGCGAGAAGCCGGCGGGCGTTTATACGAAGCAGGTCAAGGAGATGAACGCGGCGGCGACGAAGGCCAAGGCGGAGAAGAACCTGGTCTTCGGCATCATGTTCAACCAGCGAACCCGCAAGAGCCACCAGCAGATGCGCAAGCTCGTGCAGAGTGGCGAGCTCGGCGAGATCAAGCGGACGATGTACGTCCTGACCGACTGGTTTCGCACGCAGTTCTACTACGACACGGCTGACTGGAAGGGCACCTGGGAAGGCGAAGGCGGGGCGGTGCTGCTCAACCAAAGCCCGCACAACCTGGACCTCTTCCAATGGATCTGCGGCATGCCCAAGCGGGTGCGGGCCTTCTGCAAGATGGGCCACCATCACCACATCGAGACGGAAGACGAGGTGACGTGCTACGTCGAGTACGAGAACGGTGCGACGGGCACCTTCGTGACCTCAACCGGCGAGGCACCGGGAACGCAGTTCATGGAAATCGCCAGCGACCGCGGCAAGGTGCTGATGGAGGGCTCGGACATCACGTTCTGGCGGACCGTCGAGAGCGTCAAGAAGTTCAACACCGAGACAGAAGCCGGCTTTGCCAAGCCCGAGACGTGGAAGACCGAGGTCCCCGGTGGCAGTGGCCCGGAGCACCGCGGCATCCTGGTCAACTGGACCGAGGCGATCCTCGATGGCAAGGAGCTGCTGGCGCCCGGCACCGACGGGCTCAACGGGGTGATGCTGGCGAATGCGATGTTGCTCAGCGCTTGGACGGACGAGTGGGTCGATCTGCCGTTCGATGATGAGGCGGACGAGCGGTACGCGTCGATGCTCAAGGAGAAGGCGGAGTCGAGCACGTTCGAGAAGCAGACCCGTGAAGCGGAGATCACGCAGGTCTCGAGTTTCTAGATTCGATCGCGAGCGTCGCCCGTGGTAGCGGCATTGCAAGCGATCAAAAACTGACCGCCCCGTGCACCTTGGCGACTGGAACCTGCACGCCGACCCGACGCCGCCGACGGATGTTCGACCGCCAGGTGTTCGCCGATGACACCGTTGCGGCGTCGATGTGCGCTCCACGTGGAGCGCGTCTTGCCGAAGAACCCTCATAGCTGTGGCCAAACGATGATCGGCGGTTCGAATCGGCGCTCCACGTGGAGCGCCTGTCGTCAGATCACATTTTCGCCTAAATCCTTGGCGGCCGCCGATGCGCAGCGCGAGTGCCGTCGAATGCCAGTGTCGAGGCGAGTGAGAAGATCTGCCACGTCGCGTAGACGCTGATCGCCACGACTGCGGCACCGAGTGTGGCGCCGGCGACCAGCCAGGCGGGCGACGTTTGCCAGGACATCCAGCGGAAGCTCTGCACGTTGGTCGACAGCGCGACGATCAGGCACATCGACAGAAGCACGGTCGCCAGGCCAAAGGCGAGCCCGATGCGACGGGCTAAGGCCTGATGCCCTAACGACCACGACAAGCCGATCAGATACGCGTAAGTCAGCAGCGACGCCGGCAGCTCCACCGAGGCGACCGTCATCAGGAGGAACTTGCTCTGGTACGACAGCACCTCCCGCGACTCGTGCGGCAGCGATCCGAGCACGCTGATCAACGCCAGCAACCCGCCGATCGCCAGCGTCGGCAACCACCTCGCCGCCAGTCGCAGGTTTCGCAGCCATCGCACCTCGTCACGCTGCCGGTACGTCAAAGCCCACAAGACCACCAGCGACCGCATCGTCCACCACAGCGGCGAGTCGCCGAGCCAGGTCCTGTCGTAGTACTGACTGCCGCGGTATTCGCTGCTCGTCGCCAGGAAGCTCACGCCGAACTTGGGCCCGAGAAAGCCGAAGAACGGCACGTCGCCCAGCGTTCCGCGACGCCTGGCCATCCAGGTCATCTCGCTGACGTTGATCATCGTCAGCACCAGCCACCCGCCGATGCCGATGAGCAGCACCGTCGTCGGCCACGATGTTCGCACCCAACGCATCCCCCGCACCATCAAGCCCGCAACGCCAACCGATTCCGTTGCCAGCCACTTCGCCCAGCCGCCGAACCCGATGATCGCGTAGTGCCGCGTCAGGTCCAGGATCGCCCCGAGCGACAGCATCGCCAGTGCCACGGCCGCCGCGCCGTAGCCGGCGTTCATGATCGCGTGGGTGAGCTCGAACTCGATCGTCGTAACCTTGTCGCGGATGGCAAACGCCACCACCGCCAGCCCGATCAGGATCGGCACGCCGATGCAGAGCGTCGTCAACGCCGCCGTCGTCCGACGGTTCCAACGCGACAGCGACCGCAGCTGCAGGTAAAGCAGCAACGTTGCCGGCAACTCCACGAAGAGGACCAGCATCATGAACAGACTTTCGCGGCCGTCTGTCCCCCAGAACGGCACGCCCCAAAGGCTCAACGCGATGCCGAATCCGCCGCCGAGTAGGAGAATCGAGCCCCATCGCACCACGATGCGCAGGCTCAGAAACTCACCGCCGACATGACGCGGCATGGTCAGGAGCCAAATCGCCAACCCCGTCTTGAGTGCCGTCACCGTCCCCGTCACGCCCAGCCACTCGGGCCGGGAGCCGACGGACCGCTGCACCAACGCCGCCGCCCAAACCTTCGGGCCCGGGAAGTTCACGACCGGCAGCGACCCGCCCCAGCCGCTGCGGAACCGCATCAACAGCGTCACGCCCAGCAGCGTGAACGTCGTCGTTGCCAGGAGAATCAAGCCGATCGTGACAAAGCGAGCATGAGCCCGTTCGTCGTCGAGCACGTGATGCTCTGCCGGCGTCGCAGGGTCGTGACCGCATTCGGGGCATCGAGCCGCGTCGGAGATTCCGAACCGCAGGTAGCCACAGACGGGGCAGGTCGTCGCGGCAGGGGCATCGGGAATCAGGGTGCGGTCCACCCGCTCGACTGCGGGGGCGTGAGGTGTTGTCATGATGTCGGCCTTCCTTGACCAGGTGCTGCCGCGACTCCCGCGACGGCGGCAGGGTAGCTGAAGCTGCTGGCGATGCCACGCCGGTGGATCGGCGGTGGAGCGGCAGGTCGTGTACCTTGGCGCCGTGCGACTGCTCCTGTTCGTCACCGACCTCAAGCTCGGCGGCACGCCGACGGTCGTGCGGGAACTGGCCATGCGAATGCAGGGCGACGTCGAACACGTCGAGGTTGCCTGCCTCGGCGGGCGCGACGAGGTGGCCGTCGAATTGGACGAATTCGGCGTGCCGGTGACGGCTTTCGACGTCGGCATCCGTCATCTGCCGGCGGCGGTGCGGCGACTGCGAGATCTGCAGAACATCGGGAAAATCGACACAATTCTGAGCTTCCTCGTCCACGCCAACGTCGTCGCGGCACTCGCCAGTCGCGGCACGAGCGGCGTCGTGTGGTGGCAGTCGATCCAGACGACCCAACCGAAGCCGCGATGGCATTGGCCGGTGCAGCGATGGGCGGCCCGACACGCGACGGGCGTCATCGTGCCTAGCCCGTCGGTCGCCGATGTCGCGATATCGCGATGCTGCGTGCTCCCGGAGAACGTGCACGTCATCCCCAACGGCGTCGACGCGACGCTGCTCGCACGGGAGCCGAGACCGGCACGTGATCCCGAGTCGCCGCAACGCGTCGTCTTCCTCGGCCGACTCGATCCGGTGAAGCGAATCCCGATGCTCATGCGTGCCGTCGCGCGGGTGGACCGTGCCCGTCTCGACATCTTCGGCGACGGCCCCGAGCGGGCGACGCTAGAAGCTCAAGCCGCGACGCTGCCGCAGGTGACGCTGCACGGCTCAGTCAGTCGGGAGCGTGCGCTTCGCGACGCGGACGTTCTGGTCCTGCCGAGCGAGGCGGAGGGTTTTGGGCTCGTGCTGATCGAAGCCATGGCCGCGGGCGTGCCGGTGGCCGGGGCGAATGTGCCGGGCATCCGGGATGTCGTGGATCAGGAAAAGGGGCTTCTTTTCGGTGATGAACGGCAGCTTGTGCGAGTGCTTCAAGACCTTCGCGATCACCCCGCACCCGCCGCCGAGCGGGCGGCGATGGCGCTGCGATGGGTTCGCGAGCAGCGGACGTGGGATCGCGTGGTGCCCGCTTACCTCGATTTACTGTCATCGAGTGCGGCTACCAGAGTTTCGTTCTGACACGCGGTTGCTTACTCCCCGACGAGTTCGACCAGCCGATCCGCATTGCGTTGCAACCAGACAACCTTCCGCTGAACCATCTTGAGAAAGCCGATGCCCTCGAGTTTGCCGAAGTTGCCCGTCGCGGCGATCGGGTAGACGGCTTCGGCGATGAGTGCCTCGATCATCAGCCAAGGCGTTGCCGTCAGTTCCGCCTCGCTGAGCATGGAAACTTCGTCATAACCCCGGAGAAACCGCTTGAATCGGGACTCGTCGAGGTACTCGGGCCAGGACTCCAGGTCCTCGCCGCCGCCGAGGATGGAAAATTGCAGGGCACCGTTGGCCGAATCGATGACGCGCGGCAGGCGACGGGCGGAGTCGTAGTCGATCACCGCCACGACTCGCTTTTGGCGGAAGAGCATGTTGCCCGGGTGCCAGTCGCCGTGGACGATCTGCCCTGGCCACTCCGGCAGGCCCGCATCGTCGGCGGAGTCGCGAGCGTGCAGGTAGCTGTCGAGGAGGAACCGGCAGAATCCGGCGACCTTCGGCTTGCCGGCGAAGTGCTTGAGAATCCGGTCGAAGCCTTGCTCGACCGCCGGGGCCGCGTGATAGCTGCCGGTGGGCGTGTCGAACTGGGTCGTGAAGTCGTCGAGCAGCGTGTGGTACAGCGACAGGACTCGGCCGGAGTCGAACGTGCTTTCGAGGCTTTGGCCGTAGGTCTCACCAGGGATGTACTCGAAGAGCTCGTAGATCTTGCCGTCGAGCACCAGCATCGTGCCGG
The DNA here is from genome assembly GCA_964388485.1 of uncultured Tepidisphaerales bacterium. Taxonomy (GTDB): domain Bacteria; phylum Planctomycetota; class Phycisphaerae; order Tepidisphaerales; family Tepidisphaeraceae; genus JBCDKH01. Next base: position 6,431 of record CAYMAS010000006.1, on the reverse strand, counting down.
CACCGACGTCTGCGCGTGTCGGGATGAGGTGCGGCAATGGAAAGCCCTTGCCGGCGAGGTGTTCCTGCAGGGCGTGGCAGAAGGCGACCTTGTTCTGATCCTCGCCGCCGCGACCTTTGGCCCGCCGCTTGAGCAGATACCGGCCGCCTTTGGATTTGAGGACGAGCTTCGGTGCCTTGCGGCTGCCACGCGGAAAGTCTTCGAGGGCGTCGATCGGGCCGACGTCGTAGTGGCTCATGACCCGCACCAGTTCGTCGCGGCCGAGCACTTCGTGCTCGTCGAGACCGCTGGCGCCTTGGGAGACGCGGGCGGTCGCGGTCGTGGTCGGGGCGCCGGTGGGCGTTTGGAGCGTGGCCGTCGGCTGACTCATGTCGATGCGAAGTCGTCGGGCTCGTGAAAGGACCGGCACACGCCAGCCTGCCTCACTTCGTTGCAGGGAGCAAGAAGGTCGGACACTCGGAAGGTTATTCAGACCAAGCGAGGCAACAAGGGCAAGGAGAACAACTCGCACTTACCCATGCCTCCTCCGTCATCCCGAGCGAGCGCAGCGAGGGACCTCGCCTTGATGACGCGTCTTTCCACGGCATCAGGCGAGGTCCCTCGGCTTCGCTCGGGATGACGGAGAGAAGCAAGCCGCGTCAGGTTCCCGCGCGGCCGCCTTGCAGGAGCTTGAGCACCGGCTCCGTCGCTGCCCGTCGGGCGGGCCAGAGTGCTGCAAGGACGCTGACGGCGATGACCGTCGCAACGCCCATCCAAATGACGTCCCATGCGATCTGCAAGGGCGGGACGTAGCCGATGGTCCACGACTGCAGCTGCCTCGCATTGATCGCCATGAGCAGGCCCGCGAACGTGCCGAGCATCGCCGCGGCCAAGCCGAGTACAACGGCCTCGCCGAGGACGAGTCGCGTCAGCTCGCCCCGCGTCACGCCGATCGCCCGCATCACGCCCAGCTGATAGCGCCTCGCCCGCACGCCCGCCATCACCGTGTTGGCAACGCCCAGGCTCGAGACGAGCAGGGCACCCCAGGCGACCGTGCCTGCGACCGCGAGCAGTCGCTTGAGGCCGGTTTCGATGTCGTACTTGAGCTGCCGGACGTCGCTGATGGCGATGCCGTCGTCGTTGAGTTGTTTGGAGATGCGGGCGAGCACGTCCTCCTTCTCGACGCCCAGCTCCAGGTTCGCAGCGACGAGGAAGACGTCCTGCAGATCGAAGACTTCGCGGGCATCACGGAGCGTCCCAAAGACGCTGGCGGCGCTTTGGCCCTCGAACTGTTTCGAGAGGTCGAAGCTGCTGACCATCAGGTCGATGCCTGGACTCCGCACGACGCCGCAAATGATGAACTCGACGGGTTCGGTCGAGACGATGCCGAGGATGCCGCTGCCGGGCTTGCGAAGGACGAACGGGTCGCCGGGGCCGTCGCCGCGGAGTTGGCGGAATTCTTCAGTGACGATGAGGAAGCGGGCGTCTTCGAGAGACTCGACGCGTTCCTGGGCCAGTCGGTTGCCGACCAGGGTGAGAAACGTCCCGTCCGGTTGGGTTGTCCCGGCGACGCGGGTGCCGTCGTCGAGGATCGCGATCTTGCCGCGGTCCATGAGCCGGGCGGCGGTTTCCTGGGAGCCTGCGGTGAATTCGAGGTCCATCATCTCGAAGATCCGCAGGGGTTCGACGGCGATGAACATGGTCTGGTTGAGCGCAACGCCTCCGGCGACGGCGAAGTAGTTGCTGCCGAGCCGCGGGTTGAGGTAGCCGATGGGCGTGACGTCGGCCGAGCCATCGGGCAGCTTGCGGATGCCGTCGACCTGTGACAGCTCATCGACGCGATCTTCGGGGATGCCGTTCTTGTTGAAGAGAAAGACGTCGGGAAACTCGTCGGGCAGCTGCCAGCCCTGGATGCCGCTGCGGCCTTGCGTGTTCATGACGATGAGCACCGCGGGCCCGACCATGAGCGCCGCGGCCGTGCCTGCGGCTCGCCAGAGTCCGCCGCCGAGCTGCTGCTTGAGCAGGCCCGCGGGCAGGCCCAGGAGCCTGGCAATGGGTGCCGCTGCGAGTCGATCCGCCAGCCAGATGAGCGTCGGGCCGATCAGGAAGACGCCCAGCATCAGCGTCGGCAGGCCGATGAGGAAGTGCAGCCAGAAGCGGAGGTTCCGCTCCGCATCAAAATCGACGCCGAGCCAGCTCAGCTGCCCGATGGCAGGCCACAGGAGCAGAATATCGATGGACAGCAGCGAGATGCCCAGGAGCAGGCTCCGCCACGGCGGGCCGAGGCGTGGCGGTTCGGCGTCGGGACGCATCGCCGCCAGTGGATCGACCCGCGACGCCGTCCACGCAGGTGCCGCCGAAGCGAGCAACGCCGCCAGCGTCGTCCCCAGCACCGCCGCCATCATGCCGAGCCAGCCGATGCCGAGTCCTTCGGTGAAGACCTCGCTGAAGATCTCGGTCAGGCCGTAGACGAACAGCAACCCCAGCGGCACGCCGACGACGACGCCCGCTCCGGCGAGCAGCAAGCCTTCGAGCACCACCTGCCACGCTACCTGCCGACGCGTCGCTCCGACGGATCGCAGCATCGCCAGCGTCCGCTGCCGCTCGACGACGCCCATGCTCAGCGTGCCGAAGACGATGAACGCACTCGCCAACAGGCTGACCATCCCGCCCATCAGGGCTAGCAGGCTCATCGAACGCAGACCCTGGTCCACCGTCTCCCGGCTGGCACGGATGCTCGTGACCTTCCAAGGCTCTTCCAGCGACGCCACGCGCTCGGCATATCGCGTCGTCAGCACGTCCGGCTCAACCCCGACTTCCGCCTCCAGCAACAACGCAGTCAGCCGACTCGGATCGTCCGGCCGGCTTAGTTGCTGCAGCGTTTGGAGCGGGACGTAGATCGTTCGCAGACCGGTAATGTCGCTGACAATGGCGGGTCGTTGGATGATGCCGACGACGGTGACCGTCGTGTCGCCGCCGGGTCCGGGGATGTCGAAGGTGTCGCCGAGGTCGAGCTCCAGGTCGCGAGCGGTCGCCAGATCGATGACCGCCTCGGAACCGGTCGCTTCGGCGAAAAGTCGGCCGCTGTCGAGCGGGAGTCGGCCGATGTAGCCGTCGACGCGCGGGTCGACGCCCAGCACGTCGAACTGCGTGTTGATCCGCTCGCCGCTCGCCTTGTTGAACTGTCGTTTGACGGTCAGCCGGCCGTAAGCACCGGCCACATCGTCGTCGGCCTGCACTTCATCGAGGAACGACTGCGGGATGCCATCAGCGTCGCTGGCGGCGGTGATGCGGACGTCGTCCTGGCCCAGGAATGCGTTGATGAATCCGCGGACACTCAGCTCCGCGCTGGCGTAGCCGCTGGTGGTGCTGACGACGAGCGCGACGCCCAGCGCGATGGCAAGAAGCGTCAGGATCGTCCGGGCGGGCCGACGCAGGAGGTTGGCGAAGGTCAGGCGAAACAAGCGGAAAAGTCGTGAGCAGGCGGCGGGTCAGGTGGTGCTTTGGCGGTATCGCTGGGCCAGCTGCAGGCCGCTGTCGTCGGCCGGGTCGGTGTGGAAGTCGTCTGCGACATGCCCGTCCTTGAGGACGACGACTCGCGACGCGTAGGCGGCGACGGAGGGCTCGTGCGTGACCATCACGATGGTCCGGCCGCCGGCGACGAGGTCGCGAAGCAGGTGGCAAACGTCCTCGCCGTTGGCGGTATCGAGGTTGCCGGTCGGCTCATCCGCGAGGATCAAAGCCGGGTCCGCGACAAGAGCCCGGGCGATGGCGACGCGTTGCTGCTC
>CAYMAS010000006.1:735-2654 GCA_964388485.1 uncultured Tepidisphaerales bacterium | reverse complement strand
CATGGCGTCGGGGCGGTGGTCGAAGCGATGTCCGAGGCCGAGCCGGTCGAGCAACTCTGCCGCCCGGTCGCGACGCTGCTTGCGGTCGTGCTCGTGCCGATCGAGCGTCAACGGCAGCGAGACGTTCTCACTGGCGGTGAGCGTGGGAATCAGGTTGAAGCTCTGGAAGACCAGGCCGATCTTGCGGCGGCGAAAGAGCGTCAGGCGGCGATCATCCAGGCCGGCAATGTCTTCGCCGTCGATGAGGACGCGTCCGTCGCTGGGCCGGGTCAGGCCGGCGCAAAGGTGCAGGAGCGTTGACTTGCCGCTGCCGCTGCGGCCCATGATGGCGGTGAGCGTGCCGGGCTCGATGGCAAGGCTGATGCCATCGACAGCCGTTACCTGGCTCGACTCGCGTTCTCCTTCGCCGAACCGCTTGGTCACGGCCTGGACTTCGAGCGGCTTCACAGTGGCGTCTACGGCTTGCATCGAGTGGGGCAGGCTAGGAGGCGTCGGGCCTATGCCTATCAAGAGGCCCGTGGGGCGTTCCTTCCGACTAGCCGTCACCGCCGACTTGCACCACGACGTGGCCCGCAGCAAAGCTCCGGCCGAAGCCTTGGCCGCGACGTGGCCCGACGTGGAGGCGGACGCGTTGCTGCTTTGCGGTGACACGGCGACGAGCGACCGCCGGCACCTAGAAACGGCACTCGACCTCTTTGCCGACGACGGTCGGCCGCGGCTGTTTGTGCCGGGGAATCACGAGTTCTGGAGCCGCATCACGCCGACCGATGTCCAGACGCTCTTGCTGAGCGAGCTGCCGCGACGGGTTAGGGCGGCGGGTTGGCATTGGCTGCCGACGTCGCCGTTTCGCCAAGGTGACGTGGCCATCGTCGGCAACAGCGGTTGGTACGACTACGCGTTCGCGGATCAGTGGCTGGGCTTGCCGCGTCGGTTCTACCGCAGCAAGATGAGCCCGGCGGTGGCGGCGTCGCTGGATGGTGACTCGCTCTCACCCGGCGGCGATGATGTCCCAGCCCGGGCGAGAACGTTCAGGGCTCGCTGGAACGACTCACGATTCATCCAGGGCATCACCGACGACGCGATGTTCTGCGACGCTCGCTTGCGGCAGTTCGATCTCGACCTCACAAACGTCGCCGATGCCAAGGCCGTCGTCGCGGCTGTGCACGTCTGCCCGTCGCAAGACCTGTTGCCGCGTCGGCCGGAGGGCGATCTGCCGGAGGCGGCGTTGAAGTATGCGTTCGCCCGAGCCTACCTCGGCAGCCCCCGATTCGGCGAGACGGCGAGGCGGTTCGGCAACGTCCGCCACGTCGTTTGCGGGCACTCGCATGTCGCTCGACACGTCGAGCGGGATGGCATCACGTGGACGAACGTCGGTAGCGACTACGTCAAGAAGCAGTTCGTCGTCCTGGACGTCTAACATTCCGCCGCCAGCAAGCCGGGCCTCAGGAGACGCCCGCGGTGCCGGTTTCGATCTTGGTGCTGACGTAGTCGCGGGGGTCGGTCACGCGGCCGGTCAACGCGCTGGCGGCGACGGTGAGGGGTGAAGCGAGGTAGACGCCCGCGCGCTTGTCGCCCATGCGACCGGGGAAGTTGCGGTTGGTCGAGCTGATACACGTCAGCGGCTCGTTGAGCCGGCCGAAGGTGTCGCTAGGTCCGCCGAGGCAGGCGGCGCAGCCGCTGGGGCCGATGAGGCACCCGGCGTCGGCGAGGACGTCCTCGATGCTCTTTTCGTTCGTATCCTTCTCGACGCCGCGAAGGTTGAGCCGCTTCATGTCGCTGTGGACTTCGGTGGAGCCCGGCACGACGTAGGTCGGGATCTTGACTTCGTGGCCGACGAGGATGTTAGCGGCGAAGATCATGTCGGTGATCTTGCCGCCGGTGCAGCTGCCGAGGTACGCCCGGTCGAGCTTCACGTCGCT
>CAYMAS010000006.1:0-724 GCA_964388485.1 uncultured Tepidisphaerales bacterium | reverse complement strand
AGGTCCTTGTTGTCGGGCGAGTGCGGCTTGGCGACCATGGGCTCCATCACGTTCAGGTTCCAGGCGTGCTCGCTGAAGTACTCGGCCCCGTCGTCTTCAGTGACGACGTTCCAGTCGTCGCGGTTGGAGCGGGCGTCGACGTACTCGAGCGTCTTCTGATCGACGTCACAGATGCCGTTCTTGCCGCCGGCCTCGATGGCCATGTTGGTCAGGGTCATGCGGTCTTCGAGGGTGAGCGACGAGATGCCGTCGCCGGCAAAGTACATCGAGCGATACGTCGCCCCGTCGACGCCGATCTCGCCGATGACGGCGAGAATAAGGTCCTTGGCGGTGAGGTAGGCGGGGATTTCGCCATCAAAGTTGAACCGCATCGTCGGCGGGACCTTGAGCCAGGTCTTGCCGGTCCCGAGCACGAAGGCCGCGTCGGTGTTGCCGACGCCGGTGGCGAACTGGCCGAAGGCGCCGGCGGTGCAAGTGTGACTGTCGGTGCCGAGCAGGATCTCACCCGGCCGCACGTGGCCTTCCTCGGGCAACGCCTTGTGGCAGACGCCCTTGTAGCTTGTCTTGTTAGGATCGAGGTAGGGCGAGGGCATGCCCTCCTTCTTGATGAAGTCCGGGTCGTAGTAGTACTTGAGGCCCTGGTCTTTGACGAACTGACGCAGGAGCTGGACGTTGCGGTAGCTCTTGAGGTCGGCCGTGAAGATGTAGTGGTCGGGCACGATGA
>CAYMAS010000005.1:115507-126554 GCA_964388485.1 uncultured Tepidisphaerales bacterium | reverse complement strand
GGGAGGAGGTGTTGGACTTCGCCCGCTTCCTGCTCGCCCGCGATGCGGCCGGCGATGCTCCGGCTGCCGAGGAAGACGGCGACGCCGCATGGGAGCAGATCATCAACGATCCCGGCTACGGCCGAAGCTCGATGCCTTCCTCAAGGAGTCGAAGGCGGAAGGCAGGAGGTAGGGTGGGCTTCAGCCCACCGTCTGCGGTCAGGGGTAGATGTCGTTTATAGCAGATGGTGGGCTGAAGCCCACCCTACTCATCTACTCGTCCCCTGCCGCCGGCTCTCGCACGCGGTCGGGCGGCGGGAGGATCGCTGCCAGCTCCACCCGCAGGCCCGGCAACACGTCGCCGCCGTCGAAGGCGTCGGATTCGGTGAGCAGCCGCGTGCTGCCGTCGCCGTGGACGACGCGGCCGATGCGGTTTTGCGGGTAAAGCACCCAAATCAGCGGCACGCCGGCCTCGATGTACTCCGACAACTTCCGCTCGATCTCCGTACCTGTGTCGCCGGGCGAGATGCTTTCGAAGGCGAGCGTCGGGCGGCCATGGAAGTTGGTGTCGGGGATCTTGCCGTCCGGCAGGTCGTCCTTGAGCACGACGGAGGCGTCGGGCTTGCGGCCGGTGCGTGGCGAGCGGACGCCCAGGCGGTACATCGATTCGGAGCCGAAGATGTAGCCGACAGGATGTTCCCGGAGGTACAGGCCAACTTCAGTGGCAAAACGCGAGGTCGAGTAGCCTGCCAGATGGCTCGGGTGTTTCTCCACCAGCACGCCGTTGACCAACTCAAAGCCGTCCGCGGCACCGCCCATTTTGTCGACGTCGTCCGTCGTCAGCAGACGCTTGGCTTCCGGTGGAGCTAGAACGGCGGCGGCACTCATGGCGAAAGTATAACAAGCAGGCGACCTTCACGACGACGGTGCCTGCGTGGCATCAAGCGTCGGATAGTCGGTGTAGCCGGCCGCCCCGCCGCCGTAGTGGGTGGAGGCGTCGTCTTCATTCAGCTCGCTGCCGGTGGCGAGGCGGGTCGGCAAATCGGGGTTGCTGATGAACGGGCGGCCGAAGGCGATGGCGTCTGCCTGATCGTTCTCGATCCATTCCGTGGCTTCGGCGGCGTCGAAGCTGGCGTTGGCGACGAACAGGCCGTCGAAGGCGTCCTTCATTCTCGCCAGCAGCGTGCGGCCGGGCTCGGGGTCGGCGGAGCGCTCGCGGAAGCTGTCGGGGCGGAGGACGTGGAGGTAGGCCAGGCCCTTGTTCGAGAGACGATCCGTGGCGGCGAGCCAGGTTTCTTCGACCATGTCGGCGTCCTTGCCACCGGGCGGCGAGAGGCGGACGCCGATTCGGTCGGGCGTGAGTTCGCCGAGCAAGGCGTCGACGACTTCGCCGAGCAGGCGGGTGCGGTTGTCGACGCCGCCGCCGTAGCGGTCCTCGCGCTTGTTGATGGTCGGGTCGAGGAACTGCTGGATGAGGTAGCCGTTGGCAGCGTGCAACTCGACGCCGTCGAAGCCGGCGGCATGGGCACACCGGGCGGCGTGGCGGTAGTCGTCGAGCAGCCGCGGGATCTCGTCGAGCCCGAGCGCACGAGCCGGCGGATGCCGCGGACGTTCGCCCTCCGGAACGAGGTCGCCGAGGTACGCCTTGCCGTCGGGTTGCCAGTCGCTGCTCGACACCGGGCTGCCGCCGCCGGGTTGGAAGATGCCGTGGCTGATCGCGCCGACGTGCCAGAGCTGGCAGAAGATGCGGCCGCCGGCGACGTGGACGGCATCGGTGACGACCTTCCACGCCTCGACCTGCTCGTCCGTGTGGATGCCGGGCGTGCGGGCATAGCCCTGGCCTTCGTGGCTGATCTGCGTCGCCTCGCTGACAATAAGCCCGGCGGTGGCGCGTTGGCTGTAGTACAGCGCGTGCAACGGCGTCACGAGGTTGCCCGGCACGTCGCACCGGCACCGCGTCAGCGGGGCCATCCAGACGCGGTTGTTCAGGGTAAATCGGCCCATCTCGAGCGGGCGGAGCAGCGGGTAAGTCATGAGCGGCGAGCTTAAGGCAGCATGCGGCCGGGCCGCTGTTGTCTTGGCCCAATGCTTTGCCATGATGAGGACATGCCTGCTGAACTACCGCCCGCGTTTCGTGATCGTCTTCAGAAGCTCGTCAATCGGTACGAGGGCCTTGCCTCGCGGCAGAACAGCGTCGTGGATTGGTGGACCAACGGCGTCTTCGAGCGATTCGAGCACCCGGTCCTGACTGGCGAGCACGCGCCGCTGTCGTGGCGGTACGACCTGAATCCGCAGACGAACCCGCACCTTCTCGAGCGGCTCGGCTCGAACGCGGCGATGAACAGCGGCGCGATCTGGCACGATGGCCGGGTCTTCCTCATGCCGCGGATGGAGGGCGTTGATCGCAAGAGCTACTTCGGCCTGTGCAGCAGCGAAACCGGCCTCGACAACTTCCGATTCCACGGCGGCCCGATCAAGATCGATCCGCTTGAAGACGACGAGACCAACCACTACGACATGCGGTTCGTCGAGCACGAGGACGGCCACATCTACGGCATGTTCTGCGTCGAGAAGCACGATCCCAGCGGCGGTACGAACGCGGCCATCGCGCTGGGCGGCCTGGCCCGGACGAAGAATCTCGTCGACTGGGAGCGGCTGCCGAATCTGCAGACGACGACGGCTCAGCAGCGGAATCACGTCTTGCACCCCGAGTTCGTCGACGGAAAGTATGCCTTCTACACGAGGCCCCAGGACAGCTTCATCCACCAGACGGCCGCGACCGGCAGCGAGTCGGCCGTCGGCATCGGCTTTGGCCTATGCGAGTCGATGGAGAAGCCTGTGATCACCGAAGAGCAGCCCGTCGACGGTCGGCAGTACCACACGATCAAGGAGCTCAAGAACGGCCAGGGCCCCGCACCGATCAAGACCGATCGCGGCTGGCTGCACCTGGCGCACGGCGTGCGCGAGTGCGCGGCGGGCATGCGGTACGTGCTCTACCTGATGATGACGGATCTCGCAGAGCCGTGGAAGGTCATCCACCGTCCCGGCGGGCACTTCATCGCGCCGCTCGAAGGTGAGCGGGTGGGCGACGTGAGCAACGTCGCCTTCAGCAACGGCTGGGTTCGGCTGCCGGACGACACGGTGCTGATTTACTACGCCTCGTGCGACACGCGGCTGCACGTGGCGCGGTCGAGCGTGGAGAAGCTTGTCGATTACTGCATCAACACGCCCGAGGATCCGCTGCGGACGTACAAGTGCGTCCAGCAACGGCGGGCGCTGTTCGAGAAGAACCGCGAGCTGGCGGCGGCGAGCGACGATCCGTTGCTTCAGCGGGCGATGAGCGTTGCAGATCTGCGAGCATGAGGTCGGCGGCAGGCGACGCGGGACCGGCCCTATGTTTCGGTCATGCCAGCGAACATCACGATGCCCCAGCAGTCCGACACCATGACCGAGGGCACCCTCGTCGCCTGGGTCAAGAACGAAGGCGACGCCATCAAAGAGGGCGACGTCGTGGCGGAGATCGAGACGGACAAGGCGACGATGGAGATGGAAGGGCCTGACGAGCCGGGGACGATCGCGGCCATCCTCGTGCAGGCGGGCGAGACGGCGGCGGTTGGGCAGACGCTGGCGGTCGTAGCCCTCGAAGGGGAGGACGTGGCGGATGTCAAGAACAATGCCGGCTCCGGCGGCGGAGCGAAGAAGGCCGAGGGTGGTGAGGAGAAGGCGGAGACATCGACCGCCACTGCGACCGAGGATGAAGCCGTCGAGCGCGAGCCGGCCGCGCCGAGCTACGAGGGCTCTGGCAGCGACACGACCATGCCGATGCCCGCGGCGGATGGGGAATCGTCGAACGGCACGGGGGGGAACGGCACGGGGGGGCGCATCAAGGCGTCGCCGCTGGCCAAGCGCATCGCCAAGAATAAGAACATCGACCTGTCCGGCATCACCGGCACCGGGCCCGGCGGGCGCATCGTCCAGAAGGACGTGCTCGACTTCGAGGAATCCGGCGGCAGCTCGACCACGCCGAAGCCGACCGACCTGACGGTGAGCGACACGCGCACGACCGACGGCTCCGCCAAGAGCGGTGCCCCTAAGACCGCCGCCCTGCCGCTGCCCAGCCGCATCGGCACCGGCGAGACGGAGACCATCGAGCTGTCGAAGATGCGGCAGACCATCGCCAAGCGGCTGCAGCAGTCGAAGCAGACGATCCCGCACTTTTACGAGTCGGTCGACATCGAGCTCGACGCGGCAGAGGCCCTCAGGGCGTCGCTCAACAAGACGCTCGAGAAGGAGGGCACGCGGCTGTCCATCGGCGACCTCATTGCCAAGGCCGTCGCCGTCACGCTCAAGGTCCACCCGGTGCTCAACTCGACCTACGACGGCACGAAGATCACCCGCCACGGCGACGTCCACCTGGGCATGGCCGTCGCGTTGCCGGACGGTTTGATCGTGCCGGTGCTGAAGAACATCGACCAGATGGGCTTCCGCGAGATCCGGCTTCGCAGCAAGGAGCTGGTCGACAAGGCCCGCGCCCAGAAGCTCAAGGGCGACGAGATGAGCGGCGCGACCTTCACCGTCAGCAACCTCGGCGGCTTCGGGATCAAGGAATTTTCAGCAATTGTCAACCCGCCGGAGGTCGGCATCCTCGCCATCGGCGCCGGCTCCAAGCGGGCCGTCGTCGCGGCAGACGGCAGCATCGTCGCGAGGTCGGTCATGACGGTCACGCTCTCCGCAGACCACCGCGCCGTCGACGGGGCGGATTCGGCACGGTTCCTCGGGACACTCAAGCAGATGCTCGAGGAGCCGGGCATGATGCTGGTTTAGATCAATGAGGTGCAGGCACGGGCTGCACTTTTGGAGGGCCTTGCGACGTCGTTGCCCTACGCGTAGCTGTGAAGCCCGACGAGGAAGAAGTTCACGCCGATCCAATTGAACAACATGATGGCAAAGCCGATGATCGCCAAGATGGCGGTCCACATCGCCTTGCGTTTCGTGACGAGCCGGACGTGCAGGATGATGAGGTAGACGATCCACGTCACGAGCGCGAACGTCTCCTTCGGGTCCCAGCCCCACGGTCGGCCCCAGCTCTGGTCGGCCCAGACGGCACCGAGGATGATCCCGACGCCGAGCAGGCCGAAGGCGAGCTGCATGACGACGACCTGCGCCGCGTCAAGGCGTTGGAGTAACGTTTTTTCCTTCGCCATCGGCACGTCGGGGGACGACGTGAATGCACCCGCCGGCTCGCGACGGTCGACCGGCAGGAAAAACGTCCTGCCGAGAGTCTTGAAGAAGCCCTCACCGCCCGCCGGTGCCAGTGAGACGCGATTGCCGGCTTCAGTCCTGGCTGCGACGAGATACCAGACGCCCAGCAGGAAGCTCATGCCGATGAGCGCGTAGCTGGCGACGACGGTGGTGACGTGCACATAGAGCCAGTAGCTCATCAGGATGCCGCTGACCTGGCTCAACTGCCCGCCGATGTCCCGGCCGAAGACGTACGGGCTCGCGAACAGCGCTAGCAAACTGAGAAACCCTACGAACGCCGCCGCCGCGCCAAACACGCCGCCGCCGGCCTTCTTGCGTCGCAGCTCCAGCACGAGCCCGACGATTGCGCCGAACCAGGCGCTGAACATCACGCTCTCGAACTGATTCTTGATCGGAATCGAGTGGAACCAGTCGTTCGTGCTCTTTTCCACCAGCCACCAGCGGACGACGATCGCCAGCGTATGGACCAGCAGAGCGACGAGCATGAACCGAATGCCCCAGATCCGCAGCTTCGGGAAAGCCCCATACGCGCTGACGAGGAACGCCACGAGCGCCACGAAGTAGAGCGCCGTGCCTGGTAGCGTCAGGCCGCCGAGGCGGTTGTAGACGACTTCGCCCTTTCGCTTCAGCTCCGACGGGTAAGCCTCTGGATTCACCGCCACAAGCGACGCCGCCAGTGCGGCGGATGGCGCCTCGACATCACCCTCGCTCAGCCAAGCCGCTCGCAGCGCCCGCGCCTCCGCAGCGACATCGAGAAGCCGCTCTACGTCGTAACCCATCTGCTCGACGTTCGACTGCACGAGCAGACCTGCCGCTTCCAAAGCGAGGGACCGCTGGTCCTCGTCGAGATTCTTGAGCAGGGAAGCCAACCGTGTCGCCGGTGCTTCCGCCGCCGACTCGCCATGAAGCCGCACCGCCTCTTCCGTCGCCCGGGCGGCGTCGTAGATCGTCATCAACGCCGCCGGCTCGACGTCCAGAATCGCCACCTGCAAAGGCAGCAACTCCGGCAGCGTGTGCCACTTGCCGTCGCTCCCGTCACCCGGTGCCGGCGGAACGATCGACAGCGGCGGCAGCAGCGGCGTCTCGAGGAACACCTCCGCCGTCTCCGCCTGATCCAGCAATTCGCCGATGGCCTGCGCCTTCGTCAGATCGCGAGCGGCCAAGTTCCGCAGGTACGTTCGCAGTTCCTCGTCCGCCAGGAACGCCGGCGACACCTTGGCCAGCTTGAGGAACTGGTGCCGCTCATCCTTGTCGAGTTGCAATGCGTCCGCAATGTCCTGACGCAGGGGCAGGTGCTTGATCTTGATGAAAGGCCGAGTCGCGTATTCGCTCGGCCGATACGTCATGTCGAACAGCGTCTCGACCGGCGGCTGGCCATCGATTTTGCTGCGACCCGACAGCCCGTCGAACACCTGCCGGCTCAACGTGTCGAGCGTCTTGAGCGTCGACCTGTGCTGCACCGTCGCCCGTTCCAATTCGGCAAGCTCTGCTCCGCGAGCGAAACTCGCCAAAAGCGACAGACAAAGAATCAATAAAGGAATACGTGCCATGACAGGTAGAATTCAGGCCAATCCGGCAGCCGCCAGGGCTTGGGCTTTGCGACGGTTGATGATGACAGGCTTGACGTAAAACGCCCAGATCAGCCCGAGGGTGATCATGACGCAGCCGACCGTCATGGTCAGGATCCCCGGTCGGTTCGCGACGCCCAGCACCGTGAACGCCTGATCCTCAGGATCCCACTGGCTCTGGAAGAGGAGCCATGACTCGTCCGGCAACAACGAACCCACCGGCCCGGGCCGCGGAACGTCGAAATAGTGCGGGTAGTTGAGGCTTACTGTCGCGCCTCCGGGCTCGCCGCCGAGCGGGTCGACCGTCAGCTTGCTCTTGAAGTCCCGCATCATCGACGTCTCCGTGAAGTCGCCCGCGTACGGGACGAGCACGAAGTCGTCAAGTCGAACGCGTGCCGGGAAGCTGCGTCGCGTGTTGGCCAACTGGAATCGGACGGGATCGGCAATACCCGGTACCGTCACCGCCGCCGGCTGCCACTCCATCTGGTCGGGCCAGAGCGTGAACGGCACGTGGAGCAGTTGATTCCACTCGCCACGCCGGACGTTGATTGTCACGACCTGGAACATGCCTGCCCGCGCCTGCTCCTCGTCACGTTGCTCCGGCGGCACGCTTTGCACCCAGTCGCCGCGGATGACGTTGTCGTGCCGGGTGATGTCGATGTCCACCTTGGCGGGCGTGCTTTCGCCGGTCTCGGGATCGACCCGCGTCATGTTCAACTCGAGCTCGAGCTTGCCAGACGGCACGTCCTCGAGCTGTGCCGGCTGATCCGCCCGCGTCACGAGGTGCCAGTAGCCGGGCCGGTCGTCCTTGGTGAGGAACGTGTGCCGCTCGTCCTCGCCCGGCTGCGTCAGGAGCTTGAGACCATCCGCCAACGCATAGTGCAGGTGCAACGCGTCATCGAGCGGCGTCTCCTGCCGCTGACCTTTAGGCCCGCTGCCTTCGACGCCGAGCTTGAAGTCCGTCTGCAGATGCCGACCGTCCAGCACGTACCGCCGGAACATCTCACCCTCGGGAGGATGGACCAACAACTCGAACGCATCGACCGGATCCCCGTTGCCGAACAAGGGGAAGCCCGGCAGAAACGCCACGGCCTCCAGCTCGTACCCCGTCTCGCCCAACGGCACCCTCGTGCCCGGCTCCAGCGTGATCCGCCCCGCCACGCCGCCGGTGTGACCGTCGGGTCCACCAACCCGCCACTCAATTTCGTGTGCCTCCCGTGCCGCCGATGCAAGCAGCTCGCCCGTCAGTTCGTCCGTCCGGTGGATGTGCTTGAACCGCAGCCGGGCGATGCTCTCTTCCGCCACGTCGTCCCGCGGATGCCCCGGCTGCTCGGCGACGCTCCAGTTGCTCCCCGTCCGCCCCGTCGCCGGCTCCCGGACGCTCACACGGATCGCCGTTAAATCGCCCGAGCCCTCGGCATACGTCGCATTCACCACCGCGTAAGGATCGAACGCCACCACGTCGATCTTCAACGGCTCACCCTCGCCGATGTCAATGCCCGGCGACTCGTGCAACGGCATCGGCGAGCCACGCCGCCGCTCCTCGTCGTATGCGAACACCTCCGGCACCAGCCCCGTCAGCCCGAGGTCCTCGAAATACTCCGGCTCGTCGACCGCCGAGTGCTTGTCGAACCGCGGCAACGTTGCCAGCGGAATCGGCATGAGCTTGCGGTCGCCGATGTTGACGTAGAGCGACCGCTCGTGCGCGTCGTAGAAGTGCTCGACGAGCTCGCCCTTTCGGATGAGCGACAGCCCCTCGACCTTCTGCGAGAAGTAGGCGGTCATCCCGAAGATCAGCGTGATGATCCCGAGGTGAATCGTCCAAACGCCCAGCCGCGGGAGCGTGAACGGGATGCGATTCAGGCTGACGGTCAGCAGATTGACGACCAGCATCGCCGCCATCAGCGGCATGGGCCACCAGTTGAAGAACTGCATCTCCGTCATCTCCAGCCACGCCCGCACCGACGCGAACCCGCTGCCGATCGCAATGTAGAGCGACAACGCCGCCATCAGGCAGATGCCGAAGATCACGCTGTTGAATGTCTTGTCCCACAACCAGCCGAAGCCGCGGAAGAAGGCGGCCACTGGCGATGCACTGGAGCGAGGAGAATGAGGTCGGGCGAGTACACCCACGTCCGCGGCCGTCATTGCGGGATCCTACGGGGACGACAGGCAAGCTGTTCTACTTACGATGAAGCTGCGACTCTTCGCCGCACACAGTCGTTGCTACCGCGGCAGGCGAAGCTCCATCCCCACCTTCAACGCCGCCGGATTATCGCCGATGACGCCGCGGTTGAGCTCGAAGATCGTCTCCCACAACGCCGACCGCCCCAGCCGATCCGCCGCGATGCTGCTGAGCGACTCGCCAGGCCGAACCACGTGCACGAGCGGGTCCACCGGCGTCGTCGTGGCCGACTCGGTCGGAATGATCAGGACGTCGCCGATCTTCATCCGACGCGGGTCCAGCTGCGGGTTCGCCTGCTGAATGAGGTCCCACTTCGCTCGGTCGCCGTAGTACCGCTCCGCCAGATCGCTCAGCAGCTCACCCTCGGCAATCACGTGCTCGATGGCATCGGCAAAGGCGTCGTCACGATCAGTCGTCGGCTCCGGCGGCAGCGAAAACGGCAACACCAGATCCCGGTCCCGCACCGGCTCGACCGGCGTCTGCGTGACGAAGACGTCCGGCACCCAATCGTCCTCCTCCCCCACCTCCACCAACTGCGACGCCGCCAGCGTCGGCTCGACCCGCGTCGGGACCCTCGGCTCCGGCAGGGGCTCCACCGGCTGATCCTGCGTCACCGGAAGCACGTCCCGCGCCGACGCCTGGGCCGTCAGCTCCGGCAGCGCGTCGTCCGGCTCCTCCGAGCCGCCGAAGAGGAGCACGCCGACATAAACCAACCCCACCGCCCCGAGCGAGGCGGCGGCGTAGAACGCGATGCGAACGTCTTTTCGTAGCAGAGCCATCCTGGCTTTCGGTGGAAGAAGTGCGAACCCCGCGAGCCTCATGCTGTGCGGGTGGACACCACTGTACTGCGTCATCGAGCCGCTTCAACCCGAAGCAACGTCAGCCATGACACCGTGTCACGCCCGGTCGAACAGCGACCCGCTCGTCGGCTCGTCCAGCGCCATGCCGAAGTTGTTGCGAAGCAGCGTGAAGTCCGCCAGATCCACGACGCCGTCAAGGTTGAAGTCGGCATCGGAGAAGGTCGCGGCCGTGCTGCCGAAGTTGTTCCGCAGCCTCGTGAAGTCCGCCAGATCGACCGTCCGGTCCCGGTTGGCATCGCCGGCCAAGACGAAGAAGTCCAGCACGATCGGCTCCCCGCTCGCCGGCACGCCGGCCGAGTTCGCGATGTCGCCGGCGTCGATCGCCAGCGTGTAGTTGCCGTTAGGCAGCTCGCCGGTCAGCAAGAGCGTTGCCTCGTTGCTCGTGGCGTTGTAGCTGAGCACGCCCGCGTCGTTGTCGATGGCCGTGCCGGTCGTCGTGTTGAGGAGCGTGTAGTCGCTGCGGGTCAGGAACGCGCTGACGTCCTGGTCGAAGGTGAAGACGACCGCCTGCCGCGTCTCGAAGTCGAACGCCTGGCCCACCACCTGCGGCGCCGGCGGCAGCGGGCCGGGGCCGACCTCCACCGCCAGCACGCCCGGCATCGTGTTGTCGAGGAACAACACGTCGCCCGACGGGTCCTGCCCGCCCTGGAAGCTGTCGAACGCCCCCGTGATCGCGCCCGCGGTAATGACGTCGAACGCGTCGCCGAGGCTCGGGTCGAAGCCGCCGACTAAGTCAGGGTCGAACCTGCTCGTCGAGTCCGGCGTGTCCAGCGCCAGCGTCCCGCTGACGCTCAGCGTGCCGAAGTCGGTGACGGAAGCGATCTCGCTCCGCACCACCGGCTGGCTCGCCCCGGCGAAGGTCACGTCGCCGGTGACCGTCACGTCGCTCGTCGGCGACAGGTCGAGGATGCCCTCGTTCGTGAAGGTCCCGCTCGCCGGCGTGATGGCCAGGCTTGCACCGTTGGTCAGCGCGATCCGCCCACGGTTGACGTCCAGGTCCGCCAAGTCCGGCACGCTCCCGGTTCCGTCGATCTCGAGGTCGGCGGTGATCGTCGTGGTGTTGTTCGGCAGGTCGAGCGTCGCCCCGTCGGCCACGAAGTAGCGGCCACTGGACAGGAAGGCACCATCATCAAAGTTACCCCCGCCAGCGAGGTCGAGCGTGCCCTCCTGCAGGTCGACGGTGCCGGTGTTGT
>CAYMAS010000005.1:0-115407 GCA_964388485.1 uncultured Tepidisphaerales bacterium | reverse complement strand
TCCGCCCGCCGTTCCACGTCAGCGAGTCCGTGATCGTCACGTCGCCAGAGCCGCCCAACTCGCCGGTGAGCGTCAGGTCGCCGAGCGTGGCGTCGGCGTCAAAGGCAACCGTCGCCGCGATGAACAGCGGGTTGGTGATCGTGCCGCCGACGGCGAAGGTGCTTGTGCCGCCGAGGAACTCGACCGTGCCGATCCCGGACAGCGGGACCGCCGACGCCAGGAAGCCGAAGTTGCCCGACAGCTCCAGCTCCGCCCCGGCCGGCACGGTCAGCGTCTGCGTAGTCGAGCCCCCGCCAGCGAGGTCGAGCGTGCCCTCCTGCAGGTCGACGGTGCCGGTGTTGTCGAAGGCCACGTTGGTGAACCGCGTCTCGCTCGTGCCGGTCTTGGTGAACGTCCCGGCGTTGGCGAAAGCGTAGGTGCCGGTGAAGTTCTGCTGGAAGTCGACGCCGTCGGCCGCCGTGTACGTCGCCCCGGCGGCGTTGGTCAGCGTGAAGACGTTGGTCCCGCCCGTCGGGCCGAACAACAGGCTCCCGGCGTCGTGGGTCACGTCGCCGGCGTTGACCAGGTCGCGGCCCAGGAACTTCTGGCCCGTGGTCGTGAACGTGCTCGCCGAGCCCGCCGCCAGCGTCGTCGTGCCGCCGCCCGTCATCCGCCCGCCGTTCCACGTCAGCGAGTCCGTGATCGTCACGTCGCCAGAGCCGCCGAGTTCGCCGCCGTCGAGCGTCACGTCGGTGAAGGACGACGCTGCGGCGAGCTCGAGCGTGCCTCCGCTGAGGGTGAAGTCTTCGGCGCTCATCAGGCTGTTCACGCTCTGCGTGCCGCTGTTCAGCACGATTGTCGGATCGCCCGCGACGTCGATCGTCACGTCGTCCGCGGCCGTCGGCAGGGCGTCGGTGGACCAGTTGAGCGGGTCGGTCCAGTTGGTGCCGTCGCCGCCGCCGTCCCAGGTGACGGCGGCGAGGAGGCGGCGGCTTTCCAGCGTCTCGAGGGCGGCGCGGCGGACGGACGATCGGGTCGTGGTGGTCGTGATGATGGGCATCGGAGGCTCCCCCCGGACGTGTCGCGGGGCAGTAGGTAAAAGGCGAACAGGCG
This sequence comes from uncultured Tepidisphaerales bacterium, assembly GCA_964388485.1. GTDB lineage: Bacteria > Planctomycetota > Phycisphaerae > Tepidisphaerales > Tepidisphaeraceae > JBCDKH01. The sequence goes on along the minus strand of CAYMAS010000005.1, from coordinate 114,315 downwards.
GATGACGCAAGTCTCACCGCTTCGGCGGACACGCATCGACGGTGGTGGCAACAGGAAACAACAACGTGCCGACACCAAGAGCAACGGCCGGTGCGGGCACGGGTGCGGTTCAGCGGCGGCGCCGGAGCGCGAGCAGGGCCGTCCCGGCGAGGGCGAGGCCGGCGGTCGGCTCGGGGATGACGGTCAGCTCGAAGCTCAGGTCGATGCTCGCCTCGTCGTCCACATCGCCGACGGGGCTCAGGAGCGACGAATCGAAGAAGAAGCCGACGGCGTTCCCGGTGGAGGCCGCCTCGAAGCCAGACAGGTCGACGCCGGCGAACGAGGAGCCGGTCAGCAGCCCGTCGCCGCTGAGAAACAGCGTGACGCCGAGGCCGCTACCGGTGTCGCTGTAGGTTCCGCTGGCATTGCTGAAGGCGAGCGTGTTGCCGTCGGCGTCGGTGAGGGTGAGGTTGCCGGCGTCGATCGTGCCCGAGGCGTCGTCACCGACGAGCGAGAAGGAGCCGCCCAAGCCGGCCGATGCGCTTGGGAATGGGTTGACGAAGCCGGGGACGGGCGTGCCGTCGAGGAAGATCTCATTGATGGCGGTGTCGCCGTCGGCCGCGAAGTCGAAGGTGAAGCCGTCGCTCGTCGGCGACGAGACGACGGTGAAATCGTTCAGGTTAACGTCGAGCAGCGTCTGGGCAGCAACGTTGTTGGCGGCCACCATCACGGCGGCGGCGGCCAAGACGTGGTGGGGGCGAACATTGTGGCGACGGTGGATCGGACGGGTCGATGGCATGATGTGTCTCCCTGGTCAGGAGCGACACCAGCCGTTTGGGGTGGCGGACGACGTCGTCCGCGTGGTGCACTTCGATCCCCGCAGGCCGCTGGTCGTCCCCGGCAGCGGCAGCAGTGTCGCAGGAATTGGCAGCGGGTCAAGGCGATTCTTTAGCTTGCAGTCCGCCTCGCGGGAAGAGGATGGGCGTCCTGACGGCGGCAGTCCCTAGGGTGATGCCTGGCGTGATTGGGATGAGGAAAGGGGCGATCGGCTCAATGACGAAGCCCGTCGTCTTGAGGGTGGCGTGGCTTGCGTTGAGGAGGGACAGGCTTGTCACGACGATGCTCGCCGTGGTCTTGACGATGCCAAAGGTCGACATGACGACGGGCTTGCTTGTCATGACAATGGGCATGCTTGTTGTGTCGATGGCCGTAATCGTCATCTCGATGGACACGCTTGTCATGACGATGGCGTTCCTCGTCTTAACAACGGCGTTCCTCGTCTTGACGATGGCGTTGATTTGAGAGGCATTAACGTCCCATAGCACCGTGACGCGACGCCTCGGCTTCAGTAGTCATGTGCGTGACTCGATGAGGCGGGTAGCGAGACGGAGACGCCGTCGGCGGGTCCGGGATCTCGCGATAACAGGCAACGACCCGGCGGTACGGATGCCGCCGGGCGATGCCGAATCTTCAGTAACACGTAAGGAGGCTCGATATGAGCTACACCCGAGAAATCAGTACCGAACGAGGTCTCATCAACTTCACCGGTAACCTCGATCGGAACCTGACCGAGGATGCCACTCGCTTCAACATCGATCCCGTTCGCGCTGCGGCCTACGCGACGACACGGGGCAACTTCATGACTGCTTACCAGATCTACCACACGGAGGCGACCCACTCGACGCCGTATCGCGTCGAGAAGGATGTCATGAAGGGACATCTCATCAACAGCACCAGAGACCTGTGCGAAACCTTGTTGGTAGACCGGTCGCTCGAAGCGCCGACGCTGGCGCTCGTCGGGCTCAAGCGGCGAGGCAAGGGGACGCCGGTGAAGGCGCCCCCGCGGCCGCCGCTGGTGCAGGGGCAGGTGACGTCGGGCACGAGCATCATGCTCCGCTTCCGTGATGCCGAGGATTCGGATCGTCGTGCCAAGCCGGCGGGCGTTCGTCAGGTGGCGGTCGCCCAGTTCGTCGGAGAGACGCCACCGGCGAACGTGGCTGAGTGGGGTCAGCCGATGCTGCTGGGGCGTACGGACAAGGAGCTGAGCTTCCCGACGCAGACGGGTATGACCGTCTGGATCACGTCGTGGTGGATCACCAGCCGCAACGAGACCAGCCCGGCCAGTGCCCCGATTTCGTTCCGCATCGCCGGCACGAACGGTGCCCTCCCGCAGGCCGGCCGCGGGCGCGACGGCGACGCGGTGATGAAGATCGCGGCGTAGGGCTTCTTAACACTTCACGAATCGACCCGCGCGGCGAAAGCCGTGCGGGTCGATCTTCATTCATGTGCCGGGCGCAGTGGCGGGCGAGTCGAACAGAGCGGGTCAAAGTCCATTGCATCAAATCTCATGATCGGTACGCTCCCGTACCTGATGCTCCAGAACCGAATCTTGCCGATCGTGGTGCTCCTCTTCGGGGCGGGTGTGGTTTCAGCACTGCGTGCCGAGCCGACGGGCGCGGAGGAGACGCAGACGGTTCACGAAGCCGAGCAGATTCAAGCTTACCTGCAAGCCGTGCTGGACGCGGACGCGACGCGCGACGCAAGTCGGGAGACGGTTTGGGAGATCTACCGCAAGCGACTGACGCAGGCCCGCATAGCCGCCCGGCGAAGTGCTCAGCTGAAGGAGGTCAATCGTATCGATGCGGAGCTGGCACGTTCGCTGATCGAGGTCTTGTCGCGTGAGTCCGACTTCGAGTCGCGCCCTGCCAAGCAGGCGCGGGCGGCGTTGACGACGGACCTGCAGAAGGTCGCGGACGCCCATACTAAGGCGATCGACCGGGCTCAAGACGCTGCACTTCGCTCGCTACGACGCGATCGGGACATGGCGTTGCGGTTGAGCGATGATGTCGAAGGGGCCAACGCGTTGCAGGAGGCGATCGACCTCATCATGACGCGGCCGACTGGCGTGTCGTTCGAGTACCAGGTGCTGCAGCAGCCTTGGGAGAAGAAGGCCGACGGGCTCTACACGCCGGGGTCTGGCGAGGATCCGCTGCCGTCGGTGCAGTTTCCGTTCGACAGCGACTTGAGGGCCGGTAACTTTCAAGTCGCGTTGACGTTTCGGGCGGAGGATGTCGAGGTGACGAACGACTACTCGGCGATTCGGTTCCAGCTTCCGTTCGACGACCGCACGTTGCGGTTGTCTCTTGCGCCGAACAACCGTTGGAAGGCTCAGTACGTGAAGTCGAGCAGAAGCGATTGGTTTGTCAAGAGTCCGCCGGTGCTTGAAGCGGGCGAGACCTACACCGTCGTCTGCCGATTTGATCAAGACGAAGTCTCTGTCCTATTGGATGACGAGGTCGTGTGCGTGTTGACCCGCGACGAGATCACGAGCAGGCCACTGCCGCAGTTCGATGAGGCGTCGATCGGCTTGGCGACGTCGTTCGGAATGACGCTGATGAACGTGGTGGTCGAGCCTCTCGAGTGAACCCGTTGGCTTGAGTGGCTGCCCCTCCGTCATTCTGAGCGAGCGTAGCGAGTCGAAGGACCTCGTATTCGGCACGTGATCCACGGCGAGGTCCCTAGGCTGCGCTCGGGATGACGGAGCGGGAGGCAGGTTGAGGTACGTGACACCGCGCTAGGTCGCGACGGACGGGGCGGGCAGTGTCGAATCCTGCTGCTCTCGGCGGCCGACGAGGAGGATGGGGCTGGCGATGGCGATGGAGCTGAAGGTGCCGGTGATGATGCCGATGAGCATCGCGAAGGTGAAGCCGTGGATGCCAGGGCCGCCGAAGACGTACATGACGAAGATCGTCACGAGGGTCGTGCCGCCGGTGAGCAAGGTGCGGCTGAGCGTTTGGTTGATCGAGTCGTTGACGACCTTGCGGGTCAGGCTGCCGTATTTGCCGCGGTTTTCGCGGATGCGGTCGAAGACGACGACCGTGTCGTTCATGCTGAAGCCCATCACCGTCAGGATGGCGGCGACCATCGTCAGGTTCAGGCGGAACGGGTCAAGCATGAGCAGGTCGCCGATGAACGTCGACGCCAAGAGGTGCGCAAAGCCGATGGCGGCGATGCAGAAGAGCGTGTCGTGCGTGAGGGCGACGACGGTGGCGGTCGAGTACTTCAGGTCGCCGAAGCGAATCCAGATGTAGGCCATGATGGCCAAGACCGACAGGATCACGGCGAGCGTGGCGTCGCGTTGGAACTCGCCGGCGACCTGGGCGCCGATCTTGGTGACCTTTTCCAGCTCTTCGGGGTTGGCGACGGCGTCGACGGTCATCTGCCAGGCCGGGTCGGCCAGCTGGGTCCGCCACTCGCGGGCGATGTCGGGGTCGTCGCTGTAGACGAAGCGGTCGTTGCTGATGAGGACGAGGGCACTGTCGAGCTCGGGGAAGGTCTCGACGTCGACGCTGACGCCGCCGGAGAGGCCGGAGCCGGCGTAGCCGCCTTTGAGGCGTTGCTGGCGGAGGCGGTCCTCGAGCTCGGCCGCTTCGGGCATCGGGTCGAGGTTGTTGAGGATGATCGCAACGCCGCCGGAGTTGGCGGCGATGAGGTCCTCACTCGCGGGCACGTCGCGTAGCTGGGGCGAGCCGACTTCGGCAGGGACGACGATGGTCTCCATGACCTCGTCGAACGTCGCGGTGCTCTGGTCGAACGTGCTCGGCTGACGGACGGCGATGGCGTCGCCGAGGCGGTCGAGGATGGCGCGGGTGACGGCCTCGTCGTCCTGGTTGATCGTAACAACTTCGTACTTCGTGTCATCCTCCTGGCCGACGGAGGGTTCGATGCTGACGACCTGCAGGCTGGCGAGGTCGTCGTCAACGTCATCGCGTTCGAGCGCGCTGCGGACGACGCCGACGTCCATAGGTTCATTGAGCGTGAAGACGGCGGTGGTGCCGCCGGCGAACTCGGTGTCGAGGACGCGGCCCTTCTCGAAGTAGTAGCCGAAGAGCAGGCAGCCGATGAGGATGATGAGGCCGCTGACGCCGCCGGCGATCCAGGCCTTGCTCATCCAGTCGATCTTGGGCGTGAGCAGGCGGTCCCACTTGGGGAAGGTGCGTGGAATGCTCGAGAGGTCTTTGATTTCGAGCTTTTCGGTCATCAGGCCGAAGATCGTCTTGGTGACGAACAGGGCCGTGAAGAGCGAGGCGAAGATGCCGATGAGCAGCGTGAGCCCGAAGCCTTTGACCTCTTCCGAACCGAAGACGTAGAGGATGAGGGCGGTGATGCCGGTGGTGATGTTGGAGTCGAGGATGGCGGACAACGCACGGTCATAGCCGTTGCGGAGGGCCATCTTGACGGAGAGTCCGCGTCGTTGTTCTTCGCGGAGTCGTTCGAAGATGAGGACGTTGGCGTCGACGCTCATGCCGAGCGACAGGATGATGCCCGCGACACTCGGCAGCGTGAACGGCGCCTGCAGCGCGGCCATGCTGGCGAGGATGATGAGCATGTTCATCAGCACCGCCACGAAGGCGACGACGCCGCTGAGGTAGTAGTAGCCGATGAGGAAGATGCCGACGATGAACAGGCCGGCGATGCAGGCGACGAAGCCGGCGCGGATGTTGTCCGCGCCCAGCTGCGGGCCGACGGTGCGTTCGCTGATGGGTTCTTCGCTCAGACGCGCAGGCAGGGCGCCGGCGTTGAGGGTGTTGACGAGGTAGTCCTGCTCGGCCGGTTGGAAGCCGCCCCGGCCGCCGGTGATGATGCCTTGCGACGTGATCCGGCTGTTGAGGTTGGGCGCGCTGATGACCTTGTTGTCCAGGACGATCGCGAGCGGGCGGTCGATGTTGGTGCCGCTGAGGTCGCCGAAGAGGCTGGCACCGGAGGGGTCGAGGCTGAAGTTGATCGCCCTGCCGCCCTGCTGGTCGTTCCCCCGGCCGGCACGTTCCAGGCCCCATTCGGGGTCGCGGGAGTCGAGGGACTTTTCGTCGGTGTTCCAGGCCAGGACGTAGGTCTTGCCGTCGGGACCGACCTCCGTCGGCACGCCGACGTTGGCGTTCTCTTCGAGCTCAAACCAGCGGAAGTCGCTGCCGGCACGCGGACGTGGGCCGAGGCGGCGGAGTTCGTCGGCGAGTTCGTCGTACTGCTCCTCGTCGAGGCCGTCGTCGTAGCGGAAACCGGTGTCGGTGGCGACGAAGGGGAGGATGTTGAACTGCAAAACGCCGCTGCCTTGAAGGAGGCGCTTGAGCGTGGCCGTGTCGGCGATGGTTTCGCGGATGGCTTCGAATTCGGTGGCGGCGTCGACATAGGCGACGACGGCTTCCCACCGTTCGTCGAAGCCCGCATTCTTCTCTTCGAGTTCGGCAAGTCGCCTGTCGCGGTCTTCGCCGACGAGGCTGGCGACGGGTTCGACTTCTTCGACGCGAATGTTGGTGTCGGCAACCTCGGCCTTGGCGGCTTCGTACGCCTCTTCGGCTCGATTGGCGGAGAGGACGCCGGTGGCGGCTTGCAGGTCGTCGTACGCGTCGGCGACTTCGCGGAAGACGGCCAATCGGGCTTCACCACCGCCGGCGAGTTCGAGGAGACGTTCGTCGCGTTCATCGCCTTCGAAGTTTTCCACGGCGAAGACGACCTGGCGTTGCGTGACGTCGAAGGCGGCGAGCCTTTCCTGGGCCTCCTGGTACTCCTCCCGTGCCGCCTCGCCGACGCCGACGTCTTGCGAGAGTGGCAATTGAATTTCGAGGCGCGTGTCGCCCTGGGGCCGCCAAACGAGGTTGAGGACGCCCTGCGGGTCAACGCGCCGCTTGAGGGCGCTGGAGACCTGCTGGCTGAGCGACTCGCCGGGCGTGCCTTCGTAGTCGTCGGGGACTTCGATCTCGTAGAGCAGACTCGTGCCGCCGACCATGTCGATGCCGGGACGGAGGTTGCTCTCGAAGGTCGCCGACTGATCGGTCAGCGGCAAGAAGATGCTGAAGGGTGCACGCGGGTAGATCGTGCAGAGCGCGAGGTAAAGCACGCTCAGAATCAGCAGGACGCGGCCGGTGTAAGCAGTGGGCATGGCAAGGCGGAGTCGCAAGACGCGACCGGTCGGGCTCTCAGGTTAGCGGCCTCAGGTCGGCGAGGTCGAATGGAACTAGCGACCATCGGGCGAACACCCCGCCGTCATTCCGAGCGCAGCCGAGGGACCTCGACTGCTTCGAGTCGCATGAGCTTCGCGGCATTCGTCCGGGCGAGGTCCCTCGGCTCCGCTCGGGATGACGGTAAGCGGGTCCGTTGAAGTCGATTAGTCTTTCCCATCCTTCGGAGCGTTCTTCGGCTCCACCGAGGCGAGGGCGCTTTTGATGAAACGAACCTTGGCGTTGCTGGTTTCGTCGACCTTGACGGTAACGGAGTCGTCGGCGACGGCGACCACGGTGCCCATGATGCCGCCGATGGTGGTGACCTTGTCGCCTTTTGAGACGGCGGCGATCATCTTCTGGGTCTCCTTCTGCTTCTTCCGCTGCGGGGCGATGAGGACGAGGTAGAAGAAGACGCCGATCAGCAGGAACGGCACCAGCGTCGTGACCATCGTCCACCAACCCGGTGGCGGTGGCGGAGCGTCTTGGGCGAGCGTCAGGAGCATGAAGTTCATCAAGGAGCAGTCGTAGGTTGCGGTAGATGTCGGTGCGGTCGGTCGCCGGATTCGGCTGGTGCGATGCGGCAGCGTGGGTCGGTCTGCCGGAATGCGTCGAAGCGGCCTTCGGCGATGGCGGTCCGCACATCGGCCATGAGTCGGCCGAAGAAGGCGAGATTATGCAGGCTCGCCAGGATCGGCCCGAGCATCTCGCCTGCCTGGAAGAAGTGCCGAATCGCCCCGCGGCTGTAGGTCTGGCAGGCGTAGCAGGAGCAGCCGGCGTCGATCGGTCCTTCGTCTCGGGCGAACTTGGCGTTCTTGAGCCGCAGCGTCTGGCCGTCGCTCGTCCAGACGATCAAGCCCCGGCCGTTGCGGGTCGGCAGGACGCAGTCGAACTGGTCGATGCCGTTGGCGACGCCTTCGATGACGTCCCTCGGATATCCGACGCCCATGAGGTAACGCGGCTTGTCCGGCGGCAGAAACTCGGTGGCACCTTCGAGTACCCGCTGCATGGCGTCGAAGCCTTCGCCCACCGCCAAGCCGCCCAGGGCGTACCCGGGCAGATCCAGCTCCGCCAACTCCCTCGCGGACCGCTCGCGAAGCTCCAGATCCACGCCACCCTGGACGATGCCGAACAGCGCCTGGTCGTCGGCACGACCGTGAGCCTCGACGCACCGCCGCGTCCAGCGCGTCGTCCGCTCCATCGCATCGAGCTGCACCTCGTACGAAGCATCACCCGGCGGGCAGTGGTCGAAGGCCATGATGATGTCGGCCCCGAGTTGGTTCTGCACCTCGATGGATCGCTCGGGCGTGAGCCGGACCTTCGAGCCGTCGAGGTGGCTCTTGAAGGTCACGCCGTCCTCGTCCATCGCGTTGGCGTCGCTCATGGAAAAGACCTGGAAGCCGCCCGAGTCGGTCAGCATCGGCCCGTTCCAGCCGCCGAATTTCTGCAGGCCGCCGAGGGTGGCGACGGTCTCGGCACCGGGCCGGAGCATGAGGTGGTAGGTGTTGCCCAACACGCAGCCCGCCCCGCCGTCGCGGAGGTGGTCGGGCGTGATGCCCTTGACGCAGCCTTGTGTTCCGACGGGCATGAAGGCCGGCGTCGGGTAGCTGCCGTGCGGCGTGTGGATGCGCCCAGTCCTCGCCCGGCCGTCGGTCGCCCGCACCTCGATCGTCACCGGCGGCATCGCGGCAGCGTAGCCAGCGTGCTACTCCCCAGGGTTGACCTCATCGCCGACGGCCCGCACCTTCTGAGCGTCGGCTTCGGCTTCGATGGCTTGATCGATCAGCTCGAACGCTTCGCTCAGCTGAGTTTGCACCTCTTCCGGCAGATTCGCCATCACGGCTTGCACCTTGTCCAACGTCGCCTTCGCGGCGGCGAAGTTGTTCGACTCAACGGCTTCTTCGGCGACCGCGAGGCGGAGGCGGACGTGCTCGGCGAGCTCGCTGCCTCGCAACTCCGTCAGCGGTGTCGTCGAGGCTTCACGAAGCTCAACGGCCTCAGCGTGTAGCGCCTCTCGAGCTTCTTCGAGCTTGTCCGCCGCCTCTTCGCCGTACTCCGAGGCGGCTTCTTCGAGATCACCGGCGGCAGCATTGATGTTGCCCGACGCGTTGTTCACGTCGTCGTCGCCGCCATCGTCGCAGCCGACAAGGAGGAGCGAGGTCGTGCAAAGGAGGCCTGCCAGGAGCTTGATCGTCATGGTGCCGTGATACCGCCTGTGCCGTCGGCTGCCAACGGATTAAGTGGCGTCGGGTTTCATGAGCTCGCGCATGAGCGTCGTCGCGAAGCTGCCGGCGGGCAGGCTGAAGGCGACGGTAATCGTCTGGCCGTCTTCGGTCACCTCGCTGCTGAGCTTCGTGTCGAGCGGCTGGACGCGGAGGGGGCGGCGTTCGCCGGGCATGGAACCGAAGTCGGCGCGGGTGAGGCCGAGTTGTTCCAGAACGACGGCCTCGCGTTGCGCCGCCTCGCCGGCGGCGGGTGGTCGCTCCTTCTTGCCGGGCATCGGCGCGGTCGGGCTGATCTCCCAGTTCGTGCATCGCTCCTGCTCGGCGGCGGCGTCTTCGACGATGAACCCCCCGCCGGTGCGGAGGGCTTCGCGGTGGATGGCGACGGCGTCGCCTTCGACGAGCTGGTCGACCAGGCCGTCGCGCACGCGGTCCGCGACGATGGCGTTGAAGACCTTCGACTGAGCGGCGGACTCGTAGAGGCGGCGGAGCTTGCGGTCGACGGCGTTGACGGCCTTGGCGGGGTCGTTCGTGTTGACCAGCTTGGCGAGGACCTTCCGCTCCGCCCGGATGTTCTCGGGCCAGACCTCGAGGGCCGCGGCGGGACCGTCGCCTTCATAGATGCTGCGGGCGTGGGCGACGTCCCCGCGGCCGTCAGGTCCGCCGAGGTAGAGGTCGAGGAAGGCCTGGTGATCGCCGCGGAGCAGGAGGATGCCGAGTTGGTCGTTGGGCCGATGCTCGTCTCGGCCGAAGCGTTGTTCGCCGAAGTAGTTGGGCAGGCCGGTCTTGATGAGCCGGTCGAGGATCGGCCGAAGCTTGACGACGTCCGTCGCCTGCACCTCGCGTAGCCGAATGGCGAATCGGTTGCCCGCGAGGTGGCCCATCTTGAGCTTGTTCTCGTGCAAATCCGCCCACCGCGGGGCGAGGCCTTCGACCTCCATCGTCATGACCCGCTCCTCGGTGGTCGTCTCCGTCAACGGCACGCTGAAGAGCTGCTGCGTGATGGCGTGGCGGTCCTTGAGGCCGGCGTAGCCGATGTCGCTGCGGCTGATGTTGAGCTCGGTGGCGATGCGGTTGATCGCCTCGAAGGTGGTCAGGCCGACCTTCTGGCACTCGAAGTAGATGAACCCGCCCCCTCCGCTCGGCTCGTAGAGCGGCAGCTCCTGAACGAAGAAATCTTCAGGCTTGGCCCGCATGACGCCGCCGACGCCGGGGAGGTCCGCGGTGAGATACGGCAGGTCCATGGCTACTTGTAGGGTGGGCTTCAGCCCACCACCGAACTCTCAGGCAGATGGTGGGCTGAAGCCCACCCTACGAATAATCGTGCCGATCGCGTGCTTTACGAGCGACCGCTACTACGTGCCGTTGCCAGCGGGGCATGTGTTTCCGATGGAGAAGTTCCCGCAGTCGGCTAAGGCGTTGCGCCAGGACGGCACGACGGATCGGCTGATCGATGCGGGGCAGATTCCGGAGCGTGATCTGCTTCGCGTCCACACGCCGCGTTACGTCGAGTCGATCAAAACCGGCGACTTCTACGGATTAACGGCCAAGAAGCTCGGCCTGCCGCCGTCGGAGGCGTTGTCGATTCGAAGTCACAACGCCGTCGCGGGGACGTTGGCGGCGGCACGGTTCGCCATGGCGGAGGGCATCGCCTGCAACCTTGCCGGCGGCACGCATCACGCCTTTCCCGACAGCGGCCAGGGGTTTTGCGTCTTCAACGACGTGGCGGTCGCAATCCGGGCGTTGCAGCACGAGGAGCCGTTGCTGCACGCGTTTGTTGCCGACCTCGATGCGCATCAAGGCAACGGCACGCACGACATCTTCGCGCAGGATCCGTTCACGTTCACGTACTCGCTGCACGTCGGGAAGAACTACCCGTCGGCGAAGGTGCCGGGCGACCTGGACGTGCCGCTGGAGCGGTGGGCGTCGACCGACCAGTACTTCGACGCGATGGAGCGGACGCTGCCGGCGGCCATCGAGCGGTTCGAGCCGGACATCGTCTTCTACATCGCCGGCGTCGATCCGCACGCCGACGATCGCTTCGGCCAGATGAAGCTGTCGACGGGCGACCTGCGGCGTCGTGACGAGCGGGTGATCTCGCTCTGCCGGGACTGGCAGATTCCCACCGTCGTCCTCTACGGCGGCGGCTACCACAAGACGCCCGGCATGACCGCGAAGCTGCACGCCCAGTCGGTCCGTGTCGCGGCAGAACGCTGGCTCCAAGAGCGGGCGTCAGCCAGCGTGAACTGATCCGATTGCCATCCGCCGATCTGCCGCGCTTCGAAGGTTCGCAACGCTCCGCTCCAGCGCCGCCGCCGGCTGCATCGTCAGGTTCCGCTCGGGATCCACCGCCTGCTCCAGCAGCCACAGGTCCGGAACGTGCGGAAGCCCCGCGAGAACGGGGTCGTAGTCGATCTCGCCGTCGCCAAAGGTCTCAGCCCACGTGCCGTCGACGCGATCACGCAGGTGGAGCATGACCGTGCGACTGCCCCAGAGCCGGGCCCAATCGATCGTGGCGAGCAGGCTCATTCCGGTGCCGGCGTAGAACCAGTCGGGATCGAAGCAGAGTTGCAGATCCGGCACGTTCAGGAGCATGTGGTGCACCTCCCGAGCGGCCTGACGCATCTCGGCATCGTGCGTGTGATAGGCCAGCGTGATGCCGACATCGAGACACGCCGCTTGAAGGTCGATCATGGCCGCGGCTTGACGGGCGAGTTGCTCGTCATTCTTGTCGAGCGGCTTGTTCCAGTCGACAGGTTCGGCATTCACGTTCAGGTAGCTGCCACCGATGTTGGCGACGCTGGCAGCTACCTTCGCGTATCGCTCGACCTGGGCTTCGGCATCGGCATCGTGAAGGCGGACGTTGCTGTAGAAACTGGGCGTCGAGACACCAATGCGTCGGGCGGAGGTCGCCGTCGATTCGACGGCAGCAGGGGAATCAGCCAGGTCCTCGAAGGCGTCTAGCCCTGCGTCAGCGGTCATCTGCATCGCCTCGTCCCGCAGGCTCGGCGACCAATCGACACCCTGCCGTTGGGCGAACGACATGAACGGGTAGACGCCGGTACCAAAGGTTGGGGACTTGCTCACCGCTGACGCTAAGGCGCGGCCAGACGGTCGCCCCTTGTGCTTTGGAAAGAGCAGGTGCCGGAGCACGACCTACCGTGTCCGCCCCATGGCCGACCTGCGCATCCTGATTGCCGACAAGCTCGCTGACGACGGGCTCAAGCTCCTCGAAGCCGAGGGCGTCGATTACGACGTCAAGATCGGGCTCAACGAAGAAGAGCTCACCGCCGCTGTCAAGGATTACGACGGCCTCGCCGTCCGCTCGGGGGCCAAGGTGACGGCCAAGGTGCTAGAGGAGCCGGGCAAGCTCAGGGCGATCGCCCGCGCGGGCGTGGGCGTCGACAACATCGACCTCGACGCCGCCACCGCCCGCGGCGTCCTCGTCGTCAACACCGCCGCCGCCAGCACGCTCTCGACCGCCGAGCACGCCTTGGCCCTCATGTACGCCCTCGCCCGCAAAATCCCCGGGGCCGACAGGCACGTCAAGAGCGGCGAGTGGAAGAAGAGCAAGTACCAGGGCACGCAGCTCGCCGGCAAGACGCTCGGCGTCGTCGGCTTGGGCCGCATCGGCCAGACCGTCGCGACGCGAGCCCTCGCGATGGAAATGACCGTCGTCGGCTACGACCCGTACTTCAAAGGTGAAGCCGCACTCGACGGTCGCGTGACGATTATCAAGGACTTCGATGAGTTTCTGGCGAGGCTCGATGTCATCACCTTCCACGTCCCCGGCGGCGGCGACACGAAGCACCTGCTCGACGCCCGCCGCCTCAACGAGGTCGCCAAGAATTCGCTGCTCGTCATCAACGACGCCCGCGGCGACGTGGTCGACGAGTTCGCAGTGGCCGAGGCACTCAAGAACGGCCGCATCGCCGGTGCCGCGATCGACGTCTACGCCACCGAGCCGCCGCCGAAGGACCACCCGCTCTTTGGCCTCGACAGCGCGGTCCTGACGCCCCACCTCGGGGCCCAGACCGACGAGGCCCAGGAGGCTGTCGCGGTCGAGGCGTGCCGGTCGCTCGTCGCCTACCTCAAACGCGGCGAGATCAATGGGGCAGTGAACCTCAGCGGCGTCAAGCTCGACCTTCCGCCGGACGAGGCGGCCTTGGCCAACTTCGCCTCGCGGGCCGGCAAGCTGCTGACCGCCTTCGCCAGCACGCAGGAACTTGACGGGATCACCGTTCGCGCTTCGGGTGAAAAAGCTCAGAAAAACCTCGAAACGTTCAAGCGACTCGCCGCTGTCGAGGTGCTCAGCTCGATGCTCGCCTCGCCGGCCAACGTCGTAAACGTTGAGCAGGCGGCGAGCGATCGTGGCATCGACCTGCAGGCCGTCAAGGAAAGCCAACCGCCGTCCGGCCTCGTCGGCAACATCGTCGGCGTGCGAGCTAACGGCAAGACGGAAAGCCACCGCATTCTCGGCACCGCCTACGCCGACGGCCTGCCGCGGGTGCTCCGCATCGACGACTACTCGATGGACCTCATCCCGGCGGGCGAGATGGTCCTCATCGAGAACGACGACCAGCCGGGCGTGATCGGCCTCGTCGGCAACACGTTCGGCAACAGGGGCGTGAACATCGCCGACATGGTCATCAGCCGCACCGACGTCGACGGCCAAAGCCGCGCCCTAATGGTCCTCAAGGTCGACGCCCGCCCCGGCGACGACCTGATCGACACACTCCGCAACGAACCCAACATCCGCCGCGTCAGCCGGGTCTGCTTGCCGCCGTTGTAGCGGCGAATCCGGGTCAGTCCGTACTCATTCGCCCGCTCGGTTCTCCCGAGCGGAGATGAGGCAACTTGCCTTAGAAGCTCATCGCCGCCTTGAGTTTTTCGTAGCGGGCGTCGATTTGCTCGCGCGTTGTGGCGGAGAGGCCGTCGAGGCTGAAGTCGGCGATGGTGTAGCTGGCGACGACGGTGCCGAAGGCGAGGGCACGCTTGATCGTGGCTGGCGAGAGCGACGACTGTGTGGCGAGATAACCCATCATGCCGCTGGCGAACGTGTCACCGGCACCGGTGGGGTCGATGACCTGGTCCGTCGGGTAAGCGGGTAGGACGAAGGTCTGCAGGTCGGTGGGTGTCGAGGCGTCTTGATCTTGCCACGCCATGAGGCAGCCGTGCTCGCCCTTCTTGATCACGACGAACTTCGGCCCCATCTTGAGCACCTCGCCGGCGGCTTTGACCATGTTCTTCTCGCCGGTCAGCAGCTTCGCCTCCCCATCGTTGAGGACGAGGCCGTCGATGAGCTTGAGGAGCTTCTTGAGGTCGTCGTTGAACTCGGTGATCCACAGATTCATCGTGTCGGCGACACTCAGCTTGACGTTCTTGAGCCGGCCCAGCATGTCCGCCTGCAACGCCGGGTGCGTGTTGGCGAGGAAGACGTACTCGCTGTCGAGGTAAGCGTCCGGGATCTTGGGCGCGTCTTCGGCCAGGATGTTGAGGTCGGTCTGGATGCTCTTGGCGTCGTTGAGGTCGTCGACGTAGCTGCCGTGCCAACGAAAGGACTTGCTGCCCTGTCGCACTTCCAGACCCTCGAGATCGACGGGTTTTTCCTCATAAACCGTCTTCATGTCGGTCGGCCAATCCTCGCCGACGGCTCCGACGAGGCGGACGGGCGTGAAGAAGCTGGCGCCGTAGGCGAAGTAAGTCGCGCTGCCGCCGATGACATTGTCGCGTCGGCCTGCGGGGGTTTCGATGGTGTCAATGCCGAGGCTGCCGGTGACGAGAAGGGACATGATTCGAAAGGAGCGAGGAGCGAGGAGTGAGGCAGAAGTCAGAGGGTGCTCGATGGAAGCTGGCTGACCTTGACGCGTTGGGGCGAGACGGTGTAGAGCCGGCCTGGCGTGAGGCGTTTGTAGCGGTCGAAGAGCCGGACGACGGCGAGGGCGGCGTCGGAGTTGCCGGCGTTGAGGAAGACCAGCACCCGGCCGAAGACGTCGCGTCGACCCGCGGTCGGCAAGAGCGCGTTGAGCATCGTCCGATCCGCGACCACCAACTCGTACTGCCCGCGCCGGGCGGCTTCGAGCACCTCGGCGGCGGGTGAATCAAGAGCAATGCCCGCCTCGATCGGCAACGTCACCTTGTGGCCTGCCTCCAGGAATTGGGCGGACACGTCGTCGGAAAAGCTGCCGTACAGGAGAAATCGCAAGGCGGCACCGTAGGCGTTGCGGTTCATCGAGCCTTACGGATTGACCTTCCGCGTGACCCAATGGTCGGCTTGTCGAGTCCAGATCTCTCGGTCGTGCGGGACGCCTTCGAGAACCAGCACGTCTGCCTCGTCCGCCTCCAGTTCGAAGGCTTCGAACGTTTCGGGCACGTCGTCGCCTTCACCCATACCTTCGACAAAGGCGTCGTCCGGAGCCCGCGACTCCCCCGGCGTCGGCCAGGCAAACAGGGCTCTGGCCGAATCGCTCATGCTGCTCCACATGGAGCGCGACACGTCGCTCGTCGACGGGTGGATCGTCACCCGGCCACGCAGGCGAAACTGGGAACGCGTCGGCTCGATCCAGATCGTGCCCGCCGCTCGGGCGTCGCGGTGCAGGTGCTTGTTCTTGTCGGCGTCGCGGTGGCTGCAGAAGGCGACGATGCCGTTGTCATCGATGCGACGGAGGACGACGGTCCGGCACGTCGGCGCACCGTCAGCATCGACCGTCGCGAGCACCATCAGCGGCGGGCCGTCGCGTCGGGCGAGGTCGAGGCGGAGCTTGTCGATCCAGGGAGCCTTGGCGATGACAGAATCTACGCGCTGCGCCGCGGCGGCCGCCGAGTTCGCCTGTGGCGGCGGCGTGTGGGCGCTCCGCGTGGAGCGCATCGTCGACCCCATAATCGTCATTTGGCCACGGCCATGGGGGTTTGGCGACGGGACGCGCTCCACGTGGAGCGCGGCACCCGTAGCCGCGGCGGTCATCGGCGGGTTGACGGCGGTCGGTTCGCTGCTCGCCAGGTACTAGGGCGGTGCAGAATCCGCCCGCCGATGTCCACGCCGCGTCGCGCTTCTGGACGCTCCCGCCGCACCGATCATCCGACGCTGTTAAGCTGGGGAATCTGACCTGCCGATGCAGACGAAGGGGATCGTGCCGGTGGCTTCGGCTGCTTCAGCTGGTATGCTGGGCATCTTGGGCCATCCGGGGTAGTTCGCGGCCGCCCGGCCTCTCTCGCACCCATCAGACATGATCCATCCACCCCTTCCGACGGACCGACAGGCGGAGCGATGAAAACCATCTTCACCACCGGCGAGGCTGCAGACGTCTGCAAAGTCTCCCAGCAAACCATCATCCGCTGCTTCGACGCCGGACGCCTCAAAGGCTTCCGCGTCCCCGGCAGCAAGTTCCGACGCATCCCACGCGACGCCCTGCTCGAGTTCATGCATGCCAACGGCATCCCAGGGGACAAGCTCGACGGCGGCAAACGACGCATCCTCGTCGTCGACGACGACCCTGAAATCGTCGAACTCTTCTGCGACGTCCTCGACCGCGACGGACGCTTCGAAGTTCACTCCGCCGGCACCGGCTACGACGCCGGGCTCCTCACCAGCGAACTCAAGCCCGACCTCATCCTTCTCGACTACCTTCTGCCGGACATCAACGGCAACAAGGTCTGCACCTCGATCCGCTCCAAGCCGGAACTGGCGGAGACCCGAATCATCGTCATCAGCGGCGCGGTCGATGCTGCGGAGGTCGACGAACTCCTCGCCGCCGGTGCCGACGACTTCGTCCGCAAACCCTTCGACATCGAGCAGCTCGTCACCCGCATCGGCTCGCTGCTCGGTGTTTGATGGTCAGTCTCTAGGGTTAGCCCGATCCACGCTGGTCTACGCTCGATCACGTGACTCGGCGACGTCGCACCATCTTCCGCCTCGTCGGGTTGCTCACCATCGCCATGCCGGTGGTGCTGGCGATCTTTCTCGTCCGTAACCGGGCGATAGCCCAGAGCGTGATCGACCGGACTGCCGTCCTGGCCGAGGCGAAGCGGGAAGCCGAAGCCGGTCAGTGGAACGCGACGCGGACCCTGCTCCAGCCGCTCGTCCAACGGCCGACCTACGGCGTCGATGCCGTCGACATCGCCCTGCTGTATGCCGAATCGCTCCTCGTCACGCTGCCGCCGCAGGTTGCGGAAGTGAAGGCCCTCGAAGCACTGGCCGGCCTTGAACCGACGCCGCCGGTCGTCGAACGACGGCTGCATCTACTGGCCGCGTTGGATCGACCAGAGGACGTTCTAGAGGTCGTCAACGCGCTGCCGACGGACCAGCGGACGCCAATCGTACGGCGGCACCATCGTGACGCCCTCGCCGCCACCGGCCGACTGACGGAAGCAACCCGCGTCGCAGCCCGCTTGTTCGCCGACTCCGACGACCTCGTCGACGACCTTCGGCTGCTGGAACTGGCGCACGAGCGAGACGCCGCTGAGGTCGTTGATTTGGCGAGCGACTTGGGCGACGACCGGCCCGCCATTCGCCGGCTGATTCTGCTGGCGATCGCTCACCGACTTGCCGACAAGCCCGAGCAGGCGGCGGCCTTCCTCGAACAAGCCGTCGCCGCCGCGACTGCCGAGGCGAGTGACGACTGGGACGTGCTAGGCCGCAACGAGATCGAGGCGACCGAGATTCTCGACCTCATCCGCGTCCTCGACGCCAGCGGCTTCAACCGACAGGCCACGCGGCTTGCCGAACGCACCGCTCGTCGACCCGCTGTTGCTGATTACCTGGCGATTCGCCGGGCGATCCTCGACCACGCCGACATCGAGCCGCCGACGCTCCAAGCGGCCGCGGAGACGATCAACGAATCCACCCAAACCATCGGGATCGTCCGCCGACGTCATGCGTCGAACCTGCGAACAGGCGTCGAGCTGAAGACGCCGCAGGTGCCGTTGGCACGCGTCAGACTCGCTTTGGCGGCGGCCAGCCTTCGGGAACCGGCCTTGGCCCGGCACCACCTGCGGCTGGCGGCTTCTGAAACGCCCTTCTGGCCCGAGCCGCTCCTGCAACTGGCGACGCTGGAGCTGGACGAGGCCCGAATCGAGGCGGCGGAGCTCGCCTTCGACCAGCTCGTGACGCAGCACGACAATGTCGACGCTTCGCGACTTCGCCAGATCGAGTTGCGAATCTCCCAGCTCCTCGCTTTCCCGCAGCGACAGACCGCGACATTGCCCGAGCCGTTCGCAGCCTTGGCTCGTAGTCAGACGTCGCAGGACGTGCTCGATCGCGAGCGGGCGGTCACCCGGCTGCGGAAACTGAGCGAGCCGGCGGCGTCGATGTTGCGGCGTTGGAAGCTCGAAGAGGCGCGGCTGCTTTTAGAGTCGGCGGCGATAGCGGGGCCGACATCGGCGCGGGCGTGGGACGCGGCCATCGAGGCGGCGCGGCGGCTTCGAGCCATCGCCCGCCAGCCGATTGATGAGTTCGATGACGTCGCGAGCGAGGCGCGGCTCTCGGTGGCCGATGCGTTGATCTTCCTTCGCGAGTTCGAGGTGGCGGCGGATCACCTGACAGTCCTCGCTCTGGAGCCCACGGCCACCGATGGCACGCTCCTGCGGCTGCTGGAGCTGCTCGGTCGGCTCGGCGATTCGGCCATGGCGAACGTCGTCCTGACGCGGGCGGCGGACCGTGGGCCTGAGTCGGCGGACGATCCGCAGAATCGGCTCGCCTTGGCGCTTCAGTTCGCCGACGCAGGCAATCTGCAGACGGCGTCGAGGCTGCTTCTGGAACAGCGACGACTCGGCCAATTGTACGACCGCGGAACGATCGTGCTCATCGGCATGCTCGACGCGAGCAACCGAGTCGAGGAAGCGCAGGCCCTTCGGGACGATCTGGCGGCATCGGCGACCGATCCGGCGGCGTTGCTGGAGGCGGCGATCTTCGCCTACGACGAGGACGAACCCGAACGAGCCCAGCGGCTGCTGCAGCGGGCGGTCGAAACCCGCGACCGGCGGGCGGATCGCCTCGTGCTCCGCGGCACCTTTGCAGCCAGAACCCGGCAACCCGACGTCGCCGCCGAGCTCTTCCGTGCCGCCGTCGCCGATGCACCGGATGACGCAGCGACCCGGCGAGCGGCGACCCGGTTTTTCCTAGCGAGGAAGGAGTTCGAGGAGGCCGAGCGGCTGGCCGTCGAGGCGGACGCTCCGCAGCTTCGAGCGATTGCCGAAGCCGGCTGGCAGGACGATGTTCGGCAGACCGTGCTCAAGACGGCTCGCCTGTTGCGCCGGCTCGATCAAGACGTCAGCCTGCTCGTCCGGCCCGACGATCTCATTGCCGCAGCCACGGCCACGGAACCGGACGCGAGCGATCTGGGCGTGCTCGAATCCTCGGCAGCGGCCATGCCCGAGTCGATCGCGTTGCAGCAGTTCGTCAGCAGCACGTTCACGCGAATCGGCCGACCAGAAGACGCGGATCGGATCCTCTTGCGGGCGGCGGAGCGGAATGCGTTGTCGCCCGATCTGCAGCGGCTGGCCTATGGGGCGGCTCGCAAACTGGCGAATCCTGCCCGCGCCGCCCGTTATGCGACGCGGTGGCGGAACTTGCTATTGGGAGACGAGCCGACGGCGATGTCTGCGGATGTGGCGGTGGCGGATGCGTTGGTGCTTCGCGGACAGCACGAGGCGTCACTTGCGTTGCTGGAGCCTCGGCTGCCGGCGGCCAGAGCCAATCGGGGCTCGCACGGGCATCTGCTGTTTCTCGCGGTCGAGTCGCTGGCAGCTGTCGGTCGGGCGGACGAGGCCTTGGACCTGGTGCGGCTCGATCTGCAACGTGACGACGCCGGCGGGCACGGTTGGCGGCTGCACCTGACGCGGCTGGCGGCGGACCTTGTGCCGGACCGGGTGACGGCTCAGAAGTGGCTCCAGCTCATCGACCTCCACATCGACGCCCTGCCGCCGTCGGCTGATCGTCGTGTTGAGCAGACGGCCGTGGCGATTGCCTACGCACGACTCGGACGACGCTTTGATGATCCGGCGTCGCTGCGTGTCAGCAGCGCACGGCTGCGGCGACTGGCGGACGTTTCGCCCGACACGGAGCAAGCTCTGACGGTCTGGCGATCTTTGGCGGATGTAGCGACGTTTCGGGGAAACTGGGCCGATGCCGAGCGGGCGTGGCGGCGTGTCTTGACGATCGATTTGCAGAACGCCTCGGCAGCGAATGCGTTGGCTCGGCTCCTGCTCCGGCCGGATCGGCAGCCGGGCGATCGTGGTGGCAACGATCTCGAGACGCGGCCGATGACGACCCGCGGCGCCGCCGACGGTGAGTCGGCGGGATGGCTGGCGGTGCCGCGTGCTGCCGCGACGGAGGCGGTGTCGTGGGCGGAGCTGGCGACGCGGGAAGCACCGGGCGAAGCTGATTATCACGCGACGTTGGCCCGGGCGTATCAGGCCGCGGGCGACGCGACGGATCTGGCGGAGGCGGCGATGCGGGATGCCCTGCGGCTTGACTTCGAGCAGCTCGACGCGCTTCTGGGTTTGGCGGCCTTGTTGTTGGATCAATCGATCGAGACGCTACCGACCTTCGAGACGCTGCCGACGTTCGAGACGCTCGACGACAACAAGCCGACGACGCGGCCGACGAGCGGTCGGTCGGTGCGGGCGGCGGCGGATTACGAGGAGGCCCGCCAACTCTTGGAACGGGCCCGGCCGTTGGTGGAGACGCGATCCGAGCCGCTGCCGCCGTACTTGGCGAGCGAGTACGAGCGGTTACTTGCAGTCTTGGGCCCGTCGGACCGATGATGAGGACGTGGCCACTTCGACTTCCGACGCCTCGTGCCTTCTCGTCGGCGACCAAGGCATGCTCGCGGCAGCGATGAAGCGGTCGCTCGTCCGACGCGGGATCGGCTTTGTCGGCGTAGACCGGGGCGAGTGCGACATTCTCGACGATGCCAGCGTGCAAAAGGCGTTCGAGGAGCATCAGCCGAAGCTTGTCATTAACTGCGCCGCCTACACCGCGGTCGACAAAGCCGAGGAAGAGCCCGGCGTCGCCAACGCGCTCAACGGTGAAGCTGTCGGCCGTCTCGCGGCGGCTTGCAAGGTGCACGGGGCCAAGCTCGTCCACATCAGCACCGACTTCGTCTTCAGCGGCGAGAGCGACGAGCCGTACGACGAAGAGGACGAGCCCGGCCCCGTCAGTGCCTATGGCCAAAGCAAGCTCGCTGGTGAGCGAGCGTTGCGTGCGAGTGGTGTGGAGGATTGGCTGATCTTGCGGACGGCGTGGCTGTACGGGCCCTGGGCAGGTCGGCCGTTTCCGAAGATCATGCTCGACGCCGCCAAAGCGGGTAAGCCGCTGAAGGTCGTGGGCGATCAACACGGCAGCCCTACGTTGACGATCGACCTGGCTGAGGCACTGCTCGATCTCGTCGAGGCCAAGGCGAACGGCATCTTCCACGTCACCGGCGGCGGGCGGACGACGTGGTTCGAGTTCACCCAGGAGATCATGAAGGCGTTCGGCGTCGAGCCGACTTCGCTGGAACCCGTCACCGGGGCCGACTGGGCGGCGATGAAGCCCGGCAGTGCCCGCCGGCCGGCGATGAGCGTTTTGAAGCTCGACAAGCTCGAACACCAGCTCGGCCGATCGATGCGCGACTGGAAGGCGGCGCTACGGGACTATCGCGATCTCGTCGCCGGTCAGCCGTAGGACGGTGTCGCGACTTCGGCATCGTCTGGCAGGACGCGGGCTCCGTCGACGGGTTCGAGGTAGACGCCCAGGAGCGTGACGTCGTCGTCGAACTCGGCCCCGCCGGTGAAGTCGCGGACAATGCTCAGGCCGCGACGGATGATCGTCTGAGCGTCCGGCGGCCCGGTCGGCAGCTCTTCGTTGAGTCGCTCGCAGAAGAGCGCTAAGTTGAAGCGATCCCCCGCCAGGTTCTGTGCCTCGACGGCACCATCCGTGTAGAAGAGCATCGCGCCGACGTCGTCGAGCGAGACGCGGGTGGTCTCGTACTCGACCTGCTCCATCACCCCGGCGACGAGGTCGCCGTCGACTTGGGCCTCCTGCCATCGACCGTCACGGTGCAGCAGCGGCCCGGCGTGGCCGGCGGAGGCGAGGCATAGTTCGTTCTCGTCGGCATCGAGAACCGCCAGTAGCAGCGTCACGAACTGGCCGCCGTGAGCCTGACGCGCAAGCTGCGCGTTGACGCGCGTCAAGGCGGTGCCGGGATCGGGATCACGACGCAACGCGGCTTCGGCGAGGAGCTGGGCCGTGCTCATGAGGAACGCCGCCGCCATGCCGTGACCCGTGACGTCGCCGATGACGAGGGCCAGGCGGGTGCCGCGACCGTCGACGCCGGGCAGCTCGAAGTAATTGTAAAAGTCCCCTGAGATGTGACTCGCCGGCAGGTTATCGGCGGCGACGTCGACTTCGCGATCCGCCACGTGCCGAACGCCGTCGTCCGGAAGCCAATTGAGTTGGATCTGCCGGGCGGCTTTGAGTTCGCTTTCGACGACCTCGGCCCGCATTCGTTCGAGCCGACTGCGGCCGCGAATGAGCTGGACGCTGCTGCTGACGAGGATCGCGGTCATGATCGCGATGACCGCCGCCGCCCAAAGCACGGCCGTTCTCGTGACCTCGGCGATCGGTCCGATAACGCTGGCCCCGTTGAGCACGCCGATGACCGCCAGCTCAGAGTTCTGCCGACTCGGGACCAGCTCCTGGGACGATGTCGGCGAGGCGATGCCACGCACCGGCACGACGATCGGCAGCATGCCGTCGAACGTCCGTCCGTCGAACGTCGCCTGCCCCTCGATCAACTGCGACGGCCGACTCTGGCCCAGCAACCGCGCCCGCACGTGCTCCGCCAGCCGCGGCGGCACCTCGCGTTGCTGAGATCCTCCCGGCACGTACACGCCCACCCGTGCCGACGCCAACGCCAACGCCAAACGTCCCGGCTCGCGGCTGAGATTCAGAAACGCCTCGTCGAAGTAGCTCAACGGCGAGACTGCGATGCCGATGCGGCCGTCCGCCTCGACCGCCATGAACATCAACGGCTCGGCATCGGATGCGATCCGCATCGGCCCCGCCAGAACCTCGCCGTCCTCGGCCTCGCGGACTGCCTGGACCACTTCCGCCAAAACACGCTCCACGTCCGCGTCACGCGACGTCTCCAGGTCCGGCAGATTGCTGGCGTAGCCGCCCGATTCCGTCTCCTCGCCACCGATCTGGGTCAGAACGCGTCGGCCGGTGCGGTCGAGGACGATCAGGTCACTGGCGGCGGTGCGAATTTTGGGCCAGACGTCTTGGCGAAGTGTCGCCTCGTCCTGATCGAGCGACGCGATGCTGAGCGTGTCTAGCAGGCCGCTCATGCGACGCCGAATGGCATCGGCCGCCTGATTCGCCGGAGGCCGGGCCTGGTTGACCGCTTCGGCCTGCCCTTGTGCCTTGGCCGCGACGTAGAGGTTTCGGCCCGCGTACGTGACCACAACCACTGCCAGCAGCAGGAAGGCCAGGTGCACCGCGAGGATGCGATAGATGTAGCGGCGAACGGCTCGATCCACGACAAGAAGCGGCCAGTTGCCGCAGCAGCGCAGCATAACGTCCCGCATCCCCCAGGACGCAAGGCGGAATCAGCTGAGCGTCACCTTTTGTTACGCTGCCCGTTGCATCGGGGTGGTCGCAGCGAGCATCTCGACGCCGCAGAACAATCGCTTGCCTTCGCGGCGGACCCAGGCGTAGCGGACCGGCATCATCGCCGTCCGCCGCACCATGCCGCGACCGTCGGCGACGTGGATGAACGCGGTTCCGCCCCGTTTGGCCGGAACGCGGTCGGGCAGTTCGATCTGCAGGCCCGTGTCGCTCGTGTCGCGGGTCCGGCCGACGACATAGCTGCCGGTGGTTTCATCGAAAAGCTTGATGGCCCGGTGTTCCACGCGTCGCACTCGCCGCCGCCGCTCGCGGCCGAAGCCGTCGTCAAAGGCTTCGATTCCCACGCTGAGCCGCGGAAACGTCGCGGCGGTCGTGTCGGGGGCGATGCAGAGCATGAGACGTGTATCGGACGCCAATGCGCCGCTACTTGAGGCGGCGTCACTACGCTGCCGACGACATGGCCTACCCCTTCGCAGCAATCGAGAGCAAACACCAGCAGGCGTGGCGTGACGGCAAGGTCTACGCCGCCGCCGACCCGGCCAATACCTCCAAGCCGCCCTTCTACGTGCTCGACATGTTTCCGTACCCCAGCGGCGCGGGCCTGCACGTGGGCCACCCCGAGGGCTACACCGCCACCGACATCGTCAGCCGCTACAAAAGGATGCGCGGCTTCAACGTGCTCCACCCCATGGGCTGGGACGCCTTCGGCTTGCCGGCCGAGCAGTACGCGATCAAGAACAACGTCCACCCCGCGGAAACCACCGCCAAGAATGTCGCCACCTTCCGCCGGCAGATCGAGATGCTCGGCCTGGGCTACGACTGGGACCGCGAGGTCAACACGACCGACCCGGACTACTACCGGTGGACCCAGTGGATCTTCCTGCAGATCTACAACAGCTACTTCGACCCGATCGAGCAGAAGGCGATGCCGATCGAGCATCTGGAGAACGAGCTCTTCAACGCCAACTACGTCGTCGCGCCGGATATGAGCATCGTGCTCAATCCGGTGCAGGAAGGGCTCGAAGCCGTCGCCGGCGAGGCTCACATGTTCCGCAACTTCAAGACGCTCGACAAGGAGGAGCAACGCCTGGTCATCGACAACCAGCGGCTGGCGTTCGTGGACGAGGTGCCGGTGAACTGGTGCCCTGCCCTGGGCACGACACTCGCCAACGAGGAAGTCGTCGACGGCAAGAGCGAAGTGGGCGGGCACCCGGTCGAGAAGCGGCCGCTGCGGCAGTGGATGCTCCGGATCACCGCCTACGCCGACCGACTGCTCGAGGACCTCGACACGCTCGACTGGTCCGACTCGCTCAAGGACATGCAGCGAAACTGGATCGGCAAGAGCGTCGGCGCCACCGTCGAGTTCGACCTGCGCGACCACGACGACTCGATCGAGGTCTACACCACCCGGCCCGACACGCTCTTCGGCGCGACGTACATGGTGCTCGCGCCGGAGCACGATCTCGTCAGCCGCATCACGACGACCGATCAGAAGGCGGCGGTCGACGCCTACGTCGCACAGGCCGCGGGCAGGAGCGAACGCGACCGCCAGGCCGACGCGAAGGAGAAGACAGGCGTTTTCACCGGGGGCTACGCGCTCAACCCCGTCAACGACGAGCCGATTCCCGTCTGGGTCGCCGACTACGTCCTGACCGGCTACGGCACCGGCGCGATCATGGCCGTGCCGGCGCACGATGAGCGTGACTTCTCGTTCGCCACAAAGTTTGACCTGCCGATCACCCGCGTGGTCGACGGCGGTGAGTTGCCGTTCACGGGCGACGGCAAGGCCGTCAACAGCGAGTTCCTCGACGGCAAGCCGATGGCCGAGGCGAAGGCAGCGATGATCGACTACCTCCGCGACAAAGGCGTCGGCCGGCCTCGCACGAACTACAAGCTGCGCGACTGGCTCTTCAGCCGGCAGCGGTACTGGGGCGAGCCCTTCCCGATCCTCATCGACGCCGACGGCAACCACCACGCGGTCGACGAAAGCGAGCTGCCCGTCACGCTGCCGGAGCTCGAAGACTTCAAGCCCACCGGCAGCCCCGAGGGCCCGCTGGCAAAGGCGACGGACTGGCTAACGGTCGAGCGCGACGGCCAGACGTTCCGCCGCGAGACGAACACGATGCCCCAGTGGGCCGGGTCGTGCTGGTACTACCTGCGCTACCTCGATCCGCACAACAAGGACCGCTTCGTCGATCCGGCCAAGGAGGCTTACTGGATGCCCGTCGAGCTCTACGTCGGCGGCGTCGAGCACGCGGTGCTCCACCTGCTCTACGCGCGCTTCTGGCACAAGGTGCTCTTCGACCTCGGCCACCTCTCGACGAGTGAGCCGTTCCAGCGGCTCGTCAACCAGGGCATGATCCTGGGCGAGGCTGAGTACACAGCTTTCAAGGACGAGCAGGATGCGTGGGTGAGCTACTACGATGTGACTCGAGTTGGCGACCAGCTAGTCAAAACGCAGGCGAAGCAAACCTGGATCGACGATGATGGGGCAGTTCAGCAGGGTCGTCAGACAGTCACGCCGTTAGAGATCGTTAAAGAGGTGAAGGTTTCGCGTGAGGACGTTGAGTTAGGGACGCCGCAACCGACGCTGAAAGATGCGTCAGACGTTGTGGTAATTGAGAAGTCTCACAAGATGAGCAAGTCGCGCGGCAACGTCATCAATCCCGACGACGTCGTGAGCGAGTATGGGGCCGACACGTTCCGGCTTTACGAGATGTACATGGGCCCGCTCGAGGCGATGAAGCCGTGGAACACGCGGGACATTGTCGGCATGAGTCGGTTCCTGTCGAAGGTTCACCGGACCATGATCGGCATCACGCCGACCGGCGACGAGCTGCCGGACGAGCTGGATCGCAAGATGAACAAGGCGATCGCGAACGTCGCGGCTCACGTCGAGGCATTGCGGTTCAACACGGCCATTGCGGAGCTGATCGAGCTGATCAACCTGGCCGCGAGGTTCGACACGCTGCCGCGGACCTTCGTCCGCGTCTACGCCCTGCTCCTCGGCCCCTTCGCGCCGCACCTGGCGGAGGAGATCTGGCAGACGACCCTCGGCATGGAGACCAGCATCGTCGTCGCGGGTTGGCCGGACGTGGACGAGAGCAAGCTGGTCGACGACCAAATCGAGCTGCCCGTCCAGGTCAACGGCAAGCTCCGCGGCCGGATCAGTGTCGCGCCCGATGCCCCGCAGGACGAGGTGCTGGCCCACGCCAAGGCCGAGGTCGCCGACCATCTCGCCGACAAGACGATCCGCAAGGAGATCGTCGTGCCGGGTCGGATGGTGAACCTCGTCGTCGGCTGAAGCCTTTCGAGTCCGTGAGCCGCGGACTCACGGTCCGCCGGTCTGACGATGCACTTTGCTCAAGGACGCTTCGACTTCTCTCGACCGAATTACGCAGCACAACTCGGAGAAGGCGTAAATCTTTGCAGCAAGTTGACCCGTCAGACCTGCGGACCGTGGGTCCGCGGCTCGCGGACTCGTCTCTTCGCGACCACCCTCGCCGCCTCGTCTGCTTCAAGGAGCGACGCGAGGCCGTCCGGCTGCTCATCGGGAGCCGACGCGACCACCCCGGCGACGACGGCGGCGATGTCGCCGAAGTTCAGTTGATTCTCCAGGAACGCCCCCACCGCCACCTCGTTCGCGGCATTGAGGTAGGCCGGCACCACGCCGCCGCGTCGTACGGCATCGCGACACAGCTGCAACGCAGGGAACCGCTCCTCGTCCGGCGGCTCGAAATGGAGCGTCGTCGGCTGCGACCAGTCCCACACGCCGCTGCCGCATCGGCCGCGGCGTGGGTGCGTCAGGGCGTACGCGATCGGCAGCCGCATGTCGACAGGCGAGAGGTGGGCGATGACGCTGCCGTCGATGAACTCGACCATCGAATGGACGACGCTCTCGTGATGCACGACGACGTCCACCTGCTCCGGCGGCAGGTCGTAGAGGTGGCAGGCTTCGATGAGCTCGAACCCTTTGTTGAAGAGCGTGGCAGAATCGACGGTGATCTTGCCACCCATGGTCCACGTCGGGTGGTCAAGAGCCTGTGCCTTCGTCGCCTTCGCCAGTCGCTCGGCGGGCCACTCGGCGGCATCACGGAACGGCCCGCCACTGGCGGTGAGTAGAACCCGGCGGACTTCGTCCCGGCGACCCGCCGCCATCGCCTGGAAGATCGCGGTGTGCTCCGAGTCGATCGGCACGATCTGCCCGCCGCCCCGCTCGACGGCCTGCATCAACAGCGACCCGCCGATGACGAGCGACTCCTTGTTCGCCAGACACAACCGGTTGCCCACCTCCGCCGCTGCGAACGATGCCGCCAAGCCCGCCGCACCGACGACGGCATGGGCGACAATGTCCACGTCCCCTCGCGACGCCGCCTCGACCATCACCTCCGGCCCGTCGTCCGCCACGACGGCCGTCGTCGCCTCGGGCCACCGCTGCTGTTGCTCGGCGAGCAGCTCCCGGTTGCTGCCGGCGGTCATGGCGACGACTTCGAAGTCGAAGCCGTCGTGGTTGAGCGCGTCGATGGCGTCGAGGGTCTGCGTGCCGATGCTGCCGGTCGAGCCGAGGATCGCGACGCGTCGCTTCATGAGCTGTCACGCTAGCGAGGGTTGGCCTATCCTGCACCCTGCCGGCGGCCTGGCGGAATTGGCAGACGCGCTCGATTCAAAATCGAGTTCCGAAAGGAGTGTGGGTTCGAGTCCCACGGTCGCTATTCATCGAGCAGGTTCACCTGAATTGCTTCTTCGCGATCCGGCTTCCGCAACTTGGCCGCGACGTCGATTGCCTGCGATTCGTCACGACACGCAATGACCACCGTCTCGTCCTCGCGGCTGAAGACGACGAAGGAGCCGTCTTTGCCCTTGGCGACGTCGAACTTCCGTAGGTTCGTCGGCACGTGGTAGATCGGCATCAGCTCGTCTCCCGGATCGGCATCAGCTCGTCTCCCGGAGCATCGCCTCGACCTGTGGCAAGGCTTCGTCGTGCGACGCGTCGAGACGTTGGCCGTTGAGGAAGAAGGTGGGTGTTTTGCGGACGCCGGCGAGGCGGGCGCCTTCGACGTGCTCGGCGATAATCGCCGCATGCACGCCGCTCGTCAGGTCGCCGCTGAAGCGGTACATTTCGAGCCCGGCCTTGAGGGCGAGTCGGTCGAGGTGATCCTGCTGCTCGCCGCCGGGGGTGGCATAGAGGAGGCGGTGCATCTCCCAGAACTTGCCCTGTGCGGCCGCGGCTTCGGCGGCCTGTGCGGCGACACCGGCAGTCGGGTGGACGGTTGTCAGGGGAAAATGCCTGAAAACGAAGAGCAGGCCGCCCTCGTCGTTGCCGAACTGCTGCAAGAGCTGATCGACCTGCGGATGCGTCGCGACGCACGACGGGCACTCGTAGTCGCCGTATTCCACCAGCGTGACTCGTGGATTGACCAGACACCCGATGCGGTGGTCCGCTTGATGCACCGGGACCACCAGGTTGCTCGTCAGGGGTGCCGAGGTCGTCACGATGGATGCTACGGCGGCATCGGGTTGATCCGACGAGGGGCGGCCGCAACAGTTCCGGCCCGACATGAACGATGTTGCTCCTGCCGCTGCCTCCGCTCCGCCTTCGCTACTGGCCGACCTCTTCAACGCGACCATCGTCGAGCGTGAGGACATTACTGATGAACTCTGCATCGTCCACGTCCGCCCGGACGGCGGCGTGCCGACGTACAAGCCCGGCCAGTACGCGACGCTCGGGGTGCCGCCGGTCGATCTCGACGCCGTCGCCGACAAGAAGGGTCTGGCCAAGCTCGTCCTGAGGCCCTACTCGATCGCCTCGTCGCCGCTGAATACGGAGACGATCGAGTTCTACGTCGCCAAGGTGCCCGACGGAGCCTTCACGCCGTTGCTTTGGGAGATGAGCGTCGGCGACCGGCTCTACGTCGCCCCCAAGTGCAAGGGCAAGTTCGTGCTCGATCCGATCCCCGCCGGCAAGGACCTTGTGGCAGTCGCGACGGGCACGGGGTTGGCTCCGTTCGTCTCGATGATCCGCACGTATCGCGAGACCGGCCGGTGGGAGCGGTTCATCGTCATCCACGGCACCCGCTTGGCGGCCGATTTGGGATACCGCCAGGAGCTCGAGGCATTGGCGGAGTCGGACGAGACGATCATCTACGTCGCCACCTGCAGCCGCGAGGCCGAGGACGCCGCCGGCGGGTGGACCGGCTTGCGTGGCCGCGTCAACGTCGCACTCGACGGCCGGACGTACGAGTCCATCGTCGGCCGTGAATTGTCGCCCGAGCAGTGCCACGTCCTGCTTTGCGGCAATCCGGCGATGATCGACGACGTGACCAACAACCTCGTCGCCCGCGGCTTCACGCCCAAGGATCGCGAAAACCCCGACGGCAACGTCCACTTCGAGAAGTATTGGTAGTTGTCCGCTACTGCTCCGTCGGCGGCGACTGCTCGCGACCGGCCAGGCCATGCTTGTCGACGTAGTCATCCAGCTCAATCGACCGACGCCCGCCTTTGCGGCGGATGGTCTTTTGGAAAAAGAGGTTGTTCGGAATCTGCACCATCTGAACCGTGCCATCGTCGAGCTCTTCGCGAAGCACGACGTACATGAGCGTCAGATCTGTTACCCGCCCCTGCACGTTGGGCCCGGCGGCGGAGTCTACGAGTTCGATCTGGTCGCCGATGCGGAACGGCTTGAAGACCAGCAGCATGAACGAGCAGCTGATGTTGCTCAACACGCTCCAGACCGCCACGAAGCCGATCGCGACCAGTGCGAGGATCGCGCCCAAGCTGGCGAAGACGTTGGTCATCGGCACGCCGACGATCTGCAACGCCACTAACGCGGCCAAGATGCCGATCAGCAGCCGCAAGGCTCGGCGTATAGGGATCAAGACCGCCTCGGGCAGTCGGCGATGGCTCTGAAAGCTGTCGAGGATGCGCCGCACGAGCCGCATCAAGAGGACGGCGGCGATCAGCAGGACGAACAGCAGAACCAGCCGCTGCACCCAAACCTCAAGCCAAAGCTTTAGCAAATCCTCGTTTCCGAAGAAGTTCAGCCAGTTCCTGACCGCGTTCTCGGGCGTTTCCAGGGGTGTCTGAGTGATCGGATCCCGCGGTGCTCCCTCGAGACCGTTGAGCTCCACCGGCTGCGTCGCAGGCAGGCTGCTGGCAGCAGGAATCTCTGGTTCGGATGCCTCGGCAGGGATCTGCAGTCGCATTGCCACATTCGTAGCACGACAAGCTGAGAAGTCTCACGCGAAACTGTGTCCGGCTTCTTGGAGCACCTGCCGAAGCCGGTCGGGGCGCGTCGTCTTCACGAGCACGTAGTCCGTCTCGAAGCTGCCGACCGTCAACGCCGGCATGCCAGCCCGGGCGAGCGGGACGATCACGTTCGCCAACACGCCCACCTCGCCGAACGCGAAGACGCCGACGAACCGAATCACGTGCCACCCGCCGTCCGCCTCGACGTCCGCCGGAACGTTGGCTTCAGGACAGATGACGGTCGTGCTCATCGCCTCCGTCGCGCTCTTGATCGTCGCCACGAACGCCCCGCCGATGTCGTCGGGCGACTCGGCCATCCGGCAGACGGCGTACGTCTCGGGTAGCAGCTCCAGCGTCAGACTGTGCCGCGGCAGGCTTCGCTCATCGCCTCCCGCTCGATTCCGCATCGGCATTGCTTCATCGTACGGTCGACGCCCATGGCTCAGGCCCATGAATCCCGCAGCCGGGCCAGTTGTGCCAGTTGGGGGATGAGCTTTGCGGCATCGTCGAGCTGCATCATGCTCGCCGCGTCGCTTTTGGCCGCTGACGGCTCGGGATGACATTCCATGAAAACGCCCCGACATCCCGCCGCCACCGCGCTTCGGGCCAGGATCGGGGCCAGCGTGGGGTCGCCACCGCTGGCTCCGCCGAGGCTCGCGGGCGTTTGTGTCGAGTGCGTCGCGTCGATGACGACGGGACAGCCGGTCTGGGCCATCGTGCGGATGCCGCTCATGTCGTTGACGAGCCGGCCGTAGCCGAAGAAGGTGCCGCGCTCGGTGAGCAGGATGTTGTCGTTGCCGGTTCGTCGGACCTTCTCCGCGGCTGTCTGCATCTCCGCCGGGGCCATGAACTGGCCCTTCTTGATGTTGACGATCCGGCCCGTCTCGCCGCACGCCGTCAGCAGGCTCGTCTGTCGAGCGAGGAACGCGGGGATCTGCAGGACATCCACCACCTCACCCGCCGGCCCCGCCTGCTCGCGCTCGTGCACGTCCGTCAACGTCGGCACGCCCAGCTCCCTGCCGACCTCTTCCAAGATCCGCAGCCCTGCATCCAACCCCGGCCCACGAAAGCTCCCCGCGCTCGACCGGTTCGCCTTGTCGAAGCTCGCCTTAAAGACGTAGGGCACCTGCGCCTCATCACACGCCGCCTTCATCGCCTCGCCCACCCGCAGGCACAGGTCCTTCGACTCGATCACGCACGGCCCGGCGATGACGAACAGCGACTGATCCCAAAAGCGTTGCACGCCCCAAGGTAGGGTGGGCTTCAGCCCACCGTCGTGCGTCCAGATGGTGGGCTGAAGCCCACCCTACTATGTTGAAGGCGTCGCCCTGAGCGACCGCGCGTCGTCACCGTGACGGCGTGAGGAAAGTCCGAACTGCAGAAGCGGAGGCTTTGCCTCCGCGAGTGGAGGCTTTGCCTCCGCGTGGGCAACGGTGCTTGCTAACGGCAAGGCGATCTGACGATCGACGGAAAGTGCCACAGAAAACAAACCGCCTGGCAACAGGTAAGGGTGAAAAGGTGCGGTAAGAGCGCACCGCACGGCTGGTGACAGACGTGGCAGGGCAAACCCCACCGGCAGCAAGGCCAAACAGCGGGACACTGGCAACAGTCGCGTCGGCCCGACGCGTGTGCCCGCGGGTAGGCCGCTAGAGCGATGGGCTTGCCCATCGCGACGAGGTCGTCGGCAACGGCGATCCCAGAGAAATGGTCGCACCGCCTCGGCGGGACAGAATTCGGCTTACGACGGGCGACGCCTTCTTCAAACCACCCCGACGCCCACGAACTTTGTTCGCGGGCGTTCTTTTTCCGGCGCATCCAACTTGACGGCATCTTCCGTGTTCGGGTACTGTCCACCTGTACACGGTCCGAACCGCTCTTTCCCCAACCCGCCCTCATGAACATCACGCCCCGCCAGCTCGACGTCCTCGTTGCCATCCGCGACTACCGCTACCTCAACGGCGTCGCGCCGACCATGCAGGAGCTGGCTGACCAGCTCGGCACCAGCAAGGTGACGATCTTCGAGCATGTCGGTGCCCTCGAGAAGAAGGGCCTGCTCAGCCGTGACAAGCACAAGGCTCGTTCGCTCACCATCACTGCCGACGTCCCGCTCCCGGACGAGGAGCGGGCCAGCAAGCTGCCGCTCGTCGGCTCCATTGCCGCCGGCTCGCCCATCGAAGCCGTGGAGAACCGCGAGGAACTCGACCTCGAACAGCTCTACAGCCGCCCGAACGGCGTCTTCGTCCTCAAGGTCCGCGGCGAAAGCATGATCGAGGACCACCTCTGCGACGGCGACTACGTTGTGGTCGAGCGTCGCGACTCCTGCCGCAACGGCGAACAGGTTGTCGCCCTCCTCGACAGCGGCGAAGCGACGCTGAAGCGTTTCTACAAGGAAGGCCGCGACGTCCGCCTCCAGCCGGCGAACCACACGATGGAGCCCAAGATCGTCCCCGCCGACGCGGTTCGCGTTCAGGGCGTGGTGATCGGCCTGCTCCGTAGCTACTAGTCTCCCTCACCAAGCCGCGGCACTACGTGCCGGAGGTTACTCTGGAGGTGGCAACGTGGTGTGGCGTCGGGATCGAATGCTTGCTTGCCTTGCCGTCCTTCGGGTGACGGAATGGTCAGCGACTTCCGACGATTGGCGAGCTGCGGCGGCAGCAGAAGCTGCCTTCACGCGTCGCGATGGGTGGCTCAGGTGGATCTTCATTCTATCCGCTGCAGGTTTAGTCCTGGGCGGCTCTGGATGGCTCCTGTCGCTGCTGCTGATTGGCAGTCGGGCAACCGGGGGCACATCGGCCTTGTTCCTGATTCAGCTCACGTTCACAGCTTCTCTTTGGCTGGGCTATCTACTCACCTGTCGACGTCTGAAGCAGCACATGCGGGAGGTGGGCGACCAGCGAGCCTGCTACTTCTGCGGCTATGACCTCACGGATCGCCCCGCAGCCGACTGCCCCGAGTGCGGCCGGGCCGACTGGGAAAGCGGCTCCTAGCTTTTTGCCATGGCTGACGACCTCCACCTGCTCTCCCCCGCCGGCTTCGCAGCGGCGGGGGTTTCGGCGGGACTCAAGAAGAGCGGCAAGCTCGATCTGGGTCTTCTCGTCGCCGCCGAAGGTGCCACCGCCGCGGCGGCGTTCAGCAGGAACCGCATCGTCTCGCCGAGCCTCGTCGTCGGACGCGAACACGTGACCGATGGCAAGCTCCGGGCCGTCGTCGTCAACAGCGGCAGTGCTAACGCCTGCACCGGCCGACGTGGCGAGGCCGATGCTCGCGCCACCTGTGACCACGTCGCCAGCCTCATCGGCGGCAAAGCGAGCGACGTGCTGCCCAGCTCCACCGGCATCATCGGCCAGCACCTCGACATGCCCAAGCTTCTCGCCGGGGTCGAAAAGGCTCATCAGCATCTCGGCACCACCGCCGCCCACGCCGCCGACTTCGGCCGGGCGATCATGACCACCGACCTCGTCCCTAAACAGGCGGCGACCCGCTTCGGCGACGCCGTCATCGCCGGCTGCTGCAAGGGCAGCGGCATGATCGGCCCAATGCTCGGCGTTGACGGTCCGCAAGCCACCATGCTCGCTTATGTCACGACCGACGTGCAGATCTCAAGCGATCTGCTCCGCCAATGCCTCAGCCGCGCCGCCGAACGGACGTTCAACCGGACCACCGTCGACGGCCACGCCAGCACCAACGACACGCTCCTCGTCCTCGCCAGTGGCCAGTCCGAGGTCACGGTCGATGAGACGAATCTTGATGATTTTGAGGTCGCGTTGACCAAGATCTGCGACCGGCTCGCGTACCAAATCGCCCAGGACGGCGAAGGGGCGACGAAGGTCGTGACCGTCCGCGTGACCGGCAGCCGCACCGAAGTCGAGGCGGCCCGGCTGGCGATGGCTATCGCTGAGAGCCCGCTGGTCAAGACCGCCCTTCACGGCAACGACCCGAACTGGGGCCGCATCGTCTCCATTGCTGGCAAAGCCGCGGCACAGGACGACGTCGGGCTCGATCCCGACGCCTGCCGCCTCTCCATCTGCGGCCGCCCCGTCTACGCCAATGCCCTGCCGCTGGAGTTCGATGAAGCCGCGGTTTCCAAGCTTTTGGCGGAGAAGGAGGTCGAGATCGTCTTCGACGCCGGCTTGGGGGAGGCGGAGGCTCACGTCTACACCTGCGACCTGTCCCGCGAGTACATCGCGATCAATGCGGATTACACGACGTGAGTCAATGCGGAGCGGCGTCGCTTGCGACGCGTCTGGGGATCGGGCTTTTCCGCTTCGCCTCAATGCGTCGCAAGCGACGCAGCCCCCTTGGATCACGCGCCCGATGCAGTGCGATACCAGTCGACCGTTCGCTGGAGCCCGTCATCGAAATCCGTGACGACTTCGTAGTCTAGGACCTCCCGAATCTTCGTCAGATCCGCCAGCGAGTGCGGCACGTCGCCGGGACGCTCGTCGACGAACTGCGGCATCAGATCATCGCGACCGGCAGCACTGGCCATACGGCGGGCCAGGTCTGCGACCGTGATCCGACGGGCGGTGCCGACATTGAAGACGTCTCCGTTCAGCGGCTCGGGATGACGAGCGGCGAGGAGGTTGGCGTGGACGACGTTGTCGACGTGCGTGAAGTCGCGCGATGCAGTGCCGTCGCCGTAGATCGTCGGCCGCTTGCCCGCCAGCAGATCACGCGCGAACGCGGCAATCACGCCTGCGTAGGCGCTGTTGGCGTTTTGGCGCGGGCCGAAGATGTTGAAGTAGCGGAGCGAAACCGCGTCAAGGTCGTAGCAGTTGGCGTAGGCCCGGCAGTATCCCTCGCCGGCAAGTTTCGCCGCCGCGTACGGGCTCATCGGCAGCGGTGGCATCGTCTCCGTTTTCGGCAGCGTCGGCTGATCGCCGTAGGCACTGCTGCTGGCGGAATAGACGACCCGCCGCACGCTCCCCCGCCGAGCCGCGTCGAGCACGTTCGCGGTGCCGGTGGCGCACGCGTCGTGATACGCCATCGGGTCCTTCACACTCGCCGGCACGCTCACCTTCGCCGCCAGGTGGAACACGAGCTCGCAAGACGACATCGCCACCTCGCACAGGCCAAGATCCGTCACCGACTGATGGTGAATCTCGAAGCTGCCGTAGGGCCGATCATTGCCGCCGGTGGCGTCGTCGAGGACGATGACGCGGGCGCCGAGCGACGCCAGCGCCTCGGTCAAATGCCCGCCGATGAACCCGAGGCCGCCGGTGACCAGGCAGTGCTTGCCCTCGAACGCGTCGCCGTGAAGTTTCCGCCAACGTTCTGCGTCCGCTGCCACGGGCGATCCTAGGAGGTAGGCTTAGCTCCTTGGCCGCGGAGACGCTTGATGTTCTGCACGTGACGCCCGAGCTCGGCTGGTGCGGCGGCGGCGTGTGGCACTTCGTGCAGGATTTGGCGATGGCTCAGGCGGACCTGGGAATGAAGGTCGCCATCGTCGGCCTCGACTGTCCGCGGTTGGGGGACGACGCCAAGGCACTTCGCGACGACGGCCGGGTGCACCTCGAGGCCGCGCAACGCTCGCCGCTGCCGTTGCCGCGACCGCTTGGGTACAGCCCGAACCTGGCAAAGCGTGTCGACCGACTGGCGAGCGACTGCAAGCTGATCCACCTCCACGGCGGCCTACGGATGTGGACGCCGGTGCCGGTGCTCAAGGCGGCGAAGCGGTACCACGTGCCGATCCTCTTCGCCCCGCACGGCGGGTTGTATCCGTGGCTGCTTGATCGCAATCGGCTCAAGAAACGCGTCCTGTATCAGCTCTTCGACCGGCAGACGCTCGCGTCGATCGATCAGTTGCACGTCACGTGCAAGCAGGAACTGGCTTATTGCCGCGAGTACGGCGTCGAACAGCCGGCGATTGTCGTACCGCCAGGCGTGCGACCGCTGACGGAGGGCGACGGCTCCCGTTGGCTGGCAAAGCGACCGGACCTGGCGAATGAGCGAATCTGCGGGTTCCTCGGCTATTTCGACCGCAAGAAGGGTCTGCTGCGGCTGCTGCGGGCGTGGGCGAAAATCGCCGCCGACGATTGGCATCTCGTTATCGCCGGTCACGACCAGAAGGGGCATCAGGCCGAGCTCGAAGCCGTGATTGCGGAGCTGAGTCTTGGACGTCGCGTCACGATCCTCGGGCCGCAGACCGGACAGGCCAAGGCGGATTACCTGGCGGCGATGGAGCTTTTCGTCTTGCCGACTGACTGGGAGAACTTCGGCGTCGTCATCGGTGAGGCATTGTCGGCCGGCGTGCCGGTGATGACCACGACGAACACGCCCTGGTCGTGGCTGCCGGAGGCGAAGGCGGGCTGGTTCATCGAGCCGACGGAAGAGGCGGTTGCCGCGGCGTTGCGGGAGGCGACGAGAATGCCGCGGGAAGCGTTGGCTGCAATGGGTGCTGCCGGAGCCGCGACGGTCGCGCGTCGCTACGACTGGTCCGTCGCCGCGAACCGTTTGGCGTCACCGCGTACTTGAAAGCTTCGACCTGCGGGCCCACCGCTGGAACGGCACAAACGGTAGCGTCGTGTGACGGCCCAGCTTGAGAGCCTGCTTGAGCAGCTTGAGCCGCAGCATCGTCAGCGGGTCCGCACGCCCGGCATCGCCTTCGAGCCGCAACGCCAGCGGGTTCCACGCGATGTTGCCGTCGATTAGCCGCAGGCCCTCGCGTTCGTAGAGCCGCGTGCTGCCGGCGTGACGACGATTCGACGTCAGGTGCGTCGGGTAGCGACGGTGAATCAGGTAGAACGGCGCGTGGACGAGCAGAAGACCGCCCGGTCGCCGCAGCAGATGAACCAGCTCCCGCACCGTCGCCCGCGGATCGGGCACGTGTTCGAGCACGTCGAAGCTCGTCACCACGTCCACGCCCCGCGGCAGCGACTCGGCGTCCGTGACAACATCGATGTCTCGCCCCTCTTCGGCAAACGTCAGCCGGGCGAATCGCTCGCTCGGACCCGGGTACTCGAAGTAGGTGACCTCGTGCCTATCCTCCGCAAAAGCCGCCGCGTCGAGGCCGAGACCGTCGCCGTGACAGATGATCTGCAGCGGCCGTCCAAGCCGATCCGCCTCGCGAAGCAAGAAGCTCCGCGACCACCTCCGCATCGACTGTTTGAAGCTCGCCTCGTTCCACGGCAGCAGCTCGAACACGAACGCGTCGCTCTCCTTATAGAAGTCGATGAGCTTGTCCGACCAGACGAACGGCTCGATGCCGCGTCGCTTGATTTCGGCCGCGACCATCGAACCCGGCGACCGCTGCTCGGCCTCGAGCAGATTACGGACGTCATCCAAAGACCTTCCGGTCGCCTCGGCTGCTCGACGAAGGAGTCGCTCGTTCATGCCGACAGCCACGCGGCAATGAGGTTGATCGCGCTTTGCAGATCGTCCTTGTGGATCATCTCAGTTACCGTGTGGATGTTCCGCGTCGGCACCGCCAGCGTCACCGTCTTGACGCCGCCGCGAGTCCGCTGGATCGCACCGGCATCGGTCCCGCCACGGGGCAGGACGCTGAACTGATACGGCACGCCCTTGGCATCACCTGCGGCCGCCATCTCGTCGACGAAGGCGCGGTTGCTGATCGAGCTGCCGTCGAGAATCTTGATCGCCACGCCCTTACCCTGGGTCGTGACCGAATCTTCCGACGGCACGCCGGGCGTATCGACGCAGAGCGTGGTGTCGAGCGCGATGGCCAGGTCCGGCTCCGAGTTGTAAGCCGCCGGCCCGGCACCGCGGAGGCCGACCTCTTCCTGCACCGTCGCCGCCAGGATGATCTCGTAGTTGGCGGAATCGACCCGCTTGAGGGCTTCGAGCACCACCCAAGCCGCGATACGGTTGTCCATGCACTTGCCGGTGACGGTGTCGCCGACCTCCATGAACGACTGCAGGAGCGTGACCGGGTCGCCGACACGGACCTTTTCCTTCACCGTCTCGCCCGGCAGGCCCAGGTCGATGATGAACTCGCCGATCTCGGGAATCTTCTTCTTGTCTTCCTCCGTGGCGATGTGGATCGGCCGGCCGCCGGGGTTCATCACGCCCGGCAGGTCGCCGTCTTTCGCCATCACCGTCACGCGGCGTGCCAGCAGGTTCCGCGTGTCGAAGCCGCCGACGTTCTGGACGCGGATGAATCCCCTGTCGTCGATGTGGCGGACGTAGAAGCCGATCTCGTCAATGTGGCAGGAAATGAGGACGCGCGGCTTGCCCTCGTTCTTCTTGACCCCGATCAGACTGCCCATCACGTCGACGCTTACGTCATCGAACACCTCATCAAACTTCGGCCTAAGCAGGTCGCGAACCCGCTCTTCGCGACCCGGCACGCCGCTCACCTCGCTGAGTTGCTTGAGGAACGAGAGGTCCATCGGTCCGTTGGCATCGATCATGCTGCAGACTAGGAAGAGACTGCCGCGCCGGCAGCCGGTTTGCCCTGCAACCTTTGGCCTATCAACGGGTCGAACGTCTTGGAGCCAAGCATGAAGACCCGCATCACCACGCTCGTCGCCGTCCTCGTCCTCCCCGTCGGCATCGCCAAGGCGGAGCCGCAAGGTCAAAGTCAGAGTCCCTTCTGGGATCAGGAGCAGTCTCCGACGGCTCAGTTCCCGACGGATCTGGCAGCCAAGGTCGCCCCGGCTGCGGGATCGGTGGCGGGTTTGGAAGTGCTGCATCGTCAGGCGGACCAACGGGTCGAGGCTCGAGAGGCGGAGGTCGAGCGGCAGAATCAGCCGGCGGTTCGTGAGGCCTTGCAGACGCTGCGAGACGCCATAGCCGCCGAGGCTGCCGCGCGGAAGCAGGCTCTGGAGGCCTTGTCCGACGACCAGGACTACCTCGCTGCCGGCGAGTTGGCGGATCAAATCAGCGATCGCCTGCAGGGCGATAACAGCTTGAGCAAGTCCGAGTCGAGTCGACTCGCCCGGGAGGCGTTGCATTACGAGACGCTGCAGTCTGCAGACGAGCGTGAGGTGCTTCAGGAGTCTGAACCGTATCAGGAGGCCGTCCTGGCGACGCGGGAGGCGCGGCAGGCCTACTACGATGCGTTGGCCGCCGTGGAAGTTGCGGTGGCTCGAGACGCCGAAGCCGCCGCTCTTCGTGCCGAGGCCGCGGCACTGCAGGCTCAACTCGCCGCCGCCCGTGCCGAAGCCCAAGCAACAGCCCGCGCCGCAAATCTCGCCCTCGCCTTCGCCCGCCAGCAGTTAGCGGCGACGCAGCAAGATCGCTTTGATCAAGTTCGCTACGACCCTTACCGCTACGGCTATGGCTTCTCCCCGTTCTTCAACAACGGCTTCTTCGTTCGTCCGGTGATCACGACCGGCAACTTCCGCCTCATCCATCAGCCGCGTCGCCCGATCCCGACGATTACGAACGTGCAGACGAACTTCTAATGCGGGTCTGGATGCCGTTGCGGCGGACTGTAACACGCGGAGCAAGCTCCGCGGCTACCAATAGTAAGTTGTAGGAGCAGTCAAGCTCCTTGAATGAGAGCCAGAACCGCTGACTCACTCTTGGAGAGGCCGCGGATTGTCTTGGCGTTCCTGAATGCTTCCGGCAGCTCGCCTAATTCGAAGGCCTTCAGCACACGAGGATCGATGTAGCTGTTGCGTGCCACCGTGCGGGTGTTGCCCAAAGCTTCAGCGACCGCATCGATCGCCGCGAGCACCTGCTTGTTCCGCTTCGTCTTCGCTGCTGCAGGTTCGACCTCTCTCAACTCGTCGGCCACCATGACCGTGGCGTGCCAGGTGCGGAAGGTCTTGGCCGTGCAACCTGCTTCAACATCGCACAGTTTGTCGCGAAGAAAGTCGTTCACGTCGGTCGAATGGACGTCGACGACGTTGCCGGCTTCGTCGAGATACTGCAAAAGCTCGTCTCCCGGTAGATCGCGGGTCTGGCGGACGATCTTGGCAAGCCGGCTGTCGCGGACTTCAAGCTCGCGTTCGAGGCCGCCTTTGGCGGTGAACTCGAACCGCACCTTGTCTCGGCCGATGGTGGCGTGGTCGTCTTGCAGCGTGGTCAGGCCGAAGGAGCCATTGGATTTGGCGTACTCGGCGTTGCCGACGCGGATGAACGTCTGGTCGATCAGCTTGACGCAGGCGGCGAGCACCTTGTCACGCGACAGGCCCGGCTTTCTCAGGAGCCGATTGACCTTCCGACGCAGCGAGGGCAACCGTCGACCGAAGTCGGCGAGGCGGTCGAACTTGGCCAAATTACGAGCGTCCGCCCAGTCGTCGTGGTAGCGATACTGCTTCCTGCCCCGGTCGTCGACGCCGACCGCCTGGAGGTGACCCCGCGGATCGGGGCAGATCCAGACGTCGCGGTAGGCCGGCGGGATCGCCAGGCTGTTGAGGCGTTCGATGAGCTTGTCGTCATTGATCTTGCGACCCTTGCGGTAGTAGGCAAAGCCTCTGCCGAATCGGCGGCGGGAGATGCCGGATTGGCGGTCGTGGTCAACGTAGACGAGACCCGCTTGTTTCGCCGCCCGCACCGCTGTGGCTCGTTGATCGCCCGCTGCGTCTTCAGTTGCCCCGTGCCGACGTCGTACAGCCATCAAGGTACACGGATGCAACGGGCGCGCCGTTTACGTGACGCGGCATCGGAATTGCAACAGCTTGTCAGATACATGAACACGCTCCTTCGCCTGATCCTCCCAACCGCCGCTGCACTCCTCCTGACTGGCTGCGCTGCTCAAGACAATGCTTCGGATGCGGTCGCCGAGACCGACTCCCAGCCGACCCAGAACGTCCAGAGCGCCGGGAACAGCCAACGCGCTGAAACGGTCAATCTCAAGGTCAATGTCCCGCCTCAGGCGGAGCAAGTGGTCAGCGAGGTCGGCGGTTTGACGTACAAGTCGGACAAGACCGGCACACTCTACCTCTACGACTCACAGGCCAACCAGCTGGTCTCCACGTTCAACGTCCAACGTGGCCAGACGCTCCGCGTCGCCGGCACCGCCAACCGGATCACGCTCGACGGCAACGAGATCAACCACGACGCCCGCCTCTCGCCCGGCAAGACGTACGTCGTCTACCTGCTTGAAACTGGCCGCAGCCAATCGTCCGCCGCCCCGAGTGACGGCAACCGACAGCGGTTCAGCATTCCGGTCGAGCTGGAAGAAGACGATGCCGATGCGTCCAGGTGATGGACGACGAGGCCGTAAAGCTTTTGACGGGAATGCGTCAGGCTTTGCCGTTTCCGAAGATCGCTTTGCCCTCCGCCTCGAGTCGGCCACGCGTTTCCTCCCACTCGCTGTACCCACCGCTCGGTAGCTCGCTCAGGAACTGCTCGCGGAGACGGTGCATCTCGCGCTTCACCGTCTCGCCGAAGTTGTCGAGGATCTTGAGCTGCCGGGCGACGCGTGGGTTGCGGCCGACGGTGTCCCGTTGGTCGTCCATGAACGTCCAGTACAGAAAATTGTACGGGCAGGCATTGGGGCCGACCCGTTCCTTCGGGTCGTAGCGACAGGAGCCGCAGTAGTTGCTCATCTTGTTGATGTAGTTGGCACTACTGACGTACGGCTTGGTCGCGATGACGCCATCGTCGCTGTTCATCGCCATGCCGATGACATTCGGCGTGACAACCCAGTCGTGGCTGTCGGTGTACATCGCGAGGAACCAGTCGTTCACCGCCTGCGGGCTCAAGCCGGCGAGGGTGGCGAAGTTGCAGATGACCATCAGCCGCTGAATGTGGTGGCTCATGCCGTCGTCTACAACGGCGGTCAGGCTGTCGCGGAGACAGTGCATGTCGGTCTCGCCGTCCCAGAAGAAGTCTGGCAGCGGTCGGTCGTCGCCGCGCGGGTTGCGAACGCGGTAACCGGGCATAAGAGACCAGTAGATGCCGTAGACGAACTCCCGCCAGCCGATGATTTGGCGGATGAACCCCTCAGCCGCGTTGAGCGGGACCTCGCCCCCTTTCCAGGCCTTCTCCACCAGCTTGCACAACGCGAGCGGCTCGACGAGGCCGGCATTGAGGAGCGGGCTGACGAGCGAGTGGTACAGCGTCCGCTCGCCGCTAACCATCGCGTCCTCGTAGTCGCCAAAGAGCGGCAGGCGTTCCTTGACGAACGTCTCGAACGCGGTCTTGGCCACCTGACGATCGCACGGCAGATTAAAGCCCTCTGTTTCGCCGGGATGATCAGCGAAGCGGCGGTCGACCTCCTTGAGCACCTGCTTCGTGATGTCGTCCGGCTCGTAGGACGGCGTTGCAGGAAACACGTGTCCCTTCGGTGCGGCCTTGCGATTGAGCTTGTCGTAGTTCCACTCGCCGCCAGCCGGTTTGTCGCCGTCCATCAGCAGATCGTGCTCGATCCGCATCTGGCGGTAGTAGTGCTCCATGACTGGCCGCTTGCGGCCCTTGAGCCACGTGGCAAAGTGCTGCCGATCCGTGAGGAACAGCCGGCTTGGAAACCACTTGATCGTCACGTCCGGCGTGTCGAATTCTCGCGCTAGCCGATCCGGCACCGTCTCGAGCCAATGCCGCGTGTGCCACTCGCTCGGCTCGGTGATCCACAGCTCGCGGTTCTTGCGCTTCTTGAGATGATGAGCTAACGCCGACAGCGAATCGCGGTAGCCGCGTGGCTTGAAGCCGTATTGGGCGACGGTGTGCCCGGCCGTCTCCAGTTCCGCCGCGAAGTGCCGCATCGCCGAGACGAGGAAGGCGATCCGCTTCTTGTGGAACGGGAACATGCGGAAGTTCACGTCGCTCTCGATGAGCAGCACGGAAGCGTCCTTCGGTGCCTCGGCCAGCGACGTGATCCGCGGATTGAGTTGGTCTTCGAACAGCCAAACGGTGGGTGAGTCTCCTACGGCCACAAACGGGTTGTACCGCCGGCGGCACGGGAGGGGTGCGCTTAAACCGGACGGTCGGGCCGCGTCAGATGGTCGCCGGAAAAGTTGTCGATTCGCTGACGGCAGAGGCCGGCGGACCGGCTAGTATGGCGGCCCGAAGGTCTGCGGACCCTCGGTCATCGTGCCGACGGTGGTACGAGACGGGACCGAAGCGAGCCGGCGAGGCCGGTTGCAAGGTCCTGACGATGGCCCTTTTTCAAGGGCGAGACACGTGCGGCGTCGCCGCAGGAGCTGGTTTTGGCTAAAGGGATTCGCGTCAGTGCACTAGCTAAGGAGTTGGGTTATCCGAGTAAGGAAGTCCTCGCAAAGCTTCGCGAAGAAGGCCTAGGCGATCAGGCGCCCAACCACCAGAGCACCGTTGGCGCCGGACTCGAGGCCACCATCCGCGAGTGGTTCGCCGGCGGCGGAGGCGGTACGGCCGTCGAGACCAAGCCCAAGAAGACCACGAAGAAGGCGGTCAAGAAGAGCACCAAGAAGGTCACGAAGAAGGCAACGACCAACGTCGAACCCGACGTCGAAGCACCGACGATAGAGCAGGCCGCTCCTCCCCCGCCGCCGCCACCTCCGCCGGCTCCGGCTCCGCCGCCACCACCGCCTGTGGCTCCGCCACCGCCGCCGCCGCCGGCCATGCGAACGGCTCCTGTTCAACCCGCCGCAACCATCCAGGGTCCGGCCTCGGCCGTACGTCGTGATCCCAAAACCGGCCGGATCATTCAGCCGCCGACGCCGCAGCCGCAGCAGCCCGCCGCTCAAAGCCCGCGTCCGTCCATTCAAACGCCTCGCCCAGCTCGCGAAACGCCCCGTCCCGTTGGCGAGCGTGCTCCGACTCAGGCCGCACCCCGGCCCGCCCCGCCGACCGGTG
The DNA here is from genome assembly GCA_964388485.1 of uncultured Tepidisphaerales bacterium. Taxonomy (GTDB): domain Bacteria; phylum Planctomycetota; class Phycisphaerae; order Tepidisphaerales; family Tepidisphaeraceae; genus JBCDKH01. The sequence continues at coordinate 69,583 of CAYMAS010000005.1, read as the reverse complement.
GCACCCGTCAGCCGGTCAATGCTCCTGGGCAACCGGGCGTGAACCCCGCCACCGGCGTCGCGGATCAGCCGATGCGGCCGACGATCACGCTCGCGGATAAGCAAAAGGAGCTTCAGGACCGGATCAAGGCAGAACGCGAGGCCAAGCGACAGGCCGAAGGCCCCGTCAAGGCCGCGCCGCAGCTCTCCGAGCTCAAGAAGGCCGAGGTCAGCGGACCCAAGGTCGTTCGCGTCGAAGCGCCCGATCACGTCCCGACGCCGCGGCGTCGTGGCGAGGGTCCGAATCGTGCGGGCGGTCCTGGCCGAATTCCGCAAGGCCCACTCGCCAAGGGCGGCGGCGGCGTCAAGGTGCGTGAGCCGGCGCCCGGTCAAGCCGGTCCCGCTCAGCAAGGACAACAAGGTGCGGGCGGCCTGAGCGGTCGCCGTCGCACCGACGGCCGACGTGGCGAAGCTCTCGAGAAGCTCCGCGAGTTCACCGACGCCGACATCATCGCTCGTCGCGATGCGCTCAATGCCGCCAAGGCCAACCGAAGCCTGCTCGACCGGCAGATGCAACGGACCGCCCGCCGCGGCCAAGGCTTCCGCGCCCCAAGTCCCGCGCAGCGCACCGGCCCCGTCATCGTCAAGGAGCCGATCACCGTCAAGTCGCTCTCGAACGATCTGGGCGTTCGATCCAACCTGTTGCTACGCACGCTCTTCGTCAAGCACGGTGCCCGCGGCGTCAACATCAACAGCGGCCTCGACGCCGAGCAGGCCGAAGCCCTGGCAATGGAATTCGGCCTCGAGGTCGAGATCGAGCGTGAACCGTCTGCCGAAGAGAAGCTTGCCGAACGGTTTACTGAGCTCGAAGCCGGTTTGGACGAAGCCGACATCACCGGCCGGCCGCCGGTCGTGACCATTCTCGGCCACGTCGACCACGGCAAGACGTCGCTTCTTGACAAGATCCGCAATACCAACGTCGTCGCCGGAGAATCTGGCGGCATCACGCAGCACGTCGCCGCCTTTGACGTTACCGTCGACCGCGAAGGCGAGCAGAAGCCGATCACGTTCATCGACACGCCCGGCCACCAAGCTTTTACGGCCATGCGTGCCCGTGGGGCGCAGGTGACGGACATTGTCGTCCTCGTCGTCGACGCCGCGCAAGGCCTGCAGCCACAGACGATCGAGAGCATCAACCACGCCCGCGCCGCCGATGTTCCGATCGTGGTCGCGCTCAACAAGATCGACCGTCCCGATGCCAATCCGGACAAGGTCCTGGGCGAGCTCGCGGGTCAGGACCTCAACCCTGCCGAGTGGGGTGGCGACACCGAAGTCGTGCGGACCTCTGCTATGACCGGCCAAGGCATTGACGACTTGCTCGAGATCCTCGACATTCAGGCGGAGATTCTGGAGCTCAAGGCCGCGCCCACGACCGCCGCGCGTGGTCGTGTCATTGAAGCCCGGCAGGCTCAAGGCCTTGGCCCGGTGGCGACGGTGCTCGTTCAGCAAGGAACACTCAAGGTCGGCGACGTCATTCTCGCCGGTGTCGGCTGGGGCCGGGTTCGTGCGTTGCAGCTGGCCAACGGCAAGAACATCAAGGAAGCCGGCCCCGCCATGCCGGTGCTGGTTTCGGGCTTCAACGAAGTGCCGTCGGCTGGCGATGCGTTCTTCGTCATGAGCGACCTCGACGAAGCCGTCGCCGTTGCCGAAGAGCGTCGCACGCAACAGCGGCAGGACGAGCTGGCCTTGAAGAACAAGGTCAGCCTCGACAACCTCTTCGACACCGTGGCCGAAGGTCAGATCAGCACGATCAACCTCATTCTCAAGGGCGACGTCAAAGGCTCCGTTGAGACGCTCCAGGCGACCGTGGGCCAGCACAACAACCAGGAAGTGCAGGTCAAGGTCATCCACGCTGCCGTCGGAGCAGTGAATGAGAGCGACGTCGAACTCGCCAGTGCCTCGGAGGCCGTCATCATCGGCTTCCACACGGCCATCGAGGAAGGCGCCCGCCACATGGCCGAGCGTCGCGGCGTCGAGATCCGCACCTACAGCGTCATCTACGAGATCTACGACGACATCAAGCTCGCCCTGAGCGGCCTGCTGGAGCCGGAGATCAAGGAGAGCTACCGCGGCACCGCCGAGGTTCGCCAGACCTTCCGCTCCAGTCGCCTCGGCACCATCGCCGGTTGCTACGTCACCGACGGCACCATCAGCCGCGACGCCCTGGTCCGCCTGCTACGCGACGGACGTGTCGTTCAGGAAGAGCTTCGCATCGACTCGCTCCGCCGGATCAAGGACGACGTCCGCGAGGTCAAGCAAGGCCTCGAATGTGGCTTGAACCTGCAGAACTACGACGACGTCAAGGACGGCGACAAGCTCGAGTTCTACATCCGCGAAGAAGTTGCTCGCTCGCTCTAACGGCGAGACGAACCACGCTTCAGGAGCGGTGGAGCTTGCTCCGCGTCGGATCGTGTCGCACACCGTCACGATCCCCCGACGAACATACTCCGCCGAAAGATGGTATAGTGCTTTCAGTGCGGCACCGTCTCCTCAGTCTCCTGTTCCTCGCAGCGGCGTTGCCGATGCTGGTGGGCGGTGCAGGCTTGCGGAGCGTTTGTCAGTCGCTTTGCGTGCTCGATGACGTGCACGAGGTCGAACAGGCGGTAGCCAGCTGCTGCAGTTCGAGTCTCGAGGCGTCGGAGCCGGAGCACGCCCCAGGATGTGGCGGCGACTGTTACGTCGACGCCGATGACGCTCCGACGCTGTTGAAGGATCGTGGCGATCGTCCTGATCCGACGCCCATCGTGACGGCGGTGACGGTGCCCGAAGCTGTTGCCATTCGTCCGGCTGTCGTGCGGCTGGTCGGCCTCGCCAGAGCCCCGCCATCGCCGACGCTGGTGTCGCTTTCGTGCCGGTTGGACTGTTGATTGAAGCCACGCGTGAGGCCGCCCCGCGGCCATGCTCTTCACGTTGCTTCTCAACTCGTTCAACCTTCTACGAAAGAACCACATGACGTTTCTGATGACCTTTTTCATGCTGACCGGTCTTGCCGGCACTTCGAACAACGCCAGCGACATGGCAGCCTCGGCGGCCTGTTGCGACTGCGCTTGCTGTGCCGTCAGTTGTGCCAGCTGCTGCGGCAGTGACTGCGGCTCGTGCTGTGACGGCGACACCTGCAGCAAAGCCTGCTGCGAGACCGCCGCCAAGCCTGCCTGCGACACCGGCTGCAGCGAGTAGTCGCCACTTCATCTTCTACTCCGCCGCCGCCCGCTGCCTTCACCGCAGCGGGCGGCGTCTTGTAAAGTCCTCCAGCAGTCCATGACCATCGGCCTCCTCACCCTCGAGCTGTCGATCCCCGACGCCCGCTCCCTCAAGGACAAGCGTCGACCCGTCCGCGGGCTCAAGGACAAGATCCGCCATCGCTGGAACGCGAGCGTCGCCGAGGTGGGCGACCTGGAGATGTGGACTGAGGCGACGCTGGCGGTGGTGCTCGTGGCGAACGATCACGCATACGTGGCTGAGCGGCTGCAGGCCATCGTCGAATTCGCTCACGGGGCCGTCGACGCGTTGGTGACGGAGACGCGCGTGGAGTTCCTCTAGCCCTACGCTGCCGGCCCGTGTTGTTGACCGGACGCAACCTCGCCAAGAGCTACGGCCGCCGCACGTTGTTCAGCGACGTAACCCTCGGCATCAGCGAAGATGAACGCGTTGGCCTGATCGGAGCCAACGGCTCAGGCAAGTCGACGCTGCTCAAGATTCTTGCAGGTTTCGACGAGCCGGACGACGGCGAGGTTTCGCGACGGCAGAAGCTCGTCGTTGGCTACGTACCGCAGGAAGAGAACTTTGACGACCGGCCGGGCGTGGAGATCGTCATGGCCGAGCTCGACGGCGACGACGCACGTCGGCGGACGGAGACGGTGCTGTCCCGCGTCGGCTTCGACCAGCCCGACGCCTCGGCGGCGGAGTTGTCGGGCGGCTATCGCAAGCGGCTCTCGATCGCCCGGCAGCTCGTTCGCGAGCCGGACCTATTGTTGATGGACGAGCCGACGAACCACCTGGATCTCGAGGGCGTCATCTGGCTCGAAGGCCTCATCAAGGCGGGCCGGTTCGCGTCGCTCATCGTCTCGCACGACCGCCGGTTCCTCGACGCGACGGCGACGCGGATCGTCGAGCTCGACAAGGCGTACCCCGACGGCTTCCTTGCCAGCGACGGCGGCTACACGAAGTTCCTGGAGAAGCGAGAGGCGTTTCTGGTTGCACAAGAGGCCCGCGAGAAGTCGCTCGCCAGCGGCGTGCGACGGGAGACCGAGTGGCTGCAGCGCGGGGCGAAGGCCCGGACGACGAAGGCCAAGGGCCGCATCGAGCGGGCAGGCGAGATGATGGCAGAGTTGAAGGACGTTCGGCAACGCAACGCGAGTCGCGGGACGACCGACCTGTCGTTCGGAGCCAGCGGCCGACGGACGACGAAGCTCGCGGAGTTTGACGGCGTCGCCAAGTCGTTCGGCGAGAAGCACCTGTTCCAAGACGTCTCGCTCACGCTCAGTCCGGGCGGGACGCTGGGCCTGATCGGCCGAAACGGCAGCGGCAAGACCACGCTCGTCAAGCTCCTGCGGGGCGACCTCGAACCCGACGCCGGCACCATCTTCCGTGCACCGTCGCTGCGCGTCGTCGTCTTCGACCAGCACCGCGTCGAGCTCGACCCCGAGACGCCGTTGCGGCGAGCATTGTTTCCGCACGGTGATCTGATGAATCAGAACGGCAACTCGGTCCACGTCGCCGGGTGGGCCAAGCGATTTCTGTTCCGCGGCGATCAGCTCGATCTTCCCGTCGGCGAGCTCTCCGGCGGCGAGCGGGCGCGGGTGCTGCTGGCCAACCTCATGCTGGAAGAGGCGGACGTGCTGGTACTCGACGAGCCGACGAACGACCTCGACATCCCGACGCTCGACGTGCTCGAAGAGGCGTTGGCCGAGTTTCCAGGCGCGGTCGTTTTGATCACCCACGACCGCCTGCTGCTGGAGCGTGCCAGCGACGAGTTGCTCGCCCTCGACGGCAACGGCGGCGTGAAGATGTTTGCGAGTCTGCAGCAGTGGGAACGCGACCGCGCCGCGAAGCTTAAAGCCGAGGCCGACGCCAAAAAGGCAGCCACGTCATCGTCGAAGCCGACCGCCCCGCCGCCCAAGAAGCTCAAGCTTGGCGAGCGGTTGGAGCTGGAAAAGATGGAAGAGACCGTCCTCGCCGCCGAAGCCAAGGTCGAGGAGCTTGAAGCAGCGACAACGAATCCAGACGTCGCCGCCGACCACACGAAGCTGACCGCCGCCTACGAAGCCCTCGGCAACGCCCAGGCGGAGGTCGATCGGTTGTACACGCGGTGGGACGAGCTGGAGAAGCTGGCATCCTGAGTCGGTTCAGAGCGACGAAGTCGCAGGCGAGCAGACAGTTTACAAGCTGCGGTGAAAGCTGTTGATGAAGATTAGCCGCTCCTAAACGAAGAAGCCGCGGCACGACATGCCGCGGCTTCGACATTGAAGACGGGAGCGGACTACGCCATGCCGCCGAGCTTCATTTCGTGAAGGCCCTTGCCCGCCGGGACCATCGGGTAGACGTGCTCCTCGGGATCCACGAAGAAGTCGGCGACGACCGGGCCGTCATGGGACAGCATTTCGTCCATCTTCGCCGGTACGTCCTTCTTGTCGCGGCACCTGACGCCCTTGACGCCGAAGCTCTCGGCCATGGCGGCGAAGTCGGGGTTCTTCATCCGCGTGTTGCTGTAACGCTTGTCGTAGAACAGGTCCTGCCACTGCTTGACCATGCCCTGGAAATCGTTGTTGAGGATCAGGATCTTGGCCGGGATGTTGTACTCAGCCAACGTTGCCAGCTCGTAACAGGTCATGAGGTAGCTGGCGTCGCCGTCGATGTCGACGACGACCTTGTCGGGAGCGCCGAGCTGGGCACCCAGCGCCGACGGCAGGCCGAAGCCCATCGTGCCGAGGCCGCCAGACGTGATCATCTGTCGCGGGAAACGCCAGCGGTAGTGCTGGGCGGCCCACATCTGGTGCTGGCCGACGCCGGTCGTGATGATCGCTTCGCCGTTGGTCTGCTTGTGCAGCTCTTCGATGACGTACTGCGGCTTTGCGTGTTCGGTATCGTCGAGGAAGGCGAACGGGTGCTTCTGCTTCCACTGGTCGATCTTCTTGAACCACTCGCCGCGGTCACGGTGCTCGAGCCGTTCGGCCAGCGCCGCCATCGAGGCCTTGGCATCACCGATGACGGCCACGTCGACGTCTACGTTCTTGCTGATGCTCGACGGGTCGATGTCGACGTGGATGATCTTGGCCTTGGGAGCGAAGCTGGCGAGGTTGCCGGTGACGCGATCGTCGAAGCGGGCACCGACGGCGATGAGGACGTCGCTGTCCTGCACCGCGTAGTTGGCAAAGGCCGAGCCGTGCATGCCGAGCATGTAGAGGCTCTTGGGGTCGTGCTCGTCGAACGCGCCCATGCCGAGGAGCGTGGTGGTGCAGGGGATGTTGCCGTTGTCGCTGCAGGCTCGAACTTCCTTCCAAGCGTCAGCGATGATCGCCCCGCCGCCGACGTAGAGGACGGGGCGCTTGGCGTTGTTGATGAGCTCGGCGGCCTCGTTGAGGCTCGCTTCGTCGCCGCCTGCGGCTCCGAAGAATTGACGGGCGAGGATGTGGTTCCGCGGCGTGTCGTCGACCTCTTCCTTCAGCACGGCCGTCGTGACGTCCTTAGGCAAGTCGATGAGCACGGGGCCCGGCCGGCCGCTGGTGGCGACGACGAAGGCCTCGTTGACGACGCGGGGCAGCTCGCGGACGTCCTTGACGAGGTAGTTCCACTTCGTGCACGGCCGCGTGATGCCGGTGACGTCGGCCTCCTGGAAGGCGTCGTTGCCGATCACGGCGGTGGCGACCTGGCCACTGAAGACGATGATCGGCACCGAGTCCATTTGCGCCGTTGCGAGCGGCGTGACGGTGTTGGTGGCACCGGGGCCCGAGGTGACGACGCAGACGCCCGGCTTGCCGCTGACGCGGGCATAGCCATCGGCGGCGTGACCGCTGGCTTGCTCGTGTCGGTTGAGGATGAAGTTGGCGGGCGTTTCGTAGAGAGCGTCGAAGACGGGCAGGATCGCGCCGCCGGGGTAGCCGAACATGGTGTCGACCTCGTGCTGCTCGACGAGCATGTCGCACAGAATCTGGGCACCGGTGCGTCCTTTGAAGGAGGTACGGGGCTTGGCAGGGGCGGCGTTTTGAGGGGCGGTGGCGTGCATGACGAGCGGAAAGGCTGGACGGGGATCTACGAACGAAGCCCGGCCGGGGTGCGGCGGGCGAAGGGTTGTGCCGGCGGCGGGCGGGTCGTGGTCACAACCCCGTCGCCGGCTAAGCGGCGATAACGACGACGACCAGGAGAATGACGCTGCCCGCGAGAACTCGGCGGGCGCGGTCGGTCCAGGTTGGATCGGCCAAGGCGGTCACTGGCAATAGCGTCCGGTCCTGAACGGGCTTTGTCAACCGCGTTTCCCCTTTTCGGGTTTCTGAAGCCGCTACCGTCAGTCGTGCCCGACACGGACGACGACCCCAACGAGCATGCCCTCTTCGACAAGGTCACCGGCCTCGTCGCCAAACCCGTCGAGAACCTCGGCAACGCAGGCCTAGGAACAGCCAAGGCCACGGGCGGCGTCAGTCTGCTCGTCGCCCGGGCGGTCGGGCTGATTCCGATCAATTTCTTCGCCTCCCGCGGCAAGACGCTGGCGTGGCAGAACTTAACGTACCAGATGGTCCGCGTCGGCGTGCAGGCGATTCCGGTCGTGTCGCTCGTGGTCTTCGCCATCGGCGCCATCCTGTCGCTGCAAATCGTGCCGATCCTGACCGCTTACGGGGCTCAGGATGAAGTTGCCAACATCATCGCGATCGCTATGTTTCGCGAGCTCGGGCCGCTCGTCGGAGCGATCGTCCTGACGGGCTTCGCCGGAGCGAGCATCGCGGCGGAGATCGGCACGATGACGGTCAGCGAGGAGATCGAGGCCATGGAGACGCACGCGATCGACCCGGTGCAGTTCCTCGTCGTGCCACGCATTGTGGCCACGGCCATCATGACGGTCTGCCTCGCCGTCGTCGCCAACATCGTCGGCTGCCTCGGCGGGCTCGTGGTGACGGTCGGCATCCAGGACCTGTCGATCGAGAGCTACATCTCGCGGACGCTCGACGCGATCACGATGCGCGACTTCTTCACCGGCCTGTTCAAAGCGTTCGTCTTCGGCACGATCATCAGCGGCCTGGCGTGCTGGCTCGGCCTGAGCGTCCGCGGCGGAGCCCAAGGCGTCGGCGAGGCGACGACACGCACCGTCGTCCTGACGATCGTGGCGTTGGCGGTCGTGGACCTGGGCTTCACCTGGATCTTCTTTGCGGTCGGACTCTGATCATGGGCTTCTTTACCAACAAACGCTGCGGCCTGGTGGATGATGAAATGTCCGACGACGTCATCATCCGCGTCGAGAACGTCACGAAGCAATACGGCGACAACGTCGTGCTCGATGCGATCGACTTGGAAGTGCAGCGGGGCGAAGTGCTGGTCATTCTCGGCGGCTCGGGCAGTGGCAAAAGCACGCTGCTGCGGACCATGACTGGCGCTGTTGAAACAACCGGCGGGCGGATCATCGTCAACGTGCCGGACCGGCTCGAGAAGCCGATGAACCTGTGCGCCATGAGCGACAAACAGCTCGAAATTTACCGGAAGTCGATCGGCGTCTTGTTCCAGTCAGGTGCGTTGTTCAATTCGATGACGGTGGCTGAGAACGTGGCCCTGCCGATGCGGCTGCACGCGGATCTGGATCAGGAGACGATCGACATCAGCGTCACGATGAAGCTCGAGCAGGTCAGCATTCGCGAAGCCGCCGATCGGAAGCCGGGCGAGATTTCCGGCGGCATGAGAAAGCGAGCCGGCCTGGCGCGGGCCCTGGCGCTCGATCCGCAGATCCTCTTCTATGACGAGCCGTCGGCCGGCCTCGACCCGATCACCAGTGCTCAGGTCGACCAGCTCATCTGTGACCTCAACAAGCTGCTGGGCGTGACGAGCGTCGTCGTGACGCACGAGATGGATTCGGCCTTCCGGATCGCTGATCGGATGGTGCTGCTCGACAAAGGCAAATTCGTCGCCGACGGCACGCGGGACTGGTTCAAGACCACAGACGACAAGCGAATCCGCCAGTTCGTCGACGGCCTCACCGACGGGCCGTACACCGACGGCAACGGCGAAGGCGAGGCCTACGAGACGGCGCTGCTCAAGTAGGACCGGCCACATTCGGTCCTACGTTGATGCCTTGACTCGCGACGATGGGTCCATTCTCCACCTGACCGACACCGCGACCCCGCCGTCGCGGCTGCAGCGGCAGGTGGCGAAGCGGGCGATGACGCGGGACTTGTCGAGCGGCATTGTCCGCTGGCGGACGGTGCACGAGCTTCGGCGACGGCGGCCGGCGGCGGTGATGGCGTGGTCGGAGCGGAGTCGGCAGGTTGCCGAAGCCGCAGGCGTTGAGGACGTCTTCTACCGGCCCGAGCCTCACGTTCGCGTGCGATCAGGTCGGGCATTGCCGCTCTGTCATTCCGCGCAACAAGCCGCGGCGATGAACGGCATTGAAGTGCCGGAGCCGGTCGTGCTTCAGGAGGACGAGAGACCAGAGGACGGTGTCTTCCGGTGGCTGCTGGCGGACGATGCGGGCCCGCACGCTGACTTGTCGCTGGCGGTTTGGGCGGGTGTGTTGATGTACGTGCTTATGCGGCGTCGCGGCAAGACGCATCGCCTCGTCCTGCCGACCGGCGACGCCTTCCGGCTTCGCCAGGCCCGACGGTTCGCGGATCAGCTTGGCATGCCGGACCTCATCGAGCCGTGGCACGACCTGCCGAGCGACCGAGCCGCCGCCCGCTGTGACGCGGCCCTGTTCACGCCCAAGGGCCCGTGCGACGTCCGGCCCATTCGCCTTGCCGCCCTTCACGGCCTGCCGATCGCCGCGACAGCCTCGCCCGACGTCCGAGAAGGTGCCGGCGAAGGTTCAATCATCGAGGCGTCCAGCCGTCTGCCACGGAACGTGACGCAGGCGATGCTGAAGGTCGCGGATCGGCACGAGACGCCCCGTCCCGTGCCCTCAGCCGGCATTGAGGCGAATGTTGCCAGGGCGAGCTGGTATGCGGCGGTGAGGTGCCAGCAAGCACCGCGTCAGCGACACCTGTGCAACGACCGTTGACCCGGCGCATGCCTCTTGGTTGATGACGCGGCAGCCCTCGGGTAGCATCCGCGTCGCGACCTGGTCCTGGTGACCAGCTCGTCCGCCTGCCGCGGACCCAGTCGACCGCCCCGCCCGGCACGTCCTTGTGCCCCTCGGTCGCCCTGCCGCAGGCTGCCTATCAACCTCGTTCACGACCCGGAGACTTCCATGGCCAGCATCGCCTGGGGCATCGACATCGGCAACCGCGCCCTCAAGGCCGTCAAGCTCCAGCGGACGGCCGAGGGAGTCAAGATGACGGATTTCGCCGCCATCGAACACGACACCATCTTGAGTGAGGCCGGCGACGATCGCGACTCGCTCGTGCAAACGTCACTCGCCCGCTTCGCCGGCCGGCACGATACGAAGAAGGCCGCCGTCGCCGTGAGCGTTAGCGGCCAGCAGTCGTTCGCCCGCTTCGTCAAGCTCCCGCCCGTCGAGCCTAAGAAACTGCCGGAGATCGTCCGCTTCGAAGCCGTCCAGCAGATTCCCTTCCCGCTCGACGACGTCGAGTGGAGCTACCAGCTCTTCGAACGCGACGACGATCCCGAGATCGAGGTCGGCATCTTCGCGATGCGCAAGGAGCTGGTGAACGAGCACGTTCAGCAATTCGTCGATCAGAACCTGGACGTTTTGGCCGTCCAGACGTCGCCGCTGGCGGTTTACAACGCGGTGCGGGCCGATGCCCGGCTGGAGAAGGGCCACGCGGTCATTCTCGACCTCGGTGCCGAGAGCACCGACATGATCGTCGCGTCGAACGACGACATCTGGATGCGGTCGCTCGACGTCGGCGGCAACGCCTTCACCGAAGCGCTCGCCAAGGCGTTTAAGGTCGACTTCGCCAAGGCCGAGGAGATGAAGCGCGGGGCCAAAGCCAGCAAGTACGCCAAGCAAATTTACCAGGCGATGCGGCCCGTCTTCGGCGAGCTGGTGGGCGAGGTGCAGAAGTCGTTGGGGTTCTACCAGTCGAGCCACCGCGAGACGAAGGTCCGCAAGATCATCTGCCTCGGCGGCGGTTTCAAGCTCAATGGCCTCTCGGGCTACCTGCAGAAGAATCTGCAGATGCCCGTCGAGAAGCCCCAGCGGTTCAACGTCCCCGGCCCCGACGATTCCGAAGCGGCCGCGGCTCTTTCAGAAAACACCCTTAGCGGCACCGCCGCCTACGGCTTGGCCCTTCAGGCGTTGGGCGAGGCCAACGTCACCAGCAGCCTCCTGCCGACGCACATCCGCCAGGACAAGCTTTGGCGGGACAAGACCAAGTACTTCGTCGCCAGCGGTGCCATGGTCGGTGCCGCCGCGTTGCTGGCACTTGGGTCTCTGCTCATCAACGAGGGTCTCCTGGCCCAAGGTGACAACGCTCAGCGGCAAATCAGCCAGGTCAAGGCCGAAGCCACCCGCCTCAGCAGCGAGTGGCAGACCGAAGTCGCCTCCGCCGGTGGCGAGGAGCTTCAGACGGTCCGCAACGTCGGCGAGTTGACGCACGGCGCTCAGTACTGGCCCGGCATCCTGGCCGACCTCTTCGCCGCCTTGCCGGGACCCAAAGGTGATGTGGCTCAAGCTTTGGCCGGTCAATTGGGTGATCCGGAGATCTTCGACGATGCCGACAAGGCTGCGCTCGAAGCCACACCGCGGGATCAGCGGGCGTACGTTGAATTTCTCGACTTCGAGAGCGAGTACACCGACAATCTCGGCCGAATCATCGACGATCCGAGCACGTTCTACTCGAATGCCGAAGCTCTCCTCGCGGGCCGAACGTCCGCCCGCGTCGCGAGCGATGTACAGGCCGGTGTCGTTCCGGTTGCCGGTGGCGAGATTCGTCGCGGGTTCGTCGTCCGCCTGCGGCTGCTGACGCCGTTGACGATGACCGGCAACCCGTCGATCTACGACGTCTTCGGCGGGGATCGCGAGCAGTTCCGGGACCTCGACCTCACGGAGCGGCTGCTCAAGATCGCCCCGGATGCGGATCGGCCGAAGCTTTCATACCAGGTGGTTCTCGCCGGCATGAGTGCGGAGAATCCACTCGAGGAATCGGCGTCCGTGGTTAATCTGCTCGAAGCCCGCGAAGCCGCCCGGCAGGCTCTGGTCACGCCTGAAGAAGTCGATACCACATCAGGTTCCCCCACGACGCCGCAAAGAGGCCGTCGGCCCTCACGCGGTGGCTTCGGCGACCGCGGCGACGAGCCCTTTGGCGATCCGCGATTCAACAACGATCCGCGGCGGAACCGAAATTCACGCAGCGGGCCGGCTGATGCCAACTCTTCCGGACTGGTCGATCCGATCACCGAGGAGTCTCGGGCCAAGGACACGGTCTTCGAGGTGCTCCTGGCAATCCAGCTCGATCCTCCCGCCTTTGCTAATCCCGAGGCACCATCCGACGTTGATGAGTTGTCTGAACCACTCGCCGACGCCGATTAGCCGACTCGCTGCTGTACCTGATCTTGTTTCCCTGTCTTCGCCGTCCCCGCTGTCATGAAAATCGATTGGAAGCACGTCCTCGAGCTCGCGAAGAAGAACGCGGTCAGCATCATTGCGGTGGTGGTGATGTTCCTTTCGATCGGCTTCGTGCTGTTCTACATCGACGGGGCGTTCGATGAGCTTCAAGAAGAAGTGGCCACCCGTGCCGGCGTTCAGCAGGAGCTCGATTCGCTCCGCACCCAGCCACGCTCGGACATCACGCTCGGGCCCAGTGCGGTTAACGCCTCGCTCGACGGCTTCCCGACACCTGCCACCATTGAAGCGGGCAAGGAGGTCATCGGGCTCGTCAAGAGTGGCGCGGGTCGACTGCTGAGCGAGACGGTCGAGCAGAACCGCCTCGTGCCGCTGCGGTCCAACAGCTACGAGGCCGCGTTGGAGGACTGGCCGATGTCCGGCGAGTCGAATCGGTCGCAGCGGAACTTGTGGGTCCGCTCTTATCGCGCCTACCACGCTCAGAGCAACCAAGGTGAAGACCTGTTCAACGACGAAACCGGCAGCTATCCGGCGGACTCGCTGCCGGGCCGGGTCGCAGCGACACGGCCGCCGACGGCGGAGAGCGTGACTGCGGCCAAGGAGCGGCTGCAAGCATCGATTGAAGCCACCGCCAGCCGAGACGGCAGCGGCGACTACCTCGAGCCGGAAAAGGTCGAAGAGGAGATTCAGGAAGGTCTTGCCAGCCTCGAGCGGGGCCTCAAGTACAACCGGGCGGCAGACCATCTGATCTATCTCTCGCCCGAGGTGTTGACGCTTCACGAGGCGGCAAGCGACCAAGCGGATGTGGACGCGGAGGGCATCTTCGAGGCCCAGATGCACCTGTGGGTTCGCGAGCAGATCTTGTTCACGCTGGCGGACATCAATCGGAGAGCGATTCAGACTCTGCCACCCGAGAAGGCCAATGTGGTCGAGGCCCCGGTGAAGCAGGTCGTTTCACTCGACATCGCGCAGGAATTTCCCGGCGGCGCAGTCGTGGGCACTGGCGGAAGCGTTCCGACGCCTCCAACGGGTGGCGGATTCGGCGGCGGCGGCCGCGGCGGGTATCCCGGTGCCGGTCCCTACGGCGGCGGCGACCCGTACGGCGGCGATCCCTTCGATCCCGGCAACTTCGCCCCGCCCGTTCCCAACGCCGCTCCAACACCGCCACCATCGGATGACCCGCGTGGTCCCAGAGGCCCAAGGAGCAACCGCGACGAGGTGACCGAAGAGGTCGAAGAAGGTGCTTTGACTGAAGTCCCCGTCGACGCCAGCACCAGCATCGAGAGCGACTACAGCCGATCACTCGCAGGTCGGCCTCAGCACACGCCGTTCTTCGACGCGGCGGAATTCGACTTGACGATGCGTGTCGAAGCCGCGGCTCTGCCGCAGGTGCTACAGGATCTCCAGCAGGACGCGTTCGTCACGATCTTCAACGTCGAGGAGATCGTTTCACTCGATCCGGTCGTTGCGCTTCAGGAAGGCTACGTGTTCGGCAGCGAGCCGATGGTCGAAGTGACTGTCACAGGCGAGATGCTGTTCCTTCGCGAGTGGACGGTCCCGCTCATGCCCGAGGGCATTCGCCTCGCCCTGGCGGGCGGTTGAATGTCCGATGCTGCTCCTTTCTGACTGCCTTTTGCCTCCGATTGACGCCTGACCCGACTTCACCATGGACAAGTACCTCGCCAAGGCCAAAGTCTTCTTCGAGAACTACATCCAGTTCGTCGCGCTCGGCATCGCGGGCCTCGTGCTGCTGTGGGTCGTCTTCACGTACGTCATCAACCCCGAGGTCAATGCGGAGGTTGGTGGTCGCGAAGTGGGACCCGGTGACGTCGACGCAGTCGTATACGAGACAAGTGGCAAGCAGCTCGAGCGGGCGTATCAGCGGCCCAACGTCTATACGGAAGTGACCGAGGAGGACGTGCAGGTCGTTCTCGACCAGCAGCCGCCCCGCCCGCTGCCGGACGGCGTCGGCTCGGCGGTGGCGCGAGTCATCCGGCCCAGTCCGCAGCCGACCTTCGAGCGGATCGACGCGTCGCAGGAAGTGCTCAAGGTCGCCCAACTCCCGACGCCGCCAGCCGCAAGGATCGACGTCGTCAACGATTGGAAAGGCTACTACGACGTGCCCGTCGAGCCCGGCAGCACGACGGCTGAGCCCGAGGATCTCGTCGGCGTCGTCGTGACGTGGGCAATTCCGATGGAAGAGCTTCGAACCCGTTTCAACCAGGCTGCGTTGCCGAGTCGCGTCCAGCAGACGACGCTGCTCGACGTCCAGCTCGTTCGCCAGCGGCTCATGGAGAACGGCGAGTTCGGCGAGACGACACCTATCGGGTCGCTCCGCAACCGTGACTGGCCGACGCTTCCCGAGGGCTCAGCCGATCGCGAGACGAAGCGGGATTACCTGGAATTCGTGCAGGCAGACCCGGCGTTGATCGCCCTGCCGCCATTCTACCCGCTGATCGCAGGCGAGCGTGTCGAAGTCGCCGCCGCCGGCGAGCAGCCGGAAGTCGAACCCGAGCAGCCCGAAGAGCAGGTCAACCCGCGTCCGCGTGGCAACCGCAACCCCAACGGCAACCGTGGAGGCCGTGGCGGTGGACAGGGTGGACAGGGCCCCGGCAACCCGTACGGCGGCAATCCCTACGGCGGTGATCCGTATGGAGAAGATCCCTACGGTGGAAACCCGTATGGCGGAAACCCGTATGGCGGACCTCCCGGCCAAGGCAGCCGACCTGGGGCCCCGAGTGGTCGGAATCAGGCCCCCGAAATCGCTTTTGAAGGCGGGGTGACGCCGCCCGTCTTTAATCCTGCCCAATCCACCGGCGACCTCACCGGCTGGGCCTTTGACGAGACAGCGGAGCCGGGCGAGACGTACCGGTACAACGTCGTCTACAGCCTTCGCAACCCGCTCTTCGATACCACCAACGTCGCCGACGAGCCGGCGTTGGAAGAGCAGTTGTCTCTGCAAGTGGCCCGTGATGAGACGTGGGAGGAATCCTGGAGCGAGCCGATCGAGGTCGAGCGAGTCACCCGCTGGTTCATGCGCAATGCCGGTGCCGAGATCGAGGGCCGTCTTCAGAATGCCCGCTTCAGCGTCTTCCGGTTCCAGCAGGGCAAGTGGCACGAAGAGCAGTTCACCGTCGTCGCCGGCGAAGCCCTCGGCAGCGTGCGTGACGGCATCAACTACTTCACCGACCGCTATCTCGTCGACGTCCGCCGGGACCCGTCGCGCGACGAGACGGTCGCCCTGCTCAGCAGCCCGACCGGCGGGCTCAATCCGCACACGCCGGACGAGGACGATTCCGAGGCGTACGAAGAGCTCGAAGAGCTCGCCTCGCCAGCGGATGAAGTCGCGGGCCGATAGGTCGAGCAGGATGTCGCATCAGATATTTCAGAAAGCGTGACGACGCGGGCCCGGATCGAACTCCGAGGCCCGCGACTCCTTATAATGAGGTGACATGAACCCGAACGTGACCGCCGCGACGGAGCAGCCCGCTACCGGAAAACCCAAAGAGACGATCCGCATCCGCGTGCGTCGCCAGGATGGCCCTGATGCCGAAGCCCGCTGGGACGACTTTGACGTTCCCAAGAGGCCGAACATGAATATCATTTCGTGCCTGCAGTGGATCGCCGCCAATCCGACGACTGTCGACGGCCGCCGTGTCACGAGCCCTGTCTGGGACAGCGGCTGCCTCGAAGAAGTCTGCGGTGCCTGCACCATGCGCGTCAACGGCCGGGTCCGGCAGGCGTGCAGCACGCTCGTCGACAAGGTCGGGACGGCAGGCGAGGCGATCAACCTCGAGCCGATGACGAAGTTCCCGCTCGTCCGCGACCTCTACGTCGACCGCTCGCGGCTCTTCAACGACCTCAAACGCGTCAAGGCCTGGGTCCCGATCGACGGCACCTACGACCTGGGCCCGGGCCCGACCGAGAGCCAGACGAAGCAGGAAGAACGCTACCCGCTGTCGCGGTGCATTTCGTGCGGCTCGTGCCTTGAAGCCTGCCCGCAATACACGCCCGTCAACGGCTTTGTCGGGGCGGCCGTCATCAGCCAGGTGCGGCTCTTCAATGAGCACGACACCGGCAAGTCGCTCAAGGCCGACCGCATGGAGGTCATGATGGGCGAGGACGGCGTCGGCAACTGCTCCAAGGCCGGCAACTGCGTGCAGGTCTGCCCGAAGGAGATTCCGCTGCTCGAGTCGATCGCCAAGGTCCAGCGGGAAGCAACCTGGACGAGCCTCAAGAAGCTCGTCGGCCGGTAGTGCCGCCCGCAGCATTCGGGCGGGCGGTCCTACGGTGCCACAGTGGCAGACAAGGATGAACGGCCAACGCGGGTGCTCGTGATCGACGACGAAGTCGATCACGCCGACGTCATGTGCGAGGCCCTGGAGCGGCAAAAGTGCGACTGCGATCAGGGCCACTCGCTCGACGACGCCAAGCGGTACATGAAACGCAAGCGGTACGACGTCATCGTCACCGACCTGCGGATGGACGGCGACCGCGACGGGCTCGAAGTCCTCAAGCATGCCAAGGACCTCGATGAGCCGCCGCCGGTGATTCTGGTGACGGCGGTGAACGACGTGCCAACGAGCAAGGAGGCGTTGCGCGAGGGCGTCTACGACTACATCACCAAGCCGCTCGATCTTGACGACTTCCGCGCCCAGGTTGGACGGGCTGCCGAGAAGTCGCGGCTGCGGCGGCGGAACAAGGACCTCGAAACCGAGATCGCCGAAGTCACGATCGACGAAGGTGGCTTCGAGGGCATTGTCGGCAACAGCCAGGCGATGAAGCGGGTCATCGACACGGCCAAACAGATTGCCCGCAGCCAGATTCCCGTCCTCATTCTCGGCGAAAGCGGCACCGGCAAGGAGCTCGTCGCCAAGGCCATCCACAATCACTCCGACCGCCGCAAGCAACGCCTCGTCACGCTCAACTGCGCGGGGCTCAGCGAGTCGATCCTCGAAGACGAGCTCTTCGGCCACGTCAAGGGTGCCTTCACCGGCGCCCAGTCCGACCGGGCCGGGCGGTTCGAACACGCCGACGGCGGCACGCTCTTCCTTGACGAGATCGGCGACATGCCCGCGAGCATGCAGGCCAAGCTGCTTCGGGTCCTGGAGAACGGCGAAGTCATCCGCCTCGGCGACAACGAGCCTCGACAGGTCGACGTCCGCATCGTCAGCGCGACCAATCGCGACATCGAGCAGATGGTCGCCGACAAGGAGTTTCGCGAGGACCTCTACTTCCGCATCAAGGGCGTCACGCTCCGCCTGCCGGCCCTTCGCGAGCGGCGGGACGACATTCCGCTCTTGATGCACTTCTTCGTGCGACGGGCGGCGGATCAGTATGACAAGGAGATCGACAAGATTGCCCCCGAGGTGCAGCAAGCCTTCATGGCCGCCCCTTGGCCGGGCAACGTGCGTCAGCTCAAGAGCACGGTCGACAACCTCGTCGTCATGACGGTCGGCGAGACGATCACTGCTAAGGACCTGCCGCCGGAGATGACGTCCGGCACCGCCGACCCCGCCACCGGCGTCGGCGGCCTCGACGGCCTCGTCGGCATCAGCATCGAACAGGCGGAGGTCGAGCTGATCCGCAACACGCTCAAGCTCACCGGCGGTAACCGCGAACAAGCCGCCAAGATCCTCAAGATCGGCGAGCGGACGCTGTATCGGAAGATCAAGGAATACGACTTGTAGGTCGTGCTTCAGCACGACGGCCGCGCGCTACGCGACCTACCACCGTCGTGCTGAAGCACGACCTACGGGCATTTCATCCTGCCTTGCATCGTGGTACGTTTCAAAGAACGTGCGACGTGCAACAACCGACCACTTCCCGAATAGAGTGCGGCGGATGAGGACGGTCCTGACCAGCATTATCCTGACGCTCTTCGCCCTCGCAGGCGTCGCCTCTGCGCAAACGACGCAGCCGGCTGAACGTGGCGAGGCCGTCGTCATCGTCGCCGACGGCATGGTCGACAACTTCATGCGCGACAGCTTCAAGCGGCGTGTCGATCAGGCCCGCGACCTCGGAGCCGACGCCGTGATCCTGCAGATCGATACCTACGGCGGCCTGGTGACGGCGGGCCTTGAGATCAGTCGCTTCATCAAGCAGAGCGACATCCCCATCTACGCCTACGTCGATGAGAAGGCGATCAGTGCCGGCTCGATGATTTCGCTGGCGGCGGAGTCGATCGCTATGGAGCCGGCGAGCCAGATCGGCGACTCGGGCGTCATTGCCATGGGCCAGGGCGACATGGGTGACACCGAGCGGGCCAAGGCGGAGTCGCCGGTGCTGGCTGACTTCGATGACTCCGCTCGCCGCAACGGCTACGACCCGCTGCTGGCTCGCTCGTTCGTTCGGACAGAAGCTGTCGTCTATGCAATCCAGCCGGCTGATGGCGGTGAGATCCGCTTCGTGGAGACGGAGGCGTACGAGGAACTGACCGCGGAAGGCGGCGGCTACGTCGACGTGCCGGACGTGCCGGTGCCGCTCGATGATGAAGCCTCGCTGCTGACCTTGAGCGACGAGGTGGCGGCGAAGATCGGCCTGAGCGTCGGCACGTTTGCGACCGCGGACGACTTCGCAGCGAGCCTCGGCTACACCGTCACCGCCACGCTCCAGCCGTCCGGCGGCGAGCGGGTCATCGGCTTTCTCAGCAGCTTCACGGTCCGTGGCCTGCTGATGACGGTCCTGTTCCTAAGCGTCTACGCCTCCTTCCAAGCCCCCGGCACCGGCGTCCCGGAGGTGCTGGCGGTGGTGCTGCTGACCGTCATCTTCGGCGTGCCGATGCTGACGGGATTCGCCGAGTGGTGGGAGATTGGGCTCGTCCTCGTCGGCATCGGCCTGTTGGCGGTGGAGGTGTTTCTCCTGCCGGGCTTCGGGGTCTTCGGGTTTCTGGGATTAACCAGCGTCGTCGCCGGTCTGGCACTGAGCTTTGTGGGACCGATCTTCATTCCGAGCCTGCCGGAGTTGCCTGCGGGCTTCGGCGTCGATTGGAATCGGTTCGGACGCGGGTTGCTCGCGTCGCTGGGTGCGGCCGTGGTGAGCCTGCTGTTGTGGGCGTGGCTGGCGCGATTTCTGCCGACGCTGCCGTACGCGAACAAGCTCTTGTTGCAGGACGAGCCGCCGACGCCTGAAGAAGTCGCCCGACAAGCCAATTGGCCGCTCGTCGGCTCGACCGGCATCGCCGCCAGCGACCTTCGCCCCGGCGGTATGGCCCGCTTCGCCATCACCGAAGCTCCCGGCGATACGACTACCATCGACGTCGTCAGCGATCGTGGCTTTGTCGGCACCGGCACCGAGCTCAACGTCGTTGAGGTCCGCGGCAGTCGCGTCGTCGTGCGGCCCATGGGCAGGAAGGTGGACGCCTGATGGACCCGCTGCTGCTCATCGCCCTGCTCGTCGTCGGGGCAGTCGTGCTGCTGTTCGGCGACCTGTTCATCCCGAGTGGCGGGATCATGAGCGTCGTTGGCGTTGGCATGCTGTTGACCGCCGTCTTCGTCTGCTTCACCATCAACCGCTGGCTCGGCCTGGCCACGCTGTTCGGCGTCACGGTCGCTTCGCCCTTCGTTGTCAGCGGCATGATTAAAGCGTGGCGAAAGACGCCCGTCGGCAAGAAACTCCTTCTTCGCGATGAAGACGCTCTAGGCCGGCTGCCCAAAGACGTCGTCCGTGTCGGCTCGACCGGCCGAACGCTGTCGGCCCTGCGTCCGATGGGCGAAGCCGAATTCGAGATCAGCGGCGTCGGCACCGTCATTCAAGCCAAGAGCGAGCTCGGTGATCTTCCGCCGGATCATCCGATCCGCGTCATCCACTTCAACGACGGTGTCGCCACCGTTCGGCCGATTGATCCTGTTGTCTGATCCATCTCTATGCTCCCTTCAATGCCCTTGCTTCCACTGGCCGAAATCGGCACCTACGTCATCTGGGCGGTCGTCGCCGTCGTCGCCCTCGGCCTGCTGATCTTCCTGGCCATCGTCAGCCAGTTCATCGGCTTGTGGATCCGCGCGTTCTTCTCCAACGTCCGCGTCGGCATCTTCGACCTGATCGGCGTCCAGCTTCGGAAGATCAACCCGGCAACGATCGTCAACGCCCGCATTCAGGCGACACGGGCTGGCCTTGAGATTTCGCAGAGCCAGATGGAGACGCACATCCTCGCCGGTGGCGACTTGCTTCGCGTCATCCACTCCATGATCGCCGCCGACAAGGCGAACATCGAGCTGCCGTGGGACACCGCGACCGCCATCGACCTCGCCGGCCGCGACGTGCTCGCCGCCATCCAGACGAGCGTCGACCCGAAGGTCATCGACGTGCCGAGCCGGGAAATGGGCACGCAAACCCTCGACGCCGTCGCCGCCGACGGCATTCAGCTCAAGGTCAAGGCTCGCGTCACGGTGCGAACGAACATTCGCCGCCTCGTCGGTGGTGCGACGGAAGAGACCATCGTCGCCCGCGTCGGCGAGGGCATCGTCTCCTCCATCGGCTCGGCCGATGACCACCGGGCGGTGCTCAAGAACCCGGATGTCATCTCCAAGAGCGTCTTGAGCAAGGGCCTCGACGCGAACACCGCCTTCGAGATCCTGTCGATCGACATCGCCGACGTGTCGGTCGGCACGAACATCGGCGCGACGCTCCAGACCGAGCAGGCCGAGGCGGACAAGAAGGTCGCCCAGGCGCAGGCCGAGCAGCGGCGTGCGATGGCCGTCGCGCAGGAGCAGGAGAACATTGCCGAGGTCGCCAAGAACCGGGCTCTGGTGGTCCTCGCCGAGGCGGAGGTGCCGCGGGCGATGGCCGAGGCCTTCCGCAGCGGCAACCTGGGGATCATGGACTACTACAAGATGCAGAACGTCCAGGCCGATACCGAAATGCGCAAGTCGGTCGCCGATCGTGATGACAACCCGCGGAACTAGAGCTTGACGCACTCCATGCTCCAGTCTCTCCCGCTCGCCGATGTCGACATCGGCCGGATTTTTACGGCGCTGGTGATCATCATCGGCATCGTGGGTTGGATCTTCGGACAAATCAACGACGCGAAGCAAAAGCAGAAGACGCGGGGCACCGGCGGGCCGACGGATCTGGACGAGAAGATTCGCCGCCGCCAGGAGCAGCGACGGGCTAGGTCGGAGAAGCCGAGCCCGGCGGAGCGTCGGCGTCGGATGGAAGAGATGCTCGCCCAGCAAGGTCTGCCGCCGGAAGTCCTCGGTGATCTGCCGAAGCCGCTTCCCGCTCGAGTGCCACAGACGGTCCGTCAGACGCAGCCGGTCCGCCAGACGCAGCGAGTCGGTCAATCCCAGCCGGCTCGAACGCCAACCGTCATCACCGAAGGGAGCATCGTCGGCGAAGGCATCGGCGAGGGACTCGGCGGCGAGATCGGCGGCAGACGTCGCAGGTCAGGCTCCGAAACGGCCGATAGCGTCCGCAAGATCTTCAAGAATCGCGACAGTTTCGTCTCCGCCCTCGTCGCCAGCGAATTGCTCAATCGGCCTGTGGGTCTTCGCGAACCTGGCGAGGGGCCCGGCCGAGTCGGTTGAGCAGATAAGGCTGCCACCACTCGCGTCTCCAGCGGATCGACGGCTGCAGTCGTGCTGCCATGGTCTGAGCGTCGAGACTCGTTGCCAAGTCGCCGTCGAGGCGTGCCCGGTGGCTCAGCCGCATGAGATTCGGCAGAAAGTAGTCGATCGCCGACTGCCGCCGACGCTGCACGAGCTCGGGATCGTCGACCGGATGCTTGGCGAAAGCGAGCTGGTGAGCCTTGACGTGCCGCAACACGTTGCCGCTGGAATTGCCGGGGTGAACGCGGTAGTGGAGCGAGACAAGCGGGTCGTGGATGAACGGCCCGAGCTTCGAGAGGCGGATGTAAAGCTCCCAGTCATCGCTGCCCCAAATGGTCGTGTCGAACGGGCCGACCGCGTTGAGGGCAGAGCGACGAATGAGGGTCTGGCCGGGTGTGGCGATGAAGCAGCCGACGAGGAAATCGCGATGGCAGTCGCCGCTGGGCCGCGGGTAGTTGGGCCGCGGAACCATCTCGATCGACCTGTCGTCCGGGCCGATGTGGTCGTCTTCGCCATAAACCAGCACCGCCTCCGGCTGCTCGCGGAGCAGGTCGACGTGGCGGCGGATCTTGCCAGAAGCGAGCAGGTCGTCGTCATCGAGCAGTTGCACGAACTCGCCACGGGCTAGCTCGATGCCCTTGTTCCTCGCCGCCGCCTGACCGGCGTTGGCTTGTCGGTGGTAGACGATCCGATCGGCGAACGGCTTCACCGCCTCGGCCGTGTCATCGGGCGACCCGTCGTCGACCACGACGATCTCCAGCTCCGGAGGATCGACCTGGCCGAGGACCGACCGGATCGTTCGCCCGATAAGGGTCGCGTGCCCGTAGGCAGGAATGACGACGCTGACGACGGGCGAATTCAAGACAGGCTCCTGCTAGCACCTTCGGTCACCGTCGCCTCGAACGGCCACCAAAGCAGCGACTCGTCCCGCGGGTACGGCTTGCCGGCCCCGTGCAGGTCCTTCTCAACGAGCGAGAACCGCATGACATCCGTCATTCGGTGCGTGTCGTGCTCCTCGTCCCCGAGGTAGATCGAGAGGATGTAGTCGCCGCCGGTGAGCGGCAGGCGGCCCAGGTCGTAGCGGATCGTTCCGCACGTCCGCGGCTGGGTGAGAGCTTCATTCGGTGCATAGCGGCTTGAGCTGTGCAACACCGTCTGCCCCTCTGCCGTGGCGACCACGATGCCGAGCGACGGGCGGATCGACCGGTTACTCTTGAAGTCGACCTCGATCGACACGTCCTGCCCCGCCTCGACGTCCGTCGTTGTTGCGTCGTCGGCGAGCAGTCGCAGTTGGGTCGCCACGGGTCCGCCGACGGTGGGAGGTGCGGCGGGCGTTACGACAGCTTCTGCCACGTCCGTGCTGTGCGACTTGGCGTAGGCGCGGGCCACGTCGTCCACCGGCCCGTCCATCGCCACCTGTCCGTCTTCGAGCAGAATCCCTCGGCTGCACAGCGACCGCACCGCCGCGATCTGGTGGCTGACGAAGAGCACCGTCCGGCCCCCGCCGGCGGCATCCTTCATCTTGCCGAGGCACTTCTTCTGGAACAACACGTCGCCCACCGCCAGCACCTCGTCGACCACCAGCACCTCCGGCTCCAAATGCGCCGCCACGCTGAAGGCAAGGCGGACGAACATGCCGCTGGAGTATCGCTTGACGGGCGTGTCGAGAAACCGCTCGACGCCGCTGAAGTCGACGATCTCGTCGAACCTGCCCTTGATGTCGCTGCGACTCATGCCGAGGATCGAGCCGTTGAGGAAGATGTTCTCCCGCCCCGTCAGTTCCGGGTGAAAGCCCGTGCCGACCTCCAGCAGCGACCCGACGCGGCCCCACAGGTCGATCGTGCCACGCGTCGGCTCGGTGATGCGGCTCAGCAGCTTGAGCATCGTGCTCTTGCCGGCGCCGTTGCGACCGATGAGGCCGACGACTTCGCCACGCTTGACCTCGAAGTCGATGTCGCGGATCGCCCAGAAGGTCTCGCGACGGCTTCGCCACCCGAGCGGGTCGCGCAGCCGACGCGTGACGAACCCGCGGAGCGACTCGTCCGTCGTCCGACCGATACGGTACTCCTTGCCGACGCCTTGGCATCGCACGGCCAGATCAGATGACATCGGCCAACCTTCCTTCGACACGCCGAAACGCGAAGAGTCCGCCGAGGAAGACGAGGATCGCATAGCCCGCCGAATAGGCGAAGGCGGGCCAGTGCATGGTCCCGATGCCGAGAATTGACCAGCGGTACCCGGCAATGAGGCCGCTGAGCGGATTGAGCAGAATCAGCCAGCCATTGTCCCGCTCGAACGCAAGTCGCAGGTCCCAAAAGACCGGCGAGGCGAAGACGAGCAGTTGCAGGACGACCGGCACGACGTGCTTGAAGTCGCGGTAGTGACTCGATAACGCCGCGATTATCATGCCGCTGCCGACGGCCATGAGGACGGCCACGAGCGTCATGACCGGCCACCACAGCAGCGACATGCCAGGCGTCGGGACGATGACATCTGGCTGATCCGAGCCGTAGACGACGCCGCAGACGATCCACGCGCCGGCGATTGTCAGCAGGAGAATCGCGTGGTCGAACAGGACGCTCAGCGTCGTTGCCAGCGGCAGGAGCGTACGCGGGAAGTAGATCTTGCCGACGAGGTGCTGGTTGGCCAGCAGACTCGCGCTGGAGCGGTCGAAAATCTCGCGGAAGAGCGTGAAGACGACGAAGCCGGTCAGGACAAAGAGAATTTCCGGCGCCTGATCGACCGCCGGCAGGCCGAAGAAGCCGCGGATGTAGGTGAAGATTGCCGCGGCGAAGAGCGGCGGGAAGACGACCCAGACCATGCCCAAGGCCGTCTGCTTGTACCGCAGCTTGAGGTCGCGTCGGGCGAGCGTGACGAGGAGCTCGCGATAATGCCAAAGCTCGCCCAGCCGCGGCAACGCCCAGCGGCTCGACGGCGTCAGCCGAACGTGACGCTGTTCCGCGTGGCGTGGCTGGTCGAGGGCGGCGGTCAAGGGAATCGGCGGGCAAAGCTGCGTCGGCAAGATCGATCAACGACTTGAGGCCTCCAGCAGCTTATCGGGATCACGCCGCGGCTGCCGGTGCGGTGGCTACCAGAAGACTTACGAATCCATCGGCTAGGGTTTGCTCACGCCGCTCGGGTGACAAAAGCGGGTGCTTCCTCCACCGGCACCTCCGGTGGCAGCGGTAGCGGATGGGCCAGCAGGTCGATCAGCATCTCCCGCGAAAAGAGCAGCCGCTGCGACAACGCCTCGCCTCGCGAACCGCTCCAGGCTGCCACCGCATCCGACTCCCGCACCGGGCCGTCGACCGAAACAACGCGACGGATCGGCCCACGCAGGTACGCCGACGCCAAATGACTCGCGTGCTCCGGCTCGAGTCGATCCGCGGGCGAGACCACCGTCAACGCCTCCGCCCGCGTTGCCGAGAGGATCTTCGACCATGTCGCATCCGTCGCATTCGACGAGCCGACGGCCGCTTCGCCGCGAATCACCTTCACTGAAGTCGGCATGTCCGGCATCGGCGTGTCGGAACCGATGACCACGACCACGTCCAACTGCGGATACCGCTGCTGCACCGCCGTCATGATCGCCTTAGAGAGGTCGCCCGCTGTAGCCGTTGTCAGCCCAAGCAGCGACGGCCGCTCCGGTAGAATCCACGCCAACCGCGGCAACTTCAGGCCCAGCGCCGCCAACTGCTCGAAACCGTGCCGCTCGACGTCGCGGGTCACCGTCGTGGTCGGCGAGGTTGTTTCGTCCAGCGTCCGCTGCACGTGCGGCAGCACCCGCTCGGCGGAGATGCTCGAAAGCGACAAATTCCACTCGTCCTCGTGCAAGTTGTGCGGCGTCCCGGGCACCTCCTGCCGCACGACCGTCGCGGAACTTCGGCCCAGCGGGTACGGACCCCAACGGCGATCGTTCTCCGGCCCGATCACCGCTACCAGCGGGACGCCGCGGGCGCGGGCGACGTGCATGACGCCCGTGTCGTTCGAGACGAGGCAGTCGATGCGGTCGTAGAAGCCGATCAGCCCGAGCAGGCTGCCGGCTTGGAAGGCGTTGATGCCGCGACTGCGAACGTCGTCCGGCAGGCTTTCGATGATGCCCGCGAGCAGGTCCTTCTCGTCCGCACCGGCACCCGTGAAGACGACGCGCAGGTTCGGCCGCTCGCGAAGCAGCCGCTCCGCCAGCCGGGCAAACTCACGAGCCGGCCATCGTCGACTCGGCCTTTTGCTGCCAGGGTGCATCGCGACGATCGGGCCGTCGAAGTCGCTCAGGCCGATGGCGTCGATGAAGCCATCGGCGGCCTTGGCGACGGCCGGCTCGTCGAGTGCGAGTCGCGGCGTCCGTTCGTCGTCGGACGCGGGACCGGCGACCGTCTCGACCAGCCGCGTGTTGTTGTCGGCCTCGCTCATCGTCGGGTCGAGCGGCACGACGCGGTCGGCGTAGGCCTGGAGCGGGTGGCCGTCGTACAGGCCCAGGCGGAGCGGTGCGCCGCTGAAGACGCCTTCGATCATGTTGAAGTACCAGACGCCGCCCACGACGAGGTCGAAGCCGCGAAGCATCAGCCGAAGAGCGCCCTTCCAGCGGGCTTTTCTCCCGTCGTTGAAGAAGCCCAGCTCGATGACGCCGTCGACCTCCGGCATGCCTTCGAGCAGCGTCCGCATGCCGTTGCCCCGGGCGATGGCGACGATGATCTTCGCGTCCGGGTACTGGCGTCGCAGCACGCGCAGCGTCGGCCCGAAGACGACCGTGTCGCCGAGCTGGCCGTTGCGGACCACGAGGATGCGAGCGACACGTCGCGTGTCGCCCTTGAGCAACCGGGTGCCGCGGCGGGCGAGGTAGTAGAGCCGGCCCAGGACGCGGGTAGAGCGATAAACGAGCAGCTGTTGACCGCTGAACTGTGCGGCTTCGTAATTGCCGCCGAGGGTGCGGACGCTGCGATCCTTGCCGTCGAGTCGGGGTTCGATCTGCACCGCCTGCCGGCCGGGGCGGTCAATCCGAGGCTCAGGGCAGTTGCGTTCGATACGGCGGGCACGGGCGACATGCTCGGCCTCCTGCAGCCGAGCTTCGAGTTGATCTGTCCGGCGTTGCCAGCTTGCGCTGCGGGCGACGGCAGACCGTTCCTCCCGCTTGGCCGACGGATGCTCTAGTGCAAAGTCGACGGCATCCAGGAAGTCGGCGTTCGTCTCGCACACCGCCGCCGCGTCGCCTACGGAGTTGAGTCCCGGCAGATAGGTCGCCACCGTCGGCAGATCCGCCGCAAGGTATTCGTAAGCCTTCAGCGGGTTACAGGATCGCGTCAACGGGCTCAAGACGTACGGCACGAGGCCAACGTCGAGGTGCCCGTAGACACCGCCCAACTCGTCGTAACAAAGTCGGCCGGTGGTGTAGATGTTGGGCTGCGCGAGCATCTTCGAAACGTCGACGCCCTGCTTCACAGGCCCGGCAAGAACGACCGCCACGTCGCGACGACGCTCGGCGAGTTCGCACACGAGGTTCTGATCCATCCGCTCGTCGATCTGTCCGGCGAACCCGACGGTGCCAGCGAGGTGTGGCATCTCCCGCTCGATCCGCTCGAAGACGACGTTCCGCGGGACGTGCGACATGGACGCCACAGAAAAATCCCCCAACGCCACCCCGTTTTCCTGCAGGTAGCACCGACCCTGGTCAGCGCGAATTGCTTGGTACTTCTCGAGCAGGGTCTTCGAAACCGCAAGGACGACGTCGGCCTCCTCAACAAGCCGTCGCTCTTCTTCCTGTTGGCGTCGGGCAAAGCCGTCTCCCATGCCGCCGAAGGCACTGTTGTCGTCTTCGGCGAAGTAGATCAGGGCCGACCGGTCGATGCTCTCGACGAGCCACCTGGAGTCGGGCCAGAGGCAGAGCACAACCGGTGCCCAAAGACCGAGTCGCTCGGCCGCCTGACGAACGCGCCGCTTTGTCAGAGGCCCGTAGAGACGTTGCGCGATCCGCCCGGCTGCGGTTCTGCGCGGCGGAAGGGTCAGAACGTGCAAGCCCGGCCTGACTTCTTCGACGAACGGCTTCGATGGAGCGTGCGGCGACGGCGGAGCAATCGGATTGACGAACAACACGCGATGGCCGCGACTGACGAGGCGCGACAGCAACTGCTGCTTGGTCACCCACGTGCCGCCCCAGTCGCTTTGTCCGAAGCAAACGATGTTCATGACGAGAGGCGTCGCCCCATCATCCTATCGGCACGCAGAGCCACACACACGACCGCCTGCTCTTAGAAGATGAGCTGCAGAATGCTCGTGATGATCGCCAGGATGCCGAAGACGATGGACAGGATGCTCACGATCCCGCCGCGGACGCTCGGCGACAGGGCCAGCACGCCGCCGACGATGCCGCAGACGATCGCGAGAATGCCCAGCAGAAAGTCGAAGCCGTCGGTGAAGAACATCAGCAACACGAAGACGCCCGCGGCGATGCTGGGAATGCTGAACGACGGCTTCTCCCGACTGGCGCGGACGCGGTCGTGTTGGACGAGGTCAGGCATGACTGGCATGACCGCGATCTTGGCGGAAAAACCGAGTCGCCGCAGCGGGTGAATCGGCCAAGACTTGTCACGTGCACCGCGTCGCACCTCGGCCGATCCTGCGTTACGCCCCGCTGCCGGACGACGGCTCGGCGTTGATGGCCTGCCTGCGAATGCTGCTGAGGCCGGAGAATCTGCTGACCGTCATCGCCGCGTGGGGCCTTGTGATCGGCAGTCACCTGCTGGTCTTCTTCATCTCGTACGGAGCGGTGCCGCTGGTGCTGCCGGTGCTGCTTTGCGTGATTGTCTTGCTGGGGCATTACGCGAATGTCGTGGACGACCTGGGCCCGCAGTTTCTGGACGACGTGCCGGCGGTGCTGCGGGACGGCGAATGGGGCGACGATGTCCTGCGGCCGTTTCGGCGGATGGCAATGGCGTTGGGGCTCTGCCTCGGACCCGCGGGGTGGCTGCTCCTGCAGGGCGGGTTCGTCTCCGCGTTGAGCGTCCCGATGGGCATGGTCGGCATGGTGGTACTGCCGGCGGTGTTGCTGACGCTGGCGGAGGGTTCGACCGTGATGAACCTGATGCCGCACCGGCTGATCGGCATGATGCGAGCTGGCGGGCGGCCTTACGTCGACACGGTCTTGGCGACGGGTCTGGCCCTGCTGCTGCACGGTGCTGCGGGCCTCCTGCTGATCGAATCGCTCGCGGCAATGGACGGCGTCAGCCGGTTCTGGCGGACACCGCAACCTGCGATGGCGATGACCGGCCTGGCCTACGCAGTCCTGCTCCTGGCTCTCTTTGCCGGTCATCTCGCCGCCGCACTGCTCGGCCGAACCTACCGCCAGCGGCACGAACGATTCCCCTGGCTCCTCCAACGACACGAACGCACGTTTCCCCCGGCTAGACTGCCGGACGGATGTTGACCAAGCTTCTCAAGGCCAAGATTCACCGCGCGACCGTTACGCAGACGCAGGTCGACTACCCCGGCAGCGTCGCGGTCGATCCGCTGCTGCTCGAAGCGTCGGGCATTCTCGTCAATGAGGCCGTCGTCATTGCCGACTGCGAGAACGGCAACCGGTTCGAGACCTACGTCATCGAAGGCGAACGCGGCAGCGGCGTGATCGGCGTCAAAGGCGCTGCCGCCCGCCTGACCAACGTCGGCAACAAGGTCATCTTGCTCGCCTTCTGCTACTACCAATCGACAGAGCTCGACGGCCACGAGAGCAAGGTCATCCTCGTCGACGACGCAAACCGCGTGACGGAGACGATCTCACACAAGACGACGTAGGTCGTGGTCGACGTGGTAGGCTGCGACGGCCTTGGACGACGCTGTCTTCTGCGACCGGCGCGACTACGACCTGCGTGCGACACCCGTCCTATCACATGGCTCTGGTTGGACGCCACAACGCTGATGGAACTCGGAAGTGAAAGAGCTTCGTGGGGATGGGTGTGCGGCTGAGCGTGGCTCAGGTTCGAAGCTGGTAAGCCGATCGTGATGCCTGCTTCTGAAGGTGGCTTGAAGCGTGCGACGTCGTCGACTTCCAAGCAACGTTGGTGCACGTCCGACTGCGGGGCAAGCCCCGCCGCTCCGGTGGGGAAGGAAGACGATGATCAAGTCAGACGCGGTGACGGATTTCCCTTTGGCCGAAGCTGCGAAGTCCCAGGTCCACCGCCTCGCTCTGTCGCTGGCTGCGGCGGCAGGTGTGGCAGATGAAGCGGTGCAGGCGTTCGGCCATCCGTTCCGTCCAGTCGGTCTCGCCGTGACTTGCCCGTATGCGAATGAGGTCCGCCCGCTCGCAACGCAGCGTCAGAATCAGCCAAATCGCGTGCAACGACCGCATCATCCGGCCACGCTCTGGAGGGTCCGTCGCGCCGGGGGCCGTATCGGGAACATGAATGGCGGGATCGCTCATAACAACAGACTTGGCTCCTACGACGGTTGCTCCTCGGAAGATCGACCTGTCAGAACCGGCGAAAGCTCCTTGCGAAGCCGAAGTCGGCCACGGTGGACCAGCGTCCAGAGGTTGGCCTTGGTGATGCCCAAAAGCTCGCAAACCTCCTTCGTTTCCATCGCGTCGACCTCGCGGAAGACGATGGCCTGACGCATCAGCGGCGGCATGGTGTCGAGACAGGCTCTGAATCGGCTCCAAAACTCCTCCTTCTCGAGGTGATCGCCCGGCTCGCCGCTCACGCGATCACGGGCGATCGCGTAGACCTGCTCCCGCACCGTCGCGCCGCTCGACCGCAGGATGTCGCGGTACTCATCGAGCACCCGACGCCGCGACGCGTCCCGCCGCACCCGATCCACCACCCGGCGACGCACGAACGTGAAGAGAACCGCCCTCTCATCCCGCGGCACCTCTCCCTTAGCGATCGATTCGATCGCGCTGATCATCGCGTCCTGCACCGCATCATCCGCATCATCGACGTTGACCAGCCGACGACGGGCAAAGGCCAGCAGATCGTCGCCGTGTCGCTCCCACCACGTCGCGAGCAAGTGCGATTTGGCTTCGCCGGCATGTCCCTCCATGGAAGTGCAGTGATTCGACAACGCTTCAGGCCCCCGCAACGTCGCTAGACGCTACGGAGGTTGGGAGAGAGAGCGAGCGATCGCCGCTCGCGAGGCGTTGCTTCGAAGATGGTGACCATGCGTTGCCGTGACGTCGGCCATCGCAACCCGTGCCTTGCAGGACGACTCGATTTTCTCGAATCAGGTCGAGCGGCCGCTAATCGGATTCGCCGTCGTTCGTGTGCAACAGCTTCCACAACGTCTCGTTCAACTCCCCGAGCCCCACCCGCGTCGCGCCGCTGATCGGCACGATCCGATACGCCGGCAACGCCTCGCGAAGCTCGGCCAGCTCGCCGTCGACGTCTTCGAGGAGATCGATCTTGTTCGCTGCAATCACCTTCGGCTTGCCGGCCAGCAGCGGGCTGAACTGCTCCAACTCGGCTCGCACCGTGCGGAAGTCCGCGACCGCGTCGGCGTCCTCGCTGCCGATGTCGACGACGTGCAACACGACCCGGCACCGCTCGATGTGCTTGAGAAACTCGTGCCCCAGGCCCGCACCGTCGCTCGCTCCCTCGATCAGACCGGGAATGTCTGCGTAGACGATGCGACGCTCGTAGTCGATCTCACTGATGCCCAGCTGCGGCTCGAGCGTCGTGAACGGGTAGTCGGCAATCTTCGGCCTGGCGGCGGAGATGCTCGACAGGAGCGTGCTCTTGCCCGCATTGGGCAGACCCGCGAGGCCGACATCGGCGATCAGGCGAAGCTCCAGCCGCAGACGCCGCTTGACGCCCGGCTCGCCGAGCGTGTGTTGACGTGGCGCCTGGTTCGTGCTGGAGCGGAACCGAAAGTTGCCCATCCCCCCCTTGCCGCCCTGGGCGATGGTGACGCGTTGGCCCGGCTCAGTCAGGTCGGCGATCCGCATACCCGGGCCGTCCTCGTCGTCGACGCGGTCGTGCTCGTCACGCAGGCCGATGTCGAAGACGCTCGTCCCGGGCGGCACCTTGACGATCAAGTCCTCGCCGCCTTTGCCGTAACGCTTGGCCCCTTTGCCGTGGGTGCCCTTTTCGGCATTCCAGTGGTGTTTGCCGGCGAAGTCGAGGAGCGTGTTCCGCTCGGGGTCGACCTCGAAGATGACGCTGCCCCCCGTGCCGCCGTCGCCACCGTCGGGGCCACCTTTGGGAATGTACTTTTCTCTGCGGAAGCTGACGCATCCGTTGCCGCCGTCTCCCGCACGGACCATGATCTCTGCGGTGTCGACGAACATCGTGCGGCGACCGTAGCGCTCGTTAAGATGCAATGATGCTTTGCCGTCTCGCGATCGTCGTCCTGCTGCTCAGCATCGTCGGCTGCGCCGGCCCGCTCTATCGACCGTTCGACGGTCGCATCGGCTACAGCGAGGCGGAAGTCGAGCCGGGCATCATCGACGTCATCTACCAGGCACCCGAGGGTGAGAGTCAAGGCAGGACGATCGAGCTCGCCAAGATCCGGGCGGCTGAGGTGGCGTTGGAGCGAGGCTTCGACCACTTTCAAATCCTCGGTCGCGGCTTGGACATCGCCGAAGACGTCGAAGTCAGCTACGACTACGTCGGCCCGTACGACCGCGACAACCTATATCCTCGACGCCGCACAGGAGTGCCGGTCTACGACGTCCGCCACCGGCCTGTCGCGGTCCTCACGGTGCGCCTCCTGGAAGAGTCGAACGATTCGAGCTTCGCCGCGGAGGAAATCATCCGGTCTGCGTACGCACGCGGCCTGCTGGAGCCCGTCGAAGAGGAGTGACTTGAGGATTGAAGTATCGTGACCGCTGGGGTATCGCATCACGCCGCACCGTTGCCGTCAGCATCCGCCAGGCGGGCGACGAAAACCTTGCGAACGGCGGGCAGGCACCGGCTGTCGTCGCAGGCCTGATACGCCAAGGCCAGTTCGATTTCGCCACCCGCAGCCATCGGTTCGACCAAGTGGGCCGCCAGGCGGATCTTGCCGCGGTAGATGCCCGCGTCGTCGGGCGGATAGTCGACGTGGGCGATGGCGGCGTTGTCGGTTGACGACAGCTCGAGCTTGTGCTCACTGCCCTTGTGCCGAGGGCTGTAGAGGTGGAAGGCGGGTGCGATCTCGAGCAAGACGTCGATCTGCTGGGAATCGACCCACTCGCCGCTGAGCTGCACCACCGTGCCGGCTTCGGCGGGTGGGGTCTGCGGGCCATCGACCTGCTCCTTGGCGTCGATGGTCCAGCCGCCGTGTTTCGCCACCCGTGCCGCCGCCAGGGCGAGCGTCGAGGCGCTGCCCGGCTGGTCGAGCACGGAAACGGCGTTGCTCGTGATGACGTCCCGTGCCGCGTCGGTTTGGCCCAGCTCGAGCAACAGCAACGCCATCGACCCGTTGCCGCTCGGCAGCGGCGTGTCACCGGTGGCGACGCGACGGATGCCGCCCATGAGCTTCGTGTCCGGATCGTCCGCCGCCGTCGTCGCGAAGCCGCCCAAGTGGCCGAAACGCTCCACCGCCTCCTTCGCCAGCGACGCCGCCTCTGCCTTCATGCCGCACGCGAGCAAGCCCCGTCCGAGGTGGGCATAATCGTCCAGCACCGCCGTCGCCTGGCCGATTCGGCCGTCGCGACTGGACCGCATCAGCCGACGGTCGACCACGTGATTCGCCAGCAGCCAGGTCGCCGCGCGAGTCGCCGCCTCCAGGTAACGCGGCTCGTCGAGCAGCTCCGCGCACGTCGCCAACGCCTCGATCATCAGGCCGTTCCAGCTCGTAACGATCTTCGTATCGAGCAACGGCTGCTTTCGATGTTGCCGCGTTTCCAGCAGCTTTGCCCGATTCGTCGCCATCTCGGCCTCTCGCTCCGGATCGGCGAGGAAGAGCACGTTCGCGTCCGGCTGCCCCGGCGTCGGCCCGTGCGGGTCGGCGAAGTTGAAGCCGGCGTCGAGGCCGTAGACGGCGTTGAAGGCGGGCGCCGCGTCGCCCAGAGCATCAATGACTTCCGCCGGGGTCCAGAGGTAGTTCTTGCCCTCGCTGCCGTCGACTTCGGCATCGAAGGCGGTGAAGAACGCGCCGTTTTCGTCCGTCATCTCCCGCAGGACGAAGTCGAGACATCGCCGCGCCACGTCGCGATAACGGTCGACGTCCAGCACCGTCGCCGCCTCCGCGTAGATCGGCGCGAGCATCGCCTGGTCGTAGAGCATGATCTCAAAGTGCGGCACGAGCCATTTTGCGTCGGTGCTGTACCGGTGGAACCCGCCGCCGAGGTGGTCGCGGATGCCGCCGTTGGCCATCGCGTCGAGCGTGTGGCGAAGCTCCTTCTCGAACCCGCCGACGTCGAGCAGGAAGGCGAGCAACGTCTGCCGCGGGAACTTCGGAGCCCGACCGAAGCCGCCGTGGGCCGGCTCGTAGTCGTCACCGGCATCGCTTGCGAGGCGGGCGATGAGCGTCTCGTCAAACGTCGTCCGTTCCTTGGCTCCACGCGGAGCGGCGAGTCGCTCCAGGATGCCGGTAACGTCCTTCGCCGAGTCAAGCAAGTCATGTCGCCGCTGCTGCCACGCGTCGGACAAGGCCGCCATCACCGTGCCGAAGCCGGGTCGGCCTTGCAAGTCCGTCGGCGGGAAATAGGTGCCGGCGAACAGCGGCGTGCCCTCGGGCGTGAGGAAGACGCTCATCGGCCACCCGCCTTGGCCGCTGAGCACCTGTGTCGCGGTCATGTAGTGCTCGTCGACGTCGGGCCGCTCTTCGCGATCGACCTTGACGCAGACGAAGCCTTCGTTCATCTGCCGGGCGAGGTCGTCGTTCTCGAAGACCTCCCGCTCCATGACGTGGCACCAGTAGCACGTCGAATAGCCGACACTCAGGAACACCGGCACGTCGCGACGCCTTGCTTCTTCGAACGCCTCGGCCGACCAGGGCCGCCAATCGACCGGGTTGTCCTTGTGCTGGAGCAGATAGGGCGACGTCTCCGAAGCGAGAGCGTTGGGCATGGGCCAGCGTACGGGGACCGATCAGTCGGCTGCGAAGCGGAAGTCGGTCCAGACGGCGCGGTGATCGGAGCCGACGTGCGGGCCGACGCCGCTTCGAATGGCGACGAGGCCGTCGGTCGCCATCTGGTTGTCGATCCGGATGCCGAGGCCCATCGGCAGAATCGGCTTCGTCCACCAGCGGCGGATCGAGCTGGGCCATGTCGCACCGCGGCCCCACTCGGCGGCGTCGTAGCCGTCGCTGAAGCCGAGGCGTCGCAGCCGGGCCATTTGCGGCGTCCAGTAGCTGGCGTTGTGGTCGCCGGTGATGATGATGTCGACGTCCACGTCAGCCAGGTCCGCAACGAGGGTGTCGAGCTCGATCAGGTTGCGGTTGGTCGTGCGGACGTTGCCGGGCGAGGCGTGATGGACGGCGACGACATCGACCGGGCGGCCGTCGACGTCGACGCGGACGCGGTGGCTGTTGACGAGCCGCTTCTGACCGGCGATCGGATACTTCGACAGGATGCCGAGGCCGCCGCGGCCCCAGCCGTCGGTCCAGGGAATCGATCGGTGCGGGTACAGCTCCGCCAGCCGGTCATCGAGCGGCAGATGAAGCCGCGTAAACTCGCAGAACGTCACGACGTCGGCATCGAGCTCGCGTAGGTAGGTCTCGACCTCATCGACGTTGCGATTGAGGAAGTAAAGGTTCAGCGACGCCACCCGCAGCGTCGGCCCTTCGACATTCGGCTGCGACACAATCGGCGTCGCTCGCCAAGCCTCGGCACCGAGCAGCAAGGCCCCGACGAGACCGGCCAAGAGCGTCATGCGTCGCCGTCGGAGGATCAGGCCCAGGAGCGTCGCGGCCAGGAGCGTCAGGCCGATGTGGAACTGAAAGACGCGGATGTGGAAGGCCACGTAGTTGCTCAGCCGCAGCAGCGGGTCCTTCGTCTGCCAGTGAATCGGCATGAGATACGCGAAGAGCAACGCGACGACCAGCCCCACGATGCCGAGCCACAACGGCACCGCCAGTAAGTCGCCGAGGAAGCAGCGACTGCGGCTGACGAGGCTCCGGAGCGACGAAGTTTCGGCTTGAGGCTCAGCCATGGTGCATCTTCGAGACAGTTGTATACGTGAACGCTTGCACCAGATCCCCCTCGAGGCTCAAGCCGACCGCCGCCCTACCGTTGGTCAATGGAGCAAGTCTTCTGGATCCTCGCCGGCATCTCGGCCGTCGCTGCGGTGGCGTTGGCGGTGCTCGGGTTCATCGTCTTTCCGGCCCAGGTCAAGAAGCAAGGCAAGCCCACGGCCAAGAGTAAGAAGACCACGACCGCTCTGGAGCGTCGCGGCATGGCGAGGGCGTTGTTCATGATCGCCGTGGCGTCGGCGTTCGTGTGCAGCTTCTTTGCAATCTTTCTGCCCTAAGCTGGCGGCATGTCCGGCTGTGGAATACGCGTCGCCCTCGTCCTGTTGCTGCTCGCCCTGGTCGCCGCCGCGCCGACGACGCGGCCGAGCGCGGATCTATCAAGCCTCACCTGGCAGCCCCACGGCCAGCCGGCGAATGTCGCAGGCGACGTGAGCAACGCCTTCGAGGAAGACGTCGAGGTGGTCAAGGCGAAGGACGTTCTGGCCGACCCGGCGAAGTACGAAGGCCGCCAGATCTGGATGACGGGCGACATTACGGCCGTCTGTGCCAAAGCCGGTTGCTGGGTCAAGCTCATGCCCGACGGCCAGACGCCCGGCGACGTCAAGGGGCTCGACACCTCGAGCATCTTCGTCAAGCTGACGTGCCCGAAGGAAGGCTTCCTCGTCCCCATCAGTTCCAAGGGCCAGAAGGCGATCGCTCACGGCGAGATCATCATTGAAGAAGTCGACGAAGCCACCGCTCGCCACTACGCCGCCGACGATGGTGCGACAGAGACGGAGCAGCAGCTGATCCAGGGCCCGCAGACGACGATTCGTTTGATGACGCCCGGCGTCTGGGTCGCGGGGCGATAGGTTGAGCCAAGCTTCGGAAACGCGTCGCGAGCGACGCCGCTCCGGCTTTATTTGGGTTGAGCGAAGAGGAAGGCTGCGTCACCTTCGACCGATCGATTGGTCGCCGCGGCGGGGACGAGCAGGGTGTCGCCGGTCCTGGTCTTCACGCCGGCGATGGTCGCGGTGCCGCTGACGGTGATCGTCACGACACAACCGTCGGGCAACGTGCCGCTGCCGGTGTGCCGATCCATCGTGAACTGCGGTGCCTCGACCAGCCGGCCGTCGCCGCGTGTCACCGGCGGCGCCTTGGGTCCGGTGCCGGCGAAGTCGATGCATTCCATCGCCTGATCGACGTGCAGCTGACGCTCCTGGCCCGTCTTGGGATCTTTGCGTTTGAAGTCGAAGACGCGGTAGGTCGTGTCGCTAGGCGTCTGCACCTCCGCCACCAGCATGCCGCCGCCCAGGGCGTGGACGGTGCCGCTCGGCAGGTAGTGACAGTCGCCGTCGGCCGCGGGAATGGCCTCGATGAGCGACTCGACACTGCCATCACGAATGGCGGCCTCAAACTGCTCTCGCGTCACGCCCGGCTTCAGCCCCTTGAGCAGCCGAGCGTCGGCATCGTGCTGCAGGACGTACCAGCACTCGTTCTTCACATGCGCGTCCGCGTGTGCCGCCGCGACGGCGTCGTCCGGGTGCACCTGGACGCTCAAGTCGTCGCCCGCATCGAGGAACTTGATCAACAGCGGAAACTGCGGCCCGTGCGGCGTGTCGACCGCCTCGGCATCGCCCAGAATCTCCCGCCGCGTCGCCTCGTCGGCCATCAGATCGTGCAGCGTCCGCCCGTCCTCCAGCGACGCCGTGACCCATCGATCCGCCTCCACGACGCCCGGCGGGAAGTCGTACAACTCCCAGCTCTCGCCGATCGGCTCGTTATCAGGCAGTGACTTACCCAGATCCGCCAGTCGGCGGTCGCCCCACATCTTGGGGACGAGGCGGGGCTTGAACCTCAGCGGCTTGTGGTTTGCGTGTGACATCTTGACGGTGGCGCGGCAGGTTGCCGGTCGGGCAGGTCCGGGAGCAGGGGTCAATACTGGAGCGGGGTCGATACTAGAGCATCGGCCTCACCCGAGATCCGAAGCCTCATGCAAGCCACCGAAACCCCGTCGCTCAAGCCCGCCCGCCTCGACCTCGACGGAGGCGTCAAGACGTTCGTCCTCGACACGAACGTCCTCCTCCACGATGCCGGCGCCCTCTTCGTCTTCCAGGAGCACGACATCGTCATCCCGTTCGAGGTCATCGAAGAGCTCGACACCTTCAAGGATCGAAACGACGAAGTCGGCCGCAACGCCCGGGAGACAATCCGCCACCTCGACGCCGCCCGGCAGCGTGGCGTGCTGGCCGATGGCGTCCGCGTCATCCATCCGCTCACGGGCGATGAAGGCGGGCACCTGCGGGTCGTTCTCGATACGAACGGCATCGACGTGCCGGGCCTGCGGGAGAAGACCGCCGACAACCACATCATCCGCTGCAGCATCAAGCTCCAGCGGCAGAACGAGAACGTCGTCTTCGTCTCCAAAGATCTCGCCGCTCGCATCAAGGCCCACGCGATGGGCGTGCCGGTCGAGGATTACCAGAACAAGAAGGTCAACTTCGACGGCCTCTACACCGGCTACCGCGAAGCCGCCGCCGACAGCCGCACAATTGACCGCATCTTCCACCCTCAGCCCGACGCCGAGCCCGTCGATCCCATCGAGCTCAAGCTCGACCATGCCCACGCCAACGAATTCGTCCTCGTCCACAACCTCGACAACCCGACGCATACCGCGCTGACCAAAGTCTCGCGAGAGTCACTCGCACTTCAGCCCGTCCACCACCTCAAGCGGCACGTCTACGGCATCCTGCCACGCAACCTGCAGCAGCAGATGGCCATGGACCTTCTGCTCGACGATGACGTCAAACTCGTCACCCTCATCGGCAACGCCGGCACGGGCAAGACGCTCCTCGCCCTCGCCGCCGGCATGCAACGCGTCGTCAGCGATGGCCGGTACACCAAGCTCCTCGCCGCACGACCCATCATGCCAATGGGCCGCGACATCGGCTACCTGCCCGGCGACAAGGACGAAAAACTCGGTGCCTGGATGCAGCCGATCTTCGACAACCTCACCTACCTCCTTGGCCAACGCGTCGCCGGCCACGGCGACGACAAAGCCGCCGACCACAAGCAACAGATGAAGGGCGTCGAGGGCCGCATCGACAGCCTCATGAACGACGGCGTCGTCGTCCTCGAGCCGCTGACCTACATCCGCGGCCGAAGCATCCCCGACCAGTTCATGATCGTCGACGAGGCCCAGAATCTCACGCCCCACGAAATCAAAACCATCGCCAGCCGCGTCGGCGAGAACACCAAGCTCGTCTTCACCGGCGACCCGACGCAAATCGACAACCCCTACCTCGACGCTTCGAGCAACGGCCTGACCTACCTCGTCGAGAAGCTCAAAGGCAAACCCCTCGTCGGCCACGTCACGCTCGCCAAAAGCGAACGCTCCGAACTCGCCAGCCTCGCCGCCGAGGCGCTTTGAGCATCGGATCTGTAAGTTTTACGTCGACTGCGTGATTACCTTCATGTATAGTCACCATGTCGCCAGGTGAAGCACACCGGCTGATTCTGCGATGCCTCGATGAGGAGGCGTACGAACTAAATCCCCACTTCGTCAAGCGACTGACGGAACGCGGACCGTTCTTGAGCGAGGCACTTGCAGCATGCGAGTCGCCGGACCACGTGAAGCTCGATGGTCCTGACGGGTACAGCAGGTTTCGCGTCCTGCTGACCGGGACCACCCAACTCGGCACCGTGACGTTGTTGATCTGCATCGAGAGAGACCCGCCCGCAGAATTCATCACGATCTACTGGGAATGACCATGTCGACTGCCATCGCTCCAGAAGACGTGACGCAGCCCTACAGCATCGCGCTCGACGAGGGACGTCAGCTGTTCGTCGAGCTGCCAGCCGGTGCGTGGCGGCCGGCAAGGCACGGCGATGGATGGAGCTTGACTCCTGCAGGAGGACGGCTGATCGACAAGCTGCGAGCGATGGCGGAGGCCGTGCCGAAGGAGCCGACCGCCGGACGGGTCAAGGCGCTGCGGTCCGCTCTTGAACTGACACAGGTGCAGCTGGCAGAGCGGATCGAGGTGTCCCCGCTGACCATCAGTCGGTGGGAGCGTGGACAGGTCCGGCCGAATACGGAGGCCAGCCGACGTCTGGAGCGGCTTCGCCGTGCCGCGGGTCGGCGGGGGCTGGTGATCTCTGATCCTGAAGCGAAGCGATAAACCTTCATCGGGCGGCACTATCAGGGGCGTCGTGACGTTCCACCCACCGGCTGCCGCGGCTGTGGCGAGCCGTCACGGCATCTCCGGAGCGACTCGTCCTGATTTGCTTTGCCGTCGACCCCTCCGCCCGGTAAGTATAGAGCCGGAGAGCCCACGATGAAGATCTTGAACGAAACTGTTGCGCCGCTCGCACTTGTGCTCGCTGCCGCCCCGGCGGCGGCGGATGTGGTGTTGGATTGGAACGCTCTGGCCAACGACGTCCTTGTCGCCAACACCGAGCTGCAGAACCCAGGCATGAGCTCGCGGTCGTTGGCGATGCTCAACCTCGCCCTACACGACAGCGTCGCCCTGACGACGCCCGGCTTCGGCAACGCGTTCTACGACCACGGCTCAGCCGCCGCGGCTCTGGGGCACACAGCCGATCGCAATGTCGCCGCGGCCAAGGCGGCACACGTCGTCTTCAACAGCATCTACCAGCCGCAGGGGTCGATGATGGACGGCCTGCTCGATCAGACGCTCGACGCCACGCCCGACGGCGTCGCCAAGACCAGCGGCATCGCCCTGGGGCAGGTGGTCGGCAACCAGATCCTCGCCAACCGGGCCAACGACGGCTGGGACACGGAGGTCCAGTACACCTTCACGAACGAGCCGGGCCACTGGCAGCCGGACCCGCTGAACCCGGATCAGGAGGCCTGGGGCCCGGCGTGGGGCGACGTTGATCTCTTCTCACTTCGATCGCCCGGCAGTTTCGCCCCGCCGCCGATGCCGGAGCTGACGAGCCAGGAATACGCCGACGCGTTCAACGAGGTCAAGAGCCTCGGCAGCATCGACTCAACCACCCGAACCGCCGAACAGACCGAGATCGGGCTGTTCTGGGCGTACGACCGCGAAGGCATGGGCACGCCGATGCGACTGTACAACAAGGCCTTGGCGGCGGTTGCGGTCCAGGAAGGCAACACGCTCGAGGAGAACGCACGACTGTTCGCCAAAGCCGCCGTCGCGACGGCGGACGCGGGCGTGGTGGCGTGGCAGAGCAAGTTCGAGCACGACTTTTGGCGGCCCGTGACCGGCATTCGTGAAGCCGACACGGACGGCAACCCGCTGACCGAAGCCGACCCTGATTGGACGCCGCTCGGAGCTCCCGACGGCACGAGCGGGCCCGGATTCACGCCACCCTTTCCGACGTACCTCAGCGGCCACGCGACGTTCGGCGGAGCGATCTTCGGGGCGTTGCAGGCGTTCTACGGCACCGACGACATCAGCTTCACCCTCGCCAGTGAAGAACTCGGCGGCCTGACGCGGACGTTCGACAGCTTCAGCGAAGCCATGGCCGAGAACGGCCGGAGCCGGGTGTATCTGGGTATTCACTGGAACTTCGACGACACGGAGGCCCAGCTGGTCGGCGACAGCATTGCAGAGCAAGTGTTCGCCGCCGATTTCGTGGCGATTCCCGAGCCGGCGACGGCGGGGTTGATCGGGATCGTCGGCACGTTGCTCCTGCGTCGACGGCAGTAGGTGGTTCTGCGGCATCTCCGGCCAAGAGGATACGACAGAGCGTCATAGCTGCACCTCTGGCGGAACCGTCCGAAAGTCGACCGCCGCCTGCACTTCGGCGACTGGATCAAGAATCTGGCGTGGAGCTACAGCGTACCTATACGAACGCTGAGGGATCGCCGATGGACCCCCAACGACAAGCCGACGCGCTCCACGTGGAGCGCGTCGGTGGATTAAAGCCTTCATTGCCGTGGCCGATGAGGGTTTTGGGCGCTCCACGTGGAGCGCCGAGCCTCCTCCGACCCGCCGCCGCCATTTCAGCGGCAGACCCCGGCGGCCGCCGAGGCGCAACGCGTCAGTCTGACGGATCAGCGACGACGACGCAGCAAGACCATGCCCGCGGCGCCCAACAGACCGGCAGTGGCCGGCTCGGGGACGACGAAGGTGTAGGTCGCGATAGCCGAAACGTCGCCGCCGCCGAAGGCCGGGGTGAGTGTGCCGGTGGCTTCGAAGGTCAACTCGTAGGTGCCGATGGCGTCGAAGGCCATGTCGTAGTGATTGTCGCCGAGCGTGCTGGCGACGAGGGCGTCACCGGCCAGGCCGTCGCTGGTATCGATCGCGATGATCGGGCCACCGATGGACGACTGGCTGGCTACGAAGGTGCCCGGACCACTGAAGTTGATGAGGTTCAGCGTGTACGTGTCGTTGACGATGACGCCGGGGCCGGTCTCTTCGCTACCGATGCCGAGCCAGAGTGTGGTCGGGTCCTGGACCTCGGGAACGAAGTAGACGTCCGAGCCGTCGGCGATGCCGCCAAGGGCACCGCTTTGGATGCGGAAATTACCGGGGACGAAGAAGGCCTCGTCCGCCTCGAGCTCGCCGAGGTTCGGGAACGGCGGCTGACCTTCGTCTTCATTGGCGATGATCAGTTCGATTTCATCCACGCTGGAGGGTGTATCGAACACGGTTTCGACCTCGAGGTCGAAGTGGCCACCGTCGAGGCGGACTTGGCCGACCGCAGGAGCGGCAACGGCAAGGACGGCCGGAAAAATGAGGGTGCGCATATCTGTACTCCGGAAGGAAAAGGGAGAGAATGAGTAGAAACAGGAGACATCGACGCTCAAGCGCGTCGGCGGG
Source organism: uncultured Tepidisphaerales bacterium (assembly GCA_964388485.1). Lineage (GTDB taxonomy): Bacteria > Planctomycetota > Phycisphaerae > Tepidisphaerales > Tepidisphaeraceae > JBCDKH01. Next base: position 26,457 of record CAYMAS010000005.1, on the reverse strand, counting down.
CCAGGAGGCCCAGGGCTAGGAAGACCCCGGTGCCCGCGAGCGTCGGCTCGGGGACGACGGTGGCGTACCAGGCGTCGAGCGTTGCCAGATCACTGGCCGACGAGACGCCGAAGTTGTTCCGCAACAGGGTAAAATCGTTGAGCGAGACAATGCCGTCGCCGTCGAAGTCGCCGCCGGCCCAGCTGGTGAAGGTGCCGAAGCCGTTGCGTAAGGCGGTGAAGTCGGCAAGATCGACCGTGCCGTCGAGCGTCGCATCACCGGGGAGTCGGTCGAGATCGGCGACGGTGAAGGCTTGGATGTCGATCTCGTAGACGCCCGGCTGGGTGAAGCTCCAGTTGTAGTGCCCGTGGCTGTTGGCGTTGACGTAGACGCTGTCCTCACCGCCGATGCCGTCGATCGTGTCATAGAAGACGGTCGACGAGCTGCCAGCTAGCTGGAAGAGCGCGAACTCGGCATTGTCGGGGCTGCGAACATCGCGAAGCTGAAGCTCCGTCCACCGCTGAGGCGTCGACGAAACACGCGGATCTTCGGGATTCCAAGCAACCATCTCGGACAACGCACCGGGTTCGATGGCGTCGGCGGCAAGGCCGAGGTAGAGATAGTCGGGTGTAGACGAACCGCGAAGCGCCTGGGGCAGGAGCCAGAAGTCCTCGTTCGGCGTCGCGCCGATGAAGTCGAAGCCGCCCAGCTCGCCGGCTGAGAGGTTGAGGCGGTTCGTTGGATTGACGAAGAGGTAGCTGTCGTCGGGCGTCCCGACAGGGGTTTCGCCGATGGTCTGGTAGACCGAGCCGAAGAAGCCGCCCTGCTGGTAAGGGGCTTGGATGTCGATGTGGGCGTTGTCGAGCAGCGTCGAGTCGGGCAGCGTCGTCTCAACGGCAAAGGTGAGCGTGATCACCTCGCTGGAGATGCGAAAACTGTCGGCTGAAGCTGTCGAAGTCTGGAGGAAGGCCAGACCTGCAGCGCAAGCCACGACGACCGTGGAGCGGGTGGGTTTCATGATGAGTTGGCGTGGGAGGACCCGCGCACGCTCATGGGCGGCGACGGAGGAAACGGGCAAACAACGCGGTTACGGCACGACCTGGCTCAGCCGGTCGTTCGGCGGGAGTGCGAAGTTGATTCGGCTTCGGACGAGCTGGCGAATTGTCGCGGCCTCGACAGCCTTGACGTGCGTATCGGCGTAAAGGTAGTTGGCCCGACCGGCCGTTTGCTCGTCGTTCGGGCTCGACGCGTGTCGGTCCGGCTTGATTTCCGCGGTGACGGCATCCCAGTTCAGGGTGTCGCTAGGAGAGGCGATCCACTCCTCGGAGTCGGTGTGATCGTTGATCTCGTCAACACCGGCTAGATCATCAGCCGATTCGAAGAGCACGATGGTGTCGACCGGATTCGGAACGGCGATCCGACGGCGAAAGTCGGCCACCGTGATCGGAATCAAGGCCGGCTGACGCTCAACCGGATGGATGAGGTAGTAGTTAATCAGGTAGCTCGAGCCTCGGCCGATCTCGACCTCCTCGCCGTTGATCACGCCGGAGGTCGTCTCGAGCAGGTCGTCACGACGCAAATCAGCGGGGCAGACGCGGCATTCATCCGTCTCGGCAATGTACGGGCGGATGGTGTGAATCCACGATTCATTGACCTCGATGAAGCGGTTCGGATCGGGGTGCGTCGACTGCGGGTACCACTCCCGGTTGTCGTTGCAGTACTGCGTAATGGCGGTGCCAAGTTGCCTCATGTTGTTGAGGCAGACCGACTGCTGAGCACTGACGCGGGCGGAGGAGAGAGTCGGCAGCAGAATACCGACGAGCAGAGCGATGATGCCGATGACGACGAGGAGCTCCACCAGCGTGAAGCCTCGACGGGCGAGGGATTGGGTGCTCATGAGCACTTCCTGTGTCTGAGGGTCAGGCTCGCATCAGGCGAAGCGGAGCGAACGGCTTGGAACAACCGACATCAGCCGGCGCAGAACGCGACAGCTGGAACCGTCAGGCAGACACAGGTGGCCCACGCGGCTGCGCGGGCGACGGGAACTCAGCGACCCAAAGAGCCGGCGGTCCCCGTGGGGCAAGCGACGCCACAAGCGGCTGGGTCAACAGGACCGGGCCGGGCTCGACATTGAAGCTGCTCCCGGTAGCAGCGAGCAGGTGGCACGTGGGGCACTCCTCGTCCGTAAGGGGCTCGTCCCCGTCCGTATGAGGATGACAAGCGTCGCCATGCTCATCAGCGACCGCAGCCTCGTGCGATGCGTGCTCGTGCGTCAGCGCGTGAACGCTCGACGCCGCTGGTAGAAGCAGATTCGCCAAACCGACGAGCGTCACCAGCACGAAGCTGGCAACGGACGTCGATGAAGCTGGGCGAAGACTCGGCACGCTTGCCGGCATGGTATCACGTTCGTCGGGAGGCGTCAGCAGTTTCTTTCACAACCTGTTTAGCTGAAGGTCTTCAGGAGGACCTTGGCGACCCGATTGAGGCCGCTGTGGGCATTCGTCACGAATTGGGCGAAGATCTTGTTCGTGACGCTCATGAACTCACCCATGTCGGCGAGCCGCTTGCGGGTGATCTTGACGTCCTCATCCCGTGCCGCCGACTTGCCGAGATGAGCTTCGGTGAGCATCTCCTCGCACTGCCGAATCGTCTCGAGGACCGGGTCGACCTCGCGCCGCTTCCGTTCGGCAGCAATGATGCTGAAGAGTTCCCACACGTCGCCGACGCTCTCGAAGTACTCGCGACGCTCACCACGGCGGTGGAACCGGCGGATGATGCCCCAGTCGCAAAGGGCCCGTAGCGACATCGAGGCGTTGCCGCGGGAGATATTGAGGCGGTCCATGACATCGTCCGTGCATTGTGGCCGCCCGGTGATGAAGAGAAACGCGTGAATCTCCGCCTGCGTGCGGTTGATGCCCCAAGTCGCGCCCATCTCGCCCCAACGCCGGATGAAGGTGTCCTGCACGTCCCGCAGCCGATCTTCGACGCCCATTTTGCGGCTCGTCTTCGTCATGCCCGAGGCAGAGCCGACTTGTCGCAGAGGCTTGTTGTTCGCATTGGCAGAGCTCGAAACGGTTCCGTTCATGTTGGAGGTGGCGGTGGTCATGGTTTGTCCTGTCGTTTCAGTCGAGTCTGAATCTATATGACAGGTGCCCGATGGGTTTCAATGAGGGTGAAAGATGCCTGAGGCAACAGGTAACGGGGACGGAGCAAAGAGGACCTGCCCCGAAGTCGAGATTGATACAACGCAAAACCCACGGATGAAGTCCGTGGGCTCGAAGATCTTCTGGATTCAGGACGCTCTGGCCTACTTCTCCAGAAGCTCGTCCCGATAGAAGTCGATCATCTTCTTGAGCCCTTCGCTCCGCGTTACAACCGGCTCCCAGCCCAATAGTTCCTTCGCACGCGAGATATCAGGACGACGGACCTTCGGGTCGTCCGGAGGCATCTTGTGGAAGGTGATTTCGCTGGTGCTCTGCGGAATCAGGGCCTTGATCTCTTTGGCGATGTCGAGAATCGTCAGCTCGTGTGGATTGCCGAGGTTGATCGGCTCGACGAACGAATCGTTCTCCATGACGAGGTTGATGCCGCGGACGAGATCGCTGACGTAGCACAGCGACCGCGTCTGCATGCCATCGCCGAAGACGGTCATCGGCTCGTTGTTGAGCGCCTGGCGGATGAAGCTGATGACGACCCGGCCGTCGTGCGGGTCCATGCGGGGGCCGTAGGTGTTGAAGATGCGGATGATGCGCGTGTCGACGCCCCGTTCGCGATGGTAGCCCATCGTGCAGGCCTCGCTAAATCGCTTGGCCTCGTCGTACATGGATCGCATGCCGATCGGGTTGACGTTGCCCCAATAGCTTTCAGGCTGCGGGTTGACCTGCGGGTCGCCGTAGCACTCGCTGGTCGAGGCCATCAGGAATCGGCCGCCGTGCTTCTCGGCGAGTTCGAGCATGTTCCAGCACCCGGCGCTGTTGACCTTGAGCGTCAGGACCTGCTGCTTGACGTATCCAACCGGCGACGCCGGACTGGCCATGTGGTAGATCCGGTCGATCTTGCCGTCAGGCAGCACACCCTCTTTCAGCGGCTCGACCACATCCGCCTCGACGAACGTGTAGCGTTCGTGGCCTTCAAGATGCTTGATATTCCCGGCACGTCCGGTCGCGAAATTATCGACGCCGACCACCTCGTGGCCTTGTTCGAGCAGAAGGTCGGTCAAGTGCGAGCCGAGAAAGCCGGCCGCGCCGGTAATGAGAATGCGCATGGTGGAAGATAAGCTGGCTCGACAGGGCGAGACGTTCGAGTGTGTTCGCTATCACCTTATTCGGACCGCGACGCCTCGCCCATCGACAGCAGCGGCTGCGACGAGATTCTCGGACGCTTCGTCTCAAGGACGATCATCGGCGGGCATCACCATCCAGAAAATCGGGTAAGCAATGAGGCCGGGGAAGAAGCCCGTTACGAGCACGACAACCACGAAAAGCACCCGCACGAGCGTCGGATCCCAACCGACCCATCTTGCCAAACCCGCGCAGACCCCTCCCACCTTGGCTTCACGAGTGGAGCGAACCAGCGGCGTCGAGGGGTCGGGCAACACGGGCTCATCGTAACCACGCAGCAAACGATTGCATCAGCGGATAACCTGCCGACGTGCAGCGACCCGCCGAAACGCCCGATGCGGAAGATGCCTGGCAGACTCAGCAGCTGCTTGCCGAGCTGGAAGCCAGTGCTGCCACGGTGGCGGCGAGGCTGACGGACGAGGCGGCGAAGCTGGCGGACGTTCGCGAGCTGTCAAAAGCGCTTGAGTCGGCCGCGCGTGCCGTCCAGACTGTCTCGGAGCAGAGTCGAAGCCAATCATCGGCCCCGCCGATGCTGTCGACCCCCTCGGCGAATGAATCCCTCTGATCATGACCTACGACCCGCACGACCGTTCGGCCGACCCGCTTGCCGACACGTCGACCGACGAGATTCCCCCGCCCGAGGCGAGAGACGACGCCGTTGCTCCCGCAGCGCCCGCCGAGCCACCCGCCGGCCCGCACGTCGCCAAGGCTGGTAGCTACTTTCGCAACGTGCGCTACGTCATCTTCGTAGCGATCCTGGCGATGGGCGCGTGGTTCCTCTACGACGGGTTCGTCACCTACCCGGAGGAGAACGCCCAATACGAACGTCTCTCGCAGGAGGCGGAAACGGCACGCATTGAAAGTCGCACGGCCGACATGGTCGAGATCCAGGAGGAGATGAAGGATCTCGGCATCGACGGGCCGGAGGAGCCGCATTCGAACCTCGACCTCCTGACGCAACGGGTCCTCGGCATCGCTCTACCGCCCATCGGCATTCTGCTGCTGATTCGCTGGCTCTACATCAGCCGCGGCGAGATCAAGCTGGACGGGAACGACGTGCTCCACGCCCCTGGCCACCCGGCGGTGCCGGTCAATCGCGTCAAGGACGTCGACAGCAGCCAGTGGGACCGCAAGGGCATCGCATACATCCATTACGACGTTGACGGCAAATCCTCGACGATCAAGCTCGACGACTTCGTCTACGACCGCGGGCCGATCGATGCGATCTACGAGCGGCTCAAGTTCCTCAAGTCGCAACCGACGACGGACGTTGTCTAGCGACACACGTTGACAAGCGGGCGGTTCGGCCGTTGAGTGGCGGTATGAGCCGGATCCTCGTCGCCGTCAGCAGCCCCGAAGCGAGCCAGCGGGTGACGGAAACGGTGGCCGACTTCGCCAAGCGACTCGATGCCGAGGTGCTGGTCGTCCACGTGACGCGACCCAGTGGCACGAGTTCCACCGCGAATCAAGGCGGCGACCGCGGCGAGCAGGCGGTCCGGACCCTGGGCGACAAGATTCGCTCGAAGGGCGTGAGCGTGCAGACGCTTCTGATGTTCAGTGACGACGTGGCCCAGGCGATTCTCAGCACCGCGGTGGAGCGTGAGGCGACGTTGATCCTGCTCGGCTTGACCGGCAAGGGCGTCTTCCAACGCCTGGTGGCCGGGAATGTGCCGGTGGAGTTGCTTCGCGAGACGAAGATTCCGGTGCTTTTGTTGCCGCCGAATTTCAGTACCACGCTGTAAACCAAAATCTGCCCTACTGTGCGGCGATTCAGCCATGGCAGATAAGTTCGACACGCCCTCGCACTACGTTCCCAAGCAGGTCTTCTTCACGCAAGGCGTGGGGGTTCATCGCGAGAAGCTCATGAGCTTCGAGCTGGCCCTCCGCGATGCCGGCATCCAGAAGCAGAACCTGGTCAAGGTCAGCTCGATCTACCCGACAAGCTGCGAGATCATCTCGAAGGAAGAAGGTTTGCCGAAGCTTCGGGCGGGCCAGATCACCTTCGTCGTGCTCGCCGAAAGTGCGACGGCCGAGGAGAACCGTCTCGCTTGTGCCGGCATCGGCCTGGCCCTGCCGCGGGATCACGAGCACGGCTACATCGCCGAGCATCACGGCTTCGGCATGACGAAGGAGAAGGCCGAGGACCTCGTCGAAGACCTCGCCGCCACCATGCTCGCCACGACGCTGGGCGTGCCGTTCGATCCAGACAAAGCTTGGGACGAGCGAGAACAGCAATACGCGATGAGCGGCGAGATCATCAAGACGGAGTCGTGGGTGGTCTCGGAGCCGGGAGCCCCGGGCCCGCTCTGGACGAGCGTCATCAGCGCTGCCGTCTTCATTCTCGACTGATGTCCCGACGCAACTCGGGCAGCTTCGCATCATCATGCGGGGCTTCGGGTAGGATGAGCCAATGAAGCGATTGCTGCTTGCCGGTTGTCTCAGCGTCCTGCTGGTCGGCTGCGCCGAACCGGATGCGACGGAACAGACGACGACGCTCGATCTACGACCGGCTGACGCGCAAGTCGCCAGCGGCACCACGATCAAGGTGCCGGGCGATGCGAACATGACCATCTTCTGCGCTGTCTTCACCGGCCCGAACCACCCCGCCGCGGCCGCAGAGGCAAAGATGTTCGCGACGGCTGCCATGCAGCAAGAGCCGGGCGTGACGCCGGAGTTCTACGTCATCCAGCACGAAGATCGCAGCATCCTTTACCACGGGTTCTACGAGACGGATGACCCGATTATTGATCGCCGGGCCGCAGCAAGAGCGGCACGGGACAAGGACGTCATAGAACGTATGGGCATCGCCGGCCCGGAGGGCGGGCAGGTGCCGGCCTTCCCGATGGCGATCTTCAAGCCGATCCCGAAGCCGGATCCCGTCGCGCCGGCAGAGTTCGACCTTCGCAACAGCAACGCCTTCTGGACCGTCGCCATCGCCGTCTACACCGACCCCGCGACTCGCAAGCGGGCGGCTGTCGAAAGCGTCATCGCCGCCCGCGAGCAGAACGTGCCGGCCTACTTCCTGCACGAGGGCAACTTCAGTTACGTCACGATTGGTGCCTGGCCCCGCGAAGCCGTTGCGGCCGGTCGAACTTCAGAGGAACTCAACGAGCTGGGGACCGGCGACGACACGATGGACCCCCGGCTCATGGTCGTCAGTCCCGGCGGCCTGCCGGAGCATCTGAAGAACGTCACCGACAGCAGAGGGCGTCAGGCCGTGTCGATGGAGGTGCAGATTGAAGTTCGCGACCCGACGCTGCTGGCGACGATGAAGCGGTACGACTACGACGTCGACGGCTTCACCCAGCGGCCCGAGCCGTTGCTGGTGAACGTGCCGGAGACGCTTAAGATCCGCGTCGATCAGCCGGTCGACACGTCCGCCTTTACCGAGGACAAGGACGAGGAAATGCTCGACCTGCTCCAACGCCCACCCGGGCTTTGATGCGGTTCCCGGACTCACGGCCGGTCCATGTCCACCAACGCACGACGACCGCCACACAGGTGACGGTCGTCGCGGCATCAACCTCCGGAAGACGCCGGTGGTCGTCTGTCTCTTTGTCTGCTGCTACTGGGCCGACGCACTGAAGAGGTCGTTTGGGCCGTTTTGGCCGCCGCGAAGGGAGCGTTCGGCAGCCATTGCCTCGGAAGCCGGTGAGCTAAACGCTGCATCCCCGGCTAGGACGGTCACCGCTCCCTCGGGAAGCCGCATCGCAAGGACGTACATCGTCGCGACGTCCACCATCTGATCGACTTCTGTCTGCTCCACAGCTGGTGCGTCGACGGAGACCGTCACCGCTTCGCCGGGCTTGCGGGAGGCGACGATGTAGTCGAGCCGTTCGCGACCCAACGCGTTGAGACGCGGACCGGTGCCGTCGTCGGCTTCGGCGAAGTGGCTCGGACGCAGCGACGCTTCCTGCGTAGCTGCGGCGGCATACTGGGCCTCGAAGACCTGGCGGTTCCGCGACTGCTCGCGGTCGTAATCGAAGAAGTCCTTGTCGTAGGTGGCACTGCAGCCGGCTAAACCAAGAACGGCAGCGGCGGCAGGAACGAAGGCGGTGCGGCGGAGAGTCGGCATCAGATCGGGGTGGACGTAGAGAGCATCGCGACCCGTCAATCGGCCGCTGCTTACCTTGTCGTCCCGATCCGCGAGCCACTTTGCGCCGCCGTCTGATTTTCTATTCCTCGTCCATAATGGTCTCGCGAACGACTTCCTCGATGCTCGTCTCGCCGTCAAAGATCGCGGCCAAACCAGCTTCGCGGAGCGTCTTCATGCCGCGGGCACGGGCGGCGTTGCGGATCTGCTGTGTCGAGGCGTGGGCGACGATCATGTCTCGCATGTCATCGTCGAGAATCATCATCTCGAACAGGCCCATTCGTCCTCTGTAACCCGTGTTGTTGCACGCGTCGCACCCCTTGCCGTAGTAGAAGACTTGTCCTTCGGCGTCTTTCTCCGTCAGCTCCAGCTCCATCAGCTGCTCCAGCGGCGGGTTGTAGGAGGTCTTGCACTTCTTGCAGATCTTGCGGACCAGCCGCTGGGCGATGACGCCTTCAAGCGTCGCGGTAATGAGAAACGGTTCGAGGCCGAGGTCGAGCAGACGGGCGACGCTCGCCGGCGCGTCGTTCGTGTGGAGCGTCGTGAAGACCAGGTGACCCGTCAGAGCGGCCTCGACGCTGATTTTAGCCGTCTCCTTGTCGCGAACCTCACCGACGAGAATGGTGTCCGGGTCCTGCCGCAGCATGGCCCGCAGGATGCGGCCAAAGGTCAGCTCGATGTCCGGCTTGATCTGGCACTGAATGATGCCGTCGATGTCGTACTCGACCGGGTCCTCAGCTGTGATGAGCTTCTCTTCGGGGCGGTTGAGCTCACGCAGGGCGGAATAAAGAGTGGTGGTTTTGCCCGAGCCGGTCGGGCCGGTGACGATGACGATGCCGTTGGGCTTGTTGATGAGCATGCGCGTGATGCGCAGGTCTTCGCCTGTCATGCCGATCTTGTCGAGGTCGAGGTTGACGTTGCCGCGATCGAGCACGCGCATCACGACGCTCTCGCCGAACATCGTCGGCAGGACGCTGACACGAAGATCGATCGGCTGGTTGTTGACCGTCAACTCGATGCGGCCGTCCTGCGGCACGCGACGTTCGGCAATGTCGAGGTTGGCCATGACCTTCACACGCGACGAGATGGCCGGGGCGATGTGACTCGGCGGCGGCATCATCTCGTAGAGCACGCCGTCGATGCGGTAGCGAATTTTGAATTCGTCCTCGAACGGCTCGAAGTGGATGTCGCTGGCCTTGTCCTTGATCGCCTGGAGCAGGACGAGGTTAATCAGCTTCTTGACCGGGTTGCTGTCGGCACCGCTCTTGAGGTCGTCGAGGTCGATCGACTGATCGCCCTTCTTCTTGGCCAGACCCTTGAGCGAGTCGTCGCTCTCGAAGTCGCCCATGAGGCTCGCGAAGCTCTCGGCCTGCTGGGCGTAGTGCTTCTTGACGAGCGTGGCGATCTTGTCCTTGTCGCCGATCTTGGCGGTGACGTTGAGGCCCATCAGGGTCCGCAGGTCGTCAAGTGCCTGGAAGTTGTCGTGCGACGCCATCGCGACGACGAGCTTCTTCTTCGCCTTGTCGTAGCTGATCGGCAGGACCTGGTGCGTCTGAGCGGTCTGAGCCGGAACGGCTTCAATGGCGTCTTCGGGAATCTCGACATCATCGAGGTCGACCAGTTCGTAACCCTGCTGCGCTGCGAGTGCGATGTTCAGATCGCCGGACGTGATGTGGCCCAAGTCGACCATGATCTGGCCAATCGGCCCGCCGGAGCGTTTCTGGAACTTGAGCGAGTCGACCACCTGCTCCCGAGAGACGCGGCCCATCTTGTTGAGCACGCGGCCCAGCGGACGACCCTTGAGCTGATCAACCGGCGGAATCGGACGGGACTGCGTTTCGGCGACTGGGGAAGACATGGGTATTCGGTACTGGGTACTTGTTACTGGTTACTCGGGTTTGCCGCTGGAACTCGGTGGTGGCTTCGAAGCCGTACCCAAGTAACCAGTAACAAGTACCCAGTTTCAACATCTACTTGCCCTTCATCCGGGCTCGCCTCGCGGCGACGGCGGACGGGTCTTCGCCCTTGTCGTCTGCTGCGGCTTCGTCGGCTTCGGCGAGCAGGGCCTCGTCGGCGTCTTCGACCTCGACGCCGAGCTTGCGGATGCGATCCATCATGTATCCAGGGTTCTTGCTCTTGTCGATCGCGTCCTCTGCGGAGATGCGACCTTCCATGAAGTGGTTCCAGAGGTTGTCGTCGAGCAGCTGCATGCCGAATTTGGCACCCGTCTGGATCTCCGAGTCGATGCGGAAGCTCTTGTTGTCGCGGATCAGGTTCTGGATGGCGGGCGTGACGTACATGAACTCGTAAGCCGCCAGCATGCCGCCGTCGATGTCGCTACGCGGCATCAGGGCCTGCGACAGCACCGCGATCAGGTTGTTCGCCAACTGCACGCGGACCTGCTCCTGCTGGTCGGTCGGGAAGGCATCGATGATGCGGTTGATCGTCGAGGCTGCACCCGACGTGTGCAGCGTGCCGAAGACGAGGTGACCCGTCTCTGCCGCCGTGATGGCTGAGCCGATGGTCGCCAGGTCACGCATTTCGCCGACGAGCATCACGTCCGGGTCCTGACGTAGCGCACGACGTAGTGCTTCTGAGAAGCTCGGCACGTCGACGCCGATCTCGCGTTGGACGACGATCGACTTCTTGTGCGGGTGGTAGTATTCGATGGGGTCTTCCATCGTAATGATGTGCCGCTCGAACTCGCTGTTGATGTAGTCGAGCATGGTGGCCAGCGTCGTCGTCTTGCCCGAGCCGGTCGGGCCGGTGACGAGGAAGATGCCACGCGGTCGCCGGCAGATCTGCCGGGCCATCTCCGGCAGGCCGATCTGCTCGAAGGTCAAAATCTGGTTCGGGATGCGACGCAGGACGAGGCTGGTCATGCCCTTCTGCTTGAAAATGGCAACGCGGAAGCGGGCCTCCTTGCCAAAGGCGAAACCGAAGTCACCGCTGCCCGTTTCCTCAAACTCCTGCTGGATGCGTTCGGGCGTGATGGCCTTCATCAGCGAGGCGGTGTCCTCGCCTTCGAGCACCTTCGTCTGCAACTCGCGAAGCCGGCCGCTGAGTCGCAACGTCGGCGGCTTGCCGACCGCAAGGTGCAAGTCCGCCGCCTTCCGCTTGACAACGGTCTCGAGCAACTTGTCGATCTGAATAGTGGCCATCGTGAGCTAATTCTTCGTTGGGTTCAGGCGGAAGTCGCGGCTTCTTCGGCGACGGTCGTCTCGGTTTCGGCAGTATCCTGGATCTCGTAGTCGTCTTCCGTCTCCTGATCTTCGGCGACATTGGCGACGCCTTCGACCTGGGCGACCTTGACGATCTCCTCGGCCGTCGTCAGGCCTTTGGTGACCTTGATGCGGCCGTCGGCAAGGAGCGACTTCATGCCGCCGCGGATGGCTGCTTGGCGGAGCTTGTTCGACGGGGCCCGCTCGAAGGCGAGCGTCCGCAGCTCGTTGTTCATCTGCATCATTTCGAAGATGGCCATGCGACCGCGGAAGCCGGTGTTGGAGCAGTGCTCGCAGCCGCGAGGCTTGTAGAGCTGGACATCGGCGTAGTCCTCCTTCTTGAACCCGGCCAATCGCATCCACTTTTGATCCGGCTCACTGTCGGGCTGCTTGCACTTGTCGCACAGCTTGCGAATCAGCCGCTGGGCCAGGACCGCCTGAATTGATGATGCGACGAGGAAGGGCTTGACGCCCATGTCGATGAGACGCGTGATCGCCGCCGGAGCGTCGTTCGTGTGCAGCGTCGAAAAGACGAGGTGACCTGTCAGCGCTGCCTGAATGGCGACTTCGGCGACTTCAATGTCACGAATCTCACCGACCAAGATGACGTTCGGCGCCTGCCGCAGCATGGCCCTGAGGATCTTGGCAAACGACAGGCCGATGCCGGCGCGGACCTGGCACTGGTTGATGCCGGGGAAGTTGTATTCGACCGGATCCTCGGCGGTGATGATCTTGCGGTCGGGCCGATTGAGGACGTTGAGGGCCCCGTACAGCGTGGTCGTTTTGCCCGAGCCGGTCGGGCCGGTGACGAGGAAGATGCCGTTGGGCCGCTTGATGATCTTCTGGAAGACTTCGTAATCCTCTTCCTCGAAGCCCATGTTCTCCAGACCGATGCGGACGTTGTCGGGCCGGAGAATACGAAGAACAGTGGACTCGCCGTGGTAGGCGGGCAGGGACGAGACGCGGAAGTCGACCTGGCTGCCGTCGATGTGCATCTTGATCCGGCCGTCCTGGGGCAGCCGCTTTTCGGCGATGTCGATGCCGGCCAGAATCTTGATGCGGCTGATGAGCGGCCCCTTCATGCGGGCGGGAATCTCGTCCCGCTCCACACACTCGCCGTCAATGCGGTAGCGAACTTTGACGCGGTCCTTCATCGGCTCGATGTGAATATCGCTCGCCCTGCCGCGAACGGCTTCGGCGATGATCGCCTGCACCAGCTTGATGACCGGTGCTTGCGTTGGGTCGTCCGCCAGATCCTCGCCAACGCCCGACACGTCGACCGACTTGTCGACAGAGCGGTCGACGGACTTGTCGAGGCTGCGGTCGACCGACTGGTCGAGCGACTCGCGCAGACGGTCGACCGTGCGGTCCATCGTCTGGTCGATGGTGTTGGCGGCCGACTTGCTGAAGAGCTCGTCGATCACGCTTTTAATGCGATCCCGCGGTGCCAGGACGGGCCTGATGTCTTTGCCGAGGCGGAACTTGAGGACGTCCATCAGCTCCATGTCCAGCGGATCATGGATTGCAAGACGCAGCTTTCCGTTCTCGCTGCCCAGCGGCAGGATCAGGTGTTTCTGGATCAGGTCGTCCGGCACGGCATTGACCGCGCCCGGCGGGACGCTGGTCTTGTCGAGGTCGACGTACTCCATCCCCTGCTGGGCCGCCAAAGCCTTGTAGATGTTGGCGTCGGTGCAGAGCTTGAGATCGATGAGCCCTTCGCCAAGGCGAAGTCGCTTCTTTTTTGCATGAGCGAGGCCTTTTTCGACCTCCTTGACGTTGATGACGCCGAAGTCGACGAGGATTTCACCGAGGCGCTTCTGAGACTTGGCCATGGGGCGGTGGGTCTTCGGGTTGAAGTCGGGCCGAACGGCCGACGAGGCGGGGGCGATGCGAGTCGCAACGGCAAGTCTACCACCACGCGGCCAGCTTCGGCAACCGCAGCCCGTGGCGGCCTCGCAGCAGCATCGGGTTCATTCGACCAGCTGAACCACCGCTCGCCCGATCGGCTGCAGCGTCGAAAGCGAAGGGGCAGCTCATCCCGATGCTGCTCCTTCGGCCACTGAGGTGCAACATCGTTTAGATGAACGCCTATCTTAGAAGCGGGTTGTCGCGACTCCGACGCCACCGGTAGGGTGTCCCGCCGGGCCAAGACACGCGACGCCCCTTTCCCACCGGAGTTTCCCATGGCAGACCAAGCCGCTGAAATCAACGAGTCCAACTTTGATGCCGAAGTCGTTCACAGCGACAAGCCCGTTCTTCTCGACTTCTGGGCCGAGTGGTGCCCGCCTTGCAAGATGATCGCCCCGCACGTCGATAATTTTGCCAAGGAGTACGCCGACAAGGTCAAGATCGGCAAGGTCGACGTCGATTCGAACCAGAGCCTCGCTCAGCGTTTCGGCATCAGTGCGATTCCGACGCTCATCATGTTCAAGAACGGTGAGGCCGTCCAGACGATCCAGGGCGCCGACTTGAACAAGATCAAGGAAGCTCTCGACGCCGCCTGAGGTGATGAGTACCGGGTAGGAAGTTCAGTGTGGTGATTGGCCGGATCGGCACACGCTCTGTCAGGCACTGCTAATCCAGTACGTTCTACTCGGTACTTCTGCTATGACGGCCCTCCGCGTCATCGCCTTGCACACCCTCCGTGAAGCGGTCGCCCAGCCGCTTTACCTGCTGCTGCTCGCCGCCGGGGCGGCCATCATTGCGCTCTACGGGTTCCTGCCGTTCTTCACGCTGGAGGAAGACGTCGTGATGTTCAAAGCCGTTGGCCTCGACATCATCGTCGCTGTCACGCTGGTCCTAGGCGTAATCGCCGCGGGCCGGACGGTGTACGAGGAGATCGAGGACCGGACGATGCTCACGCTGATGAGCAAGCCGGTCGGCCGCGGCTCGGTGGTGACGGGCAAGTTCCTGGGCTTGCTCGCGTCGAGCGGATTGGTGGTGCTGTTGCTCGGGCTGGTGCTGGCCTACTTCACGTGGCGGCGAATTCCGGTCGACTTCAACCTGCCGGCGGAGCCGATCCGCTCCTCAGATATCACTGAACTGGGCAATTTGCGGGCGATGCACCTGGCTGGGCTCTGGCCGCAGTTGGTGCTGGCGTGGATGCAGGTCGGCACGCTCGTGGCGGTCGGGGTCGCTTTGTCGACCCGGTTCGGTGTCGCTCTGACGTTGCCGGCGACGCTCGTGCTCTACGTCGCGGGCAATCTCGCGACGTACCTCGATGCCGCGACCAGCGACGCCAGCGGCATCGTGCAGGCGCTTACGTACGGCCTCAACACGCTGCTGCCCTTCCTGGCCGTCTTCGATTTGACCGACCTAACCGTCTACGGCGTCGTGGCGGTCGATGACACGACCTTCGCTCAGGACCCGAATGCCGCCAGCGTCGGCGGGCTCTGGCTCTACGTGCTGACGGCGTCGGCTTACTTCGTGGCGTACGTCGCGTTCATCCTCTTCCTCGCCCGCTTCATCTTCGCGACCCGCGACCTCGGCGGGAACGAGACCTAAGCGACGGCGGGACCGAGACGCAGTCAACGCTCAAGTTTCCGACGCATGGTCGGACGGCCGCGACGTCGGCTCGTACGATGACCGCATGGCCGAAAACGACTGGATCGGGCCGGAGGAAGGTGGAGAGGGCGAGGACGGTGAGTCGCCCGGCACACCGGAACCGGTCGGCCCGATGAGTCGCGACCGATTCGCGCGCACCGTGATCGAGCGCGTCCGCCGCCGATTCCCGCTCGTCAAGATCGGCCGCGCTCCCAACTCCTTCTCCGTTCGCGTCAACGGGCAAGTCGCGAGCCTCGAGAACCTCTATCGCATCAGCCGGCTCAAACCTGGTGATTTGCAGCACCAGGTCGAGCGATGGGCCGTGGAGATCCTGCGAGCCGGCGAAGGTACGCCGGATCGGCGTGCGGAACTCGATGACGTTCGCGACCGGATTCTGCCGATGCTCGTCCGCTCCAGCGGCGAGTTCTCTGACGACGACGCGTTGTTCGATCCGTCCGACGCCATGGCCGCACTCGACGCGGTGCACGCCGGCAAATCGGCCGGAGCAAAGAAAGCCGAAGCCTCACTGGTAACGCGGCCGCTGGTTCCGGGCCTGCGGGTGGCTTTCGTGATCGACGGCGACCGGACCATCGCCTACGTGCCGTGGGAGTCCCTTCGTCGCTGGGGGCTGACGCTTTCGGAGATCGAGGAGATCGCCATGTCGAACCTCGTCGAGCGAAGCGACGAGATGCACGCCCATGCCGCACAGGATGAGATGGGCGATGTGAGTCTGATCCTGTTCCAGTCGCTCGACGGATTTGACTCGAGCCGTCTCCTGCTGCCAAACCTGCACGACCGGCTTCGCGATCACATCGGCAGCCCGTTCGTCGCTGCGGTGCCCAATCGTGACACGCTGCTCTGCTTCCGCGAGGATCATGAAACGTTCGATGCGATCCGCTCGCAGATCCGCCACGACTTCCAGACGATGCCGCACCAGATCAGCGACGGCTTGCTGTTGGTGACACCCGACGGTTTGTCGAAGTATGAGCCGGACGAACCCCTCGGCTGACGCCCGTCGCTTCACAAGCCGGTGTCGATTTCCTACGCTCAGGCCCTGCCCGACGGATCGGGCGTCTCCTGACTTGCACCTCACTGCGCATGGACCAGCGCCCCGCCCTGACGTTCTTCCTGCTTTGCCTGCTCGCTCTGGTGATGCCGGAGGTCGCGGAGGCGGACGTCGAGAAGGCGGTGGATCGAGCGTTGTCGAAGCTGCCGAAGGAGGCGTCGGTCTCGGTTTACGCGGTGCGGCTGCCGGAACCAGGCATGAACGGGTCGCCCAAAGTTGTCATCGACCGTCGCGGCAATGAGCCGAGGATTCCGGCGAGCAACTTGAAGGTCCTGACAAGTGCCGCTGCATTGGCGGAGCTTGGAGATGACTACCGATTTAAGACGCGGCTTTACCTTCAACGGGATGGAGATTCACCCGAAGCCAAACTCGTCCTCGTCGGCGGTGGCGATCCAAGCTTCGGCGACCTTGACCTGTACAAGGAGTTGTTCGGCAACGAGGTCGGGACGCGGACGATCCTCGACGGATGGGCCAAGGGCTTGAGCGATCTCGGCATCACGAAGATCAACCGCCTCATGCTCGATGCGACGATCTTCGACGATGAGCACGACCATCCGAACTGGCCCGAGAACCAGAAGCACCTCTGGTACGAGGCTCAGGTCGGCGGGCTGAACCTGAACATCAACACGATCGGCGTCTCGCTCGAACGAGCCGGCAGTCTGATGCGGCACACGCTCGATCCGCAGACGAATTACGTCATCGTCGACGGTCAAGTCCGCAGCGGTAAGAAGAATGCAGTCATCGTCAGCCGACGACTCGGGACGAACGAGATCGTCCTCGGCGGCCAGACGAACGCCCGGACGCAGGGTCCGATCCGGGTGACCATCGATGGGCCAACCGCGTTCGTCGGCACGGTGTTCGCCGAAGCTTTAGCCGAAGCGGGCTTGAGCATCGGCGTCGTGACGATCCAGTCGTCACCGGATCTCTCTGACTGGCAGCTTCTGGCGGTTCACGAGACGCCGCTGGAGACAGTCCTGAAGCGGACGAACGAGGACAGCATCAACCTCTACGCCGAGTCGCTCATCAAGCTGCTCGGTCACCGCGCCACTGGCGACTCCGGCTCGTGGGCCAGCGGTGCGGAGGCGATGAAGGCGTACCTCGAAGGCCTGGGCGTGCCGACGGACGACCTGGCGTTCGACGACGGTAGCGGCATGAGTCGCAACAACCGCGTCACCGCCCAGGCCATCGTCGCCGCCCTGACCGACCGTCACGCCGCGTCCAACCACGAGCTGTACCGCACCGCCCTCAGCGACGCCGGCTCCGATGGCACGCTCACGACCCGCTTCCGCGACCGCCCCTCCCTCCGCGGCCGCGTCTGGGGCAAAACCGGATACATTCGCGGCGTCAGTACCATGAGCGGCTACCTTCACGCCTCCGACGGACACTGGTACGCCATCAGCGTGCTCGTCAACGACTGCCCCAACGGCGAGATCTGGAAAGCCAAAGCAGCACAGGAGGCGATCTTCGCGGCCTTCGATTGAGCGGGACCAATCGGTTGGACCTTCAGACGGTCATCCGAATTGAGCTTGAAGCTTCTCCTCCGCCACCTTCTCGTCGTCGGCATCGGGTGTTGGTTCCGTCGTCACGTCCTCGTTCTGAAGCCGCACGGTGACGAGCAGTGGGTAGTGATCGCTGCCGACGTCATCGAGGCGGCGCATCTCGACGAAGCGGAATCGGGCGTCGGTAAAGACGTGGTCCAGCGGGAACCGCATCCACCAATGGCCCGCGTGGAACGTGTTGAACAAGCCGCGGCCTTTGCGCAAGTCAAGCATGCCGCTGAGCTTCAGGAACAGCTCGGTCGTCCGGCTCCAGGCGACGTCGTTCAGGTCGCCGCAAGCGATGCTCGGCAGGCTGTCGGGACCCTTATCCGCTCCTGCGATCCGTCGCCCGAGGATGACCAGCTCCGCATCCCGCGGGGCACTCGACGTGCTCTCCTGCGGCGCCGGCGGCCGGGGGTGAATGACGTGGACCCGCACCTTGTCGCCGCTGGCAAGCGTGACGGTCATGTGGACGCTCGGGATGTCGTCCTGCACCGTGTACTCGACCGACTCGTCTTCAGCCGGCAGCTTCGTCCAGACGCCCAAGCCGTAGAGATTGTCCAGCGGAATAGTCGCCTTGTGCGGGTGCGTCGTGTCGAGCAGCTTGCTCGCCTCGTCCACCCACGCCTGGTCAGGCTCGGTCAGAACGACGATGTCCGCCTCCTCCCGGCCGATGACGCGTCGCCACAGGTCGTACTCGTCGTTGGGCGTCAGGACGTTGCTGAGGAGCACCCGCAGTTCCTGACCCGTTGATGCCTCCGGCTCATCCGCGTCCGGCACCTCCCGCGTCGCCCAAGGCAGGTACGGCCAGATCCACATGGACTGCCGAATCACTGCCATGAGGGCCAGGACGATCAGGACGACGTCGAACGCCGACCATCCGCCCCGCAGCCATCCCAACGTCGGCACCACGACGGACACCGCGAGCAACAGCAACGCGATCTGCAGTCGCGGGAAGTCCCACACGCGAATCCACCACGGCGTCAGATTCGTCTCCGCCAGCAAGGTCGCGAGACACAAGACGAGCGTCGCGACGATTGCTGCCCACCACGCAACGTCATACAGAACTTGAACCAGTTCGCCCGGAGACACGGCGGCAGTCTTAGGCGTCGTCGCGATTGGCTCCGTCGTCGACCTCGTACAACACCACGATCAACACGTCGCTCGGCACGAAACTGTCACTCAATCCGCCACCCACACCAACCCCCTGCCCCGCGTTCGGCCGCTCGCCCTGCGGTGCGATGTTCCCGGTAATCTGCACCACCTTTGCCTTCGTTTCGCGAAGAAACTCGTTGATACGGTTCTCCATCTGAATCGGCTCGTTCTCGAGCCCCTTGAAGATCTTGACCTGGTGCATGCAGCCGAGGGTAACTTGTGAACTCGTAACTTGTAACTGGGATCGGAGGCCGGCTACTGTCCCGACCCCCGGTCCCCCAGTCACAAGTCTCCAGTATCAAGTAGCAAAGCCCATGCGCGCCAGCGACATCCGCCGCGGTCAAGCCGTCGTCATCGACGGCACCCTCTACGTCGTCACCAACGCCGACCACAACACGCCCGGCAACCTGCGGGCCAAGGTCCAGTTCAAGCTGCGCGACGTCCGCAAAGGCACCATTCAGGACAAGCGCGTCGGCGCCACCGACAACATCGAGACCGTCAACCTCGACCGACGCACCGTCGAGTATCTCTACGACGACGGCGACAACCTCGTCTTCATGGACACCGAGACCTACGACCAGCCGACGATTCCCAAGGATGTCCTCGGCGACGACGCCCTCTACCTGACGCCCAACACGCAGATGCAGGCGCTCTACCACGACACCAACATGGTCAGCTACGAGCTGCCCAAGCAGGTCGAGCAGGACGTCACCGACACCCCCCCCGCCATCAAGGGTGCCACCGCCACCAACCAGCTCAAGGACGCCACCACCGAAACCGGCCGCGTCGTGAAGGTGCCCCCGTTCATCAACCCCGGCGACCGCATCAAGTTCAACACGGACGATGGGTCGTACATCGAGCGGGTGAGCAGATAGGAGATCAGAGGTAGCCAGGAGCTAGTAGCTAGTAGCTAGTTCCAGAGACCGATCCGGATCTGACTAGCTCCTGGCTCCTAGCTCCTAGCTTCCTCTGCCATGAAGATCCTCGCCCTCGGCGACATCGTCGGACGCCCCGGACGCCAGGCGGTTATCCAGCTCCTGCCGGGCGTGGTCAAGGAACTTGGCATCGACTTCGTCATCGCCAACGGCGAGAACGCCGCCGCCGGCAGTGGCATCACGCCCAAGATTTTTCAGTCCCTCCGCGAAGCCGGCGTCGGCTGCGTCACCCTCGGCGACCACTTCCACAAGCGGGCCGAGATCCTCAAGACCCTTGATGACTCGGCCCGCATCTTGCGTCCCGCCAACCTCAGCACCCGCGGCCACGGCAAGCCCTTTCACGTCGTCCCCGCCATCGTCGACGGCCGCGAAATCAAGGTCGGCGTCTTCGCCGTCAGCGGTCGCCTCTTCATGAGCAGCCTCCCCGCCGGCGATCCGTTCGAAGCCATCGACCGCGTCCTCGCGACGATGCCCAAGGACGTCAAGGTGATCGTCTGCGACATCCACGCCGAGGCCACGAGCGAGAAACAAGCAATCGGCTGGTACCTCGCAGGCCGCACGTCCCTCGCCTTCGGCACGCACACCCACATCCCTACCGCGGACGCCAAAATTCTCAACGGTCACACCGGCTACATCACCGACGTCGGCATGTGCGGTCCCTACGACTCCGTCCTCGGCCGCCGCAAGGACGCCGTCCTCAGCTGGATGGCCAAGCAGGTCCCCAAACACTTCGAAGTCGCCACGAACGACGTTCGCCTCTGCGGCGTCCTCTGCGACATCGATGCCACCACCGGCAAAGCGACCGCCATCGACCGCTTCGAACGCCCCCTCCCCGGCACCCAAGCCGCCTACGACATGGACGACAAGCGGGCGTAAACCGTCTTTCCCTCGCTTGCCTCCGACAGCCCCACGGGGCTACAGTGTCGACCCCACCCCGGAGAGGTGGCCGAGTGGCTTAAGGCAACACTTTGCTAAAGTGTCGTACGGGTCAAACCGTACCGGAGGTTCGAATCCTCTCCTCTCCGCTGACTGAGGCCTCACATGCGAATGCGGGGCCTTCTGCGTACGTTTGTGCCGTACGGAGTCTCCCCAAACCGTACGCGATGTCACTGCGCGAGAGTGATGTCAGATCCAGTCGAAAAGAACGATGTCCGGCTCTGTCTCAACCCCTTGATCGGCCGGTCAAACGCGGGCCAGCCAACATGCACAGGCCGCACTTTCCACCAGGAACCGGTCTTCATCTACATCCTGATCCAGCGCCGGCAGGTGGCGAGACGAGGGTTGAGTCAGAGCCCGATGTCCTCTTATGTGAACCCGTTTCCCGCTCCTGTCCCCGTTACCCGCCCCCGGGCGAGCCGCTCACCGCCGACGCAATGCCATCAGCGGGAACAATAGCGCAGCCCCAACAACCGCTTGCGGGCGAGGCACGGCCGTGGGAACGGCGGCGAAGGCCGACTCGTTCCCACTTGAAAGCGCATTTGTGGCAAACGGCGATGCCGCAGAGAAATCGCCGCCGGCCGTGATGTCGAAGATGTGGCCCGTAAACCAGTTCGACGCCAGCAACTGGCCGCTGTGGGTCATGACGAGACCGGTTACGCAGCTGTTCGTACCTACCCGCGCGAAGTCCTGCACCGAACCATCGGCAGAGACGGCGACCACATTGGCACTGCCGCCACAGACGCTCAGGTAGGCCGTAGACAGATCGTGGCTGAAGGCGAGTTGCTCGCCGTTGCCGCCGTTGGTCCGCGTGACGAGCGGTGCCTGCCCGGCGACGTTGCCGCCGGCGGTAACGTTGGTGATCTGCGTACCGCCGAGGAACAGGTCGCCTGGCGTGAAGGACGCGGCGACGGATGGTGCGGTGACGGCGAACGAGGCTGTCAACGCCGCGACGAGGCCACGAATGTAGAATCCGGCGTTGATTGAGCGAATATCGAACATCGTGGTAGAGTATGAGAAAGATCCTGCAAGGCAGTTGTTATGGTTTGGGATTAGTCGTCGAAGTGCTGTCTGGCGTCTCTTCGCCATCGTCCATCGCCGCCTTCATGAGCCGAGCGATCGAATCGCGCACCGCCTGATCACCGAATAGTCGTGTTCCACGAAGACTCAGAAAGGTGCTGAGTGTCTGCTCCGTGTTGAGCGTGGAAGCGTTGAGCCCGCTCTGAATCCTTACCACGACGTACGTGTCCTCCCGGTGCTCTACGAACCTCTCCGACTCAGCACGCGCGTCCTCGTTCACCCTATACAACTTGCAATCTTCCGGGGAAAACCAAAGGTCTTCGAAATCAAATGTATCTTCGCGATCTTGGCGTCGCAGAAAGATGTAGTGCCCGGGAACCACCTGCGGAGCGTACCCGGAGCCTGTCGGTGAGTCTTCGCTCGACCTTTCCGGGTCCAGCGTCATTCGAAAACGGAACGCGATGTCATCACCCTCTGCATCCAGAAGAGCCGTGCCGATCTGCTCAAGAATCGCCAATGCCGGCGCGGCTGGCGCATAAGCTTTACTCCCGGCTTGCGCCGCAACGCGAAGGACGGACAACAATTGCTTTTGTTCTTCTTCATCGACTTCGAGGATCAGTAGGTCCAACTGGATCGGGCCGCCAAGATAAGCGATCGGCCCGAAGAACGGTTCGTTGAACACGTTCAGTCGGCTCTTCAGATAGACGTTGTCCGAGAAGAAAATCAACCTCCCCGACGAGGCATTGGCTTGTTCAAAGGTATTGGCTTGGTCGTATGAGGAGCCGACCTTCGCGATGACCGCGATTTCCCCATCGCCGTCCAGCGTTCCGTAACTTTCCGGGCGATGTTTCCATAGTTCGTGGTACTCGGCTACGAACAGATTCGTCAGGTGAAGCGAGATTGATTCGTTTTTGATCGGCAAGTTGCCAGCCGGCGGAGCTTGAGCCGGCCGATAAAGCTGGAGAAGCTTCTTACCCTGCGGTCCGTCCATCTCCAGCCCACCAACTGGGTAAGCGACAGCATATTGCACGGCTCCTTCGTCCGTCCTCACACAACCAGACGAGGCTGCGAGGAGGAGAAGGAAGATAATGCACGGCCGAATTCGAAGGTTCGTCATCTAGATGATCCCCATTGCTGAAGTGACCCCGAAGTACGGACGGGAGATGAAGCTGCTTAGCAGGCAAGACTTATGCGGATGTGGCCCGGCGGCGGAGGGCGACGAGTCCCAGCATCGACAGCCCGCCGAGGGCGGAGACCGGTTCGGGAACGACGGCCGTCAGGAGGAAGAGGCCGCTGTTGCCCTGGGCGTCGGTGCCGGAGGCGACGGTGCGGAGGAACTGTCCGTCGGAGTCGAGGCCGCGGGCATCGGTGAGCGTCCAGCCGGCGTAGGCGGGGCCGAGCAGGTCCTGCAACAAGGTAGCGTCGCCGTCCGCGTTCCAAAGAACTGCCCGGTCGCCGACTCCCGCCAACGTCGCAAAGCCCGCTGTCGTGCCGTCGCCGGCGACGCCGTAGGCGATGCTGAAGGTCGTCGTCTCGTTCGCCACGTCGCCGAGGCGGGTGGCGACGCCCGCCGCGTCCCATCGAATTGCACGCGTGCCCAATCCCGCGAGACTTGCGTTGCCAGCAACAACACCTCCAGAGGCGGCACTGTTGGCGGCGCTGAAGGTAGTCGTTTGACCACTCACATCGTCAAGAAGCGTTACATCGCCTGCGGCACTCCAGCGGACGGCGCGACCGCCGACGGTTTGACGATCAAGGCGACCCGCCACCGTGCCGTCGGTGGCGACGCTGTAGGCAATGCTGTTAGTCGCCGTCTGTCCGGCCAATTGACCGAGACGTACGGCACTGCCCGCGGCGTCCCACTGGATGGCATGGCTGCCATCGACAAATCCGCCGTAGCCAACTGCCACTTCGCTTCCAGCGACGCCGAGGGCGTAGCTAGGTCCCGTCTGCGTCGGCAACGCGTCAAGCAAACTTGCATTGCCCATCGCATCCCAACGGACGGCCCTGCTGCCGCCGCCCTGTAGCTGAGCAAATCCCGCTACAGTTCCGTCGCCATTGACGCCGAATGCATAGCTCCGGATCGTTGATTGCCCGGCCACGTCCTTCAAACGTGTGGCTTGCCCTGCCGCGTCCCAGCGGACGGCACGATCGTCCAGACCGGAAACCTCCGCGTGACCCGCCGCAAATCCGCCGGCTGACGCGGCGTTACCGAAGCCGAACGTCTCCGAACCACTTGCCCCCGCCGGCGGCTGAAGGCGGACGGCGTAGAACTGCAAGCCCAGCGTCCCGGCCGAGGCGGCGGGCAGGAACGGCGAGGCCACCAGGCAGGCGACGGTCGCGAGGGTCGTCAGGCCTCTGGCGAGGCGGCAATCGAGTCGGTTGGTCACGGTTTCTCCCCGTTGATGTTGTGAAGGCGAAGACGGCGTTGTCCCCGCTGCCCGGCCGCGACGCTCATCGGCGGGCCCGCTCGAAGAGGCCGCCGTGGCAAGATACTGCTGCTCCTGCTGCGGTCAAGCAGGTTGCCATACCCCAATGTTGGGAGGGTGGTGGGTGGCGTGGGGGGCGATGCGGACGGGAACGAGGCTCGTTCTTTCCGAACTCTTGCGGCCGCGGGTTTGAGCTTCTTGCCGAGGCGTGGCAGGATGTGACGCTGTGGATGTAGCAGCCGACGCAAACAAGAGCCTGGTCGACGAGTCCGACGTGCGGGCGATCGTGCGGCTGGTGAGTCACGCCGCGCGCGCCGACGGCGGCCTGCCGGGGCAGAAGCGTCGCCTCGTCGAAGGGCTGGCCGACCTGATCGGTGCCGACCGTTTCATGTGGAACGTCACCCGCTTCGACCCCGACGGCATCGCTGCCTTGTCGCTCCTGCACAACTGGAGCGAAGCCGAGTTCGCGGCCATCAGCGAGTGGTCGTACCAGACGCCTGACAACGACTTCAACCGCGCCGTCGGCCAACTCATCAGTGAGCAGCCGGGCCTGCCTTGGACGCGGACGATGGAGCAGGTCACGAGCGCCGACTGGTGGCAGCAGCAATGCGCCCTGTCCGAGGCCGCCCGGCGGATGCGATCCAGCACCCAACTCTTCTGCTGTCACCCGATCCCGAGCCATCCCGACACGCTGTCGATGCTCGGCCTGCACCGTGACGAGGGGCGCGAGACGTGGACGGCGCGGGAGGCGAGGATCGCGCACATCGTCTTCACCGAGGTCGCCTGGCTGCACGCCGACGACGCGGTGCCGGCCGAAGACGGCAGCGGCATCACGCCCCTGCCGCCGCGTTTGCAGACGGTGTTGACGCTCCTGATCGACGGCCGGGTGCCGAAGGAGATCGCGCAATCGTTGAGCTTGAGCGTCCACACGGTGCGGACGTACATCCGCGACCTGTACGCCCACTTCGACGTCAGCGGCCGGCCCGAACTGCTCCGCCGCTTCATGACCGGCGACGGCGGCGACCGACCCGAGGCGTAGGACAAAAGTGCCACGGGCAGACGCGACGCAACTCGCTCCAGCCCGCCGATCTGCCGAGGTCCGACAAAAACGCCCCTGCCGACGATGGCAAGCCCGACAGTCCACTCGTCTCGCTGTTGGTCCCGATAATACCGCTTCGCCCAACGCTGCCGCTGTCGCGACTCGGACGCAACGGGTCTTCAACGCCATCGATCCCACGCGACACGTCGCGCATGGTGCCCCGCCATGAACCCGCCGCCGATGCATGCGAACCGTTCAGCGCACACCTCCCCTACACGGTCATTACTCCGCCCCGCCACCTATCAGACCCTCCGCTCGCCCTATCGGACACTCCGCTCGCCCTATCGGACACGATCGCCGCCCGTAGGAACCGACGAAGACCGCTCTGAACCTCGAAACGCACAAAATCTACCGGTATAGAAACTTCCCCGACCGGTACAGAAACTTCCCCGACCGGTACAGAAACTTCCCCGACCGGTATAGAAGTTTTCCCAACCGGTAAAGAAAGTCCTTGCACCGGTGAAGAAACTTCCTGCACCGGTAAAGAAACTTCCTGCACCGGTAGAGAAGGTTTCTGCACCGGTAGAGAAAGTTCCTTAACCGGTGCAGAAACCTTCTCGACCGGTCGAGAGACTTCCGATACCGGTCCGGAAGATCCATCAACCGGCCCGGAGACTTCCCCCACCGGTTGTCGACGCTCCCGATGGGGCGAGACACCTTCCCCGACCCATCTCGATTGGCTCCGTCCCTGACGTTAACGGACGAGCACCGGTCTTCCAAGTCCGCACGCCGGTCTCCGAAGCTCGAACACTCGACAGAAAGGTCAATAGACGGGCCGGCAAGGTCGTTCTACCTCATCACCATTTCCATCAACCCACTGCCGAGACACGCCCCTCACTTCCCAGCGAACGAAAGGGTCACGGGCGAATGAGGCGATCGCGAGCCTTCTCTCGAATGGTGCCGCTGCCGTTGATCGCGAAGTCTGTGAAGCGACCAAGGATCCGGCTGGATCGTCCTCGGCCGCCTCTGGAGCCGCCTGGTCAGAGACGTTCAAGCCGTTGCGACTTCACGCTCGAACTCCTCGTACCCCTCGGCTTCGAGATGATCCGCCAGCTCCGGGCCGCCGGTTTTGACGATGCGGCCGTCGATCATGACGTGGACGA
>CAYMAS010000004.1:0-127402 GCA_964388485.1 uncultured Tepidisphaerales bacterium | reverse complement strand
ACCTCGACGTCGACACCGACTTCTGCGCCATGTGCGGCCACGACTGGTGCAGCGTCCGCATCTCCAAGGAGATCCAGGACTTCTTCAGCGGCAAAGCCGAAGGCTTCGAACGCGGCGCCCCGGTCCGAAGCGACGCCCTGACGCCCGAGCAACAAGCCATTCTCGAACAACGCGGCCACCTCTCGCCCGACGAGATCCACAAGCTCGCCGCCAAGGCCAAGAAGAAGCTCGCCACCGCCGAGAACAAGCTCGAACCCGCTAACGAGGAAGGCAAACCGACTTGCCACAGCGACTACGTCGACCCCGACGAGGCCAAGCAAAAGCTCGTCCAACTCGGCGTCGGCGTCGCGACGAGCGAGAGCGTGATCTGAGGTAGAATGTTCGCCATGGAGAACACCTACACCGCCATCCTTCGGCAGGAAGATGACTGGTGGATTGGCTGGGTCGAGGAAGTTCCCGGCGTGAACTGTCAGGAGCGCACGCGAGAAGAACTGCTCGTCAGTCTCCGCGAAGGGTTGCGCGACATCCTCGATCTCAACCGCGAAGCCGCCCGCAAGGGCGTGGCTGAGGATGAGGTCGAAGAGACGCAAATCACTGCCGCCGCATAAAGCGTCGCGACCTGCTTCGTCACCGCAAGCGCCACGGCTGCCACCTCGAACGCGAAGGCGTCCGCCACTCAATCTGGTGCAACGCCAACGGCACACGCCGAACCGTGGTCCCGCGTCATAACGAGATCAAGCGTTTCACCGGCGACGCCATCTGTCGCGACCTCGGCATCCCGCCACTGGACAAGCGATGAAGTACCGCATCTTCATCGACTGGAGCGTTGCAGATGATGCCCACGTTCCTGAAGCTCCCGGCTGCATCGTCAGCTTCTCACCTTCGCGCGAAGAGTCACTCGCGGGACGGCTCTACCATGCCTCGTGAACGCAACCGGCAGCGGCAACAAGGTCGGGAAGGTGGGGATCGTGGGGAACGTGGGGCTCGACCGGCCGACGCGGGTGGTGATTCAGCAGCCGACGTTGGCCAAGTATCGCGTGCCGGTCTTCGCCAACCTCGCGGCGAGGCGGAACGTGGACTTGCACCTCGACTACGGGTCGATGGACGAGTTGCCCAACGTCGAGCCCGAGGGCTTCGGCGGGACGTTCGTGCCGATTCGCAAGGTGAAGGTGGCGGGGCGTGGCGTCCTGATGCATCCGCCGATCTGGGATCGGACGGCCGCCGATGCGTGTGACGTCCTCATCCTCACGTGGAACCTCCACTTCGCCAACCT
Organism: uncultured Tepidisphaerales bacterium; assembly: GCA_964388485.1. GTDB lineage: Bacteria > Planctomycetota > Phycisphaerae > Tepidisphaerales > Tepidisphaeraceae > JBCDKH01. The sequence goes on along the minus strand of CAYMAS010000004.1, from coordinate 126,129 downwards.
CGTCCCGGCCCTCCTTCGGGCGAAGAAGAACGGCGTCAAGATCATCCTGTGGGGCCACGGTTACTCGAAGAACGAAGCCGGCTGGCGAGCGTGGCCGCGGTCGAAGGTGGGGCGGATGGCGGACGCGACGCTGCTTTACAACCACGCGACGGCTGACAAGCTCGTCGCCGGGGGCTACGACCGCGACCGAACCTTCGTCGCCCTCAACGCGATCGACCAGACGCCGGTGGCCACATCTCGCGAGGAGTGGACGAGTCAGCCCGAGAAGCTGGCCGCGTGGCAGCGGGAACACGATCTGGTGCGCGACGACGGCATGCTTCGGCCGCTCGTCTTGTTCGTCTCTCGGCTGGAGCCGGCGAACGAGGTGGACGTCTTGCTGCGGGCGATGGCGGTGCTCAAACAGCGGCCCGAGTTGGCGGACGCGCGGGTGACGGTCATCGGCAAGGGTCCGAATCTTGAGGAACTGCGGGCACTGGGCGGGTCACTCGGGCTCGGCGACTCGCTGCACATGCCCGGGCCGATCTACGACGAGGCGGCGTTGGCGCCATGGTTCCTCACCGCGGCGGCGGCGGGCGGGTACTGCTATCCGCACAACATCGGGCTCAGCATTCTCCACGCCTTCGGCTACGGCTGTGCCGTGGTGACCGGCGACGAGATTGCGGGGCAGAATCCAGAGATCGAAGCCCACCGGAACGAAGAGAACGGCCTGCTGTTCAAGCGCGGCGACGTCGACGATCTGGCGGCGGTGTTGTCCCGGTTGCTCCTGGACCCGTCCCTTCGCCAGCGGCTGTCGGCGGAGGCGTTGCGGACAGCGTCGGAGCAGTTCACGCTCGACCGCATGGTCGACGGCTTCATCATGGCGATCCAGAAGGTCACGCGTTAGGAGGCGTCGATGGCGGCGAGCATGGGCGGCAGGACGCGGTCGGCGGCGAGGTGTTCGCGGGCAAATTCGTAGGCGGCACGGCGGTGCTTGGGATAGTCGGCGAGCACGGCATCGAGGGCGGCGGCGGCTTCGTCCTGCGTGGTGAAGGCGAGGCAGCCCGCGTCGCTGGGTAGGGTTTTGGTCCAGCCCGTGTCTTGCACGACGGCAGGCCTGCCGGCGGCGAGATAGCAGGCGGTTCTGCAGGAAAACCAGCCGGTCCGCATCGCTGCGTAGACGTTCTTGGCGACGGACCATTCGCCCGTGCTGCAGGTGATGTAGTCGCGGTAGCCGTCGGGCGTGACGCTCACCGGCAGGCCGCGGACGATGTGCCACCCGTCGTCGCCGAAGGTTGCGTCGTCGTACCGGTCGCTGCCGACGGCGAGTTCGAGTTTGGCCCCTGTCTGCTTCGGCAACGTGCGGACGCGGTCGAACTCGGTCGTCTTCTGGAAGTATTCGGTGCCGTTCCAGACGACCGGGCCTTTGAAGTAGTTCCACGTCATGATCGTGGTGAAGGGGGCTTTGGGCGGCGGGTCGATGCTGCGCGCGACCTCCCAGGCCGGCAGCGAAACGACGGGGCGGGTCGTGATCCAGTCGATGCCGCACGTCGGCACGAGGCAGTCTGGCTGGCCGATGTTCTCGGCGTAGGTCAGGTGGACGTCGTGGCCGTGGCGGACCTGGTCCTCCCAGCGATCCACGTTCTCGCTCCATGTCGGCTTGGTGCTGAGGACGATCTGGTTGTAGCCGGGGTCGCTGTCGAGGAAGACGCGTTTGGCCTTGGGGTTCAGGTCGTCCGGCAGGAAGCAGGCGCCGCTGACGTTGAGGTAAACGTCGGCCGACTTTGCGACGTCGCGGAAGGCCTTTCGGGTCATGCCGAAGTGCTGGTCGTGCAGGAGCACGTAGCACCACTTGTCCGCCAGCTGCGGCGCGTGGCGGGCGAAGAAGGTGCGGAAGAAGTCGAGCGTGTAGGAAGGATCGTCGACGGGATAGTTGCTGACCGGGTGGTGGGGCCAGGTCCAGGTGTCTTCGTGGTAGTAGACGTCGTGCCCGAGCTCGGACAGGGCGAGCAGGTAGTGGAAGTAGTCCCACGCGACGCCGCCGAGCGGGTACTGGCCGACGAGTCCGCCGACGATGATGCGGAGTTTCTCGGGCACCAGCGACGCTACGGCGACGTCAGCTCATCGCGACGTCAGCTCATCGCGACGTCAGCTCATCGCGAAGTCGACCAGCTTCGGCAAGACGCGATCGTGAGCAAGGTGCTGGTCGACCAGAGCACGAGCGGCACGGTGATGGCGATCAGGATCGGCGGCGACTGAGCGGAGGGCGGCGGCGGCTTCGTCGGCGGTGGTCCAGGTTAAAAGGCCATCGCCGGTCGGCAAGGCGAGCGGGCCTCTGGCGAAGCCGGTATCTTGGGTGACGATGGGTCGGCCTGAGGCGAGGTAGCAGGCGGCACGGTCGCTGAACCAGCCGCAGTTCGTGGCGGCGTAGATCTCTTTGGCGGGTGTCAATTCGCCGAGGGAGCGGCTCAGGAAGGTCTCGAAGGCGTCGAGGCTGCGGGAGGCGTCGATGGGATCGCTGATCGACCAGCCGCGTCGCTCGAAGGCCCGCCGTTCCTCGGTCGGCATCTTGTCCATCGCCAGTTCTACCGGCGGCAGATCGGGCTGGCCGGCAACGTCGCGAATGATCTGCCAGCCGGCGGCTTTGGAGCTTTTGAGGCGTTTGCCGTTGATCTCCACGTGCCGGCCGTCGTCGTGCTCCCAGCGGCCGAGGGTCGTCATCGGTGCACCGGCCGGCGGGGGCTCGTGTGGCCAGACGTCCAGCACGACCGGCTGCCGCGTCGGGTGCCAGTCCAGGCCGGCCTTTGGGACGTCGCAGCCGTCGGTGCCGATGCGCGTACCGAAGCTCGCGACCCGGTCGAAGCTCCGCCAATCGTCGGCGGTCTCCTGACTGTGGAGCATCGTCGCCTGCGTGTAGACGGGATCGGTGTCGATTGCGAGGCAACGCTTCGGCCTCGGCCGCGAGTCGTGCCACGACGTGACGCCGCTGACGGCGATGTAGAGATGGGCCTGCCGCATCTCGTCGTGCAGCTCACTCTCGGTCATGCCGAAGTGTGTCAACTCGCCGGGTCCCGTGTGGCGGCTGACGTAGCAAAATCGTTCCGGCAGGCCGACGCGTCGCAGGGCGTTCCGCAGGTAGGCGATGCCGTACGTTGGGTCCGGGTCGATGAGGTTGCGGTCGGGGTCGAAGCACTGAAGCCACGGCCCGCTGTCTTCGAGAAACGTGACGCGATGCCCAAGGCGATGGAGGCCCAAGAGGTAGTGGAGGTGGTGCCACGTCATCCCTGCCAACGGCAGACCGACGATGTACCCGCCGACGACGATGTCGAGCGGCTTACTCATCAGCAAGCTGCAACTGATGCTTTGCCATGGACCAGTATCGGCCTCGCTGTGCCAGCAGGTCCTCGTGTCGGCCACGCTCGACGATGCGACCTTCGTTCATCACGAACAGCTCGTCGGCGGCGAGCACCGTGCTGAGGCGGTGGCTGACGACGACGACCGTCCGATGGCCGCGAAGGCTGGTGAGGGTTTCGGTGATCATCCGCTCGTGCTCGGGATCGAGCGCACTGGTCGGTTCGTCGAGGACGATGAAGGGCGCCTCCGTCAGCAACGCCCGGGCGATCGCAATGCGTTGCCGTTGACCGCCGGAGAGGTTCGTGCCGCCTTCGCTGATGACGGTGTCGAAGCCGTCGTCCATCTTGTCGATGAAGCTCGTTGCCCCGGCGAGTTCGGCGGCGTGGCGGATCTCGGCGTCGCTGGCATCGGGCCGGCCGTAGGCGATGTTCTCGGCAACACTCGCTGGCAGGATCGGGTTCTCCTGAAGCACGAGCGCTACGTGGCCGCGGACGTCGCGAACCTTCAGGTCGCGAACGTCCGTTTCTTCAAGTAGAATTCGCCCGCCGGTCGGGTCGTAGAAGCGGGGCAGCAGATTGAGCAGTGTCGTCTTGCCCACGCCGCTAGGCCCGACGAAGGCGACCATGCTGCCGGGCGTGATCTCGAAGTCGACACCGTCGAGCACCTGCTCGCCGTCCGCCTTGTACTCGAAGCTGACGTTCTCGAACCGCAGCGGCCGCGGGGCGGGCGACAGATGCCTGGCTCCCGGTGCGTCTCGCACCGTCGGGTCGCGATCCAGCACCTCGAAGACGCGTCGGGCCTGCACGCTCGCCGATTGAAGACTCGCAGCCGATCCGCTGAGGCTGCTCAACGGGCTGTACAAGCCGCCAAGGTAGTTGATGAACAGGTAGAGCGAGCCGATCTTGAGGGCACCATCGACCACCAGATATCCGCCGAAGCCGAACAACGCGGTCGAGCCGACGCCAAGGATCAGACCCAGGACGAGCCAGTACAGAATCTCCTGCCGGTGCAGTGCCAGCGACGACGCGACGTAACTCCGCACCGTCGTCCCGAACCGGCTGGCCTCGTCGTCCTCGCGACGAAACGCCTGCACCAAACCCACCGCCGCCAGCGACCGCTGGATCTGCGTCGTCACCGACGCGTCCGCCTCCCGTTGCTCGACGTTGTACTTCTCGAGCCGCTTGGCGAAGTAGGTGATCGTGAAGTAGAGCAACGGCACGACGCCCAGGGCCACGAGCGTCAGCGACGCGTGGATGCCGACCATGACGATGAGCGTCATGACGAGCGTGATGACGTTTGTGAACCAGCCGGTGATCGTGCCGAGCATCCCCTGCACGCCGTGCGTGTCGTAGCTGAGCCGGTAGATCGCATCGCCCTGCGGCACCGAACGGTGATAACCCAGGCCCAGCGCCTGGAGCTTTTGGAAGAGCTCTGCCTGAATCCGCGTTCGGCCCGTGTAGCCGAGCGTGATGTTGAGCATCGCCTGACTCGCCTGAAGCAGTTCCTTGAGGATCATCAAGACGAACATGGCCGCCGTCAGGACGAGGACGGTCTGCAGCGTCGGCTCCCGCGGAATCCAGCTGAAGAGCTGGTAGACGAAGCCGTCGTCCCCGCCGCTTTGGTCGCCGAAGACGTTGATGAGAATCGCCAGCGGCACCGGGGTCAGAAGGCCCAGTGCCGTCATCGTCACGATGAAGACGAGCGACATCACGATCCGCCACGCGTCTTCCCGGTAGTAGCCCAGCGACCGCTTCAGCGTCGAGAGCATGGACGTTTCGGCGGACACCGGCCGGAAGATACGTCACGGCCTCTGCTGCAGCGAATGACGAAGGTGTCCAAAGCCGTGAGCCGCGGACCCACGGTCCGCCGGTCTTACGAGTTGTGCGACTGCAGCCGGTCACGCCTTCGGAGAGAAGGTTTTCATCGCGAAGTAAACCTTCTGAACGAAGGCGGAACCCATTGCAGTTGGTGAACTCGTCAGACCAGCGGACCGTGGATCCGCGGCTCCAGGTTCAGAACCTCAAGCCAACGCCGCGGCGGGTTTAGGCTGCGGGGTTGCCGGCGAATCGGCTCCGGCGACTTGCTCCTCGACGTCCACCGCCTGCGTCACCTTCGTCTTCGCCTGGGGCCAAACGCCCATGAGCTTGACGCGTTCTGCCGACAGGTCGACGAGGTTCATGACCCGCCGACGCAACCGTTTGGCGGAAACGCGGTACCACAGGGCGATCAAAGCCGGTGCCGTCAACGCGTACAAACCCAGCGGCCAAAGGCGAAAGCTGGCGACGATCGCAATCGCCGCGACCGCCAGGAAAAAGGCTTTGCAGAACCCGGTCGGCTCCGTCGAGACGCGCACCTTCACCAGCCGACCGTCAGCGTGCTTCTCGTCGACGCTGGCGACGCGCGACTTGGCGACCCGGCTGCCGAAAAGCTCCAGGTCCCAGTCGTGCCAGCCCGAGTCGGGCCGGACGTGAATCTTGGCGGCCTGCGCTTCGTGCTGGATGCGTTGCAACAGGCCGAAGCGGTCCCGCTCGCCGAAGCCGTCGATGCTGCCCCAGCCGTTGCCCCACCAGTAACGAAGCACGTTGCTCACCAGCGGATCCCGCGGCAAAGCGCCGTTGCGGCGGAAGTTGCTCTCGCCCCGCGTCTTGCTGCGCAGCCGATACTGATACCGCGCCCAGCCGCGGGCGATCGGTTGCCGCCAGTGCAGATAGGCGATCAGCGGCCGGCTCCACCACCGCCTGCGTTTGGGTTTGGGTTGCTGATACGCCGACGCGACGGCCAAACCGATCGACGTCAACTCCATCGCCGCCGCCACCGCCAGCAGCGGCAACCAGACGATGCCCAGGATCGCCACGAATCCGGCGACCAGGTGCCATTCCAAACTCATCATCATTGCCGCGATCAGGCTCACGCGTTGCCGGTAGATCGTCTGAAAGAGCCCCGTCCCCTGGACGCCGTGATAGATGATGTCGTGACCCACCCGCAGCCCGACGCTGCCGGGACCGTCGGGTCCGTAGATCCTGCCGTGCCACAAGCTCGCACCGATCGTATTGAAGCGGTCGACGTGCTTGAACTGCAGCATCGCCTCCGCCTCGCCGTAGCCGCGCTGCTGGTTGAGGTAGGCCTCGATCGTGTTGCGGCGGTAGTGCCACACCTGGGCGGCGGGGCTGAAGCCGATCGTGTAGCCCTTGTCCTGGAGCCGCCAGATGAAGTCGACATCGTCGCCCGCCTTGCGATAGGTCGAGTCGAAGCCGCCGACCTCCAACGCCATCTCCCGCAGAAACGCCATGTTGCAGCCGGGAACGTGCTCGGCCGTTCGGTCGTCGATCATCACGTGCGTCGGCCCGCCGGGACTCAAACCCACCGCCTCGGCGACGGCACCCGTGTCGCTGTCGCCCTCGTCCGGGATTAGGTTCGGCCCGCCCATGCCCACGTGCGAGCTTCGCTTCATCGCCAGGACGAGGTGGTAGAGCCAGTCTTCGTCCGCCTCGCAGTCGCTGTCGGTGTAGACGATGACTTCGCCTCGCGCCGCGTGCATGCCGACGTTCCGGGCGAAGCTCAGGCCGTGATTCGTCTGCTTGATGTTGCGGACGCGCTTGAACCGGCGGACGATCTCCTGCGTGTTGTCGGTCGAGCCGTCATCGATGAAGATGACCTCGTAGTCCGGGTAGTTGAGGTGCTGCAGAGACTTGAGGCACGTCTCGACGGTGCCGGCACCGTTGTAGCTGCAGACGATGACGCTCGTTTTGGGCAAGACGTCCCACGCCGGCACGCCGTCCAGCCGGGCGGTATGCGGGGCGTCGCCGAAGACTTCGGTGACGGCGGCATAGGCGGGCTTTTCGATGCGGTGCCCGTCCTCGCCACGCTCCGCCTTCGTCACGCCGAACGCCCAGTCCTCGATGCGGTAGCCGTTGACGACCCACTCGTCGGTGAAGCCGAAGACGATCACGCCCGCCAACCCCTCATCGAAGGCGGCGCGGAGTTGCATGTCGAGCTGCGTCGCCTGATCCGCCTCGCTCGCCTCCTGCAACGTGTCGACGCCGTATTCGCTCAGAACCAGCGGCAGCTCGCCGGCGAGGCTCTGCAGCCGGGCGAGGTAGTTGCGTAGTGCGACCTCTTCGTGGAGGTAGACGTTGAAGCTGATGAAGTCCGCCGTCCGCGGCCGCAGGTACTCGGTGCTGGGGTAGTTGGCGAACGTGAAGAGGCAGCCGGGGGCGAAGCGGCGACCGGTCTCCATCAGATCGTCGAGCAGGTCGGCCGTCTCGTCGGCACCGTTGTAGCGGACGACGTCGGCCGGGATCTCGTTGGCGACGCTGATGGCGAAGACGGCCGAGTGCCGGCCGCAGGCTTTGGCGGCTTTGCGCACCGCACGCCTCGCCGCGGCTCGAACCCGCTTGGAGCCTTCGCCCTCGGCATAGCTCATGTTGCTCGGCCAGGCGACGTCGACCAGGACGCGAAGGTCGCGCGTCAGGCACGCGTCGAGGAACCACGCTGGCGGCGTCTGGTAGACGCGGACGACCGTCGCGCCGGTGGCGGCAATCTGGTCGAGGTCGGCTTCGGCCTCGGGTTGCGGCGGCAGCTCGGTGCCGTCGTCGCCCGCGGCGAAGGGGCCGTAGGCGAAGCCTTTGACGTGGAACTTGCGCGAGTGGTCAGTCGGGCCGATGCGGAAGAACTTGCCGTCGCGTCGGACGCGATTCTCGGAGCTGCCGTCGCGATCGGCCCGCACGCGTCCGCCCGCGACGGAGGCGGGTGGCAACAGCGGGCTTGGAGCAGCGGTGGGCATGGCAGCGCGCCTCCCCGTGCGACACTTGCCGAAGGAGAAGGAGAGGAACAACCAGAAGATATGTGATTCGGCTGGTAAGTGAAATGCTCATCGATCTGCGACACGTCTGATAAAGCAATACCAGATCATGAAGAGGCTGCGACATGCGACGCCTCGCCTCGACACCGCCTGGATGTGGCGTTGACACGGCCGGGACGTGGCGTTGACACGGCCGGGACGTGGCGTTGACACGGCCGGGACGTGGCGAACACTTGGCCCATGCCCGACGACGCCATCCCGGACGCCGAACACGTCGTCGAAACTTTCGAGGCCGCCCGGGAGGAGCTGGAGTTCGACCCTCAACGCGTCGGTCAGGTCGTGACGCTGCCAGAAGAAGGGACCGTCGTCCTTACCGGCGACCTGCACGACCACCGCACGAACTGGCGGAAGCTCAAGTACATCGCACGACTAGAGCAAGACCCGAGCCGGCACCTGCTGCTTCACGAGCTCATCCACGGCGACCACTTCGACGACGAAGGCCGGGAAGACTCGTGGAAGATGCTCCACGAGGCGGCGGAGTTGAAGCTTGATTTTCCCCAGCAGGTCCACCTTGTCCTGGCGAACCACGACCTGGCACAGATTCACGGCGAGGGCATCTCCAAGGGCGGGCTGAGCGTCTGCGAGGCCTTCACCGACGCGATCAAGCGTGACTTCGGCGACCACGCATCGAGCGTGGAGGTGGCGATCACCGAGTTCCTGTTGGCCCTGCCGCTGGGCGTTCGGATGCCGGGGGCGGGCTTGTTCTTCTGCCACAGCGTGCCGGCCCCGGATCAGTTGGAGTCGTTCGACTTCGACGTCTTTGCCCGAGAGAAGCTCGTCGGCGAGGACTACCGCCGCAGGACCGGCCCGGCCTACCAGCTGATCTGGGGCCGCGGTGCCGACGAGGACGAGGCGGGCGGTTTTGCGGAGGCCCTTGGTGCCGAGATTCTGGTGACGGGTCACCAGCCGCAGTCGTCGGGTTTCAAGCGGAACGGCGACCGGCACCTGATTCTCGCCAGCGACCACGCCCGCGGCGTTTGCCTGGAGGTGCCGCTGGACAAGAAGCTCGACATGGAGACGCTCGAACGTCGCATTCAGCCGTTCGTGGCGATCGACGACAGCGGGGATTGAGCGACTTGTAAGGACAGTGAGCCGCGGGTCCGCGGCTCGAGGAGCAAATTGCCGCAGCGTGACGAGATCGTCCAAAACTTGACCGCCAAGGTGAGGTTCGGCAGCGGAATTTGCACGCCGTGACGACTTTGGCGGAGGGTTTTCGACCGCCTAACGAACGCCGATGACACCGGCCGACATGTGATCCGCGCTCCACGTGGAGCGCGTCGGTCCGCCGAACCCTGCTGGCCGTGGCCAAACGAGGATTCTGCGGTTGATGATGCGCTCCACGCGGAGCGCCGACCGCCGCGGCGAATTTTCGCCGAAATCCTCGGCGGCCGCCGGTGCGCAGCGCGTCGATCAGAGCAGGCCGAGGCCGTTGGCGGCGATGAAGGCGAGGCCGAGGAGGGCGAGGAAGCCGACAACGTCGGTGACCGTCGTCGCCAGGATCGTTGCCGACTGAGCCGGATCGAAGCCGAGGCGTTTCATGAGGAACGGGATGCCGGCGCCGGTGGTGCAGGCGAGCGTGTGGTTGATGACGAGGGCGGTAAAGACGACGCCCGCCAGACCCGCGGCCCGGCCGTAGTCGCCGCCGCTGACGCCGCCATAGACGATCGCGATGATGCCCGTCAGGACGCCGATGACGAGGCCGGTGAGCAAACCGCACCAGAATTCCCGGATAATCACGTGTTTGAGCAGCCGCCGGTCGACGCCCGCATCGCCCGTGGAGATGCCGCGAACCGCCACCGCCATCGCCTGCGCCGACGCGTTGCCGCCCATGCCGGCGATGATCGGCATGAAGACCGCCAGGATTGGCAGCGCCTCGATCATCCCCGCAAATGCCGCCACCACGCCCGCCGCCGCGAAGCTCGTGCCGAGATTCACCACGAGCCAGCCGACCCGCTTGCGAAAGCTCAGCTGCCAAGGCGAATCGAGGCGTTCCTCGGCACCGGCACCGAAGAGCTTGTGGACGTCTTCAGTCGTTTCTTCCTGAAGAACGTCGACAATGTCGTCGACCGTGATCAGCCCGATGAGCTTGTTGCGACCGTCCACGACGGGCATCGCCAGGTAGCTGTACCGCTTGAAGAGCCCGGCGACTTCCTCCTGGTCCATGGTGACCGGGACGCTGCGGACGTTCTCGATCATGAGGTCGCGCAGGATGCGATCGGGCTGGCTGAGGATGAGGTCGCGCATCGACAGGACGCCCAGCAGGTGGCCTCGTTTATCGATGACGTAGACGTAGAACATCTGCTCCTGCTCCTCGCTGAGCCGGCGGAGCGTTTCAATAGCGTCGGCGACGGAGAGCGATTCGTAGAGGCTCGTGACCTCCGTCGTCATGATGCCGCCGGCCGTATCGGGGCCGAATTGCTCGAGCGTCTCGACTTCGAGGCGTTCTTCGTCTTCGAGGGCGGCGACGACGGCGTCGTGGGTGGACTCGGGACACTCGTCGAGCACGTCGACGCGGTCGTCGGGATCCATCTCCTCCAGCACGTCGGCCGCTTTGGCGGCGGGCATGGCGGCGACGACGTTGGCCGCAGTGTGCGGCTCCATCTCCGCAAACGCACGCGCAGCGAGGTCGTCTCCGATCAGATCCGCCGCCAGAGCCGCACGCTCCGCCGGGACGGCTGAGAGCACCTGGGCGGCGACGTGGGGCTCAATAGTCGCCAGCTCGGAGGCCAGGACCACCGGGTCCTCGATCTCCTCGATCTGCCGAATGGCGTCGTCGTCGAGCACGCGTGGCGGCTCGCGTTCATCGTCGCGTTCGAGCGTTGCGGTGGCACCGCTGCCTGCGTAGGGGTCCGAGTCTGACACGATGCACCGTATGTCGGCAGCTCAGAACTACCGGCTAGTCGAGAGGAATGGGACCGTCGCCGTCTTCGATTTTGGGCGTCGAGCGCTTCTTGGGCGGGTAGGGGTCGCTGTCGTCGGTGGTGAGGTCGATGCGTTCGCCCGGCTCGCCGACGGATTGGCGGGCGGGCTTTTTGCGTTCCTTCTGACCGCCGATGGGGATGATGACTTCCTTCTCCGTCTCGCCGCGACGGATGACTTCGAAGGCACCCATCATGTCGGTCGAAAGCCCGCGAGCCGACAACCCACCCGCAGCCATGTAGAGGAGGACGACCGACACCACCTGCAGTGACGCGGTGATGATCGGCCCCGGCAGGCCCAGCCGAGTGTCGAAGGTGTCGAAGACGATGACGACCAAGGCCAACAGGAATCCGGCGTAAAACTGCCCCTTGTTCGCGATCAGCCGCGGGAAGAGGACGCAGACGAAGACGAAGAGAATGATCGCAGTCGTGACGCCGGGCATGGCGGCAATGTAGCCGCGACTCGCGCATCGGCTAACGTACGACGTTCGCCGCGACCGCAGAAAAGACTGCCTCAGAGGAGACCGCCATGAAGATGATGGGTGCCGGCTTCGGCCTGATCGGGTTGCTGCTCAGCATGGGCATCATTCTGTGGATGTTCGCCGGCCCCATGGGTGGTGGCAGCTACGGCAAAACGCTCGCCTCCAAGAACCAGGAGGCCCGCGAGCAGGTCCAACAGTTCTCCGGTCGCGATGATACCGGCCGCCGGCTCAGCGAGACCCTGACGCTCGAAGAAGCCGATCGCGGCGTCCGCGTTGCCACCGTCGAGTCGACCGGCATCGCCGCGACACACTTCGGGCTCCTGGAGAACGACGTCATCCTGCAGATCGGCCCAATGGTGGTCGGCGACGTCCTGATCCCCGACGTCGCCGCGGCACAAGATTTCCTCGACGACGCCTTCGCGAAGAACCGATCGATCATCGTGCTACGCGACGGCAAGGAGCTGACGCTGCCGGCAGAGGGTGCCGAAGGCGGGGCGACGCACGTACTCGATGGACTCACCCGCTGACGCGACAGGCCTTGCCGGCTGCAGGAAGGGCGGCGAAGCAGTAGACTGGGTCCTTTGACGCGGCCCGGGTGGTCGCCGCGTGAGCCATGGCTTCCTCTGTTCCTTCTACTGCCGCGGGTGAGTCGGCGTCGGGTGATGCCCGGCGAACGAGGGCGTTGCGGGTGCGGTTCGGGCTTTGGATCGTGGTGCTGGCGGCGGCGATGGTGCTGCCGCTGGCGTGGCTGGCGTGGTTGCCGGCGAAGCTGAACGAGGGGCTGGAGGCGCTGCGGGTCGGTTGGATCGCCATGTCGCTGGTGCCGTTGGCGACGTGGCTTCTGCTCGCCACGACGCCGCGGGACGCCATCAAGGTCTCGCCACGACTCGGCAAGCGACTGGTGCTCTTGGCGATGCTCGTGCCGGCAGCGGGATGGCTCGTCTTCGCGACGCCGACCCTGTCGCCGGGCGTGCTTCGGCATGCGACGGACGGCGCGATCTGGCTGGCCGGTGCGTCACCGTTGGTCGTGCCGCCGGTCGAAGCCTCATCGGATTCGCTCGGCCCCTCCGTCGCTCCGCTCGCGTCGGCGGTGCCCGATGCCGACCTACCGAGCCTTCAACCACCGCTGGTCCAGATGGTGTCAGTGATGGCTGCGGCGGTCGATCTGGTGCTGCCTGGAGCGACGACGACCAAGCAGGCCGACTGGCGCGACACGTTCCTGTCGATGCCGTGGCTGCACCGGCTCCTCGCGTGGCGGGTCCTGCTGACGATCGCGATTCTGGGGGCGACGTGGGAACTGCTCGCGTGGCTCCGGCAGCGGGACGTCAGCGTCTGGTACGCGGGCCTCTTCGCCTGGTCGCCGGCCGTCCTGTTGGCGGCGACGACGTTCGGCATTGGCGGGGTGTTGGCGACGTGGTTCTTTGCCGGATCGCTGCGACGCCTCGAAGCCGGCCGCAGCCGTCGCGGGGGGTTCTGGTTCGCTCTAGCGTTGGCCTCGGCCCCGATGCTGTTGCTGGCGTTGCCGTGGATCACGCTGAGGACGCCGGCGTCGACGAGGCGGGTGTCGATCACGTTCCTGATCGTCTCGATGATCCTGTGGCTGCCGACGCTGCTGCCGCTCGGCGCCGCGGCGTCATACTTCGTGACGGTCGCGCACATGCTAAGTCATCCCGGCTCGTCACCCATCGGCCTGTGGACGGCGAGCATGCCGGTGCTCGGGTGGATCGCGGCCCTCGTGATCCCGACGCTCGTCGGCGTCATCGTCGCTGGGCGTGGAGCCTCGTCCCGAGCCGTTGTTTATGGGGTTCTCGTCAGCGCGTGCCTGCTCATGCCGACGTTGCCGGGCGGAGCCGTCGCGTTGCTGCTGGTGATCGCGAGCGTCGGCGGGCGCGGCTACGGGCTCAGTGCACTTGCCTTGGCCGGCTTGGGCGGGATGTCGTTAGGGCCGACCAACGCGGTGCCGATGCTGACGCCGACGCTCTGGTTCGTCGCGGCGTTCCTCGCAGGACTCGAAGCGTTGGCTGCGTTGCGTCGCACTAGGCGGCAGCCGATGCTCGACTCGACGCCTTCCGCCACGCGAGGGTGAACGTCGACCCGACGCCCGGGCGCGTCCGAAGCCGAATGCTCCCGCCCGCGCGACGAACGAGTTGTCGGCACAAGCACAAACCCAGCCCGTGTCCGCCGCTGCGTCCGGAGACGAAGGGGTCGAAGATCGACCCCCGCAAGTCATCCGGCACCCCGCCAGCTCGGTCCTCCACGTGGACCTGCAGCTCGCCCGCTGACCGCTCAATGCAGACGCGGTGGGGCCGGGCGTTGGCGAAAAGGTTGACGAAGACGTGCCGCAACGCTGTCGGCGACATCGGCACCTGTGCGTCCGTTCGCACGTCCAGGTTCGGCTCGTCGAGATCGAGATCCTCGCACGCCAACCGACACGCCGCCTCCGCGTCGGCGACTTCATCGACCGTCTTCGTACCGGCGGCACCGAGGACCGTTTGGCTCAGCCGCTGCGCCCGACCAGAAGCCGAAGCACATTTCGCAAGGGCGTGCCGCACTCGGTCCAGGTCCGGCGGATCCTGATCCATCGCCGTCTGCCCCAGCTTCGCCCATGCGGCGGCGGGGGTCAGGACGTTGTTGAACTCGTGCGCCAACGCCGCCGCCATGGTACCGAGGTGGGCGAGGCGTTCGTGATGCTCGACACGTTGTTGGAGCTCGCTTACCTGCCGGTGCAGCGACTCGACGACATCGTCGAAGCCGCAGGCGTCTGGTTGATGAATCGACTCCGCCCGCACGCTTTGAACATCGGATACTGCTCAGGTGCCAGGCCGGGCTTCGACATTAGCGGACGTTGGTCCTGGAGCAGCGTGTGTGGCCTGTGCTCTCGGTTCAGACGGCTCGCGGTCCGCTACCGCGTCACGTCGAGCAGCACGTCGGCCACGCGGTGCACCTGCGACGCGGCCAACTCCGGATAAACCGGCAAGGCGAGCACTTCCCGACACGCGGCTTCCGTCTCCGGCAGGTCGCCTTGCTGATACCCGAGGTGCTTGAAGCACGTCTGTTCGTGCAGGCCCAGCGGGTAGTAAACGCCGCTGCCGATCTGGTGTTCCTGGAGCTTGGCCCGCACGGCATCGCGATCCTTGACGCGAACGACGTACTGGTTGTAGACGCTCTCGTTGCACGACTCGATGAACGGCGTGACGACGGGCGAGTCGGCGAACCGCTCGTTGTAGATCAGGGCGTTGCGACGGCGGCCTTCGTGCCATTGGTCGAGGTGCCTCAGCTTCACCGACAACACCGCCGCCTGCAGGGCGTCGATGCGAAAGTTGCCGCCGACCTCGTCGTGGTAGTAGGTGTGTCCGCTGCCGTGAACGCGAAGTTTCCTGAGCCGGGTAGCAAAATCGTCGTCGTCGCAGCAGACGGCACCGGCGTCGCCGAAGGCGCCGAGGTTCTTGGTTGGATAGAAGCTCAACGCCCCGCACCAGCCCATCGAGCACGCGGCCTTGTCGTCACGTCTGGCACCGATCGCCTGAGCCGCGTCTTCGAGCACCCAGATGGGCTGGTCGAGCTTCGGATCACACGCGATGTCGTTGATGGCTGACACATCGGCACACTGGCCGAACAAGTGGACCGGCACGATCGCCTTTGTCTTTTGCGTGATTCGACGTCGGACGTCTTCCACATCGATGTTGAACGTTCGCGGATCGATGTCGCAAAAGACGGGTGTCGCGCCGAGTCTCGCGACGCTGCCGGCGGTGGCGAAGAACGTGAAACTCGGCACGATGACTTCGTCGCCGGGCCCGATGTCGAGGGCCATCATGGCGGCGATGAGCGCGTCGGTGCCGCTGGAGACGCCGATGGCGTGTTTGGTCCCGCAGTAAAGTGCCAGTGACTTCTCGAAGGAAGCCACCGTTTCGCCAAGAACCAGCGCCTGCCGGTCGCAGACGCTGTCGAGGGCCTGGCGGATTTCGGTGCGGATCGTCGCATACTGCGCGACGAGATCGAGCAGCGCGACAGGCTGCATTGCGGCTTCCCCTTCACAGGCCAGACCAGCAGACGGCATGACCTTTGTTACCGCGTTAGCCGTCGCCGGATGCGACGCAGGTTGAGTCATCGACATGGCCGACCTTACGAGGCCTCGATGCCGACCTTGTCATTCGAGACCGACCTCACCTTTTGACCGCACACGAACGCACTACGTGACATACTCACCTGTCGAGCCGATCTGTGTCGATACAAATCGACAGGGGACGAGCGCGACGACGCGACGGCCGTGAACAGGTCGTCGCGCTTTGGCCGCAGCAGCGACGCGTGGTCGCCGCCAAGCCGGAGCAGGAACACCTCAGACCGATGCCACTTCGACTCCACCGCAGTCCACTCCCGCCCGCCAGCTCAGGCAGGCCTCGACACACCTACGCCTTCAGCTTCGACCGCGAGACCTTTCGCGGCAGCTACGAGACCCGCTCCGCCGCCGTCGAGGCAGGGGAACAGGCGCTCGCTGCCTACCCCGGTCCCGCCGAGGCCATCTGGGTGGCCCGCGCCGTCCGGCCCGAGCCGCGGCTCAACGGCCTCGCCGAGACGGTCCTCGAAGCACTCGCCGATCGCATGAGCGACGAAGGCCAAGATGCCGTTCAAGCTTCCGAACTGGCCCGTGATGAACTCGACGCCCGCATGGCGGCTTTGCTTCACGCGTGGATGCGAGACCACGACCTCTTCCCCGCCGGCGGCGTCGAGGCCGTCAGCGAGCACCCGATTCGCCTGATCCCGCACGTCGACGACGAGGGCACGGCTGGTAAAGAAGTTTCGCTCATCGGCGAAGTCGGCGAAGTCGGCTGACTCCTCGCGAGTTGTTTCAGTCACAAGGACCAGCAAGGGCAGGCCGCGCTCCTAGGCGAGGCCTGTCGCTGCGTTCTTATGGTGCTCGCTGTCCGCCTAGAAAAGCGTGATGTTTCTGCTCCTGCCGATTGCTCAACAACCTGCGACGCAACCGGCCGCCGAAGCAGGTAATGCCAGCGATCCCGAAGGTCGCCGTGTCATCATCGAGCGGCTGATGGACATGTGGGAAGGCTTCCTGCAGTTGTTGCCGAACATCGTGCTCGGCATCATCGCGTTGGTCCTCTTCGCAGTGCTGGCACGCATCGCGTCGAGGTTCGCCAAAGGCATCGCCAGAAAAAGTCACCTGCGGCGGTCGCTCGTCGACCTCCTCGGGCAGCTGACGTACACCACGATGTGGATCGTCGGCCTGCTCGTCGCCATCACGATCATCTTCCCCAGCATCAACGCCGGCAGCCTGCTCGCAGGCCTCGGCGTCACGGGCATCGTGCTCGGCTTCGCCTTCAAGGACATCGTCGAGAACTTCATCGCCGGCGTCCTGATCCTCTGGCGGTTCCCCATCGAGATCGGCGATTGGATCGAGGTCGAAGGCATCGAGGGCAAGGTCGAGCGGATCAACATCCGCATGACCGAGCTCCGCCAAGTCGACGGCGACCTCGTGCTTATGCCGAACGCGGTCATCTTCACCAATCCGACGATCAATTGGACCAACATGAAGGTCCGACGCACCACGATCATCTGCGGCGTCGCGTATGACGAGGACGTGGCCACATCGCGACGGATCATTCACGACGCTGTCAAGACGTGCAGCACTGTCAACGACGACCCGCAGCACGCGGTCCAGATCTTCGCTCAGGAATTCGCCAGCAGTTCCATCAACTTCGAGGTGACGTGGTGGACGGGCAGCACGCCGCTGGACATCCGCGAGAGTCGTGACGAGGTGGTGCAGGCGGTGAAGGAAGCCCTGGATCGCGAAGGCATCGAGATTCCGTTCCCGTACCGGACGCTGACCTTCAAGCAGCCGCTGTCGCTTGACCGTGGCTCAAATGGGTCCGACTAGAAGCGCAGCAGACTTTGACGAATCTTCTCGTCTGCGGACGCGGACCTATTGTCGGATCAGCTTCATCACTCGGCCTCCGGTGTACCACTCGGCCACATAGATGTTGCCGGCGGCGTCGACGTCGATTCCGTGAGGCGTGTGGAAGTGACCGAGGGGCAGCTTCTCTTCCGGCACGTCGGGCCAACCCTCGGGCCGCTGCGACGCCTTGGGCACCCAGCCGGAATCCGCATCACGGGTTAGCGGCACGATGTCCGGACTCTGCCCGAGGTCGGCCAGCACGTTCAGTTCGGGATCGAGGATCTTGACGCTACCGGCGATTTCTGCGACGTAGATCAAACTGTCGTGAAACGCGAACGCCGCCGGACTATGGCAGGCGGTATCACTGTGACGCAGGTACGAGCCGTCGACCGTGTAGACGCAGACGCGACGGTTGCTGCGATCGGTGATCCAAAGCTCGTTGTCGGGTGAAATTCGTAATCCGTGCGGCTCGTTGAACCGTCCTGCGCCTTCAGTGCCGTCGATGAAGCCGACATAGTTGCCGTCGCCGTCGTAGCGGTAGACGCGGTGCGTGCCGTAGCCATCGGCTACCCAGATGGTTCCGTCGCTCGACTGGTCGACCCATGTCGGCTTGTAGTGACGGCGCTTCTCGTCGGCCTGATCGTTCAGCAATTCTTGCGGCGGCGGGGCGAGCGACAGCAGCACCTCGCCGTCGAGCGAAAGCTTCTCGACCTTGGCCGGGACGACGCTGGTGATCCACAGTGAGTCACGAGCGAGCGTCAGGCCGTGTGCGTCGGGGTAGTCGCTCCGACCATCGAGACGCTTGCCGTCAACGTCGAAGTAGAGCAAAGCCGGATCACCGGGTTCGTTCTGGTGGAAGACGACGATGCGTTGATCGGGCAACACCTGCACGCCATGGGTTGCTCTGCCGGCGCGGGCGTCGGGCTTGACTTTGACCCAGTCCGTAATGACGTCGAACGAGAAGTCGCCGCTGGTGATGGTGCGTGCCATGAACTCACCGTAGCTACTGCTGTTGTTGCTGCTGCTGTTGCTGCTGCGGCATTGAAATCTTCACGAAACGCACAGGGTGGCTTAGCACGACTGGCGAGGACGGCGGATACAACCTGCCCATGCACCGACCCTCGCTCCTTGCCGCCGCCGTTACCGCCACCTTCGTCTCCGCCGCTTCGGCCCAGGAGGCCAAGAACGTGATCCTCATGATCGCCGACGGCGCCGGCGACACGACCTGGCAAGCCGCGAATCAGTTCCAGTTCGGCACCGCTGCCGGCACGAGCGACGCGTTCCGCCAGCAGTACGAAGGTCCGGACTTCACGCAGCATTGGATGACAACCTTCCCCGGCCACACGCAGCCAATCAATCCGTCCCAGACCGGCGGCCTGCTGCCGTCGCTTTACAACGAGGTCGACAACTTTCCTGGCCCGGGCTTCTACGACCCGATCGCCGCCAACAACATGACGCCCGGCACCGTCACCACGGTCGACAACAACGGCCTCCTGGGCCGCGGTACGCCTGTTAACCTCACGCTCCGCCCCGGCCTCACCCCCACTCAGCAGTTCATCGCCACCCAGTTCGCAGGTTCGCTCGACCTTGTCGACATTCCCGGGTTCGCCGCTTACGACTACCTCACGACGAACAGCGTCACCGACTCCGCCGCCGCCGGGACCGCGCTGGCCAGCGGCGTCAAGTCGTACAACACCGCCATCAACGTCGACCTGAGCGAGAACCCGGTCGACTTCATCACCCAGGCCATGGTCGCCAGCGGCAAGAAGGCTGGCGTCGTCAGCACCAAACCCTTCACCGACGCCACGCCGTCGGCCTTCGGCACGCAAAACGTCAACCGCAACAACGAACGTGCGATCAGCGAAAGTATGATCCGCAACGGCCTGCTCGACGTCATCATCTCGCCCGGCCACCCCGAGTACGGCACCGGCGGCGTCCTGCGCGACACGCCCGACTTCGACGACGCCCTCGATCAGTCGCAGCTCCAAGCCCTTCGCAACGGCGAGGAGGGCTGGACCTTCATCGACGACAACGCCGCCCTCGTCGGCATCGGCAACGGCACCGTCGCCGCCCCGGACCGCCTGTTCGGCCTCGTGCCCGTCAGCTCCAACCTCAACAATCGCGACACGACCGGCCGCACCAACGCGTATGACCCGGGCCTCTTCGACGCGAACGACCCGAACGGTGCCGTGCCGTTCGTGATGCCGGACCTCGACCAGCTCTCCCGCACCGCGATCGAGACGCTCGAGACGGATGAGGACGGCTTCTTCCTGATGGTCGAGGGTGCCAGCGTCGACTCGGCCGCCCACGGCAACGACTTGCCGCGGTTGGTCGAGGAGCAGCTCGCCTTCAACCGCGCCGTCGACGAGGTGATCGACTGGGTCGAGACTGAAAGCTCGTGGGACGAGACGCTGCTGATCATCACGACCGACCACGCCAACGCCCTGTTCCTGGGCCCCGACAGCGACACGATCTTCCTGCAGGACCCGACGGCGAACGACGTCGGCGAACTGCCCGACGGCATCTTCTGGAGCACGAACCACACGAACGAGCTCGTTCCGCTCTGGACCCGCGGCGTCGGCAGCGACCTCTTCAGCGGCCTCTTCGACGGCGTCGACCCCCGCCGCGGCAACTACATCGACAACACCGACGTCCACACCGTCATGGCCGCCGTCATCCCCGAGCCCGCCAGCCTGTCGCTGCTGGGCCTCGCAGGCGTCGCCCTCCTTCGCCGCCGCAGCTGAAGGCGGAGGTTCGGCGGAATCAAACGTTGCTCATCAGCTGCTTTTCGACGGTGAAGTCCGTGACGAGCTCCTTGAGGCCGTGGTCGGTGAAGAGGACGTGGACCTTGTCGCCGTCGTACTTCTCGACGCGGCCCGGACCGAGTTTGGTGTGGGTCACGCTGCCGCCGACGGGAAAAGGGTGGGCGTCGTCGGCCACCGTCTTCTCCTCGGCGGCTTCGGTGCTGCGGCCGGCGAGGCAGTTGTCGCACCGGCCGCAGGTGTCGGGCGACGATTGGCCGAAGTAGTCGAGCACGAACTGTCGTCGGCAGCCGGTCCATTCGGCGAATCGGCCCATCGCGTCGATGCGAGCCGTCCGCCAGTCACGGAACCGATCCTGCTCGGCGATGACCTGCTCGGCCACGTCGGCCACGTCGTCGCGTGACACCTTCGCGACGGCTTCACCGTCGAGCTGCACGTCGATGGCACCGATTTGTTCAAGCAGGTCGACCGTCCGCCGCAGCCGGCCGCCGGTCTGCTCAGTCTCGTCCTTGAGCGTGACGTGGTCGATGCTCGTGCCGTCGGCGATGATCGTTTCGAGCACGTCGGCCACCTCGACCGCGTCAAGTCGGACCGGTGAGGACATCGCCCGACGTCGGCCCAGGTCGGCCTCGCGGTAGAAGAGGATCGCCTTCGCCGGCTCACCGTCGCGGGCAGCCCGGCCGACTTCCTGGTAGTAGCTGTCGAGCGACTCAGGCACGTCGTAGTGAATCACGAACCGCACGTCCGGCTTGTCGACGCCCATGCCGAAGGCGTTCGTCGCGACGATCACCGGCAGGTCCCCGTTCATGAACGCGTCCTGAGCGGCGTCGCGTTCGTCACGGGCCATCCCACCGTGGTAGTGGCCGGCTTCAACGTTGTGGTCACGAAGCAGGGCGGCGACGTCTTCGGCGTGCTGGCGGGTGCTGACGTAGACAATTCCGCTCGCGCCACGGTCCACGCGGTCCGGCAAAAGCCGATCCTTTGTCGCGTCGTCGGGCATGAGCTCGACGATCAGCTCGATCTCGGGCCGGTCCAGATCACCGACGTGCTGCTTGACGTCCCGCATGCCGAGCCGGCGGATCACGTCCGCCCGCACCTCGTTGGTCGCCGTCGCGGTGAGGGCCAGCACCCGCGGCCGCTTGGGGAACGCGTCGATCACCTTGTCCAGCTGCCCGAAGTCCGGCCGAAAGTCGTGGCCCCATTCGCTGACGCAGTGGGCTTCGTCGACCACAAACAGCGACGGCGGGTGGGCAGTAAGGCGCTCCATCAGGTCGCTCGTGCCCGCCAATTGCTCGGGTGCCAGGAAGAGGTACTCCAACGAATCGTCATCAAGTGACGCCAGAATCTCGTCACGCCGCGACTTCGTCGTGCCGCTGTTGAGAACGGCGGCATCGGGCAGGTTGCTTCCGACAATGGAATCGAGTTGATCCTTCTGTAACGCGATGAGCGGCGAGACGACGAGCGTGTACCCGGGGATCAGCACGCCGGCCGTTTGGTAGATTGCGCTCTTGCCGCTGCCGGTCGGCAGGACGGCCAACGTGTCGTGGCCGTTGGTGAGCAGTTGCAGGACGTCGACCTGTTCGGGATACAGCTCGTCATAGCCGAAGCGGTCGCGGGCGATCTGGTGGAGCTCGGCTTCGGGAGTGGCCTTGGGCACAGATTGGCGACAGCAACCGGCGCGCCCGCTACGACGAGATGGACGCGATCATCTGAGCGAGACGATCGTTGAGCTTGCGCTGGTCGTATTGCTCGATCACTTTCTGACGCCCGGCCTCGCCCATCCGGCGGCGAAGGTCGGGCGACGCGGCGAGCTTTTGAAGGTTGGCGGCGAGGCCGGCGACGTCACGTTCGTCGGCGAGTAGGCCGCTGACATCGTGTTCGACGAGTTCCGGGATGCCGCTGTGACGCGTCGTCAGGACGGGCAGACCGCGGGCCATGGCTTCCATGATGGCGACGGGAATGCCCTCCTGGTCGCCCGCTTCGCTCGTGACGCTCGGCGCGGCCAGAACATCGGCGTCGGCCAGTGCGTCCACCACCGCCTGCTGCGATACAGCTCCGTGAAATCGAACGGCTTCACCGGAGGCAATTGCTTCGAGTTCACGGCGCATCGGGCCATCCCCGTAGAGGTCCAACACGCAGGTGCCGGGCTGCTCCCGATTGGCCAGGGCAACAGCCTTGATGAGGAAGCCGATGCCCTTCTTCTCGACGAGTCGGCAGACGCTGACGACACGGAGCGGGCCTTCATGTGCCGGCTGCTCGATCGGCTCGAACCGTGTCGGGTCGACACCCATGCGGTGGACGGTCGTCTGCTCCGGCGAAAACCCGCGGTCGAGCAGGACGCGTCGCCAGTTGTCGCTGATCGGCAGGAACCGGTCGCTCGGCCGAGTCCGCTGGAGCAGACCCGTGTAGGCGTTCGGCCGCTCGCGGAACTCGCGGGTCATGTCGAAGCCGTGAAAGACGCTCAGCAGCGGGCCATCAATGACTTTCAGCTTGCGGAGGTAGGAAGCGATTTCCGCCGCCGGGCCGAAGTGGGCGATGATGCCGTCGAACCTGCCGAGGCCGCCGGGTGCGTTGGCGAGAGCCGCGAGCAGGCGAAACCGAGTCATGCGTCGGACGCTTTCGTCGAAGCGCAAGGCCTCGTTCAGGCGAAGCGGCGAGGTCATGCTGAGCCGCACCATCTGCCGAATCGCATTGGCGGCTCGAGCTTGGTTGCCGATCGGCAGTCGCATCAGCGGCTGGACGCGGTCCATCAAGCCCAGCTGCTCGACTTCCTCGTGAACCACATCGCCCTCGGCGTCCTCAGCTTTGCCGTTGGACAGCACGACGACGTCGTGCCCCTCGCGAACGAAGTAGGCGATCTGCGACAGGATGAACGTCTCCGTCGGCAGCGGGAAGTAGCGGACGACGAAGCAAATGCGCATGAGCGGGAGGCGGACCCTTCTCTCATCGGACAGGTGGACGACCAACGAAAAGCCGCCGCTCGACTCGAGCGGCGGTTTCGTCTGAGTTTACAAGAAGCACTAGCTTCCCTCTTCCTCGGCTGCGGCGAGGGCACGCTCCTTCTCGGCGGCTTCCTGGGCGGCGAAGGCGGCGTCGCGCTCAGCTTGCTCGGCCTGGTACTCCTCAATCGTTTCCCGAGATTCTTCGTCAGGCTCGACGACTACGACCAGCTCGCGAACCAGGTCATCGGCGAAGCGAACGTCCGCCTCGGCGTTGCCGATGTGGTCGATCTTGCCGTGCAGGTTGATCTCGTCAGCGGTGATCACAGCGTTGCCGTGCTCGGCCATACCGGCTTCGCTAAGGGCGTGAGCGATGTCGCTGGCGCCGACGCTGCCGTACAGGCCGCCACGTTCGTTGGCGCGACGGGTCAGCTTGACCTCGTGGCCTTCGAGCTTGGCGAGCAGAGCCGTCTGGTCCTCGCGGCGGCTGGCTTCGAACTTCTCGTACTCCTTCCGCTTGCTCTCGATCCGCTCCAGGTTCTTGGGCGTCGGGGCGATGGCGAGGCCGCGCGGGACGAGGTAGTTGCGGGCGTAGCCAGGCTTGACCTTGACGACGTCGCCGACCTTGCCGAGGTGGCGGATGGTTTCGTTAAGAAGGAGCTTGACGTCGTGGTCAGCGACCTTCTTCTTTTTGCGGGAGATGCGGGACATGAGGTGTGGGGGTCAGGAGTCCAGAAGTGGCTCGTGTCCTGGCGGTAGAAGCCAGTTAGGCCGGGGAGAGAACATGATGAGTGATCCAGTGGGGAGTGATGAGTATCTGATTCGGACATTCATCACTCTTAAACTCATTACTCATCATTCAGAACGGAATGTCGTCTTCGCCGAACTGCTCGCCTTCGTCGAAGGGTTCGTCGGCGGGTTGTTTGCTGGCTTGTTCGCGAGGCGGACCACCGCGGCGAGGGGCGGGGCGATCCTGCTGGTAGCTGTCGCCGCCGCCACTGGAGTTGCCGCGGGAGTAACCACCGCCACCACCACCACCACCACCAGGGCCGCCGCCGTCCTCGCGACCACCGATGAACTGGAAATTATCGACGACGACCCCAAGCTTGCTCCGCTTTTGACCGCTCTGCTTGTCGTCCCAGGAGTCGAACTTGAGCCGACCTTCGATGAAGATCGGACGACCCTTTTGCATGTACTGGTTGATGACTTCGCCCGTCCGGCCGAAGGCGGTGCAATCGACGAAGCAGACTTCTTCCCGATCCTCGCCACCCTGCGTACGGAACTTGCGATTGGAGGCGATGCCGAATTCACACACTGCCGTTTGACTCGGCAGGTACTTCATCTGCGGGTCGCGGGTCAGATTGCCCATGAGAAGGACTTTGTTGAAGCTCGCCATGATGACTCCCGGTGGGGCAAGGGTCGGTAGGGCAAAGGTGGATCAGCTGGCGACAGGGTCGGCGTCTTTGGAGGTTTCGGCGTCGACCTGACCGGCGTCGTCGAGGGCATCCTCGTTCGTGCCATCACCACCCTTGTCTTCCGTGCTGGCGGCGATTCGACGGGTCGGGCCGTCGTCGTCGTCGGTCTTCTTCCGCGGGGCCGGTTTCTGGGGCTTCATGTTGTCGACTTCTTCAGCCGACAGGTGCGAGGCATCAGTGATCAGGCATCGCAGGATCTGGTCGCCAAGGTTGACCTCGCGGTTAATCGCCTCGACGGCCGACCCGGGCGCTTCGAAGAAGCTCAGAATGTAGACGCCGCGGGCCTGCTTGTTGATCTCGTAGGCGAGCTTGCGGTCGTCCCACTTCTTGAGGATGTGGAGCTTGCCGCCGTGCTTTTCGACGTAGGAACGGACGAGGCCGGTGGCGTCGTCGATGTTGGCACTAGCGCTGGCGGGGAAGAGGAACAGGCCCTCGTACTTGCGTAAATCGTCGGACATGAGGTGGTGGTGAGGCTTCGTGGGAGCGACGGGTCAGTCGCTGCCGACGAATGAGCGTCGGCGAAGGTTTGGTGGGGCGGGCAGTCTAGGCGGGGTGTGGGCAGGGCGTGAGGAGCGAGGAGTGAGGAGTGAGGCAGAAGCCTGAATCTGATTCTGCCTACTTCCTCACTCCTCAGTCCTCGCTCCCTCTGCCCTCACCCATTGAACTCGTTCATCGCTCGCTCCAGCCCCGCGTCCGCCCAGACGACGGCGCAGGCAGCCGCTTTCGGCAAGGCCTTATCGACTTCGATCCGCTGATCTTCGGAGAACTTTCCCAAAACGTAGTCCTTGCCTGCGACGGGGGGCGGCGGGGCGTCGATGCCGATCCGGAGGCGGGCGTACTGCGGGGTGCCCAGCGCTCGCTGGATGTCCTTGAGCCCGTTTTGCCCGCCGGCTGAGCCCTCGCCACGCAGCCGCAGCTTACCGACCGGCAGGGCGAGGTCGTCGACCATCACCAGCACGTCGGCGGGCGTGAGCTTGTAGAAGCTCATTGCCTCCTTCACCGCCCGGCCGCTGAGGTTCATGAAGGTGATCGGCTTCATCAGCATCACCTTCTCGGCTCCCGTCGCCGTGTCGATGGCTCCTTCGAACGTCAACGCCTGAAACCGCTGTCGGGCGAGACGATCAAAGTCGCCGACCGGCGTCCAAGCCAGCCGCTCCGCGAGCACGTCGATCGCTTCGAACCCGACGTTGTGCCGGGTCTTGGCGTACTCGCGTCCGGGGTTGCCGAGGCCGACGATGAGTTTCATGGCAAGAAGGAGTGAGGAGCGGGGAGTGAGGAGTGAGGCAGAGGGAAGCAACCTGCCTCGCTCCTCGCTCCTGCCGCAGAAAGTCTCACGCGTTCGGATCCGGCTCGATGTCGGCCTCGCCGGCGGGCGTGGCGGTTTCCTTGTCGCCGATGATCTCCGGCTCGTCGCCGGTGAGGTTCTCGATCTCGTCGTCCGCTTCCTTGCCCTTGGGCGCAGCGATCATCGCGACGGTGTAGTCGCCGTCCTGCTGGACCATCTCAACGCCGTCCGGCAGCTTGACCTCGCTGAGGTGGACTGAGTCGCCGATCTCGAGGTTAGCGACGCTGAGGGTGACTTCATCGGGGATGTCGCTCACCTTGCAGCTGACCTCGAGCATGTCCCGCATCTGCGTCAGGATGCCGCCGTGGACGACACCCGGGGCTTCGCCAATCAGGCGGAGCGGCACTTCGCTGGTGATGGTTTCGTTGAGGTCGACGCGGAAGAGGTCGACGTGGAGCATCTCGATGCCGAGGTGATCGTACTGCACGTCCTTGACGAGGGCCTGCTGTGTGCTGCCCTCCATCTTGAGGTCCAGGACATGGGCGCCGTGGCGGATTGCGTCAATGGCCTCTTTGCCGGGCAGCGTGACGCTGACGGCATCTTCGCCGTGGCCGTACACGACGGCCGGCAGCTTGCCGCTCTTACGGAGGCGGCGGCTCTCGCGGGTGCCGAGCTTCTCGCGACGCTCGACGGACAGTTCAACTTGGGTGTGACTCATCTTCTTAGGGGAATAAGGGAACTTCGCAGGGCGATCAGCGGGCCCGGTCTCCGGCGTGGAAGAGGGCGCTGACGCTCTTGTTCTGGTGAATGCGGCGAATCGTTTCGCCCAGCAGCGGCGCGACGCTCAGCACGGTCAGCCGGTCGCGAATAGGCTCGACGCGGTTGTCGAGGCGAATCGTGTCAGTCACGGCCAGCTGCGTAAAGTCGCAGTCGGCCAGTCGCTCGATGGCAGGGCCGGACAGGACCGCATGCGTCGCGGCCATGTAGATGTCGCCCGCACCCTTTTCGCGAAGGATGCGGCAGGCGCTGGTGACGGTGCCGGCGGTCGAGATCATGTCGTCGACCATCACGACCGTCTTGCCGCTGACGTCGCCGATGATGTGGACAGCCTCGGCTTCTTCGCCGCTGTAGCGACGCTTGTCGATGATCGAGAGCGTGCCGCCGTGCTTGTCGGCGTACATCTGGGCCCGCTTGACGTTCCCGACGTCGGGCGAGACGAAGGCAAAGCCGTGATCGCCCTTCATGCCGAGCGACTCGAACCACCCGCCGAATACCGGTCCGGCTGTGAGATGGTCGACGGGAATATCGAAGAAGCCCTGCACCTGGGCCGCGTGCATGTCGACACTGACGACGCGGTCGCAGCCGGAGCGTTCGAGCAGGTTGGCGACGAGCTTGGCCGTGATTGGCACGCGGCCCTCGTCCTTGCGGTCCTGCCGGGCGTAGCCGAAGTACGGAATGACGGCGGTCACGCGGCCGGCGCTGGCGCGTTTGAGCGTGTCGATCCAAATGAAGAGCTCGAGCAGGTGATCGTGTGCCGGAGCGCTCGTCGGCTGCATGACGTAGCAGTCCTTGCCGCGGACATCTTCGTCAATCTTGACGATGATCTCGTCGTCCGGAAAAGGCGTGACCGTGGCCCGGCCGAGCTTGATCTTGAGGTAGTCGGCAATCTTCTGCGACAGCTCAGGATTGGCCCGGCCGGCAAAGAGGACGAAGTTCTCGCTGTGCCCGAAGCCGTCGCCGAAGCCACCTTGATCGGGTCGCACGCTGGTGAATCCGCTCACGGCAGGCCGCCTTCCGAAGAGGTTGCGTTTCCGGTGACGGCTGTGCCGTCCTTGACCATGCCGTGCGGGTCGATCCGCCCGAATGGCCCGATGGTGCAGTTGGAACCGACCGTCGCGCCGCGGCCGATGAAGCTGAAGGGCAGCAGGGTCGTGTCGCGACCGATCGTAACGCCCGCTTCGATCCACGTGGTTCGCGGGTCGACGATCGAGATCTGGCTGAAGTCGAGATGTTGTTGCTGGATGCGACGCTGCATGGCCGCATTCGCTTCGACCAGTTGCTTGCGATCATTCGGGGCAATGACGTCGATATCGCCCAGAAGCGGGAACGCGACGATCTTGCCGCCGTCGTTGCGGGCGAGCTCGAAAATGTCGGTGAAATAGTACTCGCCCTTGGCGTTGTCGTTGCTCAGCTTCGACAGCGTCTGGGCCAAGACGTCGGCCCGGGCACACGTGACGCTGGGGAAGACTTCCTGAATTTCCTCCTGCTCCGGCGTGGCGTCGAGTTGTTCGACGATGCGGAGGAATTCACCCTCGTCGTTCCGCACGATCCGGCCGTAACCGAAGGGGTTGGTTAAATTCGCCGACGCCAGCGACACGGCGGCACCTGCCTGCTCGTGATTTTCTGCCAGGACTTCGAGTTCGTCGTGACGGATCATCGGCAAGTCGCCTGCCAGGACGATCACGTCGCCCGACGTCGGCAGGGCCGGCACCGCGACCTTGACGGCGTGGCCGGTGCCGAGTTGTTCGGTCTGCTCGACGAAGCTGATCTTGTCGCGGTCTTGGGGCAAAGCATCGGCGAGGATGCCGCTGATTACCCGGTCCTTTTCGTGCCCGACGACGATGACGACCCGCTCCATACCTGCGGCGAAGCAGGCATCAACGAGCCATCCGAGCATCGGCTTGCCACACACCTCGTGCAGCGGCTTGGGCAACGCCGACTTCATCCGCGTGCTCTTGCCCGCGGCGAGGATGACGGCGGAGAGGGACATGAAAGAAGTAGTGAGTGATGAGCAGCGAGTAGAGAGTGTCGGAGTCCGAAACTCGGTACTCACTACTCCTCACTCGCTACTTCTGCCATTTACCCCGCAGGGATTCGAACCCCGACTAGCTGTACCAAAAACAGCTGTGCTACCGTTACACCACGGGGTAGTGGTGAGTTGTCAACCGGCAAGGCCGGCACCGCGAGAGACGACACAAAGGCCGCGGGCGAGAGGAACGTCCCGTCTACCCACTCGCAACGCGAGCCTCTCGACGGGGCCGGCAGTTTATCCGCGCAGAGGCGTCGATCAACCTGCGTCTTCTTGGCAAGCGACGCGTAGCCTGCCACCTCATGAAGATCGTCTTCCTGGGCCTCTCCATCACCTCCTCCTGGGGCAACGGCCACGCAACCACCTACCGCGGCCTCATCCGCGAACTCGTCCGCCGCGGGCACGACGTGACGTTCCTGGAGCGGGACAAGCCCTGGTACGCCGACAACCGCGACCTGCCCGAGCCGCCCTTCGGGACCACGATCTTGTACGACTCGCTCGTTGACCTGACAGAGCACGCAGCGACGGTCGCCGACGCCGACGCCGTCATCGTCGGCAGCTACGTACCGGACGGCGTCGACGTCGCACGATGGGTCTTCAAAACCGCCGCCGCTCCCGTCTGCTTCTACGACATCGACACGCCCGTCACGCTCGCCCGCCTGCGACGTGGCGATACCGAGTACCTTGATGCAGCCGACATCCCGAAGTTCGCCGCTTACCTGAGCTTCACCGGCGGGCCGACGCTCGACGTGCTCGAACGACAGTTCGCCAGCCCCAGGGCCTTGCCGTTCTACTGCAACGTCGACCGCGAGTCCTACTTCCCCGACGACACGCCGACCGCCTACGACCTGTCGTACCTAGGCACCTACAGCGACGACCGCCAGCCAACCCTCGACCGCTCCTTACTGAGGGTCGCCCGTCAGTGGCGTGACGGCCGATTCTGCGTCGCCGGGCCGCTGTACCCGGAGACGATTTATTGGCCGACGAACGTGAAGCGGATCGAGCACCTCCCGCCCGCCGAGCATCGCGGGTTCTACAACGAGAGCCGTTGGACGCTCAACGTGACCCGCGACGACATGATCGCCGCCGGCTGGTCGCCGAGCGTCCGCCTCTTCGAAGCCGCCGCCTGCGCGACGCCGGTCGTCTCCGACCGGTGGGACGGCTTGGGCGAATTTTTCGAGCTCGGACGCGAGATCATCGTCGCCGACACGACCGACGAGGCGTTGGCGGTCGTTCGTGACATGCCCCACGACGAAGCGGAAGCCATCGGCCTCGCCGCCCGCGAGAAGGTCCTCGCCAAGCACACAGCGGCAAAGCGTGCCGAAGAACTAGAGAAGTGCCTGATTGATCTTCTCTAGGATCGGCGATCGCCGGTCTCACAGGCTAGAAGTCATAGACCAGCCGGACGAAATAGCTCAACGAGTTGTGCGGCGACTCGCCATCGGTCCGGCTCAGGTACTCATTGAATCCGCCGACCGACAGACTCAAGCCCTGGCCTTCATCAATGAGCAGCTTGAGTGACAACTCCGAGGTGTTTCGTGATTCGCCGAAGTCGTCAAGGTCGGGAAAAAGCGTGTTGACCAGCCGAAACGTCTTGTCGTCGCCGATCCGGTAACCGACTTCAATAGCCAGCAAGGCTTCGGGCACGAACTCGTTGACCTGACCGAACTCGTAGCTGCCGCCGGCGCCGATTCGGCCGATCAGCTCTAGCTTCTCGTCGTCGACTATCGGCCAGCGACCCGCCTTCTCGTCCACATCGCCGGCGATCGCGTAGCCGATCCCCGCAAAGCCGCCGAGTCGCGTTCGCCACGTCTGGAAATCATCGTACTGACCACGACCTTCAGCAAAGATAAACGGCGGCTCGTCCGGTAGTTTCCAGTCGCGACGCAGGTTGGCAAAGGCCTCGTCCTGCGTCCGGTCGCCGTCGCTCGTTCCGTAGAAGTAGGCCGAACGAAATCGCCAACGACGATCAGGCCCGTTGAAGTCGGCCTCGGCGGCGACGTTGAGGGTCAGGTCGCTCGACTCCGCCTCGCGACCGCTCACGCCCAGCGAGATGCTTTTGTCGAAACCTTCGAGAATGCCCGTGCCGAACAAGCCCGGCGGCGGCGGGTCCTCCACGACGCGAGGCGACAGCTTGGCGTCGGCGGGTAGCCGTTCGCGGATGTCGTCCAGCTTAAGCGTCACCTCCCCGAGCAGTTCCGAATCTAGCACAAGGCCGTCTGCCGTCTCGCGGACGACGTCGCCGCGAAGCCGGGTGCCGTTCTCCAGCTCGATCACGATCACGCCGCCGTCGGCGAGGCCGGCATCGTCCGGTGGCGGCTCGACTTGGGCGAGGGCAAAGGTGGCACAACCGACGAGAGCAACAGCGGGCATCCATGCCTTCATGCCTTCATGATCCGCCGCAGCGTCGGCATGTCAACGCAAGGCCCTCACGCCAACGCGACGCCCTAACGTCGACCGCCGTGATGCCGCCCCACCGCCATCACCTCATCCCCGCCGCCGTCGCCGCAGCGGACTCCGAATTCGAAGAACGCCTGCGATCCGAGCCCTCACCGATCAGGACGCGTCAGCAGCTCGATGCACGACGGTCCTTGCTGGCCCACTACTACACGCGGGTCGGCCAGTACCTCGACCGCCTCGAGCACGGCCCCGTCGTGCGTGAAGTTCCTAGCGAGCGTGAAGTGCCGAGCGAGCCGGTTGTGCCTGATCGTGAGACGCGGCGGCTTCGCGACGGCCTAACGCCACGGCCTCGTGAAGTGCTCGAACGACTTCTGCAAGGTGACTCTGAGAAGCAGGTCGCCCGTCACCTCGGCATCAGCCAGCACACGGTCCACGACCACATCAAGCTCATCTACCGCACCTTTGCCGTCGCCAGTCGCGGCGAGTTGTTGGCGAAGTTCGTCGTCACCGATGACGCCGCAGCGGCTTGAGTCGCAGGCCGCTTAAACCGATGATCGTGCATGCGCGAAACCTTGCGTTGGCTGCCGATCCTTCTTTTCCTTTCGACTGCGGCTTCTGCGGATCCGGCCACGCGACCGGATGCACTCGACGAAACGCCGCGTCAAATCATCCTGCTGCTCGATGACCAACCCGAAGAAGGACTTCTCGACCGCCGCCTCGAGATCGAGAGGCAGATCAACGCCGCGGGTGGTTACGAGGCCGTTGCACCCGTGGTGGTGAAGCGGTTCGAAGCCTGGAACGCCCGCCACCGCCGGAAGATGCAGGAAGCGGCTCGTTGGCGTGTCACGCCTGACCCGTTACTCGGCACGCCCGCCGACGTGGAGGTCGCGCAACTCGTCGCCCGCGAGTGGATCGACGAGACCGACTTCATCGAAGTGCCGCTGGCGTTGCTCGACCATGATCTGCACTTCGGCACGAGCTACGTCGGCCCGCAGCGGATCATCGACTTCATCAACCAGGGCATCGTCGAGCCATCGGTGATCGACGCATTTCGAAACAAGGTGTTGCCGACTGTGCCGCAGAGCGAACGGGAGCACGCGGATCGCCTTGATCTGCTGGCCCTCCATCTGGCCGGCACCGACCCGCGGCGTCACCTGCTAGATCTCGGTTGGAACGACCTGCGGGTCAAGTCAATCCGCAACGGCTACACGAACCTCTTCGTCGGCGAGGCGTTCGAGCAACCGTGGTTGCAAGGCAAGACGCCGCAAGCCGTTCGCGGCGAGTTGCTGCAGTACCTGCTTCACCGCCGAAGCCAATCGCCGCCGCTTCACGAGGCGTGGATGATGGCTTCGCTTTGCCAGAAGCTGCTTGACGACGGGCTCATCCAGGAGCACGTCGGTCGCCTGCTGTTGGGCCTGAGTTTGCTGCGAATCGCTGAAGCCAGGCCCGAGCCGCTGTACGCGGAACACGCTGCGACTGAGCTTTCGGCCGCGCTCGACGCCAAACCCGACGATGAGCCGTCGAGCTACCTGCGTCTTCACCTGGCCCGTGCCGTCGCCCTGACGAAACCGCACGAGGGGATCGCACTGCTCGAAGCCGCCGCCGATCATGCCGCTCAGGAAGACGATGTTGCCATTCGGTTCAATGCCCTCCGCGACCTGACGCTGGCTCACCTGACGGCCGGTCGTCTTGAAGACGCCGAAACATCGGGTAAACGGATGCTCGACGCCGCCGAAGCATCGGGAGCAATGCATCACCTGACGGAAGCCCTTCGGGTCAACACCAAACTCCAGCTTGCCATCGCCGAGGAGGCGATTCGTGAAACGAACCTGGATTGACATGGAGCGTCTTGCTGAGCCGTTCTACGGCTTGTCGAGCCGCCGGCGGTACTTGTCGCGAAGTTCGGTGTGCTTGCTCGACAGGTCCACGCGGCGGCCGGCGATCCAGGCGTGGGTGACGTTGGAGCGGACGTCGAGGATGTCGCCGTTGGAGACGAAGAGCGTGGCGACTTTGCCGGGTTCGAGGCTGCCGAGCTGATCGTCAATGCCGAGAATCTTGGCCGGCGACGACGTGATGGCAGCGAGTGCTTCTTCGCGAGTCAGGCCGTGAGCGACGGCTTCGGCGGCGTGGTAGGGGAGGTTGCGACTCAACATCGGCCAGCGGGCACCGCCGCTGACGGGCGGGCCACTGGCGGAGGCGATGGCGAACCTGATGCCGGCATCTCGCAGCTTCGGCGCCAGTTTGCCGGGCCCGTCGATGTCGGCATCGCGACCGCGTGGCAGGCGGTGAACGCCGGTGATGATGACCGGGATGTCGTTCGCCTTCAGAAGCTCGCTGACCTTGTCGGCTTCGGCACCGCCGACGAGAATCATCCGCAGGCCACGCCGCTTAGCAAAAGCGACGGCGGCTTCGATCTGGCTCGCTTCCTCAGCGCTCATCAGCACCGGCAGCGTTCCATCTAGTACTGGCAGCATCGCCTGCAGCCGAATGTCGAACGCCGCCTCGTCGCCGGCTTGCCGGTATCGCTCGACTTCATCGAAGAAGGTCTCGAGCGTCGCGATTCGCTCGTCGCGTTCCTCCATCTGTTCCTGAGCCGACTCGTCAATCCACCACGCCGTCCGCGGCAACATTGCGGGCCAGTTGACGACCATGCCGACGCGGGGCACGACCGTCGCGTCCTCGAACGTCCAGCCGTCGAGCTGCATGACGGCCGACTGCCCGGCGACGAGCCCGCCGGTCGGGTGGATGTGGGCCATCAGCACGCCGTTGGCGCGGATGGTCGGGATCAGCTCGGAGTCGACGTTGTAGACGACGCGGGCCTGGGCGTTCGGGTTGATCGCATCGCCGCCGCCGGCCTCGGCGAGATCGCGGCTGGCCCGGACGGCTCCGATCTCCGTCATGCCGATGGTCGTGGCGGCGTCGATCATGCCGGGGTAGACGTGCATGCCGGTGACGTCGATGTGCTGAAATTGTCCGTCCTCGGTGCCCCAGATCGGCCCGCCTCCGCCGCCTCGCTGCACGGAGATAATTTCGCCGTCACGGATGAGGACGATGCCGTTCTCGATGGTCTCGCCGGTAACGGTGTGCACGGTCCCGCCGACGAGGACGACGTTTTCGAGTTCGCCGGGGATCTGGTCGTTGGCGTGGGTGACGGTTCCCATCAGCACGAGGAGCGCCACCCAGAGCCGCGACCGTGAGGGAGTGACACCGGCGACTTTTGTGGTCGAACATCGTGTAGGTCGTGGCATCGTTGCGGAAGTCAAGAAGTTCGGTGGCTGTGGCCTTCCTGGGTGGCGCTCCCTCACGGTCGCGGCTCCGGGACCTGCGTCAATGGTGGTCGTGCCCATCATGGCAGAAGAGGTCGTGCCGGGGCCACAAGGTGCCGGGACGCGGGTCGTTCTCGCCCGGCTCGGCGACGGGTTGGCCGCTGGCGAGGACCTTCTGAACGAGGGCCGCCTTCATCTCGCGGTTGCGCTTCATCGCTTGGAGGTGCTCCTCGCGGTCGAAGACCTTGACGCCGTCGACCCAGGTTTGCTCGACCACGCTCGTGCTGTCGAGCGGGTGGCCACTCCAGACGACGAAGTCGGCGTCCTTGCCGGGTTCGAGGCTGCCGACGCGATCGTCGATGCCGAGCTGGATCGCCGGGTTGAGCGTGACGAACTTGAGGGCCTCGACCTCGCTGACGCCGCCGTACTTCACGGCCTTGGCGGCCTCGGTGTTGAGCCGGGTGCCGAGTTCGGCGTCGTCGGAGTTGAAGCTCGTGACGATGCCCGCCTCGTGCATGATGCTGCCGTTGTAAGGAATCGCGTCGTAGACCTCGAACTTGAAGGCCCACCAGTCGCTGAACGCGCTGGCCATCGCCCCGTGCTCGGCCATCTCCGGGGCGACCTTGTAGCCTTCGAGGATGTGCTGGAAGGTGTTCATGGTGACGCCGAAGGTTTCGAGCGTCCGCATCGTCGCCAGGATCTCGTCAGCCCGGTAGCTGTGGCAGTGGATGATGCGTTTGCCTTCGAGGATCTCGAGCAAGGCTTCGAGCTCCAGGTCGTATCGCACCGGAAGCCCATCATTCTGTTCGAAATCAGCCTTCGCCTCGAGGTACTCGACCGCGGCCCGAAGTGAATCGGCGAAAATCTCCTGCACGCCCATTCGCGTCTGCGGGTACCGCGTGGTGAAGTCGTCGCCCCAGTTGCTCTGCTTGACGTTCTCGCCCAGCGCCCACTTCACCGCCGGCTTTGCACCGCCGAACTTAAGTTGTTCCGGGCCCTGGCCCCAGCGGAACTTGATGGTTTGCGCCTGGCCGCCGATGGGGTTGGCGCTGCCGTGGAGGATCTGGGCGGCCGTCGTTCCGCCGGCGAGTTGGCGGTAAAGGTGGATGTCGTCGGGGTCGATGAAGTCGCCGATGCGGACTTCGCAGGTGACGGCCTGGGTCCCTTCGTTGATGCCGCCGTCGGTGGCGATGTGGGAGTGGGCGTCGATCAGGCCGGGGGTGATGTGCCTTGTTCCTTCGCCACCTGAGATGACGACAGCTTCTTCGTTGGCTGTGATGCCGCCGATAGATTGCGTCACGCCCGCGTAGACGCCTTCGACTTGTCCATTTTCGAAGCGGACAGACCCTTCCAGTGCCTGACGCCCGTCAAGAGGCCAGACCGTCGCGTTGTGGATGAAGACCCGTGGTGCGGCTTCGGCCGGCGCAACGTCGGTTGTGCCATAAGCCCCGAGCGGGTAGTTGACCACGAACAGCGGCCGGTCGTCAGTCGGTTGGGACGTCGGCCGCGTCGCGGGCAGGGTCGTGGGCGTCGTCTCTAAGATCTCGCCTTCCGCATCGGCATCCGGTGTTGCGGCGTCGCCGGGGGTGGCGGTGCCGGGTTCGCCGTCGCCGGTTTGGAGTTCGGTCGGGACGCCGTCGGCGGCTTCGCGGGCGGGGGCGTCGACGGTCGGAAGTTCGGCTTCGACGGGTTCCTTCGGACTTGAGCCTATCGGCTGGGCTTTTTGACTGCGGGTGGCGACGACGGTGCGGCGGGTGCCGTCGGGAAGCGCGACCGTGCCGCGGAGTTGATCGTCGAGGAGCGTGAGGCTGACCGTGGCGATGCCGGAGGCCTTGAGCGGGGTGGCGTCGACGGTGAACGCGACGCCGTCGGGCGAGCGGGTGACGTTGGCGAGCTCCGCGTCGCCGAGGGATCCGCCGTCGGTAGTGAGGATCAGAACAGCCCCGTCAAGCGTCCAAGCTCCTTCAACCAATGTCTGAGCTTTCTCGAGCTGATGACGCTCGCCTTCGACCCAGACTTCGACGATCTTCGTCTCCTCGTCGAACAGATCTCCGTCGGTGATCGTGAGGCTCGCGAGCTTTCCGGATGTGATGGATCCAAGGTTGTCGGAAGCGCCGCACAATGAGGCGGGGTTGGTGGTGAGCATCGCGAGTGCCGCATCTTCGGGAAGACCGCGGACGACGGCACGGCGGACGTTGGAGAGGAAGTCTTCGACAACATCGAGCCCGTGCGATGTGAACGCGAGCGTCATGCCGCGCTCGTAGAGGTACGCCGGATTGCTCGGTGCGATATCCCATGCCATCAGCGTCTGCAGATCGGTCGCATCCACTTTGGCGGGACTGGTGACGTCCGGTGCCTTGGGAAAGTTGACCGGCACGATCAGCGTCCGGCCGGTCTCCGCCACGAGGTCCGCCCGCCGAAACTCGTCGCCGCTGGCAATGACTACGGCGTCAACGTTGAACTCCTTTGCAAATCCGTTCGCCCGCAGGACGAACAGCTCGTCGTCGCACACCACCCACAACGGCCTCTCGCCATCGACAATCGGCTGCAACGCGACGAGCGCCTCCGCCGCGTCGATCGGCCCGAGCGTCGGATCGTTTGCGATGGCTGCAAGCGCGTCGCGCTGCCACGTTGCGTCATACATCGTCTGCCTCGCCAGCGCCACAGCACCCATGGGCGAACGCGGGTATTTCGCCGGCTTGCCCCAGGGTTGCGGGTCGACGGTCAGCCGCAGGGCTTGGCCGAGGTCGCCGCAAATAACGCGGCCGTTGGTCGAGCGCAGGGCCGGCTTGCCGCGGAAGATGCCGCGATCCGGAGCGACGACCCGGGCGACGAAGCCGGCTCGATGCGCGTCGTCAGGCATCGGCAGCGAGGTGCCGTCGACGTGCGGGTGGATGCGGTCGTTCCAATGACCTGTCGGCTCGGTGTTGCTCGCGTCGGCTTCGTGGTAGGCGTCGATGAAGCCGGCGTAGATCACGTGGCCGGTGAGATCGATCGTTGTCGCATCGAGCGGAATCTCGCCGTTCACCGACTCGATCCGGCCGTCGCGTAGAACGACCGTCGCGTCCTCGAGTCGCTCGCCCGGCTCGGGCACGACGGTCGCACCGGTCAAAGCGAAGACGCTCGGCTTGTTCTGGCGTAGGCCGTCGGGCGGGGCAAGATCCGCCGATGCCGCCGTGGCAAGGCTCAGAAGCAACACCGGCAGCAGTCGGATCAATCGGGACATCAAACGGAACATCGACCGCAGCCTAACCACCTTCTGCGGCAGCAGAAACCGGACGCATCAGTTTCGCCATCAGCCTCGGCCGCGACGTAACGCCGTGCCGCTCGTAGATCCGACGAATACGACCATGCACCGAGCCGGGCGAAAGACTCAGGTGCCGGGCGATCTCGTTCTCGCTGAAGCCGCACAGCAGCAGGTCGAGCACCTTTTGTTGCGACCGTGACACGGCGGCGATCTTCGGCTCCTCGGTGACCTGATGGACCTCTAAAGCGACGCGTGCAATGGTTGCCAAATCGAGTGCGTCGGCACGCGTGCCTCGCACCGCGACGGCGATTTCGCCGCGACGGCAGTAGACCGTGCAGTAGCCGCCGCTGTCGTGGACGACGAGGTCCGGCAAGTCCGACGGCGGCGACAGGTTGCGGGCGAAGTCGGCAGCATGATCGTCCCGGCCGACGACGAGCGGCATGCCGATTCGTCGCCAGCGACCGTCGTCTAACCGGCTGAACCAGACGATCGCGATTCGGCCATCGTTGCACTGACTGGCCACGACCTTTGCCAACTGGTCCCGAGGCCGAGATGCCGTAGCGATGTGCCAAACGTCGTGCACCCACGCGGTGCTCGCGGCGAGCGATAAAGCTTCCGTGCTCATGCCGAGCACCATCGGTGCCCCGGCCTGTTTCGGCATTCACCCAATGCGGACCCCTTGATCGGGGGGATCGTAGGGGTCGGGTTGCACGTCGCGTGTCGAACCGCATGATCAGCCGGTGCAGCTGCCCGGCTCGACTGTCGAAGGACCCGTCTCTCCTAAGCTCGCGGCCCGTCGTGAGACGGTCTTTCTCATCCTCGCCGGCCTGTTCCTCGGGACGCTGGCGATGCTCAACATCCTCGGCATCGCCCGGTTCTGGGCGATCCTCGCCCTCGATCCAGACGGGACCTGGGCGTGGTGGCGATTCCCCGAACCAGGGGGGTGGGCCTTCATCGTCGCCATCGGCGTGTTGCCGTATCCGATCACGTTCCTCTGCACGGACCTGATCAGCGAGTTTTATGGCAGAACGCGGGCCAACCGCCTCGTGCTCGTCGGGCTGCTGCTCAACGGGTGGGTCGTCCTCGTCATGTGGGTGGCCGGCATCGTCCCCGGTGGTGGGCCGGCTGACGAGGCGTTCATGACAATCCGCACGCTCAGCTTCGGTGCCGTCACCGCGAGCATGATCGCCTACTTCGTCGCCCAGCTCGTCGACGTCCACGTCTTCCACCTCGTCAAGCGGCTAACAGGCGGCCGGCTGCTGTGGATCCGCAACAACGCCTCGACGCTCGTCAGCCAGTTCGTCGACACGTTCAGCGTCATCACAATCACGTACTTCTGGGCCGATGCCTTGCCGACGGTTGATGCGTCGCGTGCCGTCTGGCCGCAGCTGTGGGTGATCATCTTCACCGGCTACGCCTTCAAGGCGACGATGGCGTTGCTGGACACGCCGATCATTTACGGAGTCGCACGGTTTCTGAAGGGCTACCTCCAAGTGGATCCGACGAAGGTTGAGTCCCGACCACATGTCGACGCGGGGTGAGTCTCGAGCTTTTGCTAAGCGTCGAATGTTGGGCGGACGGTTCGACGCGGGGCAAGCTCCGCCGCTCCGGGGGTGGGCGTCGCACTACTCGACGTTGCCTAAGTCCGCGTCGCCGTCGAGCGCTTCCGAGCGATCCGGGTCGCCGATGACGGTGGTGTCGACGTCGACGGGCTCCGCGTCCTCGACGTCCAGCCAGTCGAAGAGGGCCACGAGCGTCAGGACTGCTGTCGTGATCGTCGCCAAGGCCGGCAGCGTCGCGCCGGCACGTTGGTCGCCCAGAGCCATGACGAGCGAGATGATCGACAGGATCAAGCCGATTAGCGCGACGATCGTCCCGACCGCATCCCAATCGAGAGCAAAGGCCATCACCAGGCCGAGCACCGACAACGCTGTCCCGAGGATCGGCAGGATCAGCGTGTTGGGCTTGTCCGTCGGCAGCGTCTTCTTCTCGTTCGGCAGGTGCTCCGTGCGGACCGTAGAGGGGTCAGCGTCGGCATCGCGGATCGGCCGGCCGTCGGCATCGAGGCGTGCTGGGGGTGGGGGTGGGGTGGAATCGCTCACACGTTTCGAGCAGCAACACCGGTGCCGTCCGGCGAACCGCCACGAGCGACGCCCGATGCCGTATCGGCGAGCCACTGGTGCGCCTTTTCGCACGCGTAGTCGACGGCGATGACCTGTCGGTAGGCGTCGATGCGACGCAGCGGATCGCGGGTGTCACGGGCGGCGGTGAGGAACGGCAGGTGCAGCTGCTCCCAAAGCCGCATCGTGGTCGCGAAGGTCTCGCTCGAACCCGACTGATCGCCTCGCGGCAGTTCGTCGTCCGCCAGCACCAGCGAGAACGGCGGCAGCCGACGCAGCAAGCCAGCCACCCCCGCCGCCAACGCCGTCTCCAGAGGCGGCAGCGTGACGTTGTCGGTCGGCACGAACGCGATGACGAATCGGCCGTCCTCCGTCAGCGGATAGCTCGCGCACAGGAACGTTTCGAGATACCGCTGCCGCTCCCAAGCCAAACGGCGCACCTCCATCGCCGGCTCCAGCGTCGCCGGTCCGGCCACCGCCAGTTGGCCCGATGGATACCGCTCCAGGATCGTCTCGGCATCGGGCAGTGCATCACCCTCCGGCACCAGATCGAGCCGGACGGTCCCTTCGCCGCAGAGTTGCCGCCGTTGTCGCCGGGCCTCTTGCAGGGGTAAGTAGAGCCGGCCGAGCGTGTCGAAGTCCCGGGCCTCGAGTGCAGCCGTTTCGGCTTCGACGAGCATTCGTTCGGCGTCGAGGTAGCGTGTCTCGACGAGGGCGGTTTGTCCGGCTTCACACAGCGACTGCAACGACTCGTCCGACATGGCCCGCAGCCTACGGCGGCTGCTGTACCGATTTTTGTTTCGACATCAGCAGCAGCGCCCGCTAGTGATAAGGCTTGGAGCGTGCCATGCCCAACGGGGCGGCCACCCACTCATGCAGCCACAGGCAAAGGCCCTCACCAGGGCGACTCCGGCGGAGGTTTCTCCGACAACCCGACGCGAGCCGCTCGTCCCCGAGTCGCTCAAGCGGTTCCTGAAGTACCTCAAGCGATACCCGGCGATGCTCTGCTTCGCCGTCCTCGCTGGGGTGGCGAAGCTCGTTCTGCAGTTTGCCTTTCCTGCGATCTTCGGCTTCGTCGTCAACGAGGTCATCGTGGTCGAAGGCGATTCGACCATGACCGATGCCGAACGTGGGGATTGGTTGTTCCGGCTGACGATCATCACGCTCGTCGTCATCGGCCTGTACGGCGTCGCGACGTTCTTCCGCAGCTATCTGACGGGCCAGATCGCCTTTCGCATCATTCGCGACATCCGCCAAGACCTCTTTGGCCACCTGCACCGGCTGAGCCTGCACTTCTACTCGAAGGAGCGGACCGGCTCGATCGTCAGCCGCGTCATCACCGACATTTCCCAGGCGAGTCAACTCGTCAACGGCGGCGTGGTGGCGGTCGTTATGGATCTGGGTGCCTTCGTCTTCGGCATCGGCCTGCTGTTGTGGATCAGCCCGCCGCTGACGTTGCTCGCGTTGGCGATCCTGCCGCTTTACGGGTTTCTCATCAACAAGCTTCGGCCTCGCGTGCGACACGCCGGACGCCTCGTGCAACGTTCGATCGGCAAGATCAGCGGCAACGTGCAGGAACAACTCGCCGGCATCGCGCTGGTTCAGTCATCCGCCGCCGAAGATCGCGAAAGCGACCGCTTCCGCAACGACACTGAAGAGCACTACGACCGCGTCGTCCAGCAAAAGGTCCTCGCCGCCTTCACCGAAACCCTCGGCGAGACGCTTACGCGCGGTGGCACCGCGCTCGTCGTCCTCCTCGGCGGCTACTTGTCGTACAAGCACGGCACCGTCAATGCCGGCGAGCTCGTCATGTTCATTGGCTGGCTCGCGGTGATGTACTTCCCTGTCCAGCGGTTCGCTGAGATCAACGTCGTCTTCCAGACGTGCATGGTGAGCATCGAGCGTGTCTTCCGCGTCTTCGATATCACGCCCAAGATCCTCGAGCGGCCCGGCGCGTACCCGCACCCGCCCGAGCGGGGCGACGTCGTCTTCGAGAACGTCCGCTTCAGCTACAGCGACGACTCCGACGAAAGCCGCACCAGCCTCGGCCACGAAGACGACAAAGGGAGCGTCGACCCGGTTACCGGCAAGGAAGTCGGCGTTCGCGGCAAGGATCGGCCGAACCTCGTCACGCTCAGCAGCCGCGAGCGACGCAGGCTCGTTCGGTACGAGTTGGCCCAGCAGATGAAACTCGAACGCCGCCGCAAGCAGCTGGCGCGAACGGGCAAGCTGCCGGGCCCGCCGCCGGTGCAGCGGCGATGGGTGCTGGACGGCTTGAGCTTCGAGGTGCCCGCCGGGCAACGCGTCGCCCTGGTCGGCCCATCAGGCAGCGGCAAGACGACCCTCGTCTCGCTCCTGCCTCGGCTCTACGACGTCAGCGAAGGGGCCATTCGCATCGACGGCCGAGACGTGCGCGACTACGCGAAGAAGCCGTTGCGTGAAGCGGTCGGCATCGTGCAGCAGGACAGCTTCCTCTTCAGCGGCACGGTCTACGACAACCTCATGTACGGCAAGCCCGAGGCGACGCGGGAGCAGGTCGAACAAGCCGCCCGCGACGCCAACGCGTACGAGTTCATCATGAAGCTCGAAGGCGGCTTCGAGTCCCAACTTGGCGAACGGGGCGTGAACCTCTCCGGAGGGCAACGCCAACGCCTCAGCATCGCCCGCGCCATCCTCAAGGACGCCAGGATTCTCATCCTCGACGAGGCCACCAGCGCCCTCGACGTCGAGTCTGAACGGCTCGTGCAGGAGGCGTTGGAGCGATTGATGAGGGGCCGCACCAGCTTCATCATCGCCCACCGCCTGAGCACGGTGCGTGATGCCGACCGCATCCTCGTCATCGCCGACGGCCGCGTGGTGGAAGACGGCACGCACGACACCCTCGTCGCCGCCAACGGCCTTTACGCCACTCTGGCCCGGCAGGCGTTCAAAGAACCTGGTGTCAGTTGACATCTGCGAGGCGCGGACCGTGCATCCGCGGCTCACAGACGATGTCAGTCGCTCGCGAACTTGGCTTCAGTCGAGATAGCTCGTCTCACTCGCTGTCGACGCTGACGCCCAGGTCCTTAGTCGTCACGAGGCTCTTGAACTCGAAGCCGGCCTTTTCGATGTTCTCCCGGCCGCCTTCGAGGCGGTCGATGACGCTGACGATCCGGGTCACGGTCGCACCGGCATCTTGAATGACCTTGGCGGCTTCGAGGATCTGGCCGCCGGTGGTGACGACGTCTTCGACGAGCAGGACGCGGTCGCCTTCTTCGAGGTCGCCCTCCATCTGCTTGTTTGTGCCGTAATCCTTCTTAGAGTTGCGGATGAGGACGTAGGGTTTATCGCCGGCCAAGGAGGCGCTGGCGGCGAGGGGGACGCCGCCGAGTTCGGCACCGGCGATGCGGTCGGCGTT
The DNA here is from genome assembly GCA_964388485.1 of uncultured Tepidisphaerales bacterium. Lineage (GTDB taxonomy): Bacteria > Planctomycetota > Phycisphaerae > Tepidisphaerales > Tepidisphaeraceae > JBCDKH01. The sequence continues at coordinate 82,933 of CAYMAS010000004.1, read as the reverse complement.
CGTCTCCATCGCCTGGGCGGCCATGAGGATGCCGACCTCGCGGAGGATGTCGGGCCGGGTGGCGAACTTGTACTTGTCGACGTAGTAGCTGCTGGTCCGGCCGCTGCGGAGGGTGAAGGTGCCGTGGAGGACGCTGGTCTGCTTGATGGCGTCGATGAGCTGATCGCGGTTCACGCCGCCACGTTACCCGCGTGTCGGGCGGGGGCCCACCCTAGGTTGGAGCATGATGCTCGCCGAGTTGTCGATCTGGCCGATGGACAAGGGCCAAAGCGTCTCGCCTTACGTGGCGAGGGCGTTAGAGGTGATCCGCGACAGTGGCCTGGAGCATCAGCTCGGGCCGCTGGGCACGGTCATCGAAGGTGAGCCGGCGGAGGTTTGGCGGGTCATTGCCGCGTGCCACGAGGCGTTGGCCGGCGACAGCGACCGCGTGATGTGCAGCGTCAAGACGGATTGGCGGCGTGGCAGGAGCGGGGCGATCTCCGCCAAGGTGCAAAGTGTTCAGGACAAGCTGGCATAGGATGCCGGGCCAAGCTGGCGTCGGATCCCTGGCGAAGCTGGCATAGCGTGCCGTTCACCTTTGCCCTCGATGGATCAAGCTGACTCGGTGCCATCCTCTTGCGTGCTGCCCGCACACGGACCGCACCGACGACAGCGGGTCCTCCTCGTCGAGGACGCGGACGAAGACAGCCTGCTCGTCAGGCGGTTGTTCAAGCGAGACGTCATCGACCTTCAAGTCGCCGGTTCCGTTGCCGAGGCTGTCGAGTCGGTGGAGGCTCAGCTGCCTGATCTGGTCCTGCTGGACAATCAACTTCCCGACGGTTCGGCACGAGACGTTCTGACGAAGCTGGCGACGCTCGTCATGATGCCGGAGGACGCACAGGCTCAAATTTCGCTCATGCCGTGCCCCGTCGTGGTGCTGACAGGCGACTCGAATCCGGTCGTCGCAGCCGACGTGGTGCGGCTCGGTGCCGGCGATTATCTGCCAAAAGACGACCTGAAACCGACCGACGGCAACCTGGAGCGGGGGCGTCGGCTGCTGCACCACAGCATTGAACGGGCACGTGAACACCATCGGCTGCAACGTCGGTCACGACGGATGCTCTTGCGGGCGATGCGGCGACGCGTCGCCGAGCGGCAGGCCAAGCGGGCCCGGGACGAGGTCTATCTGACGCTCCAGCAAGCGCTGCAAGCAGGTCGCATGGGCACGTGGACGTGGTCGCTGCAGGAAGACGTGGTCAATTCGGATGACCGGCTGCGTGAAATCTACGGGCTCGATCAGCACGTTCCAGGTGCGGGCGTCCAGCCGATCAAGCTGCAGTTGTTCTACGACCGTATTCACCCCGACGACCTGCACCGAGTCCAGGCTGAAATCAGTCAGGTGGTCGAAGGTCGGCAGAAGGACTTCGAGCAGGAGTTTCGCATCGTTCATGCTGACGGCAGCGAGCGATGGGTGGTGGGCGTCGGGCGCGTGATCCGCGAAAACGGGTCGAGTCAGCCGTTTCTGGCGGGCGTCAACTACGACACGACGGATCGGCGAGTTGCCGTCGAGGCGTTGCGAGCGAGCGAGGCGGACAAGGCCCGTCGCGTGGCGGAACTCGAAGCAACCTTCGCCGGCTCACCGGCGGGTCTGGCACTGCTCGACCCGTCGCTCGTCTTCACGAACGTCAACCAGGCACTCGGACAAATTTTCAAGCTCGAGTCCAAGACCTTCGTCGGCCACCCTGCAGATCAAGTCCTGCCGCCGACCATCTGGCAAGCGGTCGAACCAACATGTCGCAAGGTGCTCGAAACGAACAAGCGGCATCGCGTGCAGGTGACCGTCAACGAACGGGACGTTCAGCAATCGCGCGGCTACCTCTGGTCGTGCAGCCCGGTTCGCAGCCAGGAGGGCGAGGCCATCGGGCTCAACGTGGTGGTGCAGGATGTTTCGGACCTTCAACGCAAGGAGCGACAACTCGAACAACAGGCCCAGGAACTCGAACTCCAGCGGGCTGAGCTGTCGCAACGCAACGATCAACTCGAGCACGCCAATGCCGAAGCCGAAGCGGCCAATCGGCGTCTGGCGGAGACGACGGTCCGCCTCGAGTCACTGCTCAGCGGTGCCCCCGTCGGCTTCGGCTTCTTCGACGTCAGCGGGCGGATGGTGCAGGGCAACGCTCACCTCACCGAGCTCACCGGCCTGCACGTCGACGACGATCTGAGCGTGCCGATGGGCGACGAGCCGGCTCTGGCTCGGGTGATCAAGCCGTACCTGGCCCGCGTCTTCGAAACAGGTCGAAGCGTCATCGGCATCGAGCTGGAGATGATGCAGCAAAAGGGCAGCAATGGGCCGCACTGGTTCCTTGCCAGCTTCTTCCCCGCCGGCGGCGAAGTCCCGCCGCAGCTAGGCCGACGCGAAACCAGCTTCACCACCGTCGGCTGCGTCATCCTCGACATCACCGACCGCAAGCGGAGCGAACGCATGCTCCGCGAAGCCAAGGAAAACGCCATCAGCGCCCGCATCAGTGCCGACCGCGCCCGTGAATTGTCCGAGCGGGCCAACCGGGCCAAGAGCGAGTTCCTCGCCGTCCTGAGCCACGAACTCCGTACGCCGCTCACGCCGGTCCTCAGCGGTACGCAGATGCTTTCCAAAGCGCTCTCGCGACAGAAGTCGAAAGGCGTGCTCGACCTCGACGAGGACGGCCTCCGCGACATCCTCGTCGACACGCTCGGCACGATCCACCGCAACGTCGAACTCGAAGTCCGCCTCATCGATGACCTGCTCGACCTCACCCGCATCACCCGCGGTAAGCTGCAGCTGGCCCGTCGGCCGATCGACCTCAACGAGGCCGTCCGCCATGCCGTCGACACCTGTCGCGAGGAAGCGGTCGACAAAAGCATCCAGCTTCACGTCGACTTGGCGCACGGCCCGCTCGGCACGCTCGCCGACTCGGCCCGCATTCAGCAGGTGATCTGGAACCTGCTCAAGAACGCCGTGAAGTTCACGCCCGAGTTTGGCGAAATCTTTATCACCACGCGGGCAAGCGATCCCGAGCCGGGCGAGTCCGTGTCGGCCGTCGTTTGCGAAGTACGCGACACGGGCCTGGGCATCGACGCGTCGTCCATTCGCCACATCTTCGACGCCTTCGAGCAGGGTGGCCGAGGCGTCAACCGCACGTTCGGCGGCCTCGGGTTAGGTTTGGCGATCAGCCGGTATCTCGTCGACGCCCACGGTGGCTCGCTCGCCGCCAAGAGCGACGGCCCGGGCCGCGGTTCCGCCTTCTCGATGCGACTGCCCGGTCGAATTCTCAGGCAAGGCAGTAAGCCGACGTCGTCGAAGAAGCCGCCGGCGGTTCGGCAGGTGCGTCGGATTCTCCTCGTCGAGGACCACCAGGACACGTCGCTGCTGATGAGCCGCTTCCTGAAGCTGCGGTTCAAGGCCGAGGTCGTCCGGGCGTCGAGCGTTCAGGACGGTCGCGAGGCGTTCGAGATCAACGCCGCCGCCGGCAAGACGTTCGACCTCATCGTCAGTGACATCGGCCTGCCTGACGGCACCGGCACCGACTTCATCACCAGCCTGCCGAACGAGCGGCCGCCAGCCATCGCCCTCAGCGGCTACGGGACCGAAGCCGACATCGCCCGCAGCCGTGACGCCGGCTTCTTGCATCACCTCGTCAAGCCGATCGACCTCGACCGCCTGGAAACCACCATCGTCAGTCTGACCGACGGCACACGCTCCTGATCCTTATGCCGCCAAATCGGGATGACAGGATTCGAACCTGCGACATCTTGCTCCCAAAGCAAGCACTCTACCAAGCTGAGCTACATCCCGGAGACGCCTCACCCTAGGCGGCGTCGCGGGCAGGTGGATGGCGGTTCTAGCGTCGGCCGATGACGTCGCGGCTGTGCAAGATCGTTCTCACGGGCGCTCCCGGTGCGGGCAAGACCACCGTGCTGCAGACGCTTGTTCACGAACCAGCGTGGCAGACGTGGCGAGACCGCATCGGCGGCGTCGTCGGCGTCGAGGAGTCGGCGACGAGCGTCTACGGACGACGCGGCGTGCGGTGGGATCAGATCGACGACGCCAATCGGCGGGATGTGCAGCGGGAAATCTACAGGGATCAACTGGCTAAGGAAGAAGCGTTGCAGGACAAGCAGGCAAGGGTCGCGTTGCTGGATCGCGGCACGATCGACGGCAGCGCGTACTGGCCCGACGGTCCGGCGGCGTACTGGCGGGCAGTCGATTCCGATCCGAATAAAGAGCTGGACCGTTACGACCTCGTCGTCCTGCTCGAATCCTCCGCCGCCATCGGCCGATACGACGGCGACGCGACCAACGCCGTCCGCTTCGAGACGGCCCAAGCGGCGATCGCCAATGGCGAGTTATTGGCCAAGCTGTGGGGCGACCACCCGCGACGCGTCAAGGTCCCGGCGTCTGACGACTTCTTGGAGAAGGTCGAGCGGGTGGCTGCTGTCATTGCGTCGGAGGTCGCAAATTGAGCTTGCTCCTCTCGTCTTTGCTACCAGAGGTTCGATCCGTCATGTCTCGCTTCGCTCGAGATGAAGGCTTCATGAACGAGCGGACGGACCGCGAACCGTTGCACGCAAACGTCGAGGAATATGCGGCGCTAGTCGATGCTCATCTCGAATGGGACCGCCGGGAGGTTTTCGCTGTTGACGAGGTTGACGTCGGGATCGGCCTCGAAGGCGTACCAGACCTTCGCCGCGTCGTCGGCGTCGGCGGTTCGGAGGAGAATCACATTGTCGCCTTCAATGGTCGCTTCGGCGGGAGAGGGAGAGCCGTCTGCGTCGACGACGACGAAGCCGAGCGGGCGGCTGCCGCCGGACAGCGTCAGGCCGTCGCCAACGTGGTCATAGGTTAGACGAAGGGTGGTGGCATCAACGCGTTCGATGGTCGTCGGAATCGGGAATTCGGCAAGGACGTCCATGCCGTACAAGTCCCTGAGTGCAAATCGGGCCAGTCGCTCGCCGACCGGCAGCTTATTGCGCGGGTGAATGTCCCGCGTGTCGCCGACGTCGATCGTCACCACCATCTCGACGTGCTCGTCATCTGACAGCGCCCGCTGAGCTTCGCGAAATCGCCGCCACAGATCCGGACTCGACATGAAGTTCGGCAGCTGGACGAAGTAGACGGGCAGCGACGGGTCGAGGAACCGGTCACGCCACACCTGCACGAGGTCGCGGGACATGACCTGGTACGGCCCAGGCCGCGAGGTGTCGGATTCGCCTTGATACCAGAGAACGCCCTTGATCGGCATTCGGCCGAGGGGGTGGGTCATGGCGTTGTAGAGGCCGGCCATCTGGTGCTGCGGGCCGCCGCCGTTGGACGTGGGACGGGGGCCTTCCTCGCCGGCGTCTTTCCAAGCTTTGAGGTTCGTGTGGAAGATTTCGGTCCGTTCGGCCATGTCTTGCCGCGTCGCTTCGTAGCTGTCGTACTGCTGCAGCACTTCGCGTGGCAGCCAGGCGTGGATCTTCGAGCCGCCCCACGAGCAGTCGATGAGCCCGACGGGTCGGCCCGTCTCGCGGTGGACCTTGCGGCCGAAGTAGTAGCCGACGGCGGAGAATCGGCCCACGGACTTGCCGTCGGCGACTTCCCAGGCGACGTCGATCGTCTCGACCGGTTCGTCTTGCGTCTGCCGCGGAATGCGGAGCAGGCGAATCTGATCGTTGTCGGCGTTGGCGATGGCTTCGTCACCGTTGTTGGTCTGCCGGACACGCCAGCCCATGTTCGATTGGCCGCTGCAGAGGAAGATGTCGCCGGCGATGACGTTCTTGAGCCTGATCGACTCGATCGGCGTGTGGACCGTCAGCGTGTGCGGCCCGATCTCGTCCGTCGCCGGCAACTCGACGCGCCAGTCTCCGTTCTCATCAGCGACGGCCTTCGTCAGCTCGTCGTTGAAGGCGACGACCACCGTCATGCCCGGCTCGTCCGTGCCCCAGACAGGAATCGGCCGATCCATCTGGACCATCATGTGGTTCGAGAAGGGCGTGCCGAGCTTCAGCTCCGCTGAGGCGAAAGGTGTGAAAAAGAGAGACGCGAGGAGGGCGAGTCGAGGCAGTCGCATCGCGGCAACGTAGCAGAAACGACCCCTATCCGACCTGATCGAGCCGCTGAAGGCGTCGTAGGTCCGGGAACAGGCCCGCCCAGGCGAGGACGATGACGAGGGTCCCAACGCCGCCGCTGACGACGCTGAAGACGGGCGTCGTCCAAGCAGCGACCAGGCCGCTCTCGACGCCGCCGAGTTCGTTGGAGCTGCTGATGAACATGCTGCTGACGGCACTGACGCGGCCTCGCATGGCGTCGGGCGTGGCGAGTTGCACGAGCGTATGGCGGACGACGACGCTGACGTTGTCGAACACGCCGGTGAGAAAGAGCATGGCGAGCGACAGCCAGAAGTTGGTCGACAGGCCGAAGACGATGGTTGCCATGCCGAAGCCGGCAACGGCGAGCAGGAGCGTCAGGCCGGCCCGCTTCATCGGCGGCAAGTAGGCGAGGATCATCGCCGTCACCACCGCTCCGGCAGCGGGAGCACTGGCGAGCAGGCCTAGGCCTCGCTCGTCGACGCCGAGAATGTCCTTGGCAAAGACGGGCAGCAGGTAGGTTGCACCACCCAGGAGGACGGCGAAGAGGTCGAGCGAGATCGCCGCCAGGACCAGCTTCTGCCGCCAGACGAAGGCGAGGCCTTCGCGAACGTCCGCCACAACGCCGGCCATGCCTTTGGCGGAGTCGCTCGGCTCGGGCTTGGCATTCACCCTGAGCGTCGTGAGGACGATCATGAACGCAACCGTCGACGCGGCAGAGACGAAGTAGGCGGCGGGCAGGTACCAGGCGATGATGAGCCCGCCGATCGCCGGTCCGCCCAAGCCGCTGAGTTGGCCCAGACTGGACCGCCACTTGACGGCACTTTCGAAGATCGCCCGCGGCGCCAGCATCGGCAAGAGCGCCGCACGCGCTGGCCACGTCAGTCGCAGGAAGCAGGCGTCGACGAAGAGCAGGGCGTACATCAGGCCGATCGAGCCCTGTGCCGCGGAGAAGAGCCCAAGGCCGATGCTGGTCAGCGACGTGCCAGCCATGCCCAGCAGCATGAGCTTGCGTCGGTCGTACCGATCTGCCAGCACGCCGCTGGGCAACGTGAGCAGGAGCATCGGGATGGCCTGCATCAGCGCGACCCACGCGAGGGCGAGGTACGAGTCGGTACGGTCGTAGACCTCGAAGCTAATGGCCAGAGCCTGCCCGCCCGTGCCGAGACGGACGAGGGTACCGGCGATGAGGTAATTGCGGAGGGCCGGAACCCGGAAGGCGGCGTAGGGGTCGTGACGAGCTTTTGGTTCAGTCGACAGCGGCTCCGGCATCAGCGGCGGAGCCTACTCCCGCTCCTGTACGTGGATGCGTTAGACTCGGCCATGCGCATCTACCTCGGCACCTACGGCTCGCACCTCTATCAGACCACGCTCCACGACGACGGCACCCTCGCGGAGGCTCGCGTCGCAGGCGACGTCAAGAACGGCACGTATCTCGCGAAGCATCCGGACATGCCGATCGTCTACTCGGTCAGCGAAGCTGGCGGCGACGGTGGCGTCGCGGCATTCGAGATCGACGAGAGCACCGGTGACCTCAAGCCGATGGGCGAAGCGCAGCCGACTGGCGGCGGCGGGACGTGCCACGTGCACCTGGCCGCGGACAACCAGCTCCTCCTCGCCGCCAACTACGGCGGCGGCAGCGTCGCGGCGTTCCAACTCGATGCCGAGGGTGCCATCGGCGAACGTGTCTTCTTCGATCAGCACGAAGGCTCGGGTCCGAACGAGCAACGCCAAAAAGGGCCGCACGCCCACAACATTCGCACGTCGCCTGACGGCCGCTTGGGCTTGTCGTGCAACCTCGGAGCCGACAAGGTCTACGTCTACGAGATCGTCGGCCAGACGCTCCGGCCCTTCGAGCCGGCGACGATCGACATCACGCCCGGTGCCGGTCCGCGGCACATTGCCTTCAGCGACGACGGTCGCTTCCTCTACGTCCTGGGTGAGCTCGACAACACTGTCAGCGTCCTCGCCTGGAACGACGGCCAAGCGACGCCGGTCCAGATCGTGCCGACCCTGCCGGATGGGTTCGACAAGTTCTCCAAGTCGGCGGAGATCGCGATCTCCAACGACGGCCGATTCCTCTACGCCAGTAATCGCGGCCACGATTCGATCGCCATCTTCCGCCGCGATGCCGACAGCGGAAAGCTTGAGGTCGCCGGTCATGCTCCGTGCGGCGGCGAGCACCCGCGGCACTTCGCCATCACGCCCGACGGCCGCCGCATGATCGTCGCGAACATGGACTCGAACAACGTCGTCGTCTTCGACCTTTGCCCCCAGAGCGGCGAGCTGACGAGCATCGACGGGGCACAGATCAGCATTGAAAAGCCGGTCTGCGTGCTCATCTGAGCAACAAGTCGTGCCTTCCGCCGCAGTGTCGACTCCGATTACAACCGCGAGCATGTCGGAATCGTTCACATTGCTCCACCCGATCCATGAGTCGCACGTCGGCCGCGGCAAGCTACGCGTCCTCGTCACCGGCGCTGCCGGCAACATCGGCAGCTACTTCGCAGAGCACGCCGGCGACCACCTCGACCTCCGACTGCTCTGTCGCGAGGAGGACGACTCATCAAGCGTCTCCAAGTATGGCGACGTGGTGACGGCTGACATCACGAACCTCGACGACTGCACCAGAGCCTGCGAGGACATCGACGTCGTTCTCCATCTCGCCGCCGATCCGTCGCCGAGTGCGACGTGGGACTCGCTTTTGCCGAACAACATCGTCGGCACGTACAACCTCTTCGCCGCCGCCAAAGCCGGGGGCGTCCGCCGCGTCGTCTACGCCAGTTCCATTCATGCTGTCGGCGGCTACGCGAGCGACCGCCAGGTCGCCGCCAACGATCCGGTGAATCCTGGCGACTTGTACGGCGTGACGAAGTGCTTCGGCGAAGCCATGGGCCGGTACATGGCCGAGCAGGAAGGCGTCCAGTGCATCGCCGTTCGCATCGGCGCGTTCCAGCCGATCAGCAAAGTGGCCGATGCCGGTGCCGCCGTGAAGCTGCTCGACTCGTTCGTGAGCAAGCGCGACCTCAACCAGCTGCTGACCCGGGCCGTCGAAGCCGAGCATCTGAAATTCGCCGTCGTCCATGGTCTGAGCAACTCACGGTTCAAGAAGATGGACATCACCACCGCGGTCGACCTCCTCGGCTACGAGCCGCAGGACGACCTGACGGAGATAAACGACGAGCTGTCAAAGCTGCACCTGCACGACGTCCTCGACCACGCCCTCGCTGCCGGCCAGAAGTCGGGGCTGCGGGAGGATGTGTAGCAGCTTCGAATTCCTGAGCCGCGGACCATGGGGCCGCGGCTCATCCGAATACGCTTTGCGTGATGGCCCTCCTGCTCGTGCATGCCGCTGCCACCTGGATGCTCGTCGGGCTGATCTGGACGATTCAGCTCGTCCACTACCCGCTCTTTGCGGCGGTCGGCAGCGACGGGTGGGCGGTGTACCACCGGCAGCACGTCACCTCGATCACGCCGCTCGTCGGGCCGTTGATGTTGGCGGAGGCGGCGACTGCAGTCTGGCTCTTGTTCCAACGGCCACCCACCGTGCCGCTTTGGGCGACCATGGTCGGCGTGGCCTTGGTGCTGGTGGTCTGGCTCAGCACCGCCCTGTGGCAGGTGCCGCTGCACAACAAGCTCGCGACCGGACCAGACGTCGAGCTGGCGCGACAATTGGCGGCATCCAACTGGCTGCGGACGTTGACGTGGTCGCTGCGAGGTTTGCTCGCCGCGTGGTTCGTCTGGCTCGCGACGGAATAGAGCAGCCAGATCTATCCTCCGTCATCCCGAGCGAGCGCAGCGAGTCGAGGGACCGCGTTCGGGATCAGGCGAGGTTCCTCGGCTGCGCTCGGGATGACCCGCGGAGCCGTTGACGCCACCTACCGCCGTCGGCGTGACTGGACGCGAGACAGGGCGTCGTCCATCATCGCGACTTGGAACTCCATCCCGTCGCCGCCGGCTTCTTGTTTGGGCGTCCAGGTGCCGTCGGGGCCGAGGCTCCAGGCGTTCTTCTTCGCCGCTAACGCGCCGTCGAGGATCTCCGCCAGCCGCTCGCGAGCTTTGTCGTCCTCGACGGGCGCGATTGCCTCGACACGGAAGTCGAGGTTCCGCACCATCCAGTCCGCGCTGCCGAGGAAGTACAACGGCTCGCCGCCGTTGTGGAAGCGAAAAATGCGACTGTGCTCAAGAAATCGACCTAAAATGCACGTCACGTTGATCGTCTCGCTCAGCCCCGGCACCCCCGGACGCAGGCAGCAGAAGCCACGCACCACCAGATCCACCGGCACGCCCGCACCCGACGCCTCGTACAGCTTCTCGATGATCTTACGATCCTGCAGCTGATTCATCTTCGCCGCCACGCCAGACGACTCGCCACGCTTGGCCGCTTCGATCTCGCGGTCGATCAGCTCGAGGAACTGGTCCCGCATGTTCGTCGGCGCCACGAGCAGCTTGCGATACTGCCGCTCGGCGCTGCGGCCGGTGAGCGTGTGGAACAGCTCGATCACGTCGCCGACGAGAGCGTCGTCTGAAGTGAAGAGGCCGACGTCGGTGTAGAGCGCCGCCGTACGCGGGTTGTAGTTGCCGGTGCCGACGTGGACATAGGTCTTGAGCTGCGAGCCTTCCTGCCGGACGGCCATGGCGAGCTTCGTGTGTGTCTTGAACCCGACGATGCCGTAGACGACATGAACGCCTGCTTTCTCCAGACGCTGGGCAATTCTCACGTTCCGCTGTTCGTCGAACCGAGCTTTAAGCTCGACGAGCACCGCGACCTGCTTTCCCTCTTCGGCGGCACGGATGAGCGCGTCGACGAACCGGCTGTCGCGGCTCGTTCGGTAGAGCGTCATCTTGATCGCCAGGACGTCCGGGTCCTCGGCGGCCTCGAGGACGAACCGCTCGACGCTGGCGGTGAAGCTGTCGTAAGGATGGTGCACCAGCACGTCGCCTTGGGCGATGACGCTGAAGATGTCCGCGTCCTCATCGTCCAGCCGCGGCGGCGTAATTGGCTTCCACGGCTTGAACGACAACTCCGGCCGATCGACGTCGGCCAGCGACATCAGGTCGTCCATGTCGATCGGCCCTTCGAGCTTGTAGCAGTCCTCCTCCGCGACGTTGAGCGCCAGACGGATCTGCTCGTGCATCTCCGCACTCATCGACGTGGGCGTCTCGAGCCGGACCACGCTGGCCATGCGACGTTGGCGAAGCTCCTGCTCGACGACGGCCAGGAGGTCGTCGGCGTCTTCCTCGTCCGCCTCGACGTCGGCGTTGCGGGTGACGCGGAACAGGTGATTTTCCAGGAGTTCCATGCCCGGAAAGAGCAACGGCAGGTTGCCGCTGATGACGTTCTCCAAGCTGACGAAGCGATCGTCGGCATGATCGTCCGGTGGCAGGCGGACCCAGCGGGGCAGGTTCTCGGGCAGCTTGACGCGGACGAAGCTCCGCTCGTTCGTCCGCGGGTCGAGCATCATCACGCCCAGCGACTTGCTCAGGTTGCTGATGAACGGAAACGGATGACCCGGGTCAACGGCGAGCGGCGTGAGGATCGGAAAGACCTGCGTGCGAAAGAACCGGCCGGCCTCTTCCTTGTCGGCGGCAGTGAGGTCCTTCCACGGGCAGACCTTGATGCCGTGCTGCTTGAGGCTCGGGTGCAGCGAGTCGAACCAGCATCGGACCTGCCGATCGATGAGCAGCGGGACGCGGTCGTGAATCAGGGCGAGTTGTTCTTCGGCACCGAGGCCGTCGATGGTGCGGCTGGTAACCCGAAGCGCCCGCTGACGCTGCAGCCCGCCGACGCGCTTCATGAAGAACTCGTCGAGATTGCTTGCGAAGATCGCCAAGAACCGTACCCGGTCCAGCAGCGGCAGCGTCGCGTCTTCGGCGAGTTCGAGGACGCGCGAGTTGAAGTCGAGCCACGACAACTCCCGGTTGAAGTAGCGACCTCCCTCTACTGGGTCGCTCGATGCGGATGATTCACCAGACTCTGCGACTGTCATACATCCGCACCGTAGGTGAAGGGTGCCGCTGCAACGAGCAAAGCCCCGCGTCATGGGGCGGGGCATGTTGCCGAAACCGGAGCATCTTGAGTTGCCCGATGCCTGTTTCGTCATCCTGAGCGAGCGAAGCGAGTCGAAGGACCTCGTCTGTTCGCTAGTCGCTGCGAGGCGAGGCCCCTCGACTTCGCTCGGGATGACGGAGAGGAGCTCGCGGCAAACGCGGCCTCTGTCATAACAGCGGCAGCCAGTAGGTTGTGGTTCAGCACGAGTTACGTCTACGGCTACGGCGGTGCAACGTGAGCGAAAGCCGCCGCCTTGCGGCGACGGCTCAGGTTGCTCTGCGGAGATCGCCCGAAGCAGGCGAGGCGCGTCAGCCGAGGGACACGCGGTCCTACTTCTTACGACGATCCCGGCGGGCTTTACGCTTTTTGGATCCGATCTTGCGGCGGCGGCGCGGCTTCGGCATAGGTCTGTCTCGTCTCTTTCGTTCGGTCGTTCAGTCAGGTGGCGGGTCGATGCACATCGACCGTCGCGGGTCGGGAAGCGTAGTGCTCCAACGGCGAAGCGTCTACGGAAGTTCACGGATGCCCCGGAGCGGCGTCGCTTGCGACGCGTCCGCGAACCCGCAATTCGACATCCGAAAGCGAACGATCTTGCGTCCGAAAGCGAACGAACTCGGGTTCGAGAGCGAACAATCCCGCGTCCTAAAGCAAACGATCTTGCGTCCAAGGCGGTGGTAGAGTCCCCGACGCGTCGCAAGCGACGCCGCTCCGGGTCCGGTGTCGCGAAGGAACCTGCTCGGAGGTTGTTGACTCACCGCGGAAGGTGGCGAACCATGCCGCCGCCGCCGAACTAGCTCAACGGCAGAGCACCACTTTCGTAAAGTGGGGGTTCCGGGTTCAAATCCCGGGTTCGGCTTGGGTGCAGGATCGCCGATCTGAATTTCCCCTCCGTCATCCCGAGCGCAGCCGATGGACCTCGTCTGTGATTTCAGAGGCCCGAACGGGGTCCATCGGCTGCGCTCGGGATGACGGAGAAGGATGCGGAGTGTCAACAGCTTTAGGTTGATCCGTTGCTCAAGCTCCCGCCGGCCGAGTGCTCGGGGCTTCTTCATCGGCCGTCACGAACTGCGTCGGGTCCTCCTCGAACGTCGACTTGCAACCGCCGCAGCAGAAGTGATACGTCTTGCCGGCAAACTCAGCGGAGGGCGTGTTGTCCTCCACCGGCAGCTCCATGCTGCCGGGGCAGGTGACACAGGCGAACATCGCTGGTGCCGGAAGCGCCGAGTCCGTTTCAATGGCCGGATCTTCAACAACGATGACCTCCGGTTCGTCCTCGCAGCCGGCGGCGGCGAATGCTAGAAGGGCAGCGGCCACTATGAAGTGCTTCATGGTGCCGACTATAGCCCGACTATGAAGCCACTCGCCGCAGTTGCACCAGTTCCGGCACGTCTTGAGCGGTCTTCTTGCGTCGCAACTGGCCGCAGGCGGCGTCGATGTCGCGGCCTCGGCTCTTGCGGACGTGCGCGTTGACGCCGGCGTCGCGGAGCTTGTTCTGGAATCGGACAACCCGCTCGCTCGACGGCCGCTTGAAGGGCAGGCCCTCGACCTCGTTGTAACGGAGCAGGTTGATGTTGACCTTGAACCAGCCGCGTCGGCAGATGTCAATCAGCTCCTGAGCCTCCGCCGGGCCGTCGTTGACACCGTCGAGCAGGATGTACTCGAAGGTGATTTCGCGGCCCGTCTGCCGAAAGTAGTGGCGGCAGGCGTCGAGGATGTCGGCGAGATCGAAGTGGTCGGCCCAGGGGATGATCTCGCGTCTCAACGACTCATTCGGCGCGTGGAGCGAGAGGGCGAGGTTGATCGGCACGTTCTCGTCGGCGAGCTGCCGCATCTTCGGCGGGACGCCGACCGTGCTGAGCGTGATCCGCCGCCACCCTAGGCCGAAACCGTCCGGATTGTGAAGCAAACGGTTCGCCTTGAGCACGTGATGGTAATTGGCCAAGGGTTCGCCCATACCCATAAAGACCAGATTCGTGATCCTTCCGACAGGGTCGCGGCGCTGGCGAAGGCCGCGGGAGAGGTGCCAGACCTGCCGCAGAATCCGACCCGCCGAGAGGTTCATCTTCAACCCGGCGACCCCGCTGGCGCAGAATCGGCACCCGACGGGGCACCCGACCTGGCTCGACACGCACGCGGTCCGTCGATCGCCGTCGGGGATCATGACGCACTCGGCTTCGGCACCGTCGTCCCAGCTCAGGAGCATCTTATGGGTGCCGTCGGCGGAGAGCTGATCGCTGGCGACGGTGCCGATGTCGAAGTCGAAGGCGTCTTTAACTCGTTGCCGGTCATGGGCCGGAAGATTGGTCATGTCATCCGGCTCGCTCGTGAGCTGGTCGAAGAGCCACTTGCTGACCTGCTTGCCGCGGAAGCCGGGCCAGCCCAGGGACTGGGCGGCGGTCTTCATCTCGTCGGGCGAGGCCTCGAAGGGGTCGACGCGAGAGGTGGGCGGGGCGAAAGTCGGCATGCTGAGGGACGGGAGCGTAGCGGCGGCTACGTCGTTGGCCGGCCGGTAGTTCGGCGGGCGTGTCGGTTCGTCAAGTTTTCGGGCGACAGGGGCACCTGACGTCATACAGTCCCTGCGGATGTCGAGCGGAGTCGCCAACAGCAAGCCCGCCGGGGGCCAAGACGTGACGGATGAGAAGCTGCTCGAGCAGTACCTCAACGGCGATTTGGCGTCGTTTCGGCAGCTGGTGAGTCGGTACGAGCGGGAGCTGTTCGCGTTTCTGGCCCGCTTCCTCGGCGACCGGGCGGCGGCCGAAGATGTTTTCCAGGAAGCATTTCTGCAAGTTCACCAGAGTGGCCACAGCTTCGATCCGACGCGTCGGTTTCGGCCCTGGCTGTTTACAATTGCGGCGAACAAGGCCCGGGACTTGATGCGGAGCAAGGCTCGGCGACCCGCGGCTCCGCTTCATGCCGAGATCAGCGGCGGCAACGGCGACGGCGGGACGTTCATCGACTTAATGGCTGCCGATTTGCCGCCGATTGACGAGCCGGCGCGACGTAACGAGTTGGCTGGCCAGGTTCGGGAGGTGGTGCATCAGCTGCCGGATCACCTGCGGGAGATCCTGATGCTGAGCTACTTCCACCAGTTTCCGTACAAGCAGATCGCCGATATCCTTGAGATTCCCTTAGGAACGGTCAAAAGTCGACTTCATGCCGCAGTGGCCATGTTCGCTGATACGTGGAAACACCAGGCCGGCCTGGCCGAAGACGGCACGCCCGCGAACGAGGAAGCGGCCTGAACGCCGATGATTGTGGCCGGCCAAGAAGAATCTTCCATTTCATCGGTCGCATCGAACGCCTGCATCCGATAGACGTAGCACCGCAAGAGACGGCCGGCGACAGGCAGCTGCGCCCCGCGGCATCCGTCGAACCGCCCGCCGGTCCTTTGGACGAACGGAATCATCATGAACCCTCGAAACACCTCAGCCTCGCCCTCCACCGATGCCACGTTGGCTCCGGCGGACGCACGCGCTGTGGACGTCCTGCTCGATGGTGCCGCCGCGTCCGGCGATGACCTTGCGGAGCGCACCCGGCAGGCCGACAAGTTACTGGGCCTGCTCGACTTGCTGCCCGCTGCTTCGCCGTCGATTGACCTGGTCAGCGAGACGATGCGTCGCGTCGAAGAGGCTCCACCGGCTCAAGCGGGCGGAAGCGCGGGTCGGATGCTCAGCAACCCGACGTCGGTCGGCCGGACCTTCGCCCATTCGCCCGACGCGCCTGAGCAGGCTTGAGCCGCGGGAAGGACGCTGAAGTCGGGCGTCAGGTCAAGTAGCACCACCATCGGATCGACAAGAGCCAAGGCAACGCATGCCGCGTCGCCAGAGCCTGTCGCCGATGTCGTCCACCACCACACCATCGTCCCCCGTTCGTCGTCGTCGTCGTTCCGCCGCGGCGTTAGTTGATGCTGCACAAGTCCTTCGGCAGACGCGTTGGGTGGTCGTTTCTGAAGATTCCAAGGACATTCGAGCCGTTCGTTCGGTCGTGGGCGGTGACGTCGTGCGGGCTCGTGCCGACGACGTCGTCGATGAAGTCGCCGCCGCCGCTGGTCCGACGGCGGTGCTGATGACGGTGAGCGACGCCGAGGTTCTGGCCGCCTTGCCGGCTGGGGTGCCGGTGGTGGTGGCTGATCCGGAACCGACGCTGCCGCGAGCCCTCGAAGCCATCGAGCGGGGCGCGACGGACTACCTGCCGACCCGCATCGCCGACGCAAGCCGGCTTCGCCAGCGGCTCGTGAAGGTCGCCGCCCGTGCCGTGGCAGAGAACCACATCGACCGCCGGCTCGATCGCCTCCGCAGCGCCGTCCGCCAGCTCAATGTCGCTCGCCGCACCGTCAGCCAACGTGTCGACGTCCTGTGCAACGACTTCATCGACGGCTATGGCGACGTCGCCAGAGAGATGGAACAGGTCCGCCTCGGCAAGCACCTTCATGGCCTTCTCGACGACGCTGCCGACCTCGAGCAGCTTCTTTGCCACCTGATGGACTGGCTGCTGCGGCAGGTCGGTGACGGAAACATCGCGATTTTCTTGGATAATGACGAAGGCGATCCCGAACTCGCCGCCTACATGAAGCACACGGTGCCGGGTGAGGAGGAGGTCGTCGACTGGCTCCGCGAGCACGTTCTGCCCGACTGTTACAAGGCACGCACCGCTGCCGGCAAGCCCGCGATCTATTCGGCTTCGCCCGAAGACAAGCTGCCGGCCATCGACCCGCTTAACAAGACGCACGCGCCGCTGATCGATCAGGCCTTCCTCGGCTGCACTACGACCTACCTCGGCGAATCCCTCGGCACGATCGTGCTGTTCCGCCGTGACGACCAGCCTCTAACCGACCACGCCCGCCGGTGTATCGAGATCGCAAGCGAGGCGTTCGGCCTCGCCCTGACGAAGGCGGTTCGTGAGGACGACGTCGATGACGATGACGACGAGCCCGACGAAGATTCGTGGTGGCGCAACGGAGACGCGGCACCGTTCTGATCTCGATCAGCGCGGTTGTCAGTGGACTGGCACAGAACGAGTCAGCGGGCCGCAGCAGCCTCGACGCGAGCGATGAGGTCGCGGAGGCGTCGCTCCGTCTGGATCGGGAAAAAGAGCTCGCGATTGAAGAGGATTGCCTGTCGGTCGGCGAGATCGAGCTGCTCGTCGCGGTGTCGAAGGAACTGTCGGAACCGCGTGTCAGTCGCCAAAGCAGCGTGGCGACGATCTTGATACTCGGCGAACGCTTCACGCCTTTCCCGGATTGTTGTCGCACCATTGATCTTCCGAAGCCACATCGCCTTCTCGTCGCCCAGCACGTCGTGGCGTAGCCGGTGCTCCGTCTCCTTAAGGCAACGCGGACAGACGCGCTCGGCGATACCGGCGTCGGGGTGGTGCAGCGTGGCGGTGGCGACGACGAAGGTGGGCGGGTCGAGCTTCAGGTAGCTCTTGAAGATCGCATCGAGAACCTGGTCGTAGTGCCCGCCGCCGACGCCATGAACGAACAGGTCGCTGGCGATGAGTCGCAGGAACAGGGTGAGCGACAACGCGCGTGACGAGATTCGCAGGCCGCGGCGGCGAAGCTGCATCAGCAAAGCAGCCGGTTCGTCCGGTAATTCTAAGGTTTCGCCGTCATCGTGCGACAGCAGGCGGCCATCACGAACGACCGCCCGACGCCGACGTCCTTGCCGAAGATCGTCAAGCCAAAACGGAATCTCGACCCCATCCTCCGTCGCCAGGTCCGGCATCGGCCGGTCGGGGTCCGTGATGCCGTTGGCGTGCCGATTCTCCGCAAGTGCCGCGTTGTAATGCCGGGCGAACTCGTCGGCATCTTGGGCGATTGACAAGGCCATCGTCAGCCACGGAAGCGACTCGAACAAGCCACTCGACAAGGCGGTCGCGTATCGCAGGCCTAGCGACCAATCGAGCTTGTGCGTCGCGTCGAGCATCGCACCCGCCAACGTCATCGGCGACGGCGAGTCGCGTTGGTCGATCAGGTAACGCCTGACGTCCGCCAGAAACTCGGCCATCAGCGGCAGGTCAACGGCGGCGGCTTCGAGGTGTTCCAGATGCTCCGGCGTTGGTGGGTCGAGCAGACCCGCCCACGCCACGCCGTGAAGCCGCGGGTCGTCGCTGATCTTGCCTTTGAAGCCGGGCCACTTGAGCGTCAGGTGCTTGGGCGAATCCGTGTCCACCGCCACGTGCCACGCCTCGCCGCCGACGGCTCGGGCGACGTGGTGAATGATTACGTTCTTCACCCAGACGCCCGGATGGTGCAGCTCGCTCTGGTGCCCCGTCATCACGAGCGGTCCGCTGTCGTCGGTTACGCCGAGAAAGCCGCGCATGTCACGCCGCAACTCCGGCAGTAAATGGCCTAGGAAGCTGACGTGATCCGCCGCGTCGAGCAGGCGGCGGTTGTCGCGAGCGACGTCGGGCAGCGTTGGTGCATCAGGCCAGATGAGCAGGTCGCCGTCGCTTTTGGGGGCAACCCAGTCGCCGTACGTCTGGCCGAGGGATGATCCGGTGGCGGTAGGCACAGCGTCGGCTAATCAAGGACAGGACGGCGGCTTACGGACAGGGCACGGCGGCGGCGTCGACGAGCCGCTCGCGGAGGCGACGCGACATGCTCCCGCGGTCGCTCACGTCACGGTCAGCGATCTGGTCGAGGAACGTCTCCGCCGCCTGCGGCAGCGCGTCGCGAAGCTCGGGCAGGCCCAGGCCGCAGAGTTCGTGTCGCAGGACGTCGAGATAGTGCTTGAGCCGATTCCCCGCATCATCGAGGTCGCCGGCACGCACGTCGTTGCCGAACGAGCGGTTGAGGTCGTTGTAGATGCGACGCACCGGAATCTCCCGAACCCGCAACCCGTTCGAGAACGCTCGGGGCCACAGCTGCAACGGAAAGGCGTAGCCGAACTCGTCGAGGTCGAGCGCCATCGTCGGCCCGACGCGGTGAGCCTTGAAGCCGCAGAAGGTGTCGGTCAGTGTCCAGCCGAACAGGTCGTTAATGGTCGCGGTAAGGATCAGATTGACGAGGCGACGTTCGGCCGGCGGCAGATCGCCGTCGGCGGCATCGGTCGAGTACCGGGTGCCGCTGACGATGTCTGCGTCGTCGTCAGCGATGGCACGGGCAAAGGCGGGCAGGTTGCCCGGGTCGTGCTGCTCGTCGCAGTCCATCGTGATGATCCACTCGTAGCCGCGGGCATCTGCCCAGCTGAATGCGGTGACGAGGGCACCGCCGTAGCCGCGGTTGGTCTCGTGGCGGACGTGGTGGAAGTCGCCGGCGTCGCTGCCTTCGTCGAGCAGATCCGTGGTGCCGTCCGTGGAGGCGTCGTCGACGAAGAGTGTGTCGAACGGCACCTCGCGTTCGAGCCGTTGGAGCACTTTGACCGCGTGATCGGCCTCGTTGTGGACCGGGATGGCGACGAGCGTTCTGGGCAGGTCGGACGAGTCGGGTACAGCAGGAGCGTCCGTCACAGCGAGAACGTTACGTCATCCATCGAAAGACGGTCAACGTTCGGAGTGATCCGGGTGAGCCTGTCGGACCGCAGAATTCGAACTCTGCGGCCTGAGTCGGATGCTCAGTCGATGATCGATGCGGCGGCGGTGGGTTGATTCTTGCCGATTGGGTTGCCGGTGCCTTTGAGTTCGAGCATCCGATCAAGGGCTATGGTGGCCCACTTGCGGGTGGTGGCGTCGACCTTGATCTCGTTGACGACGTTGCCGGCGACGAGCTCTTCGAGCACGTAGCACAGGTGCGGCAGATCGATCCGCGTCATCGTGGTGCAGAGGCACTGACACTCGCTGAGGACGAAGATCGTCTGCTCCGGATGCTGCTGGCGGAGCCGATTGACGAGGTGGACCTCGGTGCCGATGGCCCAGACGGTGCCGGGTTCGGCGGCGCGCACCTGGTCGACGATGTAGGCCGTGCTGCCGGCCATGTCGGCCTTGTCGACGACCTCTTTCTTGCACTCCGGGTGAACGAGGACCTTGACGTCCGGGTACTGCTCGCGTGCCTGGTCAACATGCTCGGGCCGGAATAGAGCGTGGACGGAGCAGTGGCCTTTCCAGAGCAGGAACGTGGCTCGCTTGAGGTCTTCTTCTGTGTTGCCGCCGAGGTCCTTACGCGGGTCCCACAGGACCATGTCGCGGTCCGGGTCGTAACCCATGCTCGCAGCGGTGTTTCGGCCGAGGTGCTGGTCGGGGAAGAAGAGGATCTTTTGGCGACGCTCCAGCGCCCAGTCGAGGACGGTGCGGGCGTTCGATGACGTGCAGACCGCGCCGCCATGCTCGCCGACGAAGCTCTTGATGTCGGCTGACGAATTCATGTAGGTCACCGGCACCACCGGCGGGTCGCCGTCGAAGACCTCTTCGAGTTGCTCCCAGCAGGCTTCCGTCTGGTCGATGTCCGCCATGTCCGCCATCGAGCAGCCGGCTCCAAGGTCAGGCAGGATGACCTGTACCGAGACGTTCGTCAGGATGTCGGCCGTCTCCGCCATGAAGTGGACGCCGCAGAAGACGACGTACTTGGCCTTGTCGAGGTCGGCGGCGAAGCGGGAGAGCTCGAACGAATCGCCCTGCTTGTCGGCAAATTCGATGACGTCGTCCTGCTGATAGTGGTGGCCGAGGATGACCAGTTCATCACCGAGCGAGTCCTTGGCTTCTTTAATGCGGAACCGCAGCTCGGGGTCGGTCAGCTCCCGGTAGATCGACGGCAGGGGGCGTTGCCAGTTGAGGGCCATGCTAAATGTACGCCCGAGCCGAATGAGCCGTTCATCCGGCTGGACGGATGAATCGGGTGTTGTAGACTGGGGCTGTGAAGATCGACCGCCACTTCCAGACAGGACGGCCCAGTGTTTCGTTCGAGTTCTTCCCGCCCAAGACCGACAAGGGCTTCGACAAGCTGTTCGAGACCATCGCCGCCCTCAAGCCGCTGGGGCCGTCATTCGTCGACGTGACGTACGGCGCCGGCGGGTCGACGCGGGAGAAGACGCTTGACCTGTGCCGACGCATCCGCAGCGAAACCGGGCTCGACGTGATGGCCCACCTCACGTGCGTCGGCCACTCGGCGGAGGAGGTGGGCGAGATCCTCGACAAGCTGTGGGAATCCGACGTCCACAACGTCCTGGCCCTGCGTGGTGATCCGCCGGCGGGCGGGTCATGGGAGAAGTGCGAGGGGGGCTTCGAGTATGCGGGTGAGATGGTCGAATTCGTCCGCCAGCGGCACGACTTCTTCACGGCCGTCGCGGGGTTTCCCGAAGGGCACCCACAGTGCCTGAATCGGACCCGTGATTTGGAGCACCTCAAGGCGAAGGTCGATGCCGGCGCTCATGCGGTGGTGACGCAGCTGTTCTTCGACAACGCCGACTTCCTGCGATTTCGTGACGAGTGCCGGCGGATCGGGATCGACGTGCCGATTATCGCGGGCATCATGCCGATCCAGAAGGTCGACCAGATCAAGCGGTTCGTCACGATGTGCGGAGCCAAGATCCCGCACCCGCTGTTGACGACGCTCGAGCGGCTCGAGAGCGATCCGGCCGCCGTCGAGCAGGCGGGCGTGGATTACGCGACTCGGCAGTGCCAGGACCTCGTCTTCCACGGCGTCGACGGGCTGCACTTCTACACGCTCAACAAGAGCAACGCGACGGTCGAGATTTTCAGAAACCTGACGCTGCCCAAGCAGTTGGGCAAGCAGGCTGCGTGAGTGGTGGTCTGTAGCCGCTTCACGCGGCCCGCTTCATCGGACGTGGAGCGGGGCCCAGGAGCAGGTCGCTCAAGCCGGTCCCGCGTCGGTCAAGCCGCAGCTTGTACGTGGTGATCGACCGTGACAGGAACTCGGGCATCGTGTTCTTCGTCTTGCCGCAGTGGGCGATGGGCCAGATGCCCCCAAGCAACCGTTCGGCATCGCGGGTGGCCAACGGGCTGATGCTGGGCCGGTGGACGCGAGGCGTCTGGGCGATCAGGACGTCATTGAGCGGGCACGGCCGCGTTGGCCGGCTGACGATCGGGACGTTGTGTTTCGAGACAGTCGCCCGCAGCGGCGCCGTGGGCTGTTCATCGATCATCGCCGGCATCGGCAACAACGTCGCACGGCCGTCGCCTTCGATCCGCAACGCCGACCAGTACCGACCGAGCACGGTCGCCCCTCGCTGCGTCCATGCCGCCCGCTCGCGGGACAGGTCAGCGTTTGCGAGGACCAGCACGCCGCCGCGTCGTCGGCCGTCGGTACGCTCCAATGCCGTCGCTGGCAGCAGGTGCAGCCCGTGATGCCGCAGCAGCTGAGCTGCGGGCCACCACATCGTCGACTCGAACAATCGGCCGATTGTCAGGCTCGGCTCCGGCACCACGAACGCTCGCCAGGTCCCGCGTACCAGATCGACCTCGCACAGCCCCCAACGCTCGTCCACCAACCACCACCGATCCCGCTCCGGCGTCGCGTAAAGCTCGCTCAGCGGATGATACCCCGCCTCGCCCGGCAGCACGGGCGTCGCACCGTTGCTCAGGTGCCGCGAGACGCTGTCGAGGTCGTAGGGCAGAATCTGACCGCTGACGGCCGGCTTGAACGGAGGATCAGGCTCCGCCAAACGCTTTAAGATCGCTGCGGCGGTCGGTCGGAGCAGCGGATGCTCCACGCGAAGCCCGACGAGGTGCCCGTGAAGGTTCACCGTCGCTGGGACGGCAGGAGTAGCTGGATCACGCGGCGCGTCCATCGGGTACTGGTCCTATCGGACCTGCAGCCGCTGGTTCTCTAGCACGGGTCGTCAAGATGGCGAAGATGAATCGCCTGCGACGTCACTTCCGCAGGTCGGACTCGCCGAGGATGCGGAATTGCTTGCCGAGCAAAATCCGCTCCGCGAAGACGATGTCGTCGACATAGATCGCGATGGCCGGCTCCTTGTGGCTTCGCAGCAGCGGGTAGGCGTAGTGGATGTTCACCTCCGCCGCCAGCAGGGCCTGGGCGACGTTGATCATCGGCACCCGCGTCGCCTCTGGGATCTCGACGGCCAGCACCCGCGTCTCGCTGAACGAGAAGTCGTTATCCCGCAGACACTGCCGCGCGTCCTCGGGGTCGCTGGCGATGAGCCGCATGAGCGAGATGTCGGTCGACTCGTCGATGCTGAAGGCACAGATCCGCAGGCCGGCTTCTTCAAATTTGTTGAGCAGCAACGCCATCTTTCCAACGCGGTTCTCGAGAAAGACGGTGAATTGGCGGACGCTCGACTGCTCGTAGCCGCTGCCATGCTGAGTTTTGGGCGGCAGCGTGCTCTGCATCGTGCGGGAGTTTAGCGAGACCTTCATGAGACGTCACCGGTCGGTTCTTTCACACGCAAGCTGCGAGAAAGCTGCCACAGAATCGGCACGCTCTACAGTCGCCCGATGCAGCTCGGACTTGTCGCCCTCCGCCGCTATGCGGCCGTCGCACCGACCGAGCGGGGTGGGTTTCGGCTGGCGAGACTGGCCCGAATGCTCATGCCAAAGGCGTCGTGGCGGGGCATTTACGATGACGGCCTCGGCAATCGGCTCGACCTCGACCTCGCGACCTACCCCGACGTCGCCATGGCCTGCGGGCTCTATGAGCGGGACACGGATCGCCTGCTCGCCAAGCTTCTGCGGCCTGGCAGTCATTTCGTCGACGGCGGGGCGAACCTGGGCTACTTCACCTGCCGGGCAATGCGACGCGTCGGCTCGACCGGCCGGGTCGATGCCTTCGAGCCGGATCCGACCAATCGTGCGCGGCTGACCGCCAACTTACGCCGCAACGGCCTGAGCGAGCAGGTCCGCGTTCATCCGCTGGCTCTGTCTGATCAGGCGGAATGGCTGACGCTGCACCATCCGTCCGGCGACGGCCGAAATCATGGCGAAACGTCCCGCTTCGCGTTGGAAGGCGCTCCGTCGGAGTTGTACGACGTCGAGGCGGTGCGGGCAGACGAGGTGATCGATGGGGTGCCGGACGTGGTGAAGCTCGACCTCGAGGGCGGCGAGCCGATGGCGGTGCGGGGCATGACGCGGTGGCTTGAAGCGGAGGTGCCGCCGCGGATCGTCCTGGAGCACAACCCGCCGGCCGACGCTCGTAGCGGTCACCGGCCGGGCGACGTCTGGCGGACGTTCCTGGAGGTGTCGCCGTCGTGGCGTTGCTCCCGCGTCCGGTCGTGGGCAGCGGGACACTTGCAGGCGATTGAGTCGCCCGAGGCGTTGGACGACCTGGATCGGCAAGTGAATCTGCTGTTCGAACGTTCTTGAGACGCAGACCCGTCGGTACGTTGGCTTCATGGCCTCAGAAACCGATCCGTGCAAGAGCGAACCCCTCTCCGGCTGGCAAAAACAGCTCGCCGTCGTCGGAACCGCCGTCGAGTCTCGATTCGACGACTTCCGCAAAGGCCTCAAGCACCGACTCGGCCTGACCGACCCGGTCAACCTTCAGCTCTACCGCAGCTACGGCACCACGCAGCACGTCACGATCAGCGGACGGTTACTGGAAGACGAGCAGACTGATCCGCCGACCGCTGACGATTCTCGATGGGAGAACATCGTCCGTGCCTATCGGCTGATCGAAACCGACGAAGTCTCTGGCGGGACCGTCGAACTTGAGTACGCGGGGCAGACGGTCGAGACGCAGAGCAACGAGGAAGGCTTCTTCACCGCCACCTTCTCGTCTGACGGCGAGCCCTTTCCTGTCGGGGCGAGCTCGTTCACGGGCCGAATTGTCGGCCTGCCTTCGCGGTACGGCGAGTTCGACAAAAAGACCTTTGAGTCGACCGTTCACGTCCCGGCACCGGGCGTGGGCCGCATCGTCGTCAGCGACGTGGACGACACGGTGATGCAGACTGAGGCGACGAGCCTGGTCCGCATGGTTGCCAACACGGTCCTTAATAACGCCTACGACCGCGTCGCCTTTCCTGGCGTCGGGGCGTTCTACGAGTCGCTGCTGAAGAAGGACGATGGCATCGACGACGGGGCGATGTTCTACCTGACGAGCTCGATGTGGAACGTCTACGACATCATCCGCTTGTTCCTTCGGATCAACGACATCCCGCCGGGGCCAATCATGATGCGGGACCTGGGCCTGACGAACCGGCAGCTTTTCAAAGGCACGCACAGCCAGCACAAGCTGTGTCGCGTCCGCGAGTTGCTGGAGCTTTACCCGGACAAGACGTTCGTCCTCATCGGCGATACGGGCCAGCACGATGCCGAGATCTATCGCGATGTCGCCAAAAGGGCGGCAGGTCGGATTGAGGCGGTGTACCTGCGTGAGGTGGACTCGAGTGATCGTTATGCCGGGGCGGATCAGGCGATGCGGGATCTGCAGTCGATGAACGTCCCGGCCCTCTTTGCCGACGACACTGCAGCGATGGCGGAGCATGCATCGCAGCACGGGCTCGTCTCGGACGACGTCGTGGCATTCGTGGAGACGACGAAGCAGCGGGATGAACAGCGGGCCACTTCATCGGCTGACGCTTGAGGTCGATCTAGCTCATAACGCACCTCGACCGGCACCCGGCCGGCCGATGCGGTAGGGTTGCCGCCCCGACTCCCTCCCGATTCGACCTCCGCGAGCCACAGACCGTTGATCGACGTCCTCATCCAGACCTTCAACGAGGAGCAGAACCTCCCGCACACGCTCAAGACGCTCGAAGGCGGCTGGGTGCACCGCGTTTTCGTTGTCGACTCCGGCAGCACCGACAGGACCATGGAGATTGCCCGGAATTGGGGTGCGACGGTCGTCGAGCACGCTTGGGAGGGTTACGCGAGGCAGAAGAACTGGGCGCTGGACAACCTGCCCTTCGAGTCGCCGTGGATTCTGATCGTCGACGCGGACGAGGCGGTCGGGGTGCCGTTGCGGGACGAGTTGATCGAGCTGTCGAAGAAGGAGGCCGGGCCGGACGGTTCGATCGGCTACTACCTCAACCGCGTCTTCGTTTTCGCCGGCAAGAAGATCTGGCACTGTGGGTACTATCCGAGCTGGAACCTTCGCTTCTTCCGCCGCGGGCTCTGCCGGTACGAGGATCGACGTGTCCACGAGCACATGGTCTGCCAAGGTCAGACCGGCTTTCTCGACAAGTCGCTGCTGCTCATCCACGAGGACCGCCGCGGACTCGAGCACTTCTTCGCCAAGCACAACCGCTACAGCACCCTCGAAGCGCTTGAATTGTTCGAGAACCCCGAGCCGTGGCCGGGCGTCGGCGGGTTCCTCAGCGACCAGACGAAGCGTCGGCGGTTCCTCAAGAGCCGTGTCCTGCCGAAGGTGCCCCTGCCTTGGCTGATGCGGATGGTCTACATGCTCGTGATCCGCGTCGGAATCCTCGATGGCCGGGCGGGCATCGAGTTGTCGAACATGATCAGCATCTACGAGGTGCTGATTCGGGCGAAGTACCGGGAAGTCGCCCGCATCAACCAGCGTCGCCGTCGGCAGCAGCTGCCGCCTTCGATCACGCAGGAAGCATTGCCGCAGGACGTCAAGGGCGACTTCGCCAACACGGAAGACGACCGGCTGCCCGAGGATGCCGCCAGAACCGTCTCGACGGCCGGAGGCTTGGCTCGGGCCGAAGGCGACATCATCGTCCGCCCCAAGCCGAATACGGTTCCGGCGAACAGAGACATTCCCGGCACCGTGCCGAGCCCGGCCGTCAAACGCGTGGCGCTCGAGCGGGAGTCCGTCGCCGAGAGCATCGGCCACGTCCTCTATGAGGGGGCCCCGCGGGAGGACGATGCCGACGAGCAGCAAAAACCTCTTGGCGGCGACCGCAGGGGCAAGGCACCGGTCAGCGTCGTCATTCCGACGCTCAACGAAGAGTCGAACATCGCCCGCTGTCTCGATCACCTGACGTGGGCCGACGAGGTCGTCGTCGTCGACTCTGGCAGCAGCGACCGGACGCAGGAAATCGCCCGCGAATACGGGGCCAAGGTCATCAGCTTCGAGTGGAACGGACGCTGGCCCAAGAAGAAAAATTGGACCCTTCGCCACGCACCACTGGCCAACGAATGGGTGCTCATCGTCGACGCCGACGAGTGGATCACGCCCGAACTCGCTCGAGAAGTTCAGAGCGTTGCGACCGCCCAAAGCACGATGGCCGGGCACTACGTCAATCGTCGCTTCATCTTCATGGGCCGGTGGATCAAGCACTGCGGCTACTACCCGTCGTGGAACCTGCGCCTCATCCGCCGCGGCCGGGGTGAGTACGAGCGACTGACGGATGTCGGCAACACCGGCTCGGGCGACAACGAGGTGCACGAGCACGTCGTGCCCACCGGCCCGGTCGGCTACCTCGACAACGACATGCTCCACTTCGCCTTCCCCAACATCCACACGTTCATGGAGAAGCACAACCGCTACTCCAACTGGGAGGCAATCGTCCAACACCAGCAAGGTGAGAGCGAAGACAGCGGCGAGATTGGCGACCTGTTGTCCCGTCGCCGGCGACTCAAAAACCTGTCCCGGTCGATGCCGTTCCGGCCCACGTTGCGATTCCTCTACGCCTACGTCTTCCGCGGCGGTTTCCTGGACGGCAAGGCGGGCTACGTCTTTTGCCGACTTTTGGCGATTTACGAGTATCTTAGTGTCGCCAAGCATACCGAACTCGTTTATGCCGAGCGCGACGAGCAGGACGCCCGCTCCTTAAGCTCCGTGCCGTCTGCCTTGCCGGATCAGAGTGAGGTGCGACCATGAGCCTCTACGACGGGATCCGCGGTGCGATGAGCGGCGAGGTGACGCGGAGCGTGGTTCGGGCGGTGGTACACCGGCTTCCGGATGTAACGCTGACCCGCCAGGTGTCGCACGTCGACGGTCCATTGAGCTTCGGGCTGCGGCGGCATCATTGGTTGCTGGGCAAAAACTGCTTCCTCGGCCACGGCCGACCGCTGGGCTTGTTCCAGCACCTCGTCCGCGACGGCGACGTCTTCTACGACATCGGGGCGAACATCGGCTACTACGCGCGGTGGACGCTCTCCAACCTGCCAGTCAGCCGCCTCGTGGCGTTCGAGCCGATGGCCGCGAACCTGCCGATCCTGAGGAAGAATCGCCTCAATCTGCCCGACAGCGACCGCATGACCATCTTGCCAGTCGCTTTGTCCGACCAGATCGGGGATACGGAACTGCAGACGGACGACCAGTCTGACGGCTCAGCGGTGCTGACCCGCGTCAGTGGCGGCGAAGCGAGCGAAGGGCGGCAGGCGCGTGGTCTTGATCCGCTGGTCGAGCACGTTCGCGAGGTCACGCTCGACGCGTTGCTCGCCGGTGACGAGACAGCCGCCGGCATCGACGGCCCTGCTGACCTGCCGCCGCCGGACGTCATGAAGATCGATACCGAAGGGGCCGAGCATCTGGTTCTGCTCGGTGCGCAACAGACGCTGGCCAAGCACCACCCGCGGCTGATTCTCGCCATGCACGGTCAGGATCGCGCCGAAACGTCGCTGTCCCTGCTGACGGATCTCGGATACCACGTCGCCGGCTGGGCCCGATCCGGCGACGCCTTCACCTGGCGCACCTTCCGTCCTGGCGAAGCATCGGCGATGGCGGATA
This sequence comes from uncultured Tepidisphaerales bacterium, assembly GCA_964388485.1. Lineage (GTDB taxonomy): Bacteria > Planctomycetota > Phycisphaerae > Tepidisphaerales > Tepidisphaeraceae > JBCDKH01. The sequence goes on along the minus strand of CAYMAS010000004.1, from coordinate 54,311 downwards.
ACAACTGCGTTGCGTCTACCGATGAAGCCGACGTCGCCACCGCTGCACCGGTGCTTCAGCTTGGCGTGAACTGACTCGCAAGCCGGTCCATCTCCTCGACCATGCCCGCGGCCGTGTCGTGCCAGCGGAACCGCTTGACGTTCTCCCGACCACGCTCGATGAGCAATGGATCGGGCTCGAGGGCCTTCTGGATCGCTTCGGCGGCGGCTTCGGGCGTGTCGGCATCGGTGACGACCGCTCCATCTCCCGCGACTTCGGGAAGCGCGGCCTGATTCGAAATGACCGTCGGCAGGCCGTAGCTCTGCGCCTCGATGATCGGGATGCCGAACGACTCGCAGACGCTCAGGAACGGCATCACTCGGGCGGTGCGGTAGACTTCCGTCAGCCGCTCGGCACTGACGCGTCCCTCCATCACGACCCGATCCTGCAGGCCGAGGCTGGCGATGAGTTCGTCGAGCTCTTTCTGATACACCGGGTCGCAGAAGCCCACGATGTGGTACTTGAGCGGCTTGCCGTCGAGCGTCTCCGGCAAAAGCGGCAGGGCCTTGATGATCATTGCCTGCCGCTTGTAGGGGCTGAGGTTGCTGACGGTCAGCAGCATCGGTTCGCGCTCATCCAGCGGCACGACCTCGACGTCGTCGACCAGATGATCCGGCACGCCGTTGTAGAAGACCGGCATCGTCGCCGCCGACTGGCCGTGGGCCTTGACAATCAGGCTGCGGAGGAAGTGGCTCGTGAACGAGGCGTTGACGAACGGCAGCCGGATTGCCATCCGGTGCCCTCGCCGCCGGCCGAAAGCGAGGATGTGATCCTTCCACGACGTGTAGGCAATCGGCAGATAGGGCCATGGGTCGCCGAGATGCGCCAGCGTCGGCCACTCGAGCCCCGGGACGACCATGCCGTTGAGCTGCAGCAAGGCCAACGCGTTCTCGCGTCGCAGCAGTTCCGGAAGCTCCCGCTTTTCCCAAAGCGTCCGGGGCAAACGCTTGGCCGTATCCGACGGGGCCCACACGATGCGAACGTGATGGTTGTTCCCGAAGTAGCCGGCGATCTCCTGGTGCAGCGATCGGCCCTCGGTGAGCAGCAGAATCGATGGCCGCCCGAGACTTGCGAACTCGCTCGGAAGTGCCTGGGCGAGCGTCGCATTTCCGCCGCTCCCGACGCACAGGGCATTGACAACGATGGGGCGTGCGTCCGGCATGATGAGGCGGTAAACCTATGGGGCGTTCCCCGTCACGTCCTTTAACATGCGATGATGCTCCTGCCCAAGGCTGATCGAATTTCTGTAGAAAGCTGGCCGACGACTCGATGAACGTGAATTCTCCTGAGAGTTTGTCTGAAGCACCGTCGTTCGGTCTGTCGCGGCCAACCCGGGTCGATCTGGTGCAGCCGGCGCTGGCACCTTATCGAGTGGCCGTTTTCGCTGAACTTGCTCGGCGGCGTAACATCGATTTCCATCTGCATTACGGCGAGGTGCCGAATCTGGCTAACGCACAGCCGGACGATTTCGCCGGAAGCCCAGCGCCGCTGCGTCGATACGGCTTGCTCGGGCGGACGCTGACGCTTCAGCCGCATCAGTGGCACGTAGCGGCCCGCGACTGGAGCACGGCCGATCGACGCGTCGTGATGCTCTTGTGGGATGTGCAGTATCTCTCGTCGATCGCCGGGCTCTTGAGAGCGAGGAAGAACGGGCTCGGCGTCGTGCTCTGGGGTCACGGCTATGGCAAGCACGAGACGGCGACCAGACGGCGAATCCGTAACGCAATCGGTCGTCTGGCTCATGCCGTAGTCGTCTACGACGCGATGACTGCAGAACGATTAGTCCATCAAGGCTTTGGCAAGGATCAGGTCTACGTCGCCACCAACACGCTCGGTACAGAAGAGGCCATAGTCGCCCGTGACGCCATCGATCCGCTGGAACAAGCGGCCTTCGAGCGTCAGCACGACCTGCACGACCGCCCGACCTTCCTGCTCATCAGCCGAGCCGCCCCGGAGCGGCGAGCGGACCTGCTGCTGGAGGCGGCGGCGACGTTGCGAGACGAGGGCATGTCGCCTCGGCTCGTCTTCATTGGTAGCGGGTGGCCGGAACAGCTGGCTACGGATATCGCGCGGCTCAAGCTGGCCGACGTCGTCAAGATGCCCGGATCGCTTTACGGCGAGCCGGCACTGGCACCTTGGTTCGCCGCATCGACAGCCGTCGTGCTGCCAGCCGAGGCCGGTCTCGCGGTGGTGCATGCGATGGCTCATAGCAAGCCGGTCGTGACGCACTACGACATGCTCGTCCATGCGCCAGAGGCACGGGTGATCGTGCACGAAGAGAACGGTCTGCTGTTTCGTCGAGGAGACGCGGTTAGTCTTGCGGCTGCGTTGAGGCGACTCATTGAGGAGCCCGGCCTCCGCCACAGGCTGGGCGACAACGCTGCCCGGGCGGCCACGAAGAAGCTCACGATAGCGAACATGGTCGACGGCTTCATTGCAGCGATCGAACATGCCGCTGCTGCGGGACGGTAACGCTCTACAAGCCGCCCCGCGCCGGCATGTCATCGAGCCAATGGGGTTGCTGATCAGCTGCTTCCGCCTGCGGACTCTGCTGTTGCTGCGCTGCAAGCCACGTCTGTGGAATCATCGCTCCGGCCGAGGCTAGATAACCATCCTGCTTGGCTTGCTGCCACATTCGAGCCAGAATCAGTGCGAAGCCGAACGAAAAGGGCGTGCCGAGCAGCGAGCCCTGCTTGAACGACAGGATCACCTCGAACATGAATAGCCCGCCCATTGCCGCGGCCACGCCTCGGGACTCGAGGTCGGGGGCGATCTGCGACAGCCGGATCGTCGTGATAATGGTGCCGAACGCGACGATGCAAAGAAGCACAAAGCCGACGACGCCTAGTTCGCCCAGCACCTCGAGAGCGACGAGGTGCGGATAGAACCCGATTAATTCCGCGTGGTAGCTCGCACTCGTTCCCAAGCCAAAGATCCAGGTAATCGGCCCTTCGTCCCACCAACGCTCGATGACAATGCCGGCAGGACCTAGCCGGCTGTTGCCATAGGTCTCGAACATTTCCTCCGAACTCCAGCGCGTCGACTCGCCGAGACCGAGGAATTGGAACGTCAGCACGGCGACGACCACCGTCGTGATGGCTGAGATCGTGAGGAGGACGATTTGCTTTGCGTTCTGGAGGCCACGCGACGCTGGCAGGAAGAGCAGGCCCGCGGTGACGAGCGCGAAGACCTGGCCGCGGCTGCCACTGCGCATGGCGATAACGAGGCCTAGCAGCACGACGCTGTACCGAACGACGACCATCAGCGGGCCCAGGCCTCGGAAGTTGCAAAGCAGTGCGATGAGGGCGATCCAGCCGGCCAACGACGCGATTGCCAGCGGGTTGCCTTTGTTGCTCTTGATCGACGCGGCAGATCCCTGCAGCGTGATCGTTCGGCCGTCCCAGTCCGTCGTCGTCAGCAGCAGCAGCAGAATGAACACGCCCAGCAAGACCGTCATCAGCAAACCTGCCTTGACGTCCGCCAGGTTGCGGATGGTCAGCGGCAGGAGCACGATCGATGCCGCAAGGTAAGGGAGGCTCGACTTCCAGTTGCCGATCGCCGACCCGCCGTCAATGCTCCAAAGGATGCTGGCTGCACTCCAGCCGAAGAGGGCGATGATGACCCAGCCCATCGGCGTCACGCCATCGCCGAGCGTCCCTTGGCCTTTGATCTGGCGGACGACCAACGCCCAAACCAGCAAGCCGGCCGTCGCCATGTTCGTCAGCGAGCTGTTGATGAAGAACCATGAATTCCGGCTCTGTGCCCACTGCTCCAGCCCGTAGGTGCACATGAAGGCACCCATCGCCACGCTCGGGCGACGCAGCACGACGAGGACAATGAACCCGAAGATGCTCGCGTAGATGAGGCCGGTACTGCTGAACATCTGGAGTCGTTATGAAGAGCGTCGTCTGATCCTGCATCGGCAGGAGTCGGCGATCATGTTACCCGAAGTCGCTAGCGGTGCTGCAGACATTGCGATGTCGTCGACCTTCTTTTGGTTCCGCCCGTCACCTCAAGCGCCTCCTCAAGCGAACGAGACGCCCGGCGAGACCGGGGGCCATCTGGGCGAGCTTCATCGTCCACCGGCTGGTGCCCGTCAGATGCGGTTCGGCCCGTTCGATGGCATCGGCAACGTCTTGTTGATTCCCATCCGTCACCGCGACGCCGAGGTACTTCAGCGCGACGACGCGAAGCATCTGCTTCATGAGTTCCCCCGCTCGACCCTCAAAGGTCGAGGCGTTGAGTTCCAGGGCTCGCAGATGAAAGCTTTCGCGTGGCACGGGATTAGAACTCAGGTTGCCGGCGCGTCCGCCGCGATAGGCGGAGCTGGAGCAAGGGTCATAGCTGAACGTGCTGCCCGTGCTCAAGAGGCGGAAGAAGATCTCCAGGTCGTGCCGGCGGGTCTGCGTCTCGTCCATACCGCCGACACGTTCCCAAGCTTGCCTCTTGATTGCACAGGCGGACATGCCGGGAAAGATGTGACGGCTGGCGTACCACTCGAGAAAGTCCGTCGCAGTCAAGCCTTGCACCGGCTCCGCGCCCACGCCTGCCGGGTGTTTCGCCTGATCGCGGCGGTGGATCTCGTCGCCTTCAGGATCGACGTGATCAAAGTGGTAGAGAATGGCATCATCCGATCCCGTTGTCGAATTGATGATTTGCTCGGTCCGCTCCAGCCGTTGTGGATACCAGAGGTCGTCGGCATCGAGGAAGACGAGCCAGTCGCTCAAAGCCGCCGCCGCTCCGGTATTGCGGGCTGCGGTCGCACCGACGTCGCGTGAGGCCAGGACCTGCTCGATACCGAACTCGCGTGCGAGATCTGCCGAGCCGTCGGTCGAGCGATCGTCGACCACGATGATCTCATCAGCCGGCCGCGTCTGCGTGTGGACGCTCTGAAGGGTTCTGGCGAGAAACTCCCGGTTGTTGTGGACCGGGATGATCACCGCGAAGGTGGGGCTGGTGGTATTCGACGAATCGCTCACGCTGCTGAAGCCTATCGGCGAATGCAAAGAGCCCGCGGCGAAAGCCGCGGGCTGCTGTTGCTACGAGCCTCCAAGGAAATTCGTTAGAACCGACGGACGTTGATCAGCTCGTCTAGCTCTCGACCGATGCTGACCTCGACTCTCGTCGCCGGCTTGGCTTCAACGATCTGCAGCGAGCGAGCCTGCACCGCGTTACGGAGTTTCGTGAACTCCGCTAGCGACGTGACGCCGCGGAGACTCGGGAAGCTCACCAGCGTCTGCCGGGCTTCTTCAATGGCACGTTGCTTCTTCACCTCGGCAGCGGTCGACTCCTTCTTCAACAAGGGTTCCGGTCGACGTTGCTCGCTAACGATCAGTTCTTCGGTCTCTTCCTCGACCACTGCGTCGAAGACGCTCGGCTCGATGACGGGCTCCTCTTCGTCGGGATTCGGTGTAATGACGGTGCCGGTCGCGCTTTCGCCCTGGCTTTCGACGGCTTCGGACTCGAGTTCCGAGATGAACTTCGCGGTCGCCTGGAACCAGCCGTCGGACTCGCTGACGTTGCGGAAGTCGCGCCAGATGATGACCGAGTCGCTGCGGTCATGAACGAAGTCCAGCTGCTGCCGCCACGTCTCGGCCGACAAATCAAGATGCCCATCGGCCACCGAATCGTGATAATTCGGCATTAGAAACGGGATGACGGGCTTGCCGTACCGAGCGGCCTCGGCGAGGTTGTGTTCGGCGTACATTTCCCAGCCGCCCTGCCCCTCGTAGAAGGTGTAAAGCGACGGAGCGATGAAGTCGACGGCTTCCGAAAGCGGCTTGAGGAGGTCGTTGGCAGTCTGCCAAACGTCCATCTTCTCGTTAGCCCGGTCCAGCTTCTTGATCGCCTGCTCCATGTGGAAGCTGTTCGACGGATCGGTGTTCTCGTACTGCTCGACCGCCAGGTCATAATGAACGGCCGTCCAGTAGTCGCGGATCGGGAGCATCCCGTAGATGCCGACCTCGACCTCAGGTCGCTCGTCCTTGGCCCACTCGATGATCTGGAGGAACTTGTCAATCGTCTCCTGCACCTCCGCCTCACCGTATCGGCGGACGTCTGTGGGCCAGTGCTCGATGTTGATGACCCACTTGCGCCCGCTGTCCGCGGCTTCGTTGGCGGCGACTCGAACACGGTGCTCCGACGCCATGTCGCGCATCTGGTTGCCGTTAGCGTCGACGGAGAACAGCGAGCCGTACGTGATCATCACGTCGTCCAGCCCGGCACCGTCGATGTCGACGCCGCTCAAGTCTCCACGCATGGCGTTGAAGACGCGGAATGCCCGCTGGGCAGTGACAGCCTCGCCAGCACCATCGGGCGACTCGCCCTGCTGAATCAGGTCGGCACGGGCACTTGAGAGAAGGTCGGCACCGTTCTCGATGCCAAACTCTTTCATCGATTCCAACGCAGCGGCTTCGGCTGCGGCGCTGGAGGCACTGAGCAGTCGTCGCTGCTCCAGGGCCTCAAACACGGAGGTCGGCCGGTTGATCGGGTTGACGTGTGAGTTGCTCATGACTCCCTAGTTCTCCAATTTAACATTGTCCCACGCAAGCGTCTGGCCCGACTTGGATCGGCAACGCGTGCCGAGGCGGTTGTACCAGCGAGTCCGATCATGTGGCAAGTCAGGGTTTGGCAAAGATGGCGAGCTTTGCAGTTATCGCGCCCTGTTAGGCCTTAGAAGCGTCTCGATCACGAACGGGATCCAGATTGGCCACCAGATGAGATCGTTGGTGATGATCGTGAACCCTAAAGTCGCCGGCAGCACGTCCAGGTAGAACGACCCGTACAAGAAACCGACCGGGCCGAAGATCTTGCCGAGCAACGCAATGAGCAGAAACGTCGCGTACCGCTCCGGTTCTCGTGCCGCCGCCCAGTAACCGATGGCGAAGACGAGCACGAACATGCCGATGCACTGCCAGAACAAGACGCCGATCGGCCCGGCCTCGATCTGCGCCAACTTCAGCGTCGTCGTCGGCAGGAAGATGACCACGAGGCCCCAGAGCACGTTGTACACGGCAGCCGCATAGAAGCTGTAGCGGTAGATCGTCCGCCGTCGCTCCGGCAGACGGGGCAGCTCGAAACGGACCGGCGCGGCGACATCAGGCATGCCGGCATCGTTGGAGGCGTGCGTACCTTCCTTTCAAGATGTCAGACGCCGCCCCTGCCACGACTGCCACCGCCGATCCCGTGCGTGTCGGGGTTCTGGGGTTGGGCAGCATCGGGCGTCGGCACGTGGCGATGATCGCGTCGCAGGTGCCGCAGCTCCAACTCGTCGCCGTCGTCGACCAGAACCCGCAGGCGGTCGAGGGTGTCGCGAGTGAGTACGATGTCCAACCCTTCGCCGATGCTGACGCGATCATCAAAAGCCGCGTCGCCGAGGCGTTGATCGTCGCCACACCGCATTCTCGGCACATCGTGATCGCGCAGCCGGCTCTGGAAGCGGGCCTGCACGTGCTGGTCGAAAAGCCGGTCGCCCTCAGCATCGAAGGGGCAGGCCGGGCAAATTTCGCCTACGAGAAGGCCAAGGCGAAGCAGCCGGATCTCGTCTATGCAGCCATGTTCCAGCAGCGGCTGATGCCCGTCTGGCAGCGGATGCGGCAGATCGTCCGCGAGCAGATCGGCCCGATTCGTCGCGTGCACTGGACCGTCACCGACTGGTTCCGCACCCAAGCCTACTACGACACAGCCGGCTGGCGCGCTACCTGGAAGTACGAAGGCGGCGGCGTCCTGATGAACCAGGCACCGCATAATCTAGACCTTCTGCTTTGGATCACCGGCCTCGTGCCGCGGAGCGTCTTTGCCGTCACGAGGTACGGCCGGTTCCACGACATTCAGACGGAAGACGAAGTCGCTGCGACAATCGTCTGCGACCCGGTCGATGACTCTCCAGGGCCGCTGCTCACGTTCGTGACGAGTACGGGCGAAGCACCGGGATCCAACCGCCTGGAGATTGTCGGCGATGACGGAACGGTGGTGGCCGAAGACGGCGAGATCACGCTGCGGCTGCTGGCCGAGGCCGCCTCCGCGACGAACGCCACCGGCGAACCGAACCTGCGGACGATGCCCCTGAAGGAGACACAGGTCGTTCCTGCCGAGGGCGGCAGCCCGTCGAGTACGAAGCAGGATCCGTTTCGCCGCGGCATGTTCGAAAACTTCGCCGCCGCCGTCCGTCACCAAACGCCGCTGGTCGCCCCGGCACGAGAGGGCTACGCCTCGGTCGAACTCGCCAATGCGATGCTTTTATCAGGTGATCGTCGCAAGACGATCACGCTGCCGTTGGACGTCGACGACTATCAAACTTGGCTCGCTGAGAAGACTGCGGCGGCAGACGTCCGATAAGCGGCGACGTCCGATTTGCCGTCACCTGTCGCAGTTCCGCTGTGCCGATCCAACACAGGGAGGCGCGGCTATCGGTTGTGCTTCGAGCTCATGTTTCATCGCGTTGCGTCCATCTTGCTCGCTGCCGTGACCTGCGTCGCGGTGCTCGGCTGTGCCGGCTCATCCAAAGTGGAGCCGGAGACGACGACCGTCAGTGGCACGCCGACCGGCGATGCCTTCGCTTTCGAAGCCGCGGGTCGCGACGTCGATGCCGCCCGCTTCGACCGCATCCGGCGACGCGGACCGGACGAGGTCGGCCTGAGCCAGGCCGTCGGCGGCGGAGCGACGGGAGCGGACCGAAGTCAAGAAGTCGATATCGCCCCGACGACGCGTCCGCGGCTCGAAGTCGATCCGGTCAGCCGTTCCATGCTGAACGACGACCGCGTCCGCCTGATTTGGCACCTCCAGGGCGGCGGGGCGTCGACGGTCAAGAGCCAACCCGCGGCCGGTCGTCGGACAGTCAACCACACGCCGACCGACCTCGGGCCGCTCGTTGCGTTGGTGCAGGCCCACCTCGGCGAAGCAGGATCCGTTATCCCGCTGCCGAGCGACAACCGGCTCGTCATCACCTGCCGCGTCGACGCCGAGGCGGGCGTGGTGAGCCTGCTTCGCGACGTCGACCAGCCGGGCCGGCAGGTCGAGATCCGAGCCCGCATCTTCGAGGTCAACCACGGCTACGACTACCAGCAGGGCTTTCGTCTCCTGGCCCAACGCGTTGCCGAAGACGGTACGCAGACTGCGCTGTCGACCTTCCGGACCGCAGAGCTCCTCGAAGCCGCAGCGGGCCAGCCGTTTCAGGGCTCGATTGTCAGCGTCATGCAGGTCCTGCAGGACGTCGGCATCAATCTCGACGCCAGCTTCGAGCTGCTGGCGGAGACGGGCCTGATCAACGTCGTCAGCGAGCCGCGGCTGACGGTCGCGGAGGGCGACACGGGTTATCTGCTGGCGGGACAGGAGGTGCCGATCCAGTCGGCGGATCTTGTCAAAGGCATCCTGAGCACCAAGACGCAGTACAAGCCGGTCGGCGTGCAGCTGTACGTGACGCCGCAGATCGTCGGCGACGGCTTCGTGCGGCTGCACGCGTTGAGCGTCGTCAGCAGCGTCGCCGGCTTTACACCGTTGCCGACGCTCGCCGGCAGCAGCGACAATCAGCAGTCTGCGTTGCTGGTCAATCCGGTCATCGATTCGCGTGAGGCCGAGACGAACGTCACGGTCGGCGACGGCGAGACCCTCGTCATCAGCGGCCTGCGGATGGTGCGGACGACGACGCGTGAAGACAAGGTGCCGGGCTTGGGCGACCTGCCGGTGCTGGGTCACCTCTTCAAGAATCATCGAACGCAGCGGCGAATGACCGACCTCTACTTCTTCCTCACGCCAACCATTATCGACCACACTGGCATGGCTTCCGCTCGGTAGCCAGGCACTACCATCGCCTATGAGCTATCCCGAGCCCGGCACCGCGGCCCCCGACTTTAACTTGCCCAGCAGCACTGGCGAGAACATCAAGCTGAGCGACTTCGCCGGCAGGCACCTCGTCCTTTACTTCTACCCAAGAGCCGACACGCCCGGCTGCACCACCGAAGCGTGCGGCTTTCGCGACTCGGCCGATGATTACGAAGCGGCCGGCGTGAACGTGGTCGGGGTCAGCCCGGATCCGGAAACGGCCGTGACGAAGTTCGCCGATAAGTACAACCTGACCTTTCCGCTACTCGCCGACGAGCACCACACCGTTTGCGAGGCCTACGGCGTGTGGCAGGAGAAGAGCATGTACGGCAAAAAGTACCTGGGTGCCGCCCGCACCACCTTCGTCATCGACGGCGACGGTCAGATCGTCAAAGTTTTCGAAAAGGTGAAGCCCAAGGGGCATGAACAGGAAGTGCTCGAAGCCATTCAATCGATGTGAGTCCCGCAGGCCGCGGGATTGCGATCCCGCGGCTCACCAGATCCTTCACGCCTCGTCCGTCGAGTCGACCACCGCGCCAAACCGACGCGTCCGTTTCGCATAGGCCCGCATCGCGTCGAACAGGTCCGTCCGCCCGAAATCGGGCCACGTCTGCTCCGTTACGAAAATTTCTGCGTAGCTGATCTGCCACAATAGGTAGTTGCTCACGCGGAACTCGCCCGCCGTGCGAATGAGCAGGTCGACGTCGGGCAGCTCGACCTCGGTGAACCCGCCGAGTCTACCCGTCGTCAGCCGAGCTTCCAGGGCCGCCTCATCCAGATCTTCGGGCGACAATCGACCCGCCGCGACATCCTCGGCGACGCGGCGGGCGGCGTCGACGATCTCCGCCCGGCCGCCGTAGTTCAGGGCGAGCGTCACGATCAGGCCGTCGTTCTTCGCCGTCTCGTCGAGCGTCCGGTGCACCTCGTCCAGCACCATCGGCGGCAGATTGTCGAGCCGGCCGATCTGATTGAAGCGCACGTTCTCCCGCATCATCCGCGGCCGCTGCTCGCGAAGGAAGGCAACGTACATCTCCATCAAGAAAGCGACTTCGTCTGCAGGACGCTTCCAATTCTCGAGGCTGAAGCTGTAGAGCGTCAGGCAGTCGAGCCCGCCGAGTCGCTCACGAAGTCGGCAGCATTCGCCGACCAGATCGGGAACCACGGCGGCCCCTTCGGCGTGACCTTCGTGCCGCGGCCGACCTTGCCGCGTCGCCCAGCGGCCGTTGCCGTCCATAATGACTGCCACGTGTCGAGGCACCTTGTGCTTGGGCAGGGCGAGGATGTCGTCGGGCCCGTACCATTGGGCGGCGTCGACATCCGTGAGAAACCGCGGCTCATCCAAAGTCGCCATGTCGCACAAGCCTACCCCCGATGCCGTCACGCCAGAAGCTGCCGAACGTCGCTTGCGACGAGATCGGCTTCAAGTGCGTCCAGATCATCCGTCCGCCCGGTCGTGACGCGGGGACCGACCGGTCCCCAAACCGCCGGATCGCTCGCCGGACCGAAAATCGCATGGGTAGGCAGGCCGCACATCGCCGCCAGGTGCGTCGGCCCGGAGTCGTGACCGATGAATGCACCGGAACCACGGAGCAGGAAGAGCAGCTCGCTCAGGTCCTTCGGCGTCTGGACGTCGGCGACTTCAGCCAAGACGGTCATCTCGTAGGCGGACACCCGCTCCTGCTCTGCCTCGCCGAGGACGACGCGGACGCGACGCTTCTTCTCACGCAGTTTACCTGCTAGGTCGATCCACGACGAGATCGGCCAGTTCTTCGACGATGAACCGCTGCCGACGTGGAGCACGAGCGGTCCCTTCGGGTCGTGCAGCCGCGGCATCAGGCCGGTCTTGCCGATGCTCTCGACGATGCCGAGCGTCCCGGCTTGGAGCATCGGCTCGTCGCTCAGCTGGCTCAGAAGATAGTCGATGGCGTGCTGCCCCGCCAGATCCCGTGGCGGCGGGACGAGCATTGTCACCTTCGCATCGGGAGCGTGCCGGCGGATCGACTGCTCCCAAGCTGAACCCGGAGGAGCAACAAAGGAGATGACGTGGCCGGTTCGGGTCAGCAGCTTCATCGGCCGCTCGGGCAGCCCACGATTTCCATAGAGCGCGGACCAGCCATTCTCGACATCGCGGCATTCGACTCGCAGCACCGCTTCCGCCAGCTTGCCGCGATCCTCACCCACGATGGCGAGCACGCGGCTTTGGGCCATGACGCGGGCCGCACCGAGGAGGATCGGCCACGTCAGGACGAAGTCGCCCAGACCGCCGTGGTGGAAGAAGAGCACGTTGCGGCCTGCGTCGGCAGCACCGGGCAGGGGTGGCAACTTGGGCAGTTTCTGCTTCGCCACGGCTGTAGCGTATCCGCGGCGGCGGTCGGAGGCGGCCGGTCGCGGCGGACCATTCCATCGGGGAGCAGGCGGTGTCGTCCAGGCGTCGTCGTATTGACAAGCGTCGGCCGCCCGCTATGGTCCGCCCCTCACCAGGACAGGGGCCAGCCTTTTCGGGTGCAACTTCCGCTCTGGCAACGGCTGACAGGCCGTGCACGCGGCCTTCGAGCCGCCTTCTCCGGAGCCTGCCGGGCTCCATCCGCATCCTCATCAGCGAGATCAGCGTGGCCAAAAGCGCCAAGAAGGCTCCTGCCAAAAAGAAGACTGTCGCCAAGACCAGCGGCAAGAAGGCTACGCCTGCCAAAGCCGCTAAACCGCCGAAATCGTCGGTGAAGAAGGCTGCCAAGAAGACGACGGCCGAGAAGACCGTTGCGGGCAAGAAGAACGTCGTCAGCAAGAAACCTGTCGCTAGCAAAAAACTTTCCACGAGCAAGAAGACGGTGGCAGAGAAGCCCGCGGCTCCGAAGAAAGCTGCCAAGAAGACGGTGAAGAAGGTCTCAGCTCGGACCACCGCGGCGAAGAAGCCCGCTCAGTCGACCGCCGCCGCTGCTCAGAAGAAGGCCGCAACCAAAGCTGCTAAGGCCAGGTCGAACCCGAACAAGACGGCTGCGAAGAAGGTTCCCAAGAAGCCGGCCGGCAAGAAGCCGATCACGAAGAAGCCGGAGCTGTCCGCCGACGAGGTTGACGTCAAAGCGTCCGCCGTCGATTCGTCCGCCGCCGCTCCGACGGTCGGCAGCGGCCTGAGCTTTCTCGCCGGCAAACCCGGCAGTGACGGGGCCGCCGATGATGCCTTCGCCGACAAGCCCCGACTCGAGAAGACCAAGCTGAGCGAAAAAGATCTCGAGAAGTTCCGCCAGCTCCTCTCCACACACCGTCGGCAGTTGCTCGGCGACATAGACGCGATGGAGAAAGAAGCCCTGCAAAGCGACGGGGCCAACCTCAGCACGCTACCGGTCCACATGGCCGATGTCGGAACAGACATGTACGAGCAGGAATTCACCCTCAGCCTCGCCGACCGGGCCCGTCGCGTCATTGAAGAGATCGACCACGCGTTGTCGAAGATCGACGACCAGACCTATGGCATCTGCGAAGGCACCGGTCAGATGATCGCGAAGCAGCGTCTCGAAGCCCGTCCATGGACGCGGTACAGCATCGAATATGCCCGCCGCAACGAACGTCGCAGCGGCGGCAAGCGGTAACGGTCGACGATCGCACTCGACCGCTCACGAAGAAGAAGCCGCGGACTCGAGTTCGCGGCTTGTCGTCTGTCTGGAGCATTGCAAGGCAATCACCGACGGCGACGCAGGAAGAGCCCGCCGAGGGCGAGAAGCGTCAGGCTTGTCGGCTCCGGCACCGTAGCACGCCACGCGTCGAGTACTGCAAGGTCGCCTGCGGTGCCGAAGTTGTTGCGCAGGATTGTGAAGTCCGCCAACGAGACCGTGCCGTCGTTGTCAAAGTCGCCGCCGACGAAGCCGAGGCCATCTTGCCCAAAGCCGTTGCGGAGAATGGTGAAATCGGCCAACGAGACCTCGCCATCGCCATCGGCATCGCCCCCAACGCGAACCTCGCCGGTGACAAAGAGGCCCAACCCGTCGCCGATGCCCGCTGCACTGCCGCCAGCGACGTCGTCGGCGTCGCTGAAGAAGAGGGCGATGTCCGCTGAGAAGCTGCCAAGAGCGTCGTCGAGCAGCCGCACGACCAGACTCTGTTTGATGCCATCCGCTGCCGCGTTGGAGAAGTCGCCGTCGACATCGAAAGCGGCTTGGTCGCCGCTGACGATCTCGAACCCGTCGAAGTCGAGGCCTGCCACGAGGTCAGACCCGACGCCGTTGTTGTCGAAGTTGAAGATGTCGAACGCCTGCCCAACAACGCCAAGATCACGGCCGACGATGCCAAGGTCGAGCGTCAGCGCTTCGTTGTCGTTCGTGCTGGAGAAGGACGCGTTGCTCGGAGCGACGATGGTCGAGAAGAGGCTGACAACGTCGTTGCCGTCGTTGGCCCCGCGGCCGGTGCCGCCTTGGGTGGTGACATCGAGGTTGTCGACGACGACCGTGCCGCTGTAGCTGCCGATGCCGTTCGTCTCGAGCGAGACGTCGAGGAACGTCGAGCCGGCCGAGTCCATTTCGAAGGCGTTGTACCGACCTTCGAGCGACGACGACGCGTTGCCCGTCGACGTGACGCTGTAGTAAGTGCCATCGACGCCGCTTTTATCGAGAATCAACGGCAAGGAAGAAGGTCCCTCTGTTCCGACAATGCGCTTACCGAAGTCGATCGACAGTTCGCTCGAGCCGTCAGCCGAAGCGGTGCTGCCAGCGAGCGTCAGCTGCGTGTCGTTCTCCTGATCGGCAAAGACGCTCCAGACGTACTCGGGCCGGTCGATGTAGGCGTTGCGGTTGCTCGTGTAGAAGTCGTAGATGATCTGATTGCGATTCCGCTCGAAGGTGTCGGGCGTATCGCGGTAGTGGTAACGCAGCAGCGAGGCCAAATCGCCCATTTGCCGGCTCGAGGCGCTGCCGGCACCGTTGACAAGCTCCAAACCGTCGTCTTGCCACCGTGTGGCCGCGTAGAAAGCGATGCGGGCCATGTCGCCGGCGTCGACGTCGCCGGGGTAGTAGAACTCGCCGACGCCACGGTTGCCGCCTGTAGTGTTGACCGTGCCGAAGCTGTCGTTGCCGCGGTTGGAATTGGTCGACTGGTCACTCGGCTTGAGCATGTGCAAGTCGCCGAATCGGCCGGCGGTGCTGTTGGAGCCGTTGGTGCCAAGACGACTTCGCGGCCAGACGTGCTCTCGCGTGGCGAAGAGCGCGTCCTGCCAGTCGCCGTCGGTGGAGATGCGGTTGTAGACGAGCAGGACGTTGCCTGGCTGGTCCGGATCTTCGTCCGTGAACTTCAGGGCGTAGCGTGCGGTGCCGTAGGTTGTTTGGAAGTGGCCGGATTTGAGCCGCTGCTCGATCGAGTTCTTGAGCGCCGCCCCGGTTCCGCTGACGTTGTCGTAGTAATTACCCGCGTCGAAAGGATCAACCTGCGCCAGCGTCGGCGTCGCCAGAGCAACGGCGAGCAGGAGCGAGGAGCGAACGGTTCTGGCGGCGAGCGGGCGGGTCAGGTTCATGAGCAAAGGCGTCCAGAACCTACGCCTTCAGGAGCTGCCGGTTCGAGCAGACCCTGTACTGGTTATTGCCTGAACTTTGTGTCGCGGTCCTTCTGCACCGGCTACGCGGTTTCGCGTGTGACAATCGGGTAGTCTTCCCGCTCGCCGACACCCCGAAGCGGGTAGTCTTTGCGGAGCGGTCGAGCGTTGAAGCCGTTCCACGTCAGCAGGCGGCGGAGGTCCGGATGGCCGCGGAAGATGATGCCGAACATGTCGTAAGCCTCCCGCTCCGGCCACTCGGCACCGGCGTAAACGCCTGTCAGGCTGTCGACCATCAGGCCGGGGTCACCTTTCTCGAAGGCGTCTTCGTCATTGAACTCCTCGACGCCAGCCGCCGTGTCACGCTCGGGATCGAGGAAGACTTTGAGCCAGAGACGGCTGTTGGTTCTCGTGCTCGTCAGGCCGTAGGTCACGCAGAAGCGACCCGGTGCGCCGCCCGGAAACTTGAGGTAGTCCATCGCACCGAGCTCGTGGAGCAGGTCGAAACGCAATGCTTCGTCATCACGCAGGAACGTGCAGACGTCCACGATCTGATCGCGCGGAACGTTGACCGTCACCATGTCGCGAAATTCACCAGCGGTAAGACCTTTGCCCGCGAACTGCTCGCGAAGCTTGTCGAGCGCCGGGTGCGTAATCTTCCGCGTGGACGTGAAGACAGTGTTGGTGCCACGATTGGTCTCCGGAACGCTCATCTGCCAAGATCATTCAGCCGTTGCGGGAGCGGGTCAATGAGGCGAAGGTTTACCACCAGCAGTCGCTTACCCGACGCCTGAATCACTTGCCCTTCAAAACGATTTGGCTGCCGACACGTCCCACCTTCGCCTGCTCATCAACCCGCAAGCCGGAAGTGCGGGCGATACCGACGAGCTGGAATCGCTCTGCAGGTCGATGCCGTCGTCCGGTGTCTGCCAAACGACGAGCGCTACACACGTCGCCGACCAGGCCGCACAAGCGGCGAAGGAGGGCATCACGACTCTGGGCGTCGCGGGTGGAGACGGCACCATCTCGTTGGCCGTGTCAGGCCTCATGCGGGCTCGAGATGCGGGAGTTGAGATCATGCCGTCGCTGCTGATTGTGCCGCTGGGCACGGGCAACGATCTGTCGCGGGCTCTGGATCTGCCGCTCGAGCCGATGGAAGCGGTCAAGCTGCACGAGACGGGCCGGCTGCGTTCGCTCGACGTCATTCGCTGGCGGCTCGACGGTGGCCACGGGATTGAAAGCGGCTACGCGGTCAACGTTATCGCAGGGGGGTTCAGCTCCAAGCTGCAAAAGTCGCTGACGCCGAAGCTCAAGAAGCGGTGGGGGCCCCTGGCTTACGTCCGGGCGGCCGTCGAGACGGCGACGGAGCTCGTGCCGCACACGCTGCACCTCCGGCTCGACGATGGCGAGCCGCAGGAGATGACGGTGCTCAACGTCGTTGTCGCCAGTGCCCGCTATGCCGGCGGCGGAATCAGCGTCGCCCCAAAGGCCGATCCGAGCGACGGCCAGCTCGACATCGTCGCCACGACGCCCGGCAACCTGCTGGAACTCGCCGATGTGTCGGCCCGATTCATGTCCGGGAACGTGCTCAAGAGTGACCTGACGCAGCACCTCATCGGCAAGAAGATCGAGGTTTGGGCAGAGCCTGAGATGCCGTTCAACGTCGACGGCGACTGGACCGGTGCAGGCCGACTGACGGCGGAGATCGTGCCGGACGCACTGAAGGTCTGGGTGCCGTCGGGCGACGCGGCGGACGACTAATTGACCCGCTGGTCGCGGCGTGTCCGATAACAGGGTGTGCAGACGAGGACCACCGGCCGCGGGACGATGTTCCACCACTTCCACGGCGACGCTGCGTCAAAGCACGTGGTCGGCGGCGGCAGCATCGATGCAGGAACCTTCCGATCCGTCCTGGACCTCCTTGACAGGGAGAGCAACCTGCTGCCGGCGCATGAGTTTCTCGAACGGCACGAGGCCGGTCGGCTGGCCGAGGATGCCTGCTGTCTCACCTTTGATGACGCGCTTGGCTGCCAGTTCGAGATCGCCGAGCCGGTTCTACGCCGCCACGGCCTGACCGCCTTCTGGTTCGTCTACTCCTCGCCGCTGCAGGGCGGCATCGAGATGTTGGAGATCTACCGAACGTTCAGGTTGCGGTACTTCGAGACGATGGCCGGCTTCTACGAGACGTTCGAGCGGAGCCTGGGCCGAATCGACCTTCGTGGCTTCAACCCGCGGACCTATCTGAACGCTTTTGGCTTCTACACGAAGGAGGATCGCCGTTTCCGCTTCATCCGCGATGAGGTGCTAGGACCGATTCGATACCACGATGCGATGCGTCGCTTGATGGCAGAGCACGGCGTGACGCCGCAGTCGCTGGCTGGCGACCTTTGGATAACGCCCGAGCAGGTTCGGCAGCTTCACCGATGTGGCCACGTCATCGGCTTGCATTCGCACACGCACCCGACACGCCTCAATCGTCTGCCGCCGACGCAGCAGAAGGCTGAGTACAGCCAGAATCTCATGTGCCTGCAGGAACTTCTCGGACAGACTCCGCGGACCGCCAGCCACCCTTGCAACAGCTACGACGACGGAACCCTTTGTCTGCTCGAAGGTATGGGCATTACCCTCGGCTTCCGGGCAAACCTGCAGTCGATGCCGAACCGCAGTCCCCTCGAGTTGCCGCGTGAGGATCATGCTGACCTCGTCGCCCGCCTGCCGAACTCCACCCTCCGCCGCGCCGCCTGAATGTCATGAAGAAGCCATTGTCAAGCGTCACCGTCTTCACCAGCAACCAACCGCGACACACGGCCCTTGTCGAACGACTCGGCACGTTGGCGGGTCGTGTGAACGTCATCCGCGAGTGCAACACGGTTCGGCCTGGCGAGGTGGCGGATTTCTTCAAGAAGTCGCCGACGATGCAGGACTACTTCAGCCGCGTCATCGCCGCGGAGGAGCTCGTCTTCGGAACGCCACGATTTGCACAAACAGATGCCGATGTTCGAGAAATGCCGCTGAAGATGGGGGATTTGAACCGGCTCGATACCGAGGCGTTCGGCGACGCGCTTGACGCAGATGCCATCGTCGTGTTCGGCAGCAGCTACATCAAAGGCTGGCTCGCGGACCGGCTCGTCGAGCTTGGGGCGATCAACATCCACATGGGCGTCAGCCCGTACTACCGCGGCAGCAGCTGTAACTTCTGGGCGGCGTACGACGGTCGGCCCGAGCTTGTTGGGGCGACGCTCCACCGGCTCAGCCATGGCCTTGACAGTGGGCCGATCCTCGAAGACGTCCGCCCATCTGTGAAGGACTACGAAGCCTTTGAACTCGGCATGCGAGCTGTCGAGGCGGCACACCAGCGGCTGGCGTGTCTGCTGACAGAACCAGCGTTGCCGCCGGCCATTCCACAGGACCGGTCGCAGGAGCTGCGGTACACGCGTAACGCTGACTTCACCGATGATGTAGCCGCAGAGTGGCTCAATCGACTGCCGACGCCGCAGCAGATTGGGCAGCGGCTTCACGCAGCAAGAGAACCGCAGCGGGTCGCTGCCTAGGCGGGCGGCTCAAAGCTGCGACTCGACTGGCACAAAGGGTAAATCGACCACCGTCGCCTCGACGCGCTGTCCTTCGGCGGGAACCATCACCTTCGTCCCGATCTCGAAGTGCGGCCGCTTGAGCGTCGCCAACGCGATGGGTGCCATCGAGAGAACCGGCGATAACGTGCTGCTCGTCACGACGCCCACCTCCTTTTCGTCAATTTCGACCGGCACGCCTGCGGCGGGAAGTGCATCCTCCGACATCTTCAGGCCGACGAGGTTCTTGGCCCGGGCCTGCCGGGCGTGCATGCGGGCGACGACTTCCTGGCCCAGATAGCAGCCGCTCGTGACGCTGACGGCCAGGTCGAACAGCGGCCCGGTTTCCGCAGGGAGCGAACCACCTTTGGGTTCCGGTGCGGCGTCTTTCTTCCGGCCCGGGACACTCGGCGGGGCCGGCTCGAAGTCAACGCCGACCAGCGGCACGCCGTGCTCGATCCGCACCGCGTTGTACATCGCCCACCCCACCGGCCGCAGCCGCCGCTGGCCGTAGCGGCGGTCGTCCACCGTCTCGCCGAACCGCGTCGTCAGGTCATTCCAAACCCCCAGCACCCGATCCGTCGGCACGATCAGGTGCGTCGCCGGCAACTCGCCGGCGTGGTGCTCCAGGGCGGTCACGCTCACGCCGCCGATCGATGTCTGGCTCAGCGGGACGAAGCTAGTGGCTGGGAAACCAACAGGTCGTTCCGGCATCTTCATTGATCGATCCGCCGCATCGTTCAGCACGTCAAGACGCGTCGGGCCCAAGAGGCTCAGCACGTACAGGGCTTCCGACAAGACGTTGAAGCGCACCTTTTCGCTGAAGCGGTAGCGGTCCAGCGATTTAGCCAGCACCGTGGCGAACGGCCGACTCGTCAGCAGCAGAACGGCATCCTCTTCCGCCCGCAGGACCGTCATGTCCGCGACGACACGTCCTCTAAGGTTTAGGAAAAAGCTGTAACACCCGGTGCCGATTGTCATCGGCGTCTTGGTTTCCTTGTCGATGAGGCCGTTGGTCAGAAGGTTGTTGAGGAAGTTCAACGCGTCTTTGCCTTTGGCCTCGACAACCCCCAGATCCGCCCGCGGCATGAGGCCACAGGCCTTGTGGAGTGCGGCATACTCGGCCTGCGGCTCGGCGAAGTTGTGGACGATCCGTCGATCGCCCAGGCCGACTAGGTCGACGTCGTCATCATCCGCCAGCACATCGATAATGGGATCGGCTACCACATCTGGTGGCAGGCTCGTGCCGACGGTGGGAGATGTAGAAGTTGGTGCATCCGGTCCGTTCATGGTGCAAACTATCGAGGATCCGGCGACATGTTGCGCGCCAATTGGAGGCTCGCGCCATTGGCGAGCGGCCGTTACCCTATCGCCCGCCGCGGATGGATTTCGCGGCCGATCGCGGGTCAACGTCAACCCGCCGCCCGTCAAGGACCTCCTCCATGCCCCTCGCCCTCGCCACCGACGACAAGGATGACCGCGAAGCACCTGCCTCGGCTCCCGCGTTCTCGAAGGACCTGACGCCGCTGCTCGATCAGTGGCGTGGTGAGGAAACCGCGGCTCGGCTCGTCCAGGGCGACGACGGCCGGCTGAAGATGCACCTCCGGATCGAATCGGGCCTGGGCCTGATTCAACTTGATGCCGAGGGCTCGCCTGATCCCGCCACCGACGCGACGTGGCTGTCGCAGCTTCGGCGGCTGGACCGTCTCGATCTCGAACAGGCGAAGCAGCTTGATCGCGAAGCTCGACTCGTTGCTCGCCGCTACCTCGGCTGGTTCCTGCTGGAGCAGTGGAACCGCGTCATCCGCGACGCCAACCACCACCTGGCGGCGATCGACCTGATCCGCCGGAACATAGATGGTGAGGTTGCGACTTCGCAGGACCGGTGGATGGTCTACGCGATCATGATGCGAGCTCGCGCGGAGTCGGCGAGACAGGTCGCCCAGAACCAGGCTTACGAAGCACTTCACGTCATCAAGCGGGCTCGGCGGCGAATTGTGGAGCTTCGCAGCTTGACGCGGCAACCGTGGCTGGGCGTGCAGGAAGTCGAGGCCTTGGACCACGTCCTGCGTCGCCTGCGACGCCAGCTTCATCGCCAGCCGGCGGTCAGGCTGCCTCGGTTGATCCAGAAGGCGGTTCGTCGCGACGACTTCGAGCGGGCCTGTAAGCTCAGCCGCATGTTGCGACTCGACGTCTGAAGAATTTGCCTGGAATCTGCCCATCTCGTCGTCCCTGGCATTGCTCGGATTGGTGAGTTCGAAGGTGAGCGGAGATCACGTCAGCTACAAGAGCCAGGACGACCTGCTGTCCATTCGAAGGTCCGCCAACCGTCGGCCTACGTGCCGGCCTCTCCAGCCCCTACGCTCGCGACAGATGCGAGCGATCTTCACCGGACAAGTCGGCGTTGAGAAGAAGCCTTATCTCGACACGGTGCAGCAGCACGCCCGCGAGAACGGTCACGACTTGAAGGTCTGCCACGTCGGCGACATGATGTACGCCGAGGCTCCCGATGTGCCGGCCGGTCGGATTCTCAACCTGCCGATCACGCGGCTCAACACGCTCCGGCGTGCTGTTTTCAAGGAGATCCTGCGGATGGGCGATCGGCACGAGCACGTGCTCATCAACACGCACGCGACCTTCCGCTGGCGGCACGGCCTGTTCAGCGCGTTCGACTACGACCAGATGCAGGCGTTCGACCCGAACGTCTACATGACGCTGCTCGATAATGCCGAGAGCGTCCACCAACGCCTCAGCCGCGAGCACTCAAACGTGGAGCACACGCTGAAGGACATCATGGTCTGGCGTGAGGAGGAGCTTCTGGCAACGGAAATTCTGGCGAATATCCAGAAGGGTCACGGCCACTTCTACATGATCAGCCGGGGTCGGGAAAAGCTGACGGCCGAGACGGTCTATCGGCTCTTGTTCGAGCCGTGGCGGAAGAAGGTCTACCCGTCGTTTCCGATGACGCACGTGATGGACCTGCCCGACACGCTGGCGGAGATCGAGCGGTTCAAGGAGTCGCTCTACGAGCACTTCATCTGCTTCGACCCGGCGGACGTGGACGAGTTCGTGCTCCACACGAAGGGCTTGGCGGCGAAGGAGGCGGGCGAGGCGACGGTGACGGTCGAGGCAGCCGACGGGCCGACGACGCTGGAGACGCAGCAGGTGCTCCAGATCAGCGGCGACATCATGGGCCAGATCTACGCCCGCGACTTCAAGATGGTCGACCAGAGCGACATGATCGTCAGCCTCGTCCCCGAACTTCCCGGCGGCGGCCCCGGTCTGTCGAGCGGCGTCGAGCGGGAGCTGCACCACGCCTGGGAGGGCGGCAAGGAGGTCTACGTCGTCTGGATGCCAGACCGCCCGCCGAGCCCGTTCATCACTGAGACGGCGACGAAAGTCTTTCGCGGCGTTCAGGAGGCGATCGACTACTTCGGCGAACGCGGCTACTTGGAGAAGCCGGCATGAAACGAGTCGGTAAAGCCACCCTCACCTTCTCCGCCGTCGCCGTCGTGTGGCTGGTGGCAGCGGGGGGTGTGGCAACTTGGTGGATTCAGCGGGGTCCCAGCGTTGCGGAGCATGTCGACCTTTCTGGGCCACGAGAAGCGGTGGCGAGCTTCGCGATGTGCCTGACGGCTGGGCATCGGGCTGATGTCATCGGGTGCGTGATTCAAGAGGCGGAGCAGCAGCAGCTCGCAACCGGCTTTGTTGATGCGGTGGCTGCGGGTTTGGATGCCGATGATTTGACGCAGCTGCCGATGCTGGAAGTTGAGACGGCGACGGTAGAAAGCGACGGCGACACGGCTCGCGTGGTGACGGGCGATGGCGACGGGCGGCCCAGTAGTTTCACCGTCCGGCGCGTCGGCGGCGTGTGGCGGATCGACCTGCTCGAGACGATGAATCTGCGACCGGATGAAGCACAGGCCTTGGCGACGCGGCTTCGTTCCGCGGCACAGGCGTTGAAGATCCTCGAAGAGCCCGAGTAGCGGACGCATCAGGCCGGTTTGGCGACGCAACTCGTATATGCTTCCACATGGCCACCGGACGCAAGAAGGTCGTCCTCGCGATGAGCGGCGGCGTCGACTCGAGCGTAGCGGCAGCATTGTTGTTGCGTCAGGGGTACGACGTCCTCGGCTGCTTCATGCGGAACGGTGCCGCTCAGCAGGAAGACGAGGCCTGCTCGACCGATCGTCGCAAGCACAAGCAGGGCTGCTGCAGCGTCAACGACGCCGCCGATGCTCGTCGGGTTGCGGATCAGCTTGGAATCCCGCTTTACGTCCTCAACTTCGAGAAGGACTTCAAGCGGATCATCGATTACTTCGTCAGCGAGTACGACGCAGGTCGGACACCCAATCCGTGCGTCCGCTGCAACGACTGGCTCAAGTTCGGACGGTTGCACGATTATGCCGAAGCCGTCGGTGCCAGCTACGTCGCGAGCGGCCATTATGCGCGGATCGAGCACGGCGAAGCTGGAACACGCCTGCTGCGGGGCGTCGATTACACGAAGGATCAGAGCTACGTCCTCTTCGGTGCCAGCGAGGGTCGTCTGCGTGAGATGCTCCTGCCGATCGGCGGCTACTCGAAGCCGGCGATCCGGCGAATGGCGGAGGAGCTGGACCTGCCGGTCTTCAACAAGCCGGATTCGCAGGAAATCTGCTTCGTGCCCGACAACGACTACGCCAGCCTCGTCGCCCGTCGCGGCCGAGGCATGAAGCAGGGCAAGGTCGTCGACACCAGCGGGACCGTCGTCGGTGAGCACACTGGCTTTCAGAAGTATACCATCGGTCAACGGCGTGGCCTGCGACTGGCGGTGGGTAAGCCGATCTACGTGGTTGACGTCGATGCCGAGACGAACCGCGTCGTCATCGGGGGACGCGAAGCGTTGTTGTCGCGAGGTCTCGTTGCGTCGAAGATCAACATTTTGTCACCTCGCATCGGTGCCAAGGCGATCTGGTGCCAGGCAAAGATTCGCTACAACGCCGAGCCGGTGCCGGCGGCGGTGCGATCCGACGGCGAGCGGCTGGAGGTGCTGTTCGATGAACCGCAATCGGCCGTCGCTCCGGGGCAGGCAGTCGTCTGCTATGACGATGATCTGGTCCTTGCAGGCGGGTGGATTGATCGCCGGCTCTCTTCTTAAGGTGAATCGGCATCCTTGGCTGACCATCCAAGTCAACCTCATTATGATTCGACGGCGGAGCAGCGAGCAGCTGCGGCAGCAGCTCGTTGACGTCGTTCCAGATCCCGTCAAACCCGCCACGGCTACGTGATAACGGTGGCCGCTCCGATGAAACCGCTCGACCCGGTGAGGCTCACCTTCATCGGCCCTTTTCATATGGGGCCGAGACCATTGCGTAGAGCGCGTCGACTGTGCTCCAGTCGATCACCTTGAAAAAGGCGTCGACGTACTCCGCCCGCTTGTTCTGGAAGCGGAGGTAGTAGGCGTGCTCCCAGACATCGAGCGGCAAGAGCGGGAAGGTGCCCGGCAGGAAGCCCTTGTCATGATCGTTCACGCCGACGATCCGCAGGCTTACGGCGACGGGATCGAACACCATTTGCACCCAGCCGCTGCCCTTGACGCTTGCGGCGGTCTTGCTCCAGGTCGTCCTGAAGCCGTCCAACGAGCCGAAGCTCTGCATCATCGCTTCGGCGAGCTTGCCTCTGGGCTCGCCGCCCATGGTGCCGTTCTCGTCAGGCCCCATTGTCGCCCAAAAGATCGAGTGCAGCACGTGGCCGCCGTAGTTGAAGCTCAGGCCACGGTCGAGGCCGTACACGTGGTGGCCGTCGACGTACTTGTCGTTGGCGTACTCCTTGACGACCTCGTTGAGGTTCTTGACGTAACCGGCGTGGTGCTTGTCGTGGTGCAGCCGCATCGTCTGCTCATCGATTGCGGCATCGACGGCGTCATACGCGTAGGGCAGCGGCGGCAGGGTGTACTCGTTGCCGTCGTGCATCGACTGCAAAACGCTCATGAGCTTCTTGGGCATCGGCGGGCCGCTGTGACCATCGTGACCATGATCATCCGCACCTGCGAGTCCTGTCATGCCCAACATTGCAGCTCCGGCGGCACCGATCGGGATGCCGGCAAGCAGGTCGCGGCGGGTGGGTGAAGCGGTCGGTTGGTTCTCCATGCCCGCGAAACTAATGCAATCGCCCGTCGGTCGTGAACCCGCAAATCCGCGACGAATAGACTGCCGCCATCGTGTCCTCTGGTCGCCCGCTGATCCCGATACTCCTGACTGCGGTCGGCATCTTCGCGGCGGCGTTGGTGGCGGATCTGGTGGTCAAATCCTGGGCCTGGTCGCACTTCGTCACTGGCGAGACGTGGCAGACGATCGACCGGAGCCGTTCAACCGCGTCTTCCTCGAGCCCCGGCCGATGCCGCAGACGGAGGTCGTGCCCTATGGCCTGAACCTGACCGCCGTGGCGAATCAGGGTGCGGCCATGGGTATGGGACAAGGCAACAGGCCGCTGTTCCTGGCAGTGGGCGTCGTGGCATGCCTCGCCTTGAGCGGCTTTTTCGTGCACTCGATCCGGCTCGAACGCCGTCGCGGCGGGCCGACGATGTTGCGATCTCGCGTCTATCGCGGCACGCTCGCGATGTTGCTGGCGGGCGTGGTGGGCAACTTCTACGACCGCCTCGCATACGGTTACGTCCGCGACATGTTCCACATGCTGCCGGACGTCCGATGGTCGATGCTCAGCCGTTCGCTGCCGGACCACGAGGTCTTCCCCTGGGTCTTCAACCTCGCCGACTCGTACCTGTGCGTCGGCGTGACGGTCATTCTGTTCCTGAGCCTGTTCCTGCCGGAGCCCGAGCCGACGTTGGATGATGAGGCGTCGGCATGACGACGGACGAGCGGTGGATGCAGCGGGCGATCAAGCTGGCGGATCGTGGTCGTGGCTGGGTCGAGCCGAATCCGCCCGTCGGGTGCGTCATGGTGCGGGACGGGCAGGTCGTCGCCGAGGGGCACCATGCGAGGTTTGGCGGACCACATGCCGAGGCGGCGGCGTTGTCGGACGGGCCGAATGTCGCAGGCGCGACAGCTTTCGTGACGCTCGAACCGTGCTGTCACAGCGGCCGCGGGAAGAAGACGCCGCCGTGCGCGCCGCGTTTGATCGAGGCGAAGGTGAGCCGGGTCGTCATTGGCTGCCGCGACCCCAACCCGCGGGTCAGCGGCGGCGGCATCGCGACGCTTCGGAGAGCAGGCATCGACGTAGTCGAGGGCGTTCTCGGGGAAATCTGCCGCCGGTTGATCGAGCCGTTCCGCATTGGCCTCGAACAGCAGCGGCCCTTTGTCACGCTCAAGTGGGCCGTCAGTGCTGACGGTCGGGTCGCGGGACGTCAGGGCAGACCCGTGCGGATCACGAGCGGGACGTCAGACAGACTTGTGCAGGAACTTCGCAGCCGGTGCGACGCCATTGCTGTCGGCACGAACACGGTGATCAACGACGACCCGCGGCTGACCGTTCGCGTGGAGGACTCAGCGCGGAGACCCCTGCGAGTTGTCTTCAGCAACTCGCTGCGGCTGCCAAGGGCGCGGCATCTCTGGTCCGGCGAGCCGACGCTGCTCTACACGCACGACCGGCACGATCTTATCGATCTGCCGGAGCATGTGGAGGTGGTCCGTCTTCCTGGTCACGACAACGGCCGCGGCGGGATGCGGTTTGCGATGCTTGACGCTTACGAAGACCTTTATCGTCGGCACGTGACGCATTTGCTCGTGGAGCCGGGGCCGACGCTGGCAAGGTTTCTCATTGATCAGCGTCTGGCGGACCGCATTTGGATCTTCCGAGGCACCACGAGGATCGGCGACGACGGCCTTGCCGCTCCGAGGAGTGACTGGCAAGTGACCGGCACCGTCGACGTCGGCTCGGATCATTTGGTGGAACAAGTGTTGCCGGATCCTGCGACATCCTCGTCAGCGACAGAATCTTCGGACCTCCGACTTGCACGGTTGATCGTTCAATCGGTACAACGCTCGGCGTGACCGGGGTTCCCACACTGATGCCGCTGGCGTTGTTCAATTCGGACAAGATTCAGGAAGCGCTCGACTACGCGCACAATCTGGGCCAGGAAGAGAAGGAGATTGCTCAGACGTGGCTCGTCAGCGAGGCGATCCTTGCCGGCCTCTACTACGTGCTGGTGGCGGCGATCGTCTTCTTCCTCGGTCGGCGAATCATCCAGGCGATCATCGCTGCTTATCGCGAGGCCAAGGCGGAGTCGGTATGAGCCGCGTCGCCTTCGACTGGTGGCCCGATGGGCTGATGTGGCTGCTCGTGCTCGAGCTGGTCGTACTCGGCGTCATGGCGGCGTCGCGGGTGATGGCCAAGTTCCTCGGCAAGACGGATCCCCGCGACTTTTTCGTCATCTTCTACCGCACGTTCTGGCAGGCAATGCAGAAGCCGACGCTTTATCCGGTTCCGATCAACTACGAGCCGGTCATTCCGAAGAAGCCTGAAAGTGCTGCTCCGGTCGAAGACGAGGATATGGACGAGGACGACCTGGAGGCTCTCTTCGCCGCCGATCGTCGCGATGGCGACGAGGCGACGACGCCGGTAGAAGAAGACGCCGGACCGGCTGAACTTCTCGTCAAGCTGCATGGCCCGCGAAAGAAGGAGGGCGTTCTCAGTGTCGAGGACAACCAACTAGAGGTGCAGGTCGCCTGCGACCCCGATAGCGGCCGGGCGAACCCGAGTGTCCTGGACCTGCTTACACGCGTGCTCAAGGTCGAGCGACACCAGCTGTCGATCGTCAGAGGTCAGGCGTCGGGAACCAAGGTCATCCGACTTGTCGGCCAAACGCAAAGCGAACTGCGGGACAAGCTGGGCGAAGCCTCAACTGCGATCATCGCGTCGAGCCAAACTTCGGTTGGTGACGATGATGACGATGCGAAGCTCGGATTCCGCGACTAAGGCGGTTGGGGCTTCTCGGTTTTATCGGCCGAATCGTGGGATGTGGAACCGCTGCGGCGTCGATGAGGTATGGTGTATGGTGGCACCGCACGCCGCCCTCGCTCCCCTCATGTCACGCCGGATCCTGATCGCCTCGCTGACTGCCTTGTCCCTGATGGGCGTAGGCCTGCTCGGCTGTGAGGACGATGCCGGTGGTGGTTCGATGGTGATGAAGCCGCAGCCGCCAGTTGATCCGGTCGAGGTGCCGCCGACAACGCAGCCTCTGGAGAACGACGAGGCCGAGCCGGAAGTGGCCTTTGTGACGCTCATTGACGAGGAAAGCAACATCTCCCGGCATGAATTTCCGCCGGCAAGGCTGTGGCTGCGGGCGTCTGATGAAGAGCCGACGCGGGTGCTCGCTCGCTTGTTCACCGAGGATCCGCCCGAGGCGACGGAGGCAGGTTGGGAAGGGCAGACGTTCTTCTTCGAAATGGAGCTTGCACTGGCACCTGAGGCAGCATCTCAGGTGCGTCAGCGGATCCGCGACGGCGGGTCCATCTCCCCCGCGGACGTTGCCGATGCCGCGTGGTACTACGAAGCGGACGAGACGGGGGCGGTCGAGAGCCAGAACTACATCGCGTTCGCCGCCGCCGATGGCGAGCGGCAGCTGCGGCCCAAGGAAGTTCGTGTTCGGCTTAGTCCGATCGAGGACGATGGGAACGTCAACGTCATGCTCTTTGGCAACTTCAGCGAGAGCGATGAGGCGACCTCAGAGGTCAAGATCTTCCACGTGAGAGCCGTGATGACGGCGAAGCCCGTGGGGGATTGAGCGGCCTAGGTTCTTAGAATTAGCTCCGTCACCTCTTGGAGCGACGCCGCCCGCTCATCGGGCTCTACCGCCATCGCCTCATCCGCTGCCGGGCTCCGCTCGATGTTCGGCACGTCCAGCAGAATCGTCCGGCAACCTGCCGCCGCACCGGCTGCAATATCCCGCGGAGCATCGCCGACCAACCACGAGGTAGCAAGGTTCAAGCGGAGCCTGTCACGTGCGTCCAGCAGCATGCCAGGCTTGGGCTTACGACAATCACAGTCCCCGGTCAGCTTTGGGTGATGCGGGCAATAGAGCTGCAAGTCGAGCGCAGCCTTCGAGTCTTCCGCAAGAAGCATGTCGGCGACACGTCCATCGACGGCTCGCACGTCATCTTCGGTGAACTTGCGCCGCGCCACGCCGCTCTGGTTGCTGACAACGATGATGGCGAAGCCGATCTGCCGCAGCGTCGCGATACATCCTGCCGCCCCGGGCATCAGTTCCACGAGGTCGGGATCGCCTAGATAGTCGACGCCGACGATGAGCGTGTTGTCGCGATCAAAGAAGACGGCAGGGCGACACGGCGTCATAGCGGAGAGGCTACAGCAACTCGCCGCTATGGTGGACCTGCAGGACCTCTCGCGTCTCGTGGCAGACGGCGGACAAGCAACCGTTTATCGTGAAAGCCGCCGTGTCGACGAGCGTGATCGACTCGCCGAAGATGACCGTCGACGGCCGGCGGATGAGATCCGGATTGCCGAGGTAGTTGTCCACGGGCGTGTGCCCGCAATAGCCCGGTCTCGACCACGTCTTCTGCATCGCGATCTGCTTTGCTGTATACCGGCCCCACAAGGCCTCATGCCGCAGGTGCGGATCGCGGAGCAGGAGGTCGGCCCGATCCGGATAGTCCGGCGGCCAACTGGCGTGGGTCACGAAGAAGTCATCCTCATCGATGAAGGCGGGCAGGTTCCGGAAAAAGTGTTTGTGCGATGTCGGTACGCCCGCCCGCACCGCCGCCAGCCAGTCTTCAAGCTCGCCGGACGTGTCGTTGAACGCCGGCTCATAGCTTTCCAGCGTCTCCGGCAGGCCCTCATTCCAAAACATGCGAGCGATGTCGCCGATGAGAGCCTCCGTCACCTTCCCCCCGATCTGCGGCCCGCTGGCATAGCCTTGGCCGTTGAGGACGAGGTCGAACGTCTCATCATGGTTGCCCCTGACGGCTTTGGCTTCGCCGCTGGCGAGCATCGGGATCAGCAGATCGACCACGCCCCGCGTGTCTGGGCCTCGGTCGCAAAAGTCGCCGGTGAAGCAAAAGGTCGCGTCGCCGTCCTCTTGGCGAACCGCCTCGATGAGCCGACGCAGCGGAACCAGCATGCCGTGGATGTCGCCAATGATCCAACGCAAGGGTCGCCACGCTACGCAGCTACGGCTCCGCGTAACCTTGAGCCATGAGCGACAATACCGACGACCTTCTCCACACGCCCGTCGGCTGGGTTCGTCAGGGGCGAGAGTTGACGCGGGAATTCAGGTTCAAGAACTTCTACGCGACAATGAGCTTCGTGAACGCCGTCGCGCATCTGGCCAATGCTGCCGATCACCATCCGGATCTGGCTGTGAGCTACAACAAGTGCGGCATCAAGCTGACGACTCACGACGCGGGCGGCATCACGGCGAAGGACGTGATCCTGGCCGAGTCGATCTCGCGGCTGCCGGAGTTGTAGAGTCCTAGCCGTGGACTTCCTCAAGGGTATCGGCGGCAAGATTGCGGGCGGCGTAGTGGCGTTGTGCGTCATCATCGCGGCCATCGCGTTCTGGCAGGCGGGCCCCGAGGGACGCGACGCCTTCGTCACCGCCAGCGGCAAAGTTATGGCTTGGACGCTGGTCGTCCTGATCGCACCTTGGGCTCTTTTCGGGGTCGTGGCGAAAATCGCACGGCAGGACAGCAACGGAGCGGGGGCGGCACTTGTCGGAATCCTCACGTTGCTGGAACTTCTAGGTCTCTGGTGGATGTTCGATTTCGGAGTCGGCGGCGGCGTTGCTGTCGGCTTCTTCGTCGTCGGCGGACTATTCGCTGCGGCTTACAACGTGCTTGCGTGCGACTGGATTGCCGACAAGCTCGTCGGGTGATCATTCGCCGAACATACAGGGTGGGAACGGCGTAATGATCAGGTTCCTCTCGTTGTTTCTGAAGCGACGGCAGCAGGAACTTTTGCCTAGCCGAGCCACGCCGTCATCGGGTACGCTCGACATCGCCGACCACTGCCCCGTCCGCCCGCCCATTGCCGTAAGGAGGCACGATGCCCCAGAGAGCCGAGCAGAGCCCGATCCCTCCACGCCGCGATGCGGCAGGCCTGCGGGTCGCGGAATGGGTGCTGCAAGAGCCGCTGGGCCATGGCTCGTTTGGCGACGTCTGGCTGGCGCGGCACCACGTTTGGTCCGATCAAGCCGCCGCCGTGAAGCTGCCGCGGGATGCGGGTTACGTCCGCGCCCTGCGACGTGAGGGGCTGGCGGCTCACAAGCTCGACCATCCGAACGTGGTTCGTGCCATCGGTTTCGACCCGTTTGCCGAACAGCCGTACCTCGTCATGGAGTATGTGCCCGGCGGGACTTTGCGTGACGTCCTGCGTCGGGGCCGACTCGATACGAAGCGTGCTGCCGATGTGCTTCGGCAGGTGCTTGCGGGTCTGGAGCACGCGCACGATCGTGGCGTCATCCACCGCGACCTCAAGCCGGAGAACGTCCTCGTCCACGAGGATGCGATGGCGTCTGGTGACTTCTCTCGCCCCGGCAGCGTCAAGCTCACCGACTTCGGCCTCGGAGATTCCGATACTGGCACCTCGGGCAGCATCGTCTTCTCCACGGACGACGCGTCCGCCGCCCGCGTCGCCGGTAGCCTCGACTACATGGCTCCCGAGCAGCGGACGGGCGGCATGGTTGATGCGCGGGCTGACCTCTACGCATGTGGCGTGCTCCTGTTCGAGATGCTCACGGGCGAGCGGCCTGCCGGAACAGATGTGCCGAGCAATTTGGTCGAGGACGTCCCGTCACAATTCGATGAAGCGTTTCGCCGCAGCTACGCCCGGCTCGACAACCGTGTCGCTTCGGCAAGTGCCTTGCTCGCCCTGCTGGATCACGATCGTCAGCGACTGTCGCCGATGGGTCGTTCCACGCCGAAGCCGATCATGGCCAGCACCTGCGGTGCCTGCGGCAGCGGCGTCGATCCGCACGACCAGTTCTGCATGCGGTGCGGCAAGCAGCTCGTCGACAAGATCCGTCGGTGCGGCAAGTGC
Organism: uncultured Tepidisphaerales bacterium; assembly: GCA_964388485.1. Taxonomy (GTDB): domain Bacteria; phylum Planctomycetota; class Phycisphaerae; order Tepidisphaerales; family Tepidisphaeraceae; genus JBCDKH01. The sequence goes on along the minus strand of CAYMAS010000004.1, from coordinate 22,382 downwards.
GGCTCTTTTCCCGCTTCCGACGACGCCTTCTGCATGTTCTGCGGGACAGTGCTCTCCACCTTCTCGGACAAACCTGACCGCCTCTGAAGTCATCTCGTTCCGCCTGTGGGCCTCCGGCTGAATCACTCCATGGACTTCGCCATCTACATCCTCTCAGTGCTGCTGATCAGTGCTTGCGTTGTGGTGGTGCTAAGCGTGACGATCCGCGTGCTTGCGGCGGTCGTGGTGGTAGCGTTCAAGACGCTTAACTTCGTGTTCCGCGTCTTCGGTTTCATCGTGACGGCCCCGGTGAAGATCACGGGCATCGGGCGCGAGCCGCGGGTCGAGCCGGTGACGCTCGGCACGCCGTGCCCGCAACGCCGCTGCGGCTGTGGGAACCCGGCGTCGGCTCGGTTCTGCCGACGTTGTGGCCGGCTGCTGCCGTCGCCGCTGGCATGATCTGGAAGGAGCTTCTCGATGAACGATCTTTTTGTTCCCATTTCGACGCTGCCACTCGCCACTGGCTTGGAGATGATGGTGCTGCTCCTGCCGACGCTCTTTCTGGCCTTCGTCTTCTGGATCGGCTGGATAGGCCTCAAGTTGCTGGCCATGGCCCTCCTAAAGCTCGGCGTCTGGCCCGGGAGCAACCGCAAGCGGCCGAACACGACGAGCTACGGCCCGTGTCCGGATCCCGTTTGCCGATCACTTAATCCGTCCCGTGCGGTCTTCTGCCGGCGATGCGGTCGGCAGTTGCTGCGGGCACCCGCCCCGGCACGCGTTCGACGTTGAAGCTCGCGACCCGGGAGCACGTGCCTGAAGTCTCATGTCGAATCTCCAGGTCGACATTTTGAACGACGCCGCGGGACCCGCGGGTCGTCGGTTGCCAGAATCGGAGCATGCATTGCTCACAGCACTCGACCGACCCGTGCCGCCAAATCTTCGCGGCCGCGTCTTCTCGACCTTGCTGCTCGGACTAGCGACGGCAGGCGTAGGCCCCATCTGGTCTATGGCATCTCGGCTAGCGACTGCGAGTCGATGGCGAACCGCACTGTTTGATGAAGTCGCGATATGGCTGCGGGTCAAGGGCCGGGATGCGACGGAGGTTGAATCGTTGGCTGAAGACGCGTGGCCGAACCGATGTGCCGCCGCTGCCCGGTTCCTCGGCCTTATCGCTGTCTCAGCTGCGGGATGGATGCTGCTAATCGACGGGTTGCCCATCTCGAGACTCTGGTTGGTCGACCCATTCCGCGGCGGCGAGCCGACGCTGGGGCAGATCCTCTTTCTCGGCAGCCTTGCGACGGCCTATCTCTCGCTTTGGCTGGGCTTCAACCGGCATCGCAAGACCGGAAACAAAATCGCCAGGCTCGTCCAGAATCAGGCGGCACCTGACGACGTCAAGCCGCTGCCGCCGCAGCGGTTCCGCTGGGGCATCGCTGTCGTCCCGACGACGCTCGCAGCCGGTGTCGCATATGTCGGCCTCACGTGGGCGTTGCCGCTGAGCATCGCGGTCATCTCGAACCGGCAGATCATCGCCGGCGACGACCGCAAGACGCTTCGGTCGATCCGTAAGTCCCTCCGTCTCCACACGACAAAGCACCGGCCTGAGGTTCAGTTGCCGGAGCCGGCGAACCGATATCGCGGCTGCCCGAATGCCAAGTGCCAGGGGCAGCTTTCGGAAGATGCCGCGTTCTGCCCGGCGTGCGGCAGCAAGGTCGGCCGCGTAGCATGGGCCGAGTGAAGACGGCGATCGTGCTGCTTTCGGTTTCAGGCTGGTGTTGGGCGACGATTGTCGGCCTGATCTGCGTCGTCCGGCTCCGGCGGCATCCGGTCGCATCTGTGGCTGAAGGTGATTGCGCGACATGACGGACCCTGCCTCGACCGAAACTTCAGTGCGAGACGCCGTCGCGGCGGCACGTCGTCAGCGTGAGATAGAACAGCGGGTTGTGGGTCATGTGGTGAGCTTGATCCAAGGCCGCGACTTCATTGTCCCGACGCTGCTGGGGCCCAAGCCGGTGAACCTCGCGCAGCCGAAGGTCAGCCGCTGGTCGCAGGGGGCGAACGTCAAGAAGGCCCTTGTTTCGGCGGGTCAGGCGGACTTCGATCTACAGGACGCAATGCCGAAAGGGGCGGGCTTGGACGTGTCGCTGGGTCGCCAGGTGTTGATGGCATTTCGTCAGCCGATCGGTCAGGTGCGTTTCGCCTCGCTGCCGCCTTGGGAGGACTTGGCGAAGAGCCAGCCGCTTCGGCCGATGACGAGTGAAGCGATTCGGCGTCGGGTTCAGGAGCTGCCGGCACCGGGAGATTCGAGCGTTCCGCCAAGCGACTTCGGCGGGCCGATGACGTTGATTCTCTTCAGCGGCAGCGGCTTTTCGCCGGACGCGCGACGGGTGGCTCGGGAATTCAGAGACGGGCCGCCGACGATTCTGATCGAGCCGAACGACGTCGGCGGGTATCAGACGAGTGGCCCGGACGCGGCGGCCATGCTGATGCAGGCTTTGAATCCTGAAACGGCCGACGAGCAGATCTCGCGGGTGTCGCAGGAGCTGGAGAAGCGACGCGTCGATTTACTGACGGGCGGCGTCGCTTTGGATCGAATTGCGCAGGAGACGAAGCTGCCGCTGGGTGCGGTCGAGCAAGCGGCGGCCGCGTGGTCGCGTCGGGCGGGTGAGCCGTTGCGGATTAAGCGAGTCGACGGGGGGTCGATGTTGTTCCGCGATGAAAGCATCTCCACAGGCAGCGCTGCGTCGGCGTCGGCTTCGGGTACGATACCCGTCATGGATCGCCTACGTCGCATGTTCGGCGGAACGGCCTCGGCGGAGCGGCGGATCGCCCAACTTGCCGAGCAGCGGGCGGCATTAGCGCGGCAGCGGGATCGGCACTACGACGAGATGAGCCGACTCGAGGAGCGTGAGGCGGAGATGATGGTCGCCTTCAAGAGCGACGAGAGCGAAAACCTCCGCCGGCGGATCACGTCGCAGCTCGTCCAGCTCCGTAAGGACATCGCCCGCCGGCGGCAGACGGTGGGTGTGATCAACCAGCAGATCAATGTTGTCGGCTCGCACCTCCACAATTTGGAGCTGGCGCGGTCGAGCACCACGGCCGGGAAGCTGCCGACGGTCGACGAGCTGGCGGATGATGCCGCCAAGGCGGAGGAGGTGCTCGCCGACTTGCAGGTTAGCAGCGAGATGGCGGACGAGTTGACTGGTGTCGCCGCGGCGGCGGGTGGATTGTCTGCCGAGGAGCAGGCCATCTACGACGAGCTGGCTTCGACGCCCGAAGAACCCGCCGCCGAGGCGCCCGCCTTTGCGAGGGAGATTCCTGTGGCTCCCAAGACGCAGCCGACAGCAGTCGTCACGCCCGAACCCGAGGCTGAGGCATCAGAGCCGGCGAAGCCGATGCAGCAGAAGCAGGCTGAAGCCGGCTGAGGTAAAGCAGCATGGCCCTCATCGATCGACTTTTCGGGCGGAACAAGACGCTCAGCCAGCTCTCCAAGGGCGAGTTGCGGCGTGAGGAAATTCTTCTGAAGAAGCGTCGTGACAAGCTCTTCACGCGCGTCGACGAGATCGCCAAGAACAAGCACGAAATTTTTCGCCAGGGCAAGCAGTCAAGCTCGCCGGACTTGCGGCGGAGTCTGGCTCAGGATTTTGAGCTCAAGACGCAGGAACAACTCATGGCGGCGCGAGAGTTGAACCTGCGTAGCAAAGAGCTCATGACGGTCGCTCGGCTGAGGATGGTGCGGGAGAACCAGGAGAACGGCGCCGGAACGGGGCGGCTGAACATCACGGCCCGGGACATGGCCAAGGTCAGCGGCTGGCTCGAGAGCGACGCGGTGGGCCAGGAGGTTTATGGCGAGCGACTGGATCAGCTTTTGGAAATCGGTAGCGAGGCGGACCGCGAGGCGATCGACGGCATCGAGCTCAATCAGGCTGGCGGAGACCTGATGCACCTGTGGGATCAACTTGATAAGGGCGAGCTGGAGGAGGACGAAGCGTTGGAGAAGGCGGAGGAGGCGACACGCCGTAAGGCAGCGGGTCGCGGTCCTGCGGAGCCTGCGGCAGGTGCGTGATTTATCTCGTAGCGTGTCGCTATGGGTCTCTTCAAAAGTCGCGACGAGCGTCGGGTCGAGCGGGACATGCGGCTACGCCAAGCACTGCGCGGCATCGAGCGGTCGATTCGGCAACAGGAGCGATTCAGCGAGGACTTCCTCAAGAACGCTCGGCACGCTCGGAAGGTCGGCGATGAGCAGCAGTACCAATTTGTCCGCGCCAGCCTGAAGCGGACGGCGGCAGTGAAGAAAATGCTTGAGCGACAGCTGCTCAGTATGAAGAACGCGATGCTTGTTCAGAAGCAGGCGGAGGCGAGTCAGGAATTCGCCAAGGGCATGAACACGATCGCCCGAGAGATCGGCAAGACCTTCGGCGAACTGGATCTGACGAAGACGCAGGCGGACTGGGAGCGTGCGGTTCAGCAGGCCGGCAGCATGGAGGAGCGGATGGACCTATTTCTCGACGCGATGGAGCAGGGTGCCGCCAACGAAGCACCGGCGGCGCGGGACGACCTCGTCAGTGACGAGGAGATCGACCGCATGATCGAAGCCGACGTCGTTGCGGAGGAACAGCAGGAGATGAGCCAGCTCGACAAGCTCGACAACGAGATAGCCCGGGAACTCGGTGTCGCGAAGGCGAAGGATTGAGATCGCTGCTCGGGATTAGCCTTGAAGGCCACCGGATTCAAGCCCGCGGGTGGAACGCCTTGTGGACGTCGCGGAGCCGGTCCTGGTCGACGTGGGTGTAAATCTGCGTCGTGCCGACATCGCTGTGCCCAAGTAGCTCCTGAACCGTTCTTAGATCCGCACCGCCGCCGAGAAGGTGGGTGGCGAAGCAGTGCCGCAAGACGTGCGGGCCCGTCTCCTTCAACACGCCGCTGAGGCGGGCGACCTTCGTAACGATCTGCCAAAGTCGAATTCGCTCCATCGGCCTGCCGGACTTGGTGAGAAACACGCAGTCGCCACTGAGCTTTGGGTAAGCGAATAATTTGGGTCGCTCCGTCTCCATGTATGCCTCAACTGCATCGGCGGCGACCATTCCCATCGGCACGTCCCGCTCCTTGCCGCCTTTGCCGAAGACGCGAATCGTGCGATAGACGAGGTTGACGTCGCGGCAATTGATGTTGCACAGCTCGCTCGCCCGCAGGCCGCACGCGTAGAGCAGTTCCAGCATCGCCTTGTCCCGCATGCCCAGCGGCTTCGATACGTCCGGCACCTCCAGCATTCGCTCGACCTGCGACCGGCTCATCGTCTTCGGCAGCGACTTTTCCGGCTTCGGCGCGTCCAGCGTTGTTAGCAACGCGTCGACCTCTCCCGCCTCACGATCGCCGACGATGGCAAGGAACTTCAGGTAAGACCGTATCGCTGCTAGTCGCCGGGCGACAGTCTTCGTCGACTTACCGCGACGGGTGCAGGCGGCGAGGTATGCAGTGATGTCTTCCGTCTCGACGTGCCGCAACGGCGAGCCATCGAGATGGTTTTCGAAGTCGAACAGATCGCGTCGATACGCATCAAGGGTGTTCGGGGATAATCCTCGCTCGACGGAGAGGAACGAGAGGAACGCCCGAACCGCCTCCGAAGGCGGCGGGGCAGGCGGGGCTCCACGACGGTCCGTCTTCACCAAGCTTTATCGGCCTCATCGCCTGGAAGTGATCAGCGGCCGAGACTCGCCTCAAGCCGATCGACTGCCTCGCCCAACCATCGCCTGCGAAGCGGTGTCACTCTGGCCCGACCGAAACGGACCCTATAGAAGACCTCCGTCAACTCACGCACGTGCCGAAACGCAGTCGGCGGCAAGTCGATGAGCGACCGGGCGAACTCTCGCGGCGTCCGATCGGGCCGACGCACGAGGCCGTCGTTTTCCAAAAGCCTCAGCATATCGTCATAGAACTCCAACTGCTTGGCCAGCCGCCGCGCTTCTTCCGGCGGCAGGTCATCGAGTCCGATCCGCTTCGCCCGTCGCCGCAGCCGCCACCGTTCCATCGCGAACCAAAGCAATGCCACCACCGTCGCCGCAACGCACGCGAACAGCAACGCTGACGCAATTAATGCCACGATGCTTGCGATTCCGCCCCGAATGCCGAGCCGCTCCTGCAGATCAGCTGCCGCAGCACGAAGCCGCTTCATCAACGATTCATCCTCAGCACCCATGGCCCGTGCCACCTGGTCATCGACCTGGGAAAACAGGGAATCACGAATGTCGCTTTGCGTCCCGCGGTCGTAGGCAATGACGTTCTCCTGCCACGTGTAGCTCAAGTACTCGACAAACTGCTTGATCGACGCGGTCGTACTCGCGATCAGCCCAACCTCGGCGGCATCGACATCTCCACCGGCGGGCGTCGGGTCGTATCGCTGCCAACCGTTACTCGTCAGTGCCTCGACCCAGGCATGGGCATGACTTTGCCGCACGTTCCAGCGATCGATTTGCGGGTTGTATTCGCTTGTGCGATAGCCGACCACCACGCGTGCGGGGATGCCGACCGACTGCAAGGCCAAGGTCATCGTGCCGGCGAAGAACTCGCAGTGCCCGCGTCGTCCCTCGCTGACGAACCACGCCATGGGATCCCGATCCCGCGGCAATGATGCTGCTTGGGCAGAGATGTCGAGCGAGTAATCGAACTGCGTCCGGAGGTATCGCTCCATGTTGGACGCGATTCGCGCATCGACTGGCTGGACTCCGGCTTCCTCAACCCGTGTCTTCGTCAGCGACCGTCCATCGTCACCGACACCGACGACATCGGGGTCGAGTGCGAACTCGATGATCTCCTTTGCTGCAGGCAAGGGTCCAATCTCTTCGAGTTGGACTTGACCTGAGCGGAACGGTTGCTCGCCTCGTCTGAGGCCACGCTCGCCGTGGGCCAGACCCAGGCGGTTCTGCTCGTAGAGCGTGCGTTCACCAGCTTCCATCTGCCGCAGCCGCTCAGCCAAATCACCGCCTTGTAGACGATCAAGGGTTGCGAGCCGCAGCATTTCGGTCCGGCGATAGGGTCCGGCGAGTCGCGTGACGTCGAAGCGAAACTCTGCCTCCGCGTCGACTTCGCCCGACTCGATCGATTCCAACGCATCCGCCGGCAAAGGAGCACTTGCAACAGGTGTCCGGCCGGTGCTGAGGACGCGATAGCTTCTGAGGCGACCGCGTCGCTCCAGAGCCAAGGTGCCATCACGGCCAACCCGCAACTCCAGATTCGTCGGCTGATGCGTTTCAGCCGACACCGCGACGGGGCCGTCGATTGTGAAGAGCGATTGGCCGGGATCCGACCGCAGTTCGACGTGGTGCTCGATCAGTCGGTCGTTCGCTCGGGCCATCTGCCGCGTCGAAGTCATGCCGCCGCCAAAGATGCTCTTGGTGCCATAGAAGCCCTCCAGCCACGAACTGCGACGCCAGACCCAAGCTCCGGCGTAGCGTGGATCGCCCTGATATTCGTCCAAAGCGTTGCCTCGGAGGTAGATTGGCCCGACGGCGGTGCCATCGATCTGAAGGTGCGCTGCGAGTTCGTTGTTCTGCTGGATGCGGGCAATGTCCTGGAAGTCGACGGAGTCGCTGAAGCCGGTCGATGTCTGCGTCTGCCTCAGCTGCGGCATCAGGAAGGATCGGCCACCGCCGCGGGGAAATCCTAGGAAAATGACGACCGCCGACACCGCGCCGGCGATGGCGACGACGGTCGTCAGCCGACGCAGCGAACTTGGCAGCCGCCGCTCGTCCTGCCGGAGCCGCGGGTCCATCGACAGCTCCTTCTGCGTCTGAACAGCCACCGGACCCGCATTCTGTAGATACCGACTGGCCGAATCGGCCTCAACCTTCAGGTGAAAGAGCAGGCACGTGTAGAGCGAGAGCACCACCCAGATCAGCAGCATGATGCCGAACAGCAGCGACGTCCCGCCCGGCAGCATCGCTGCGGCGACCATCGTCAGGAGCGACAGAACGATCAACTGCCCGAAGTCCCGGTTGCCACGTTGCTCATAGAGCTTGACGACCTGCAGGATGAGTAGGAAGAGCCCGACCGGGGTGACCGGCACCTCTCCGTCCATGACACGTAACGCGGTGTACACGCCCGCGACGAGCGTGAGCAGGTTCGCCACAAGCCGCGGGATTGGCTTAAATCGGCCGGCGTTGACGAGCATCGCGTTCAGCACGATCAGGCCTGCAGCGACAACGAACCACCCGGGAAGCGCCGCGGCAAGGCAAAACCCGGAGATGCCGAGCATCACCAGCATGTACAACGCCGGCTTGAACTGGCGAATGTGGTACATCGTCGCATACTACTGCGGCGGCTCCCGCTGCCACGCGTCCACATGAAATCTTGAGCAACCTCCACCGTGACCGGATGCTGCCAACGCTTTCACGATTGGGTATCCGTCAACGCCTCCACTACACCAACCCCGTGAGTGAGCTGAGACTGGTCCGACCGACAATCCCTTTGCTCAAGCAGCATCGCGAGATGCTCGAGCGGGCCAAGGCACTGGGCGAGACTGGCGATGGCTTCAACCTCATCGGTCACGTTCCCGAAGCCGCCGAATCGTTCCTGCGATTGCTTAGCGATTTTGCTGCCGGCCAAAATCTGTCAGATGGACTGGTTCAGCAGACGACGCTGTTCCTCGTCCGCTCGGACGGCAGGCTGCTCGGAGAGACGCGGCTGCGGCACGAACTGACAGAGAGCCTTCGCATCGAGGGGGGGCATGTCGGGTACTTCATCCACCCGGATCATCGCGGCCTCGGCTACGGGCGAGAGATTCTGAGGCTCTCGCTCTTGCAGCTACGGCGGCTCAAGGTTGAAAACGTCCTTGTCACTTGCAACGCCAACAATTATCGAAGCCGCCGGGTGATTTTGGCTAACGGCGGTCAGTTCGCTTACCAGTCGACTGTTCTAACCTCAGGTCAACCGGTCGATGCCTTCTGGATCAGGGTTGACCCGCTTCCAAACGCATAACTGGTCGCCAGGTCTCGCATACAAACAATTCGTTTCCGGCCTCTCAGGCTCCCTACCCTCCGCCGCGTCACGCACCACCTGGGTGCGACGCGCGGCGCGGCGTCCCTTGATCGTCCGGCCGCACTCCTGCCAGACGTATTGACATCCCAATGACCGCCAAGGCCAAACACCCACCACTTCCCCAAGCGTTCAAACAACTCGATGTCGACCTCGATGTCCTGCGCGGCCTCGCCGACGCTGGCTTCGAGAAGCCCAGCGAGATCCAGGCGCTCATGATCCCGCCGGCGCTCGATGGACACGACATCCTCGGCCAGGCACGCACCGGCACCGGCAAGACCGCCGCCTTCGGGATTCCCATTCTGTGTGAAGCCGTCCACGGCTACGCGACGCAAGCGATCATCCTCGCCCCGACGCGTGAACTGGCTGTGCAGATCGAGGCGGAGCTGACGATGCTCGCGAAGCACACGAAGCTTCGCGTCGCCTGCTGCTACGGCGGTGATCGCATCGCCAAGCAAATGCAGACGCTCAAGCACTCGCCTGAGATCATCGTCGGCACGCCGGGGAGGATCATGGACCTTATCGAGCGCCGCGTGCTCGACTTCTGCAACATGCGGTTCGTCGTCCTTGATGAAGTCGACCGCATGCTCGACATCGGCTTTCGCGACGACATCCGCAAGATTCTCAAGAGCGTCAACGATGGATTGGATCGGCGAAATCGTGTCAGAGAGGTCTATGGCATCAAGATTCAGCCCGATTACGCCGACGCTGGCGACGAGCAGGACGTGCCGGAATTGCCGGATGACGAGCTGCAGACGATGTTCGTCAGCGCCACGCTCTCGCCGGAGATTGAGAAGCTGGCGAGGACGTTCATGCGGAACGACGACGTGGAAAAGCTCGTCGCCACCGGCGCCGACGAGTCGCCGACGGTGGAGCTGGTCGAGCAGTATCACATCCCCGTCAGCGGCTACGACAAGGGCGACCTGATCCTGGCGTTGCTCGAGGATGAAAAGCCGGAGCTATCAATCGTCTTCACACGCACGAAGCGCGGGGCCGAGAAGCTGACGAAGAAGCTCACCGCCAAGGGGATCGACGTCCAGGAGATCCACGGCAACCTCAACCAGTCGAAGCGGGAGAAGGTCATGAAGGGCTTCCGCGACCGGAAGTTCGACGTCCTCGTCGCCACCGACCTCGCCAGCCGCGGCATCGACGTGCGGGGGGTCTCGCACATCATCAACTACGACGTGCCCGAGGACCCCGAGGCCTACGTCCATCGCATCGGCCGAACCGCCCGCATGGGCATGGAGGGCAAGGCCTACACGTTCGTCACGCCCGACCAGGGTCAGGAGCTGACGCGGATCGAGATGCTCATCAACATGGAGATTCCGCGCGGGACCATCAACGGCTTCGCCGGCGGAACCAACGAGGTCAAACGTCTCAGCGAAGACGAACTCAAAGCCGCCGATGCAGAGAAGAACGGTGAGGTCGAGGACGTCGCCCCCGAGCCCAAGGGTCCGCCTCGTCGTCGCCGCAGCGTCGGCAAGGCACCGCTACGCGGGCGTCGGTAAGAATCAGCGCCGCGGTTCGAGCAGCGCGATGTGTTCGCGCCCGAAGTCGCTGACGTAGAGCCTGCCGGTGGAAGGGTCCTGGCAGACGTCGAGCGGGTCGCCGAAGCCGATGAGCCCCGGAATGCCTTCGATCATCTCGGCTGCGTCGCCTTCGTCAGTCAGGCGGACAGCGACGAGGTCGCTGCTGGAGGAGTAGCGGCAGACGATCAGGGTGCCGTCAAGGATGCGATCGGTGTAGCTGTCGCTTTGGCCATGGTAAAGAACGACGCCGTTGGACGATTCGTGCCGGCCGAAGTCGAGGATGGCCGGCTGATAGTTCGGGTCGGGCTGAGTGCCGATCGGGTAGTCGGGCACTTCCCACAGGTCTGGGCCATCGGTCGGGTTGCCGCCGTTGAGCACGAAGGTGCCGTACGAAGGGTTGGGGTGGCCGTGGTACATGCCGGCTTCGACGCGGTGGAGCCAATCGTGCTCGTTGTACGGCGAATCGATTTTGCCGGGAAAACCGCTCGCCGGATCAGCTGGCAACGTGCCACCGGGCGACGAGCCGTTCGTCGGCGCGAAGAGCGTCCAGCCGCGACCGGGCAGATCGACCCATTCGAGGTCGTACACGAGGCGAATGCCGTGGCCGTAGATCGTCAGCGGGGCGTCGCTCGCGTGCGGGTCGTAGCCGTGGCCGGGTCGTTCAGTCGTTACGTCCAGCGGCAACTCGTGCCCGGCGAGTTTCTTCAGATCAAGCCGGAGGATCGCAGCATTGAGCGTCCGCTCCGGCCGCATGCCCCAGGTCTCGTCGGTCCCGCCGGTCGCAGTGTTGGACGCCTGCGGGATGTACAACGCACCATCGGGACCAAACACCGGCTGATTCGTCGCATGATCGCCGACGCTGCGGGGCAAGCCGACGAGGAGCTTCTCGACTATTGAGTGGTCTGGACCGCTCAACTTGAGGAGTTCACCACTGAAGTCCGGAGCATCGAGCAGGGCCGGGTAGCTGCTGGTCGCGTACAGCTCGTTGCCGCTCGGGCTGAAGGCAAAGCCGACAACTAGCCGTGGACCGCCGGCATGGTCGATGATCGCTGTGATCGTCTCCGGCACCCCAAGCGAGCCGTCGCTGTGGACGGGGAACCGGTAGAGCTTGCCGGTCACGTCGCTGGCCCACAGCAGGCCATCCGGGCCGAACTCGATGCAGGTAAATCGCGTGTCGACGGCATTGTCCTGCACCTTGCGGGTGAAGCCCAGTCGCGGGTCGACGGGCGGGTAGTCGCGGATCAGTTCCGGCGGCCTGGGCGGCAGGCGTTCAGGTGATTCAAGCAAATTCTGCTTGATCGCATAGAGCACACCCGAGCCGCGCGCTGCCTGCAACGTCGCGACGCTGGCGATGAGGCCGATCAAGATGATCCCGATGAGCACACGATAAAAGGAGAACACGGTGCTTTAATCATCGGCGAAACGGGCGAGGCATGCGAGCCGGAAGGGCGGCGAGTTGCCGCAGGCCGCCCGCTTGGGCCACGAGGTCGGGCAGTCGATGATGGTTCTGCCTACGCACTCGTCTTACGTCGCATGTACGACCAAGGTCATTATCATCCCTCGGCTGACCGGCAACTCGATGCTGCCTGGCTACGAGCCGCAGCAATCTGGGGCGGGCTCGGGCTCCTGCAGGCGAGTATGACGGCGCTCGCATTGCCGATGCCGGGTTGGGCGGAATCGCTTCGACTCGCCGGCCACATCGGCTGGAGCGAGGTACTGCAGGAAATCGCCTCAGCCCACGAAGGCGGCTTCTTCGCCTTCTGGCGACCGATCGTCACGCAGCTGCTCGTCCTGGGCGTCGTCTTCAACACGCTCTTTGCCATCGCCGCCGGTTCGCGACGTACGCGGCCGGGTATCTTGCCGGAGCCGCGGTCGCACACCGGCATCGGCTTCTGGGCGTGGCAGGCGTCGATCGTCTGGCTGGTCTTTGCCGGTGCTGAGGCACCGACCACCGTTGCCGCCGAATCGTTGCCGACGGTAACGGCATGGTCGGTCATGATACTGCTGATCGGCCGACTCTTCTGGTCATGGCCGGACCGCTCGCCGTCGACGTGGTTCGCGGCGGCGTCGATAGGCGGCTTGGCGGCAACGATCTTGATCGACCTGCTCGGCCGCGTCATCGAGCCGCCGCTGGCCGTGCGACTGATGACCGCCAGCAGTTGGACAGGCTTTGGCCTCATCCTGCCCGCCTTCGCCATCGCCTATCGCCTCGCCGGGACGTGGCGAAGTCATCGACTCGCCATCGTCCAGTTGTGGCTGATGCTCCTCGGCGCCGTCGCAGTCGGCCTCGCCAACCTGCACCACACCGGCGGCCCTGCACTGCTCGCAGCTCTCGGTACGACGGGTGGCTTCCTGGTCCTCGCTGGCACTTTGGCCGGTGTCTACAACCTGCTCGCGACGAAGCCGCTGGGAGACCTCGTCACGCCGCAAGGCCGCTGGCTGACGCTGGGCATAGTCGGGTTGCTCGTCGTCGCCGCAGACGGTTTGCTTCTGTCGCTCGTCCACTTCCAGGCTGTCGGCCAATTTACTGCATGGCAAACGACGGCCCACGACCTTCGTCTGTTGGTCGTGCTCAGCCTCGTCATCGCGACTTTCCGCGCGACCGAGGCGGCGCGGCCGGGTCTGGAGCGACGGCCGATTCTGGGCTTCGCCGCCTTCTGGCTGGTGATCGCCGCCGTCGCGTTCGTTGGCATTCCCGGGCATCTCGCTGGCATCGGACGCGGCCTGATGTGGCAGACGCTCACACCGAACGGCGGGTTGCGCTTCCCGAACGTCGTCGACACGACGCGGGCGACGGTTCCACTTTACGGGCTGACTGCTCTGGGTTGGGGCTTTGCCTTGCTCGGCTTCCTCCTCGCGGTGCGAACTGCGTTCAGGACGGGGTTTCGGCCGACGCTGCCGCGACTGCTGGGTCCGCCTTCGCCAACCAAACCACATCGGTACGACGGCGAGGAGACGATGCTGCCGATGGCCGGCAGACTCGATGCTGCCGCCTCGCTGGCATGGCATCGCCGGCTTGAGATTCGCCCGATCCTGCTGGCGCTGGCACCCTTTGCCGTGTTGGCGATCTTCCTTGCCGCAACAACTGCCGGCCACGCCGCCACCGCGTCGATGCCGGTCAGAGAGTTGTCCCCGCTCGAAAGCATCGGCCGGCAGATCTACCGCGATTACAACTGCAACCAGTGTCACACTCAAGTGATCCGCCCGATCCTCGGTGAAACCCGACGCTACGGCGACCCGACGCCGCCGCCCGCGCGACACGACGCCGACCTCGTCGGCATCCGCCGCGTTGGCCCGGACCTGGCCCGTATCGGCGGAAAGTTCGACGCGACTTGGCACCTGCGGCACTTCGAGTCGCCCCAGCAGGTCATGCCCCACAGTCTGATGCCGGCGATGCCAAGGTTGCTCGACAACCAGGTCGACCTGCCCAATGACGCCCGACCTCAAGCCGAGGCCCTTGCCGCCGAACTCGAAGCTCGCGGTGCACCAGCCTACCTCGCCGATCGTGAAGTCGTGGCATTGATCGCCTACCTCCAGACCCTCGGCCGCCAGGAGACGCCATGAACCCGACGCCCCTCTGGCTCAAGCTTGTCATCGTCGGCCTCGTCACCTGGGGCATCGGATACATTGCGGTGTTCGCCCTAAGCGGCGAGCAGGTGGGTGCCGCCGGACGCTACACGCGGCAGCTGCAGGCTGAAGCCGATGCTGCGGTCGGGCAGCTCGATCAGCTCAAGTACGACGCCTCCAGCCTCGCCCGCGTCCGTGGCGATGATGCTCTGCTTGCTCATGGTCAGGCAATTTTCGCTGCGAATTGCGCCTCCTGCCACGGCCGTTCCGGCGGCGGCACGGTGACGGCGCCGAATCTGACAGACAACCAGTGGATTGCTGCGAAAACCGCGTTCGACGTCCTGGAGATCACGGACAAAGGCATCGCTGAGCGCGGCATGCCCGCCTTCCACGGCCGGCTCGGCTACAACGACCTCATCATCGTCAGCGGCTACGTGACAGCCCTGCACGACACCAACGTCGAAGGCGGCCGGGCGCCGCAGGGCGAGGTTGTGGACGTGCTGGATTGAAACCACTGCTTCATGAGTCCGGCTGATGCAAGCCGCGTGACTTCGTGCGAAGCGTCTGATTTCACCCATCGGATCTAAACATGCTTTGCGGTACAAGCTTCGCATGCTTCGCTATGCCCTAATCGCGACGACGTTCTTGACGACCACCGCCACCGCGGCAGAGCCGCTACGCATCGCCTCCTTCAACGCCAGCCTCAATCGGAGCGGACCCGGACAGCTGCAGAACGAGCTCGTCAACGGCAGCCCGCAGGCCCGCATCATCGCCGAAATCATCCAGCGGACGAATCCTGACGTCGTCCTCGTCAACGAGTTCGACTACGTCGACCCGGCGACGCCGAGCGCGCCGCTGAACGTCTTTGCAGACGACTACCTCGCGGTGCCACAGAATTTCCTCGGCCTGCCGCAAGGTTCGACCGGGATCGACTACCCGTTTCGCTATGCCGCCCCGAGCAATACGGGCGTCTACAGCGGGTTCGACCTCGACAACGACGGCAACGCGTCTCCTAACGATCCCGGCGATGCCTTCGGCTTCGGCAACTTTCCAGGCCAGTTCGGCATGGCGGTCTACTCGAAGGTGCCGATCACCGACGTCCGCACCTTCCAGAACTTCCTTTGGAAGGACCTGCCGGGCAACTTGCTGACGAACGATCCGTCGCCCGCCGGTCAGAATCTCGACGGCTTCTACAGCCAGGACGAGATCGACAACCTCCGCCTCAGCTCCAAAAGCCATTGGGACGTAACGCTCGACGTCGACGGCAACGAAGTGCACCTTCTCGCCGCCCACCCGACGCCGCCCGTTTTCGACGGTCCCGAAGATCGCAACGGCAAGCGTAACTTCGACGAGATCCGCTTCTGGGCCGAGTATATCGAAGGCAACGACGCCATTTACGACGACAGTGGCACCTTTGGCGGGCTCGAAGAGAACGAAGCTTTCGTCATTGTCGGCGACTACAACAGCGACCCCAATGACGGCGACTCGCTGACCCTCAATGGGCTCGCCGCAGCCGATCAGTTGCTCCTGAACGACCTCATCGATACCAGCCTCACCCCCGGCAGCGACGGCGGCGTTGATGCGGCGGATCGGCAAGGTGGGATCAACAACCAGCACACCGGCAATCCGAGGTTCGACACCGCCGATTTCGGCGACGGCTCGCCTGGCAATCTGCGGGTCGATTACGCACTGCCCAGCAAGGCCGGCCTTGACCTCGTCGGTGGTGGCGTCTTTTGGCCTGAGGGCGACGATCCGCTGTTCGGCCTTGTCGGCAACGGCGGGTTCACCTCCAGCGATCACCGCCTCGTCTTCGTGGATGTCGTCGTTCCGGAACCTGCGACGCTCGGGTTGATCGTCACGACGGTCGGTACGTTATTGCAACGCCGTCGCGGTTGAGCGTGTATAGTGGGACGCACCTCGACCCGATTCACGACGTAAGGAGCCCCATGAGCGATACTGCCACCCTCGACCGTCCCCAGACTGCTTCCTCGCCCATTAGCCTGACCGAGTCGGCGGCTGACGAGATTCGTGAGTACATCAAGGACCAGGAACTCGACGAAGCCAAGACCTACCTGCGTGTCGGCGTCAAAGGCGGCGGCTGCAGTGGGTTCCAGTACACGCTCGATCTCGTCGAACTCGACGATGGCCCCGAAGAGGGCGAAGAGATGATGGAGAGTCAAAATCTCCGTCTCGTTTGCGACGAGCGGAGCCTGCTCTACCTCGAAGGCGTTGAAGTCGGCTTCCACGGCGAAGGCCTGCACACGGGCTTCGTCTTCAAGAACCCTAACGCCACCAGCACCTGCGGCTGCGGCAGCAGCTTTACAGCGTAGTTCCCACACCGGTTGCGAGAGCTCAAGGCCCACGGGTTTCGCCCGCGGTCTTCTTCTTGTTCCGTTACAGGTCGTCGTAGGGATCGACCGAACGCTCGACCACGTCCTCCGCTACATCGATCTGCCACGTCTTGAGTTCGTACGGCGCGTGAATGACGAACCCGTGCCGGCTTGTTCGGAACAGCAGAGAATCCTGCATCATCGTTCGCTCGGGCCAACGCGTCGGGACGAGGCGGAACCGGTCGGTCGGATCGCTCGCCACCTGCAGCGGGCCGCCGTGGGAGCGGGAAAAGAGCAGATCGCCGACAACCAGCACGCCCTCATGTCGCGGCGGAAGCGAGCTGGCGAGATCGGCTTCGAGTGACTCTGCATCGAGGCGGAAAGTTGAGCCAGAGTGCGTGTTTCTTCCAACTGCAACGTAGGTGTGACCGGCGAAGTCGTAGACGGCCCGCAGGTAAGGGTGATGCGGCAAGTCGATCTCGCCGACGATCGGTTGGGGCCGGTCCGCGTCGATGAGGAGCGGTGGCTGCTGATAGCGGAACAGCACGAGCGTCGCATCGTCATCCGCCAGGCGGTGCAGTCTTGGCCGGTAGGACTGATCGTGCTCCCGCACCTCGATGATGCGGTCGATCGACGCCGGCTCGAGTGAGGCGAGGACGACATATGTTCGCCGTGACGTCCGCGGGCCCATCTGGGCACCGAAGGCGACGCGACCCTCGCCTACAGCCGCCATAGTGACGAATCGTGGCAGATCCGGCGGCAAACCGTGCTCGACGCCAAGAGCCCGACGTTCACCTGTTCGGGCATCAACGGCGACGAGCCGGGCCCGGCCCTGATCGTCCTTCGCCAGGTGCCACAGCCACCTGCCGTCGAACGTCGCCTGCGAGAACCCTGCCGGGAGCATGCCTTCTGAAAGCAGGACCGGCTCACCTTGCGCTGGAAGCCGCCATAGCTTGCCGCCATCGTGATGAACCGTCCAGAAGATGTCAGTGTCGCTCGCCTCGTCTAGCACGAACCAGCCGCCGAAGCGGGTGGTCCAATCGGTCACGAGCGTGAGCGTCACGGCCGGATCCTCCGACTGGCCCATTCTCGTCGGCCGCCGAACCTGGCGAGGCCGAGTGGCACTCCTCCTATCATATTCCGCGGCTTCCTCCATCTCCTTGACGAGCAGACGCACCGCTTCGTCAGCAACGGGATGCTTCAGGTCCCGCAGCCGGTCAAGCCGTCGTTCGACTTCCGGCGAGGCTTGGGAGTGACTCCAGATGCCTTGATATAGCTCTCGCAAGTCGTCCGCTTGCACAGTGGGCATCTTGAGCAATTCCACCGCGATCGCATGGTTGAAGTCGCCCTCGATCTTCGACGTTCGCTGCCACAGCCAACCGTTGCCGTCTTTCTGATGGGCCTGATCTCGTTCAAACCCGAAGAGCTCCTGATTGAGCAGGTCCAGAAGCTTGATCCACGCATCACGGTTCGCACGATGCACCGTCTGGCCGTAGATGCCAACGACGTCTCGCCGCTTCGCCGCAGCCTGTTCGGCTGACTGTTGACCGAAATAAACCAGGTAGCCGCGGATCAGGTTGTGGTGTTTGCGATCGAGCGCTTCGGCATACGACCAGCGAACGAGCTGATCCCAACCCCGCTCGCGAAGCTCCCGCTCATCGTCTTCGGCCTGTTTCCGCTGCCGGTCGTCGCGTGTCTGCCATCCCCTTTCGCGAACAAGGTCGCCGAACTCGTCTGCATAGAGTGCCACGTGCTGCCGACGACGTGTGGAGGGCTCTAGAAGTAAGGCGGCTTCGGCAAGGTGGTAGGCCTGCTGCCAGTCGCCGAGCTTGGCGAACTCGGCGGCGCGTTGATCGAGATCCCCTGCTTCCTCCGCAGCAGCAGCGGGAGCGGGCGGTCGAGTCTCGAACCAGTCACTGGGCACCGCTTCATCCGCCGTCGCCAGCCACGCCGCTGCCGTGGCCGCCGACGTAGCGACGTGCTCCACCGACATTGATCGACCTTCGCGTCGCAGGTTCACCTCGACGCGAACCGCATCGCCATCGAGCGAATGGAACTTGCCGTCGATTATTGTCGCCGCCGGACGCTCGACGTGTTCGTCGCCGTCAGATCGGTCGAACTCCGTGGCGACGGCACGCGCTTCGTTCACCTCGACCACCAGCGTGCCGGCCTGCTGTGATAGCCGCTTTCTCAACACGTCGGCAAACGACTCAATCAACCCGTCCCGCTGTCGCGACAGGTCCTCCGACCGGAACGGCATCACCGCGACGACCTGTCGGATGCCCGCACGATGCCGCTCGATCGCCTCGACCGTGGCAGCCGACACCGCGGCAGCTTCGGCGGGCACCTCATGCCGCTCCAGGCGTAGGCCGGTGGCGACGTCAATGGCCGTAACGAGCAAATCATCGCCGCGTCCCGCATCGATCACGACGAGCACGTCGGCCCGCGACAGCTTACCTAGCCGCTGCCGTGATTCGGCAGCCGTCGCCTGTCGCGCGGCACCGGCAAGAGCCGCCAGCGCCTGCTCGTCGAACGTGGCTTCGAGGGTCTGCCGATCAACGAGCGTTATGCCATCGACGGTCGCCAATCTCGCTTCCGCCAGCAGGGTGATCCGTTCGACCCGCTCGTCGCCGATCGGGACGAACGCGACCGTCACCTCCCTAGCTGACAAGGACGTCGCAACCAGCAAAACCAGCAGCAACGTCAGCTGTTTCATGGCGTCTCGATGTGCTTGACCATCGCATCCATCAGCTCGGTCGCTGCTGCGGTACCGGCACGTTCGAGAGCTTGCTTTCCAGCCGACTGCTCACCGAGATCGGCCGCCCGAGCGACGCTACGGCCGGCAAAGAGGTTGTTGCCGTCGGCATCTTCGAGCCGCGTCTCCACGCGGGCCGAGCAGCTAACGAGATCGCCCAGCCGCGTGCCGAACTCGCTGAAAGCCTCGCCTTCGATGACGAAGTCGGCATCACCGGCATCGGATGCGATATCGAGTCCGGCTCGACGGAAGACGCTGACCAGTTCCGTCTCCGCCGCCGGATCCCGGCCGCGCGCGTTGCCGAAGTGGGTTTCGGGCACCCGGACGTAGACGCTGCGGACGTCATCACGCAGGGCCTGCCGCATCGCGTTGATGGCGGCAGGCAGAGGATCGGCGACTGGCTTCGACAACAGGTCATGGCTGTGGTCGCGAATCGTCGTCGCCAATTCCTTTGCCGCTGCACGAGCCAGATCGTCCAGAGGCGGACCGTCGCGATCGACCGCCGCCTGCACGAGCACCGGCTTGACCAGACTCGTCTCGGTGCCAATGACGCGGACCGACAAGTAGCTCACGTCGCCCATCTGAAAAACCCGGCCGACGACGAGCAGCTCCGCGCCGACGAGCTTGCCCGCCTTGGGGGCATTGGCTTGAACAAGCCCGCTGGCACCGAGTTCGAGCTCGTCGACGACTTGCTCCATCGCCGCCCGGTCCACCAGCCGCAACGACGGCTCGGCCGTCAGGAGTGCAGCGACGACCTCGGCGACCTGTCCGCCGACGTCGCCGACGGCCGGGCCGTCCGCATCGAAGTCGAAGACGGCCACGGTGACGGTTGACGTCGAAGGTCGCGTCGTCTGTGCTGACACAGTCGCGGTGGCGACGCAGAGGGCGAGGAGGCAAAGGAGCGTTTTCATTGGGAGGCGGATTCGTGGAGAAAGGCATCGACCAGCAGCGTCAGTCGGGCATCGCCGGACGGGAATGGTAGTTGCCAAAGAACGATGTTGCCGTCGCGTAACATGGCGGCAGGGCGACCTTCGTCAGTTTGCGGGGCCAGCCCGTTGGCTTGCTCGGCCGCAGGTTCAAAGAGTCGCAGTTCGCCCGAGGGTTGCAGATCCTCGTCGAGCAGAACATTGCGAAGGCGGTCGATGAGCGGGTCGGGCTTCCAAGTCAACGGCGGAGCATCGGCAGCTTGGACCTTGGCATTGAATACATCGTGCTCATGAGACAGGACGAGAACCGCCGTGCCATTGTCGGCGAGGTTGCGAAGAATCTGGTGCTCGCGAGCGGGCAGATCGTCCAAGGCACCTGCGGCGACGATGACGGCATCCGGCGTCTGGAGTCGGATCGCCAGCGGCCGGCTGACAAAGGTGACGTCGGGAAGAACCCGAGCGACCGCGGCATCGGGCGAGCCGACGACGATGACGTCGAGAGCGTGCTCAAGCGGCTCCCGCGGCGGAAGCAGGACGAGCGGTTGGGCCGCATCGCCGACATGGAGCGTCGTCATCAATCGACCACGAACAGCCGGCGTCTCGAGCGTCTGACCCTCCAAGGTGCCCTCACGCACGACCGCCCCAGCTGTGACGATCTGGAAGCTCTCACCGGCCGAGGCCTGATCCAGCTCCAGCTTTTCGCCACCGAACGCGTAGATCGCATTACCGCCCGCAGCACACGTCAGCAACAGGATCGCCAGCCCGATGTCAAGGATCCGCTCCACAAGCAAGAGCTTACCACGAGACGCGAAAGGTCTGAAACGACCACTCCGTCCGGTCAGCAGCCTCTGCGGATCGATGTCTGCATAGAGTGTCCCGTGCCAACGACTGACGAAGAAATTCATGCCCTAGCCAGCCGAGAGTACAAGTACGGCTTCGTCTCCGACATCGAAGCCGACGAGGCCCCGCTTGGCCTGAACGAGGACATTGTCCGCTTCATCTCCGCCAAGAAGGACGAGCCCGACTGGCTCCTCGAATGGCGGCTCAAGGCCTTCCGTGTGTGGGAGACGATGGACGAGCCCCACCACTGGGGCAAGCTCCACTACGACCCGATCGACTACCAGGCAACGCGTTACTACTCGGCCCCGAAGAAGGCGAAGTACAAGAGCCTGGACGAGGTCGATCCCGAGCTACTGGCCGTCTACGACAAGCTCGGCATCCCGCTCGACGAGCGGAAAGCCTTGCTTGGCGTCGAAGATGCGGCGACTACGGATGGCGATGATGTCGTCGGCGAGATGACCAAACGCGGCGTCGCCGTCGATGCCGTCTTCGACAGCGTCAGCGTCAAGACGACGTTTCAGGAAGAGCTCAAAAAGGCCGGCGTGATCTTCATGTCCTTCGGCGAAGCCGCCCGAGAGCACCCGGAGCTCGTTAAGCAGTACCTCGGCAGCGTCATCCCTTACCGCGACAACTACTACGCGACGCTCAACAGCGCCGTCTTCACGGATGGCAGCTTCGTCTACGTCCCCAAGGGCGTCGACTGCCCGATGGAGCTGAGCACCTACTTCCGCATCGCCGACGAGGGGGCGAAGGTCAGCTACCTCGAGGGCTGCACCGCGCCGATGCGGGACGAGAACCAGCTCCACGCCGCCTGCGTCGAGCTGATCGCCCTCAAGGGGGCCGACATCAAGTACAGCACCGTCCAGAACTGGTACCCCGGCGACGACGACGGCAAGGGCGGCATCTACAACTTCGTCACCAAACGCGGCAAGGCGATGGAGGACGCTAAAATCAGCTGGACCCAGGTCGAAACCGGCTCGGCCATCACCTGGAAGTACCCCAGCGTCATCCTCCTGGGCGACCGCAGCCAGGGCGAGTTCTACAGCGTCGCCGTCAGCAGCAAGCGCCAGATCGCCGACACCGGCACGAAGATGATCCACATCGGCAAGGACACCAAGTCCACGATCATCTCCAAGGGCATCTCTGCCATGCGCGGCAACAACACCTACCGCGGCCTCGTCCAGGTCAACAAGAAGGCCGACAACGCCCGCAATTTCACCCAGTGCGACAGCCTGCTCCTGGGCGACCAGTGCGGCGCCCACACCGAGCCGTACATCGACGTCCGCAACCCGTCCGCCAAGGTCGAACACGAGGCGAGCACGAGCAAGATCGGCGAAGAACAGCTCTTCTACTGCGCCAGCCGCGGCATCGAGCTCGACGACGCGGTCAACATGATCGTCAACGGCTTCTGCAAGGAGGTCTTCGC